>JAEZCA010000055.1 GCA_023412665.1 Bacillota bacterium
CGGCATTAAGATGGCGGGGATGTAAGCCCGCCTTTCCCTTTTGTTATCCATAACAACCATAAACAAAAAAAATTGGAGGTAAATCACAATGAAAAAGCTCGTAAAAAACATCATAAATAAGGCAAACCAAATGATCACCAAGGTAGTGGTCAAAGCCACAGTAATGCTCCTTAAGTCCCGCGCTCTTCTCTGCTCCCAGAGCGGTGAAGGCTTCGTGGATACAGCCATCAAAATCCTGATGGCCGTCGTCATCGGCGCCCTTGTCCTCGGCGGTCTCTATGCCCTGTTCGGCGAAACGGTTCTGCCTACCTTGAAGCAGCGTATTGTCGATATGTTCAACTATGGGAACTGATCTGGACGCATTGTCCCAGCTAACACCGCTTCTGCAGGGCGGCCTTTTTGCTGCCCTGCTCCTGGCGGCCTCGGTCTCCGATATCCGAAGGAAAATTATACCCGACAGCATCTGCCTTGGAATCGCCCTGACCGGTCTGCTCACCTTTGAACCGGTGAAGCTGGCTGGCATTCTCGCCGCAGCGCTCTTTTTAATTACCGCTCTGCTTTTTGGCGGTATGGACGGGGGAGATATCAAGCTCATGGCGGCGGCAGGGCTGGTGCTTGGCTTCAACAAAAGCATGGCGGCTACACTCATTGGCTTAACTGCCCTGCTGGTATTCCATGCAGGCAATACCATAATCCAAATGCTGCGCGGTAGGACTACTCAAAAGTCATATCCGCTCGCGCCTTTTCTTTCCCTCGGCTGCCTCGCAGCCTACTTCATATTTTAAGGAGGAACACCCTATGAGCTTTCTAAAAAACCGCACGGTGCTGGGAGTTATCTGCATTGTGCTTTCTTTACTCATCTGTTTTGCGCTCACGCCACTGTTCAATCAGAGCGTATCACAGAAAACGACCGTCATCCGTGTAGTGAAGGACATAAAAACAGGCGACGCTATCACTAAAGATATGATCCAGACTGTGGAGGTCGGTGGTTACAATCTGCCGGAGGACGTGATCAAGCAGCAGGACAGCGCACTTGGCAAATACGCTGTGGCAGATTTATCCCCCGGCGACTATATCCTCACAGCTAAGCTGTCGGACTCTCCGGCATCGGAGAACGCCTACCTGTACAACCTGAACGGTGACAAGCAGGCCATATCTGTCAGTATCAAAAACTTTGCCGGAGGCTTGTCAGGCAAGCTGATATCAGGTGACATCGTATCGGTTATTGCGCCGGATTATAAAAAGCAGGGCTTGACCGTAATCCCTCCGGAGCTGACCTATGTGGAGGTCATTGGCGTGACCGCCAGCTCCGGCTATGACACGGATCAGCAGGACGCCAACACAGATTCGTCCGCAAAGGATAATAGTGAGAAGCAGCTCCCCGCCACCGTCACCCTGCTGGTCTCGCCGGAGCAGGCCAAAATCCTCGCGGAGCTGGAGGTGGACGGCAAACTCCATCTGTCCCTTGTTTACAGAGGCTCCAAAGAACCTGCCGCAAAATTTACAGAGCTTCAGGACAAGGTAATAAAAATTCTTTATCCGAAGCCTGCGGCGCAGACGTCCTCACAGACCGGACAACCACCAATTCAGGAAGCGCCTGCTGTGCCTGAAAATCCCGTACAGGAAGCCGGAGGTGAGTAAGATGCTCAATTTCATGAAAGGGAGCGTCTTCTCCCGCAAGCAGGCTGAGCTCGTGCCGGAGGAACCGGCGCAGGACGTGCAGGTGCTTGCGGTATGGGGCAGTCCCGGCAGCGGAAAGACCACGGTGAGTGTTCGCCTCGCAAAGTATCTGGCGGATCAGAAAAAGAACGTGGCCCTGCTATTATGTGACATGACCACGCCCATGCTGCCCTGCATCTGTCCGCCTAGCGACCTGGAATGCGAGCGTTCCCTCGGCAGCATCCTCGCCGCCACCCATGTGACGGACCTGCTCATCAAGCAGAACTGCGTCACCCATAAGAAGCTGGACTACCTGACCATTATCGGCATGCTCAAGGGTGAGAATGTGTTTACCTACCCGCCGTATTCCCAGGAGCTTGCTGCCGAGCTGATCAACCATCTGCGGGACGTTGCGCCGTACATCATCATCGACTGTGGAAGCGCCATCGCCCACGATATCCTGTCGGCGGTATCCCTGCTGGAGGCGGATTCTGTTCTCCGGCTGGTAAACTGCGACCTGAAATCCGTCAGCTACCTGTCCAGCCAGCTCCCGCTCCTGAAGGATCAGAAATGGGACGCCGATAAGCAGTACAAGGTAGCCTCCAACATCAAGTCCAATCAGGCGGGAGAGCATATAGAGTCGGTCTTGGGCAATGTCGCCTTCAAGCTTTCACATTCGGACGAGCTCGATAATCTGGCTCTTGCGGGGAACCTGCTGGGAGATCTGACACTCAAGGACAGCAGGGGCTTTCGCAAGGAAATCGCCCGGCTCGCAAAGGAGGTGTTCGGCGTATGAGCAGAAAGAATCGCAGGAAGGCTGTGATTATCCCGGCGCTGACAGACGACAGGCCGCACAGCGTCACCATGACAGGCAATCAGGGCCTGTTTTTTTCATCCAATGAAGCTGCCAGAGATTTCAACTCTGTGTTACATGAGGTGCAGGAGTACATTTCCAGCAAATATGCCGCGCTGATCACTGATGGCGGCAAAGAGGAAGTCAAGGCGCAAATCAAGCGGTACATCACCAAATATGTTCAGGATTACCGAATTACTGTTGCGGGAATGACACAGGAGCAGTTGGTGGACGCCCTGTACACTGAGATGGCTGAGTTTTCATTTCTGACAAAATACATCTTCGGCGCAGGCATCGAGGAAATCGACGTAAACGCCTGGAACGACATCGAGGTGCAGTACAGCAGCGGAGTCACCAAAAAGCTGGATGAGCGCTTTGACAGCCCCGAACACGCCATCAACGTAGTGCGCCGTATGCTTCATGTGTCCGGCATGGTGCTGGACAACGCTAGCCCCGCCATTTTGGGGCATCTCTCCAAAAACATCCGTATCGCCGTGCTGAAAACCCCGCTGGTGGACGAGGACGTGGGGGTATCCGCTTCCATCCGTATCGTGAACCCTCAATCCATGCAAAGAGAGGATTTCATCCGAGGCGGCACGGCTACCGGACCGATGCTGGACTTTCTGGCTGAGTGCCTCAGATACGGCATTTCGGTCTGTGTAGCAGGAGCCACCAGCTCCGGCAAAACCACGCTGGCAGGATGGCTTCTGACCACCATACCGAATAGCAAAAGAATATTCACCATCGAAAACGGCTCACGCGAACTAGCATTGGTACGCCAAAAGGACGGCAAGGTATGCAACAGTGTCATCCATACCCTGACCCGCATGAGCGAAAACGACAAACAGAACATTGATCAGGACATTTTACTGGACATGGCCCTGCGCTTTAACCCTGAAATCATCTGCGTGGGCGAGATGCGCGGACCGGAAGCCTATGCCGCCCAAGAGTCGGCCAGAACCGGACACACGGTACTGACCACCATCCACTCCAACAGCTGCGAAGCCACTTGGCGCCGCATGGTCACTCTGTGCAAAAGGAAATATGACATGGCGGACAACACGCTCATGGATCTGGTGACGGAAGCTTTCCCCATCGTGGTCTTCTCCAAACAGCTGGAGAACAAGCAGAGAAAGCTGATGGAGATTATGGAGTGCGAAATCCTGCCGGACGGCACACGCAACTTCCGCAGCCTGTTCCAGTTCCAAATCACAGAGAACCGCGTAGAGGACGGCAAATTCATCATAAACGGCTGCCACAGCGTGCTGCAGGGAATCTCCCCAAGCCTTCAGAAGCGTTTTCTGGAAAACGGGATGCCCCAGGATACCCTGAAACAAATCCTTGCGGCGGGAGGTGTTGCCTGATGATGACAATCCTTTTAATTGCCTGTGCCGGTTTCATCACCGGCGCTTTTCTTTTGCTCAGACTCTCCCCGCTGGAGTTTACCAACGGGCTGTTCGGGTTTCTAACACGCAAAAACAAGAGCATTAAGGCGGAGATCAACGAAACCGCCCGGCGTAGAAAGCCGTCCTTCCTTCGCAGGGAAATCGCCGAGGTGCAGGAGATACTCGCCATAACCGGGCGAAGCTCCCGCTTCTCCATGATCTGTGCGGCGTCGCTGGTGTTCCTCGCGGTAGGCGCCAGCCTTGCCATCCTTATAGGCAACGTATTCCTCGTGCCGGTGACGGCAATCGGTATGATGTTCATCCCTTTTTGGTACATCAGGCTGACAGCCACGCATTACAAAAAGAACATCGCTGCGGAGCTGGAAACGGCGCTGTCCATCATCACCACGGCATACCTGCGAAGCGAGGATATCCTTACTGCGGTGGAGGAAAGCATCCAGTATCTCAATCCTCCCGTGCGGAGCGTGTTCGCGGGATTTAAAACGCAGGTGAAGCTCATCGACCCCGATCTGGACAAGGCGCTCCATGATATAAAGCCCAAAATCGACAACGAGGTGTTCCATGAGTGGTGCGACGCCATCGCCGCCTGCCAGCACGACCGCAGCCTCAAGACTACGCTGACCCCGATTGTTTCAAAGCTCTCAGACATGCGCATTGTGAACGCCGAGCTGGAATACCTGGTGTTTGAACCTCGCAAGGAATTCATCATCATGGCCCTGCTGGTAGCAGGCAATGTGCCCATCATGTATTTTCTCAACAAGGACTGGTATCACACCCTGATGCATACGGCGGTGGGGCAAATCATCCTCGCGGTCTGCGCCGCGGCGATATTTATCTCTACGGCTTTTGTCATCAGACTGACCAAGCCCATTGAGTACAGGAGGTGACGGAAAGAATGACACAACTGTTTTTTACCGGAATACTCCTTGCCGTGGGCCTGTATTTCATTTTGGCAAGTCTTCTGAAGCTGCCCTCCATGGGTGTGGCCAAAGCTATGATGAACGCGGGAAGGAAGAATAAAAAGGCGGCCAAAACGCTGGAGGCATGGCTCATGACGGGAGCGGTCAAGCTCTCAAGATACATCCGGATGGATGAGTACAAGCGCAGCCGCATGGCAAACGTCCTGAAAGCGGCCGGCATCAGCATGACGCCGGAGGTTTATTCGGCTTACGCCATCACGAAAGCCGGAGCCATCCTGCTGGGAGTGATACCCTGCCTGTTCGTCCTCCCGCTGCTCTCGCCGGTGCTGATTATCCTTGCGGTCCTGACATATTTCAAGGAAACCCGTAAGGCTGACGAGCAGCTCAAGGAAAAGCGGGAGCAGATTGAGGGCGAGCTGCCGAGGTTTGTTTCCACCATTGAACAGACCCTGAAGTCCAGCCGTGATGTGCTGGCGATGATGGAAAACTACAAAAAGAACGCCGGTCACGCATTTGCCAGCGAGCTGGACGTGCTGACAGCGGATATGCGCTCGTCCTCCTACGAGGCGGCGCTGACAAGGTTTGAGGCAAGGCTCAATTCACCCATGCTCTCCGATGTGGTCAGAGGACTCATCGGCGTCCTGCGCGGCGATGACAGCGCCGTGTATTTTCAGATGCTGGCTCACGACTTCAAGGCACTGGAGCTTCAACGGCTCAAAGGCCAGGCGCAGAAGATTCCGCCGAAGATCAGGATTTTCTCATTTGTCATGCTGATGTGCTTCCTACTCACCTACATGGCAATCATCGTCATGGAGATTTTAAGCTCGCTCGACACAATGTTTTAGAGGGAGGTGTGAATGCGAAATGGAGAAAAAAGATATTGAAAAGGAGCTTTCGGAAAAGCTCGAAGCTAACTATATCTCCTTCATGAAGGAGTGGGTGAAGCTGGAGCCGCTCCAGCTTATTGAAAAAGCGGAGGAAATCGCCGCCACCAAGCTGGTGTATGAGGAACTGAAAAACGGCTGGTATGATCAGGAGCATCTGGCATACCTGCTGCGCTTCAAAAATCCGCTGGAGGTGGTTCGAGACAAGTGGAGTGAGGAAAACGGCTCGGAAATGGTCTATGACGAGGATATGAGACATGCGCTCTGGTCGATTGCCAATACGCGGGATGCCGAGCAGGACTATGAGCTGGATGAAGCCTATCTCTCACCTGAACAGGGGGTGCGGATGTGCTGAAGCTGCTCAAAAGTAAACGCGGCGAGGGGTATATCGATATGGCGGTGCTGGTGCTGTGCGTGATGCTGGTCATCGCCCTGGCGGTGAGTGTCCTGCCGGTGTTTGTAACAAAAAACAAGCTGGATACCTACGCCACGGAACTCTGCCGTGAGGCGGAGATTGCCGGGCGTGTCGGCAGCGAAACTACCCTTCGTGCGCAGGTTCTCACCGAGAAAACAGGACTTGCCCCGAATGTATCGTGGTCGAAAACCGGAAGGCTTCAGCTCAATGAGGAATTCACCGTGACCGTCATCGTTCAGACCGACATCGGCATATTCGGCGGCTTCGGGAGCTTTCCCGTCACCCTGAAGGCTGAGGCCAGCGGAAAGAGCGAGGTGTACTGGAAATGAAAATTGGAAGAATTTATGATATACTTAGAAGCAAAGGAGGCTCGTCCTTTCCGCTTGTCGTTGCCGTTACCCTCTCGCTTGTGATTGTATTTTGCGGAATTTCCGAATCCATACGGCTGATGATTGTAGCCCAGGGTGTTCGGGATGCCGTACAGTCCGCTGTTATTTCGACAATCAACGACAACTACGACAATGTGTACCACGGTGTTCGGGAAGGTTACAGCGGAGCATATCAGCCAAGCGCCTCCGACTTTCAAGAAAATCTGGATTATGGCGATATATATGGTAGGTTGGATCAGCTGCTGGGACTTCGGCAGGAAAACGGCTACCATATGAAATATGCCGGTGATGACATGGAGTTCAGGCTGTCCGGACTTTCTGTCGACCTTGATAACATGCCGCTGGCTCCCGCAAGTCCCGATAATTCAAAAGGTCTGCTGGCTGATGTGGTCATACGGCTGGAGGTTCCGGTGTCCTTTGGCGGGAATAGCCTGCCGCCTATGACGATAAATCTCAGGGTCCAGGCCAAATATATGCCGATATTTTGATCTGTTTTCGGATTGGCAATAGACTTCTGGAAACTTTTGTAGTATGGTGTGTCATTGAAAAGATACATCGACTTTTACACAAGGAGGTATCCTAAATGAAACTGACAGACAAAACAAAAAAACGCCTGACCATCGCCGGACTCGGCGTGGTGTGCGCCGTACTTGTGATAGCAATAGCCTCGCAGTTTGAGCCGGTGGCTCCCAAAGGAGTATCCGTCCAGCCCTCAAGCACAGTATCTGACGAGGTAAACCCCGCTAATGTCATTCCTTCACCGTCAACGGAGGTAACCGTGCCGTCCATCAATCCGACTGAGTCTTCGGCTCCGCCTGCGGATACCGGAGATTCTACCGGAACCGAACAGAGCATACAGGCGGAGGTCACCAAGCCCACCGAACCACCGCAGGAGGTAAAGACCGACCCGTCCAAAACGCCGGACGGCCAGAAAGTAGATAAGGTTATCCCTGTGGAGCATGACAAGGTGACGAAGCCGGAGAATCCCCCATCTGGTACACCCGAGTCCGGAGATAAAAAGGACGGTAAAATATATGTCCCCGGCTTCGGCTGGATAGACGATAACGGCGGCGGAGTACAGCAAAACGATGTTGGCTCCGATGGTGATATTAATAAGCAAGTCGGAAACATGGACTAAGAACAACTCATATAAGGTAAAAAGCACCGAGTAATCGGTGCTTTTTGCTGTTAATGGAGGTATTGTATGAAACGACGTCTCAGCTTTTTTCTTGTGCTGGTTCTGCTGCTCTCCATGCTTTTGCCTGTTACGGCCTACGCCGATGGTGAAGGCAACATAGATAACGGCGGCGGTGGAATGGGCAGCGGAACCAATGAAAATTACTGGAATGGCAGTGATGAAGGCGTAAGGGTTACGGTGGTTCGAGCCAGCGACAGATCACCTGTTACCACACCTGTTGATTTCTCAAATAGGACACCATCAATAGCCGTACATTTTGGAAAGGTATCAAAAATATCATATACAGCTGGCAGAACCTTGTCTCCTGTTACGACAACGTATGTTTGTGAAAAGCCGGATATTGCTATGCCGAGAATAATAAGCACCAGCAGCGGGCAGGCAAGCATCGAGCAGATAAAACAATACTTCTGCTCCGAGTATATGGTCATGACCGTCGCTCAGGTCACAGGTATGAACTACGAGATTTTAACCAATGGAGAATACAAGCTCCTGCTGGAACCCATCGCCTACATGACCTTTGGCGGAATCAAGTACGCCATGACCGCAACGGAAGCCGCGCTTTTTGATCAGCAATTGAACGGCGGCTTACGGAGCAAAATGGTATCCCTCAGTCATAAGAACCTGCCGTTGGCGATGTTCCTTGAAACGTCGGATCTCGGCTACCCGGCATGGGATGGCTCCACGACCACAGCCGCTTCAAATACGGATATAATTTCATCCCTCGGTCTTGGCATCGTGCGCTTCAATGAGGCGGAGCCCGAGCCTCCGGAAGTAACGGCTGCCGATTATGAGTACAGGGTTAACACCGACGTCATCACATCGGTGACTGTTCGGGGAGGTCAATCAGATCCCGACCATCCTGTCACCGTGTATTTCACCATCGGTGGTCAGACCTATTCTGTCGGTACCATATACTATCCGGCAGGCGACAGTCAGCTTGCGTGGGTGCGCTGGAGGACGCCGTCCAGCCCGCAGACCATGACTATTCATGTGTCGGTATCGGGCGGAGGCTCGGCAAGTCAGGGGACAATCACGGCAAGAATAGTGGATCTGTCAAAGAACGATCCGCCCAATCCGGTCGCTGACGGCCGGAACGACTCATATTCTGCAGTTGCTGTATCCGGCAAGGCACAGAAAACCTCTGCCTCTTGGGGCGTATGGCGTCCATGGTGGCATGCCTATTGGGTATGGCATGGAACTGATGAGGACGGTTATTGGTGCGATCACGGATGGTGGGAGTTCGACTGGCTCTCATACTCCGCCAGTCTTTCAGCCTCCATGAATGTCATGCCGGACACTAAAGCCCCGACCGCATCCGGAAAAACCATGAAAAGCGGATACGGCATCAACCAGACCGTCACTACCAATGTCAGCACCAACCAATCCTCGGCGGTGACCGACGCACAGAACGCCGTCACATATTTCCCCGAATTTAAATACGAAACCTACTGGCGGCTGCTGGATCGTACACAGGCCGGATACAGCTCCAAATTCGAGTTTAAGACCAACAAATACTCGACCTACAAGCGCCGGACACACTTCACTCCCATATGGTTCCCCGATGGGAGCTACACGCCGTATACTTGGCTCATCGACTGCTGGACTCCGGCGGGTATGCTCTCCATGAACCTCACCGACTCGGTGACTATCAGAGGCAGCCTTTGGGATGACTGGCACATCGCTCCGGTAAAACCGTAACCAGTAGAAAAGAAACACGACCACAGGGCGCAAGAGCTTTGCGGTCCTTTTTTATACCCAAAATTAATACAAGAAAGGTGGTTATCCTCATGAAACTGAAACGAATCCTGCCTGTTCTCCTCGTGGTGCTGCTGCTGGGCTTTGCGCTCTGCACAACCGCCTATGCCGCACCTCCAGGAGATGTGGCCGGAGCAATCGAAAACACCTGGAACGACGCATCCGACCAGATTAAGACCGTGGTCAACAAGGTGGTATTTCCGGCAATCGACCTGATTCTGGCGGTGTTTTTCTTCGCCAAGCTCGGAACGGCCTACTTCGACTACCGCAAGCACGGACAGTTTGAATGGGCGGCACCGGCGATCCTATTCGCCTGCCTCGTGTTCACCCTGACCGCGCCGCTATACATCTGGCAGATACTCGGGATGTAGGAGGTGCGAAAAGATGAACTACTTTGAACAGGAGCTGCGTAAGCTGTTTGGAAATGACGCTGCTATCTCTGATAAAAGGTTTGTCGGCAGGGCTTTCTTCGGAAAGCTCACCGACAGCCTCCGTGTGAGAGTCGAATTTGTCACAATGGGTGTGGCGGACCATTACGATGCTATTAAGGCAACCATAATCAACCGCAACGACGGACCAGTGGACTCTGTAACGCTGCGATTCTCTGACCTGCTCGGCAAAAAAGCAGTCACCAATCCGAACTTCAAAAATGGCGTTACCCCGTACATATGGAAGTATGGGGAGGAAATCGACTGGTATGTCTACAAGCCGAATAAGGCGGACTATGATCGGATATCCGAGGCTATCAACGATTACCTTGACGTATACCGTGAACCGAAGCTGGAGATGGAGCAGTCTGGTCAGAGCGAAAACGGCCTGACAATGCGGGGCATGTAAATAGCTTTTTTCGGGAGCTTGGTAAACAGGCTCCTATATTTTTTATCTGGAAAGGAGGTGACAACCCATGTTTATATGGGATTTTGTCGCCGACACCGTGCTGGGACAGATTGTAGATTGGTTCTACGGTCAGATAGTCGGCTTCCTCGGTAATTTCTTTACCGAGATGAACAACATGGGTGCCGACCTGTTCGATATGACCTGGGTGAAGTCCATCGTCCTGTTTTTTGTTTATCTGGCTTGGGCGCTCTATGGGACCGGTCTGGTGGTATCGGCCTTTGAGTGCGGCATCGAGTACCAGAACGGCAGGGGCAGCATCAAGGACGCCGCCATGAATGCCATTAAAGGCTTTATGGCTGTCAGTTTGTTCTCCATCGTGCCGGTGGAGCTATATAAGCTGTCCATCTCCCTGCAGAGCAGTCTCACGGCTGGAATCACAGGGTTCGGTGATGGAATAGACACCATCGCAAGCAACATCATCAGTGAACTGAGTGCGGCCGGAAGCCTTGAAAGCGCGGGAAGCGTTTTCGGCTTCGGCTCCGTCACCAGCCCGATCATGATGCTTTTTATCGTCGTCCTTATGGGCTATGCCGTGATCAAGGTGTTTTTCGCCAACCTGAAAAGGGGCGGCATCCTGCTCATTCAGATCGCGGTCGGCAGCCTGTATATGTTCTCTGTCCCGCGCGGGTATCTTGACGGCTTTGTCAGCTGGAGTAAGCAGATTATCGGTCTTTGCCTGACAGCCTTCCTCCAGTCCACAATCCTAATTGCGGGGCTTATGGTGGTCAAAGATCACGCCCTGCTTGGGCTTGGGCTTATGCTGGCGGCCGGAGAGGTGCCGAGAATCGCCGGAGCTTTTGGGCTGGACACCAGCACCAAAGGCAACCTGATGAGCGCGGTTTATACGGCGCAGACTGCCGTCAACATGACGAGAACCGTGGTGAAGGCGGTGGCCGCGAAATGAAGCTGGTATATATCTGCTCCCCTTACGCAGGGGACATTGAAACCAACATACGGTTTGCCAAGGATGCCTGCCTTTATGCCGCAGAGCATGGCTGTGCCCCTGTCGGCGTCCACCTGCTATACCCACAAATACTGGATGACAGCATACCCGCCCAGCGGGTGATTGGTATTCAAATGGGGCTGCGGGTGTTGGCTTCATGCGACGAGCTATGGATATGCGGTTCGCGTATCAGCCATGGCATGAACTGTGAAATCGCGGAAGCCGAGCGGCTTGGCGTTCTCATCAGAAGGATATCAGCAGAACAGATACAAGGAAGATGTCACATGAAATACAACGATTCTGAAGAAAGAACAGTCATGCCGGAGGAAACGCCTTCCTCTGACATGAAGCTGCTATTGTGACCATATCGCTGTCCCTCGGAAGCCTGTTTGATGGGATCGGCGGATTTCCGCTGGCAGGCGTCCGACAGGGTTTCACACCTGTGTGGGCCAGCGAAATCGAGCCGTTTCCCATTGAAGTCACGAAAATACGGTTTCCGGAAATGCTCCATGTCGGTGACATCACAAAACTGAAAGGAACCGAGCTTGCCTCCGTGGACGTGGTCTGCGGGGGTTCTCCATGTCAGGATTTATCGGTTGCTGGAAAACGCGCCGGACTTCAGGGCGAGCGCTCCGGCCTGTTCATGGAGCAGATTCGTGTCATAAAGGAGTTGAGAGAGCATGACGCAAGAAGAAAGCGGACAGTTGACCCTGTTCGACTTAGACCCAGATATATGGTCTGGGAAAATGTCCCCGGAGCTTTCTCCTCCGCGGGCGGAGAGGACTTCCGCGCGGTGCTTGAGGAAACCTGCCGAATTGTTGACAGTTCCGTTTCTGTACCTCGACCTCCGGGAGGGGTATGGAAGTCTGCTGGGGCCATTATCCTAGATGTATGATTATCGGAGAAAGTATGATCAAAGCTGAAGAGATAAATGAAGTCTTAAAACCTTCTCAGATAATCATAATGAAACAATCAGCGTAGAAAATCAGGCACCTTATTGTCACGGACAGTGCTATGATTAGCGTTGACCGGTATTGAGAACCACCGCTCATTCCATTCCTTCAGATGCTTATCCACAGTATGCTGAGATATCTCAGCATAAATCTGAGTCGACTGTAATGACGAGTGTCCCAGAAAGTTCTTAATCACAGCAAGCGGGACACCTGCTTCTAACATATGGCTTGCTGTCGAGTGCCTCATTGAATGGGGCGTATAACTGTTATCAATAAATAAGCCTAGATTCTTCTGCTTTGCTATCCAGACATATTTTTTGAAGATTTCTTCGATGCAGGATACGGTCATCTTTTCGTGTGTCTGGCTGGAGAATATATGCCTTTCCGGAAGCGATGTTATCTTCCTATGATCAATGTAGCCCTTCAAAAGAGACGCGCATCCATAAGAAATCCCAATCCTTCTCTTTTTGTGTCCCTTTCCAGTGATGTTAAGAGAAGCGCCTTTTTCCGAGAATTGAATGTCTTTCACAATAAGGTCACATATTTCCTGAGCTCTTGCGCCACTAGCATACATGAGACTTAGAAGCACTTTGTCCCTAAGACCGATCTCATAGTGATCGTACGGAAGCCTCAGCAGGATTGTGACCTCTTCCCTTGTGAAGATCGCCCGATTCTTATGTGTGGCTTTCTTCATCGGAATCCTTGTGACACTGCTTCTGAATGTCGATGCAGCTGCGAAATCCCTGTTTTGTGCGTAAGAGGAGAATGACGCAAGTGCTGACAGGCGCTGGTTCTTGGTGGTTGCACTACATCCCCGGGACTTTTCAAGCCACGACAGGAAGTCGACCATTGTCTGGTAATCGAGAGCCTCAAAAGATATCTGGTCAGCTGAGATACCTTTCTCCTGATACATATATTTCAGAAGCAGTCTGAAAGCTGCTTTGTACGATTTTATCGTATTCGGGCTGGCACCAACAGCATCCGGAAGGTATTCTGTTACAAAACTGTTCAGCAGTTCAAGAAATGCGGAGGCTTTATGTTTCATACGCCACCTCCGGAAATACATCTGCTGAATAATCAGAGAACAGCTCCATCGCCTCGGGAAACAGTTCACTACTGAACTTCATGTATTTTTCGGTTTCCTGAAGGCTGTCATGCCCGAGATATATGGAGAGATAAGGTACTGAATCATCGATCTTTCTCCCGGCTTTTTCTGCAGCGGCAAAGGACTTGAAGACGAAAACATGACGTATGCAATGTAGGCAGGGACCGCGTTCATGCTTTTTCCGCCCAGGAAAAGATATCTCCGCAAGACGGAGTATCTTCTCAAACCAGTGCTGTGTATCTTTCGGCGTCATTGATTCATCTTTTCCAAAAACGGGAAACAGCCAGGCATCTGGAACCCCAACGATTCCCATTGCCAGACAGTAACGTTCCAGAATCTCAGTCAACAAAGGATTCATCGGCACTAGACGCTGCTTGTCACCTTTTGTATGCCTCATAATCAAGATCCCACCAATCAGGTCGACATCCTTCATCTTTAAGGCAAGCGTCTCTCCTATCCGGAGCCCGCAGCCATACATGAGCCTGATGACCATGGGAAACTCGTACTGAATCAGCGGATTCTTCTTTGTGTTTGAGACATTAAGGTTGTCTGCCTGTAGATATATCCGTTCCAGTTCCTCATCCGAGAAGATATATGGGACATAGTCATCAGCGACCTTGGGTATCGGAGGAATGTAGGCGGTAATCCCGATACTGTTAAGGTACTTCATAAAAATGCGTATGACTATGACCTCATTTGCTATGGAACTGCTCTTCCCACTCAGGGTATGTATCCAGGCATTAATCAAGGCTTCTGATACGGACTTTTCATTTGTATATCCAGCTGAAAACGTATCAAAATCTGCAAGATAATGACAGTCATGGGCATATGCGCTCTTACTGAGTGATGCCTGTCGCAAGGACAAAAAATCTTCAAGTTCTTTCCGAAAGGGGCTATTGAATGTCTTCATAACTGCCACCTCCCTTCCAGAAACTCTTTGAAACAACCGGAAGGTGCAGGAGGTTCAATAGCATACTCACGAAGCCTCTCAATATCAACCCTTGCATAATGCTTGACGGCATCAGGATCTGTATGTCCAAGGATTTTCCGTACTACATCGTATGACACCAGATGGTTTATCATTGAGCTGGCCAGAGAAGAACGGAACACATGTGGGCCATGCTTTTTATCAGTGATATCGATGCCAGCTTTACCGAAATATTTGTTAGTCTCGAAGCGAACCACAGAAGCTGTTATCTTCTCGAATGGGGCATTTGCCCTCAGGAATACATAAGGCTGACCCGATTCCGGCCTTCCGTTCTTAAGATAATCAGCTAATGCAGTTTTTACTGCCGGGATCATGGGAAGGACAAGAGGCTCACTCGTCTTTTCCTGTGTAATACTGATAGTGTCGTTACCGAAGTCAAGCGACGAAAAAGTGAGGTTTGCTATATCGCCGGATCTCATACCAAGCCGAGTTGCGAGAAGCAGCATCGCATAATCGCGTTTTCCGATTTTGGAGTTAGTATCTATCGTTTCCTCAAAACGGTTGACTTCATCCTCTGTATAGGTACTCGGAAGGCGGAACGCTCTCTTAAAATGAGGGATGATAGTTGAGAAATCATGATTTATCAGACCGGCATAATTCAGATACCGCAGAAACATCCTGATGACAGCCCATCCGTCTTTGTTGTTCTGCATGAGGCACGCCTTGCCGATGATGGCAGCGTCCGCATCCCTAAGGTCATGGCATCCAAGGGATACGAGATGGCAATAGAATTCCCGAAGGAAATATCTCTTTCCAATGATTGTTGATTCCCTGTTTCCATCATCCCTGCATTTCTGCAGATATGCATCCATCAATGTGGTGTAGCTTTCGGGCAACGGGGTGAGTTCCGGTTTTCGCTGGATTTGATACTTATCAACACAGTAATCATCTAAGCGATGAATGACTGTATTAATATATTGCCGATTGCCTTTACTGAGTGCATGCGTTGAAAGATAATCGTCAATAAATCTCTGGCCGACAGACGGGTCATAAGTGACGATGTTATTCGCAATCATATGTCGCTCAAGCTGATTCAGCTTCCGGCGATAATTGTTGATGGTATCATTTCCGTAGGCCTTGTCCTGAAGTAGTTTCAGTAGACCCTTCTTCAATGAATCAAACGACTGGTATCCGTATTGTCTTATACTCATAACTGTCTCCTTTCACAACAGAAATATTAAGGTACATTTCTATTGTAATAGGAGAAGGATTATTTGAGAAAAATGACGAAAATACAGCAGTTATGTAGCCTGCGCCAAATCTCCTCGGATAATCATACATCTGGGATAATGAGCCTTATTCGAGAAGTAAGATAAGGCTCATATTGGGAGATCAATTCTCACTTGCTTGGAGGGTATACGACGCTCAATACTGGTCCGTCCCACAAAGGCGCAAAAGAATCTATCTTGTCGCAGATTTTGGAGGCCACACCGCACCACAAATATTATTTAAGCAAGACAGCCTGCTTGGGGATTCTGCGCCGGGCGAAGAAGCGCGGCAAAGAGCTGCCGCCTGTTTTGAAGCAGGCACTGGAGATACAGGCGGGAATCCGACCGACAGAATGACGGATAGCGGTCCCGTTGCCTTCGCCTGCAACCAGCGGGACGAGGTGCGGAATCTACACGATGTGTCCGGAGCAATCCAGGCGCAGCCGGGCATGAAGCAGCAAACCTTCATCGCCCAACTGCCCAATGAAACTGAAGCGTCCGAGAGCTGCTCCAACATGGTGCCAAGTATTCTGTGCCTGAACGATCAAGGCGGCAATCGCATGGACGTGACGGAAAATATAACGGCAACATTGCGCGCTCAGATGGATGGACACCCTCCGCTCGTGCTGGGCAGCCAGCAGGGCGGCGCGGAAATCTGTGAAAACCTGTGTCCGACCATCACGTCGGCGGCGGGAACCAGCGGAAACAACCAGTCGCTTCTGTTTGAAAACCACGGCATCGATTCCAGATATACCGGTCCCCATGCAGTGGCTCCGACCATGTCCGCACGGTACGGAACAGGCGGAAACAACGTGCCGCTTGTCTCACAAGATGCTGTTCATTCCGAGGATGAATGTGGCGATATGCCACATTCAGAAACCTATTGCATCGCCGGAAACATCATCGACCGCCAGGATCACAACGGCGGCAACGGCATGGGCTTCCAGCCGGACATCAGCTATACGCTCAATACCGCAGACCGGCATTGCGTCTTCTCCCAGCAGCGGAGTGACGAATATGTCTCCAACGATGTGGTCAGCACGCAGAGCGCAAGGCAATATAAGGACTCAACCGACCTCGTGTGTGAGATGGACGTCGCCGGACTTGACTGCCGGAACGGTGCGGAAAACGGCGATTTAAGCGGAACGCTTCAGTCCAAAACGGATGGCGGATATTCGCTGAACAACGTGCATCCCGTCCGCATCGGAAAGCTCATCAGGCGGCTCACGCCTCTGGAATGCGAAAGGCTCCAGGGCTTCCCCGATTACTGGACAGGCATCCCCGGCGCCTCGGACAGTGCAAGGTATAAAGCTCTCGGCAACAGCGTTGCGATTCCCTGTGTGGAGAATGTTCTCTGGGGGATCGCTTTTTTTATGCGAAAATTCTACGAAGAACAGGAGGAATCCGAATGTACATCTACCCCGACAACCTGAAATCCAAGGCGGTGTTGTGGCTGTGGCAGCTCAGGGATATCGGCGTCATCGGCGTCGGTCTTTTGCTTTCTGTGTTTGCACTGGCTCAGCTTAAGTTCCTGCCGCCTGTCGTCGTCACGGCTCTCTATGCCTTCCTGACCATCCGTTTCGATGACACCAGCATTTTGGACTTTATAAAATACGCCTGCGCTTTCTTCATAACGAAGCAGCAGACCTACGAATGGGGGTACGGAAAACAATGAGCAGAAAAGAAAAAAAGACGGCAAAGCAAAGGCAATACACCCGGCAGCTCATCAACACCAAGGGCATTACCGATTACAGCCTTTTGACCGCCCGCGGCGATGAGCTGGTGTACTTTATCGTCAAGCCCACCAACATCTCCGTCCTGTCAGAGGAAAGCGTATCGGCGCGAATCTATGCCTTGATGACTGTCCTCAAGGGGATGGCGGAGCTGGAATTCCTGTGCCTGAACAGCCGTGAAAACTTCGAGGACAACAAGCAGTTCCTGAAAAAGCGAATGGAGCAGGAGAACAATCCCGCCGTCCGCAGGCTATTGGAGCATGACCTCCACCACCTTGACCGGATACAGGTGCAGATGGCGACGGCCAGAGAATTCCTCGTAGTCATCCGGCTGAAGGGCGAAAAGGAATCCGAGGTGTTTCCCTATCTGAACCGTATCGAAAAAACCCTGCGGGAGCAGGGCTTCTCCTCCAAGCGTGCGGAACGGGAGGACGTCAAACGCATGCTGGCGATTTACTTTGAGCAAAACGTCACGACGGAGCGCTTTGAGGACTTCGACGGAGAGCGCTGGATTGTTCTGAATGAATGAAATATATGAAAAGGAGAGAACCCTATGGCACATCAAAGCAAGGCGCGGACGCCTCAGACAGATGACGTCCGTATTCAGGAATTCCTCGATATGATCGCCCCGTCTGTGATTAAATTTTTCACGGACTATTTTATTTGCGGCAATACCTACCGCTCCGTATGGGCGCTACGGGAGTATCCGACCGCCACGGAGGAACAGGCCATCCTCCGAAATCTGGGAGAGAAAGACGGAGTGACCCTGCACATATACACACGGCATGTGACTCCCGTGGAGGAAAAGAAAATCATTTCAAACGCCGCCAACAAAAACCGGATGCAGCGAAGCAGCACCCAGGATTTACAGCAGACGGTCACGGCGGAAAGCAATCTGCAGGACGTGGCAACCATCGTCGCACAGATGCATCGGAGCAAGGAGCCCCTCCTTCACGCGGCTGTTTACATTGAGCTGTTCTCTCACGATCCGGACCAACTGAAGCTCCTGCAGACCGAGGTGCTGACCGAGTTGGTGCGGAGCAAGCTCAACGTGGACAGGCTCCTCCTCAGACAGCAGCAGGGCTTTATTTCTGTCATGCCCTCCGGCTGGAACGTGTTCGGTGATCAATTTGAACGGGTGCTGCCCGCAAGCTCGGTCGCCAATCTTTATCCCTTCAACTACAGCGGTAAGACAGACCCCAACGGCTTCTGCCTCGGCAGGGACAAATTCGGCAGCAATATCCTCGTGGACTTCAACCGCCGGGCAGACGATAAAACCAACGCCAACATCCTCATCCTTGGTAACTCCGGTCAGGGCAAGAGCTATCTGCTAAAGCTCATTCTCTGCAATCTCAGGGAATCCGGCATGCGAATCATCTGCCTTGACCCCGAAATGGAGTTCGAGGATCTCACCAATAACCTGGGCGGCTGCTTCATCGACCTGATGACCGGAGAGTACATCATAAATGTCCTGGAGCTAAAGACCTGGGATGAAACCGGCGACCCGAAAGACGCTGAAGCGCCCCAGGCGTTCCGGCAGACCTCCAAGCTCAGTCAGCATATCAGCTTCCTTAAAGACTTTTTCAGGACTTATAAGGATTTTGATGACCGTCAGATCGACACCATAGAGATCATGCTGAGCAAGCTCTATGACAAATGGGGCATCACCGACCACAGTAACTTCGACCGCCTGAAGCCTGATGATTACCCCATCCTGTCTGACCTGTACGGGCTGATTGAGGAAGAATACAAGACCTTTGACGAAAGCCACCGCCAGCTTTATACGGCGGATACCATGCGGGAAATCTGCCTTGGACTCCATTCTCTGTGCAAAGGTGCGGAGTCAAAATTCTTTAACGGGTACACCAATATAAAGAACAGCGAGTTCGTGACCTTCTGCGTCAAAGGGCTTCTGCAGGCCAGCAAAAATCTGAGAAACGCCCTGCTGTTTAATGTGCTGTCCTACATGAGCAATGAGCTTCTCACCACCGGCAATACCGCTGCCAGCATCGACGAGTTCTATCTGTTCCTCTCCAACCTGACTGCCGTGGAATATGTCCGTAATTTTATGAAACGTGTCAGGAAGAAAGACAGCGCCGTAATCCTCTCCTCGCAGAATTTGGAGGACTTCAATATCGAAGGAATCAGGGAGTATACCAAGCCGCTGTTCTCCATTCCGGCTCATGCCTTTCTGTTTAACGCTGGCAACATCGACAAGCATTTCTATATGGATTCCCTGCAGCTGGAGGAATCGGAATACAACCTCATCCGGTATCCCCAGCGGGGCGTATGCCTGTATAAGTGCGGAAACGAGCGGTATAACCTTGTGGTTCAGGCTCCTGAACATAAGGCGGCGCTCTTCGGAAAGGCAGGCGGACGATGACGAAAGGGGTGAGAAAGCATGGAGATGAAGGAACAGCGCTTCGGAGTAGAAATTGAAATGACAGGCATAACAAGGCAAAAAGCGTCTGAAATAGCGGCTTCTCACTTCGGTACAGCTTCCCATTATGACGGCAGTTTTTACAAAACATATTCCGCGCTGGATGGACAAAACCGCAAGTGGAGCTTTACCTACGACAGCAGCGTCACTGCCCAGCAGAAGGTCGGAAGAACAATAGTAGAAGCCTCTGATGAGTATAAAACCGAGATGGTCACTCCCATCTGCCGCTACGAAGATATTGAAACCATACAGGAGCTTGTGAGAAAACTCCGCGGCGCTGGGGCGATTGTGAATAACAAGTGCGGTATCCATGTTCATATAGACGCCTCTCCCTTTAATGCCAACACCCTGCGAAACATCACCAACATCATGGCATCCAAAGAGGATCTGATTTATAAGGCAATGCAGGTGGAGGTGGCGAGAGAGCGGCAGTATTGTAAAAAGGTTGAGCAGAGCTTTCTCGAAGAACTGAACCGCAAAAAGCCCCGGACGCTGGATGCGGTCAGCCGCATCTGGTACAACGGTAACGATGGGCGCCATGAGCATTATCATGACAGCCGCTATCACTGCCTGAACCTTCACAGCGTGTTCCAGAAGGGTACTGTTGAGTTCCGGCTCTTTAATTCCACCACTCACGCAGGAAAAATCAAGGCGTACATCCAGCTCTGCCTCGCCATCTCAGCCCAGGCTCTGAACCAGCGGTGCGCCAGCCGCCAGAAAACACACAGCACCAACGAGAAATATACCTTCCGCACCTGGCTCCTGCGGCTGGGACTTATCGGCGATGAATTCAAGACCGCCCGGCTTCATCTGCTGGAGCATCTCGACGGATGCATTGCCTGGAAGGACCCGGCGCAGGCGCTCCAGCAAAAGGAACGATTAAGGCAGAAAAAAGAAAAAGAGCTGGCGGAAGCGGCTCAAGCGGCGGAACAGCAGGAGCAGACAACTGAAAACGAACAGGAACAGGCCGGGGTGGCAGACGAAAGCCCCGGCCTTTCCATGTCAATGTAGCAAGGAGGAATGAAGAAATATGAAACCCGAAACCCTGTATATCGCCTACGGCAGCAACCTGAATCTGCCGCAGATGGCGTTCCGCTGCCCGACCGCCAAGGTGGTCGGCGCCAGCGAAATCAAGGATTATGAGCTGCTGTTCAGGGGCGGACGGAAAAGCTCAGTCGCAACTGTGGAACCGCTTAAAGGCTCCAGCGTCCCTGTTCTCCTGTGGAAGCTGAAGGAGCGCGACCTGCAGGCTCTCGACCGCTATGAGGGATTTCCGTCCTTTTACCGCAAGGAAATACTGCCCGTAGAGCTGAAGGGCAAGACGATCCCTGCCATGGTCTACATCATGAACGACGGGCATCCCTTCGGTTCACCTTCGGATTATTACCTCGACACCATCATGGAGGGGTATAAGGCGGCAGGCTTTGACACGGAATTTCTGGAGCAGGCCGTGGAGAAGTCCATCCGTCTGGCGAAAGAGCAGCAGGAACGGGAGCCGGATCAGGGCACGCTGTTCGACATGAAATGGTGGTGATCAGCAATGGCAGATCCCGCAACCATTGCCATGGCGGTCAAAGCCGCCGTTGCCCTTGCCACCGACAAGCGGACGTGGAAAACAATCGGCGTGGTCATAGCTTCCATCCTGACGCCCATCATCCTGATCGTTGTAATGATCGCAAGCATTCTCTCGGCAGGCTCCGACCACAACAAAGCCGCTATCGATCTGTCTTTTAACGGCGGCAATATTCCTGCGGCCATGCCTGCCGATTACACTTCGCACATCAGCGAAATGAACGGATGCTTCACTGTTCTGGACAAAGCCATATCCGAGGCTGAAGCCCGTATTGAGGGCGGCGCTTTGGACAATATCCGCATCAAGTCCCTTTTTTATTCTCTGAATTTCGGCGCTGAAAATCTGTTCTTATCCGCAGCCGAAGCCCGCAACTTTGTCGATTGCTTCGTTACCGCCGAGGATGGCTCTGCTGTTCCCGCCAGCCTGGAAACCGCATATCAAAGGTTGTTCCGGCTGGGATTCGCGGTGACCTCCGAGGTCAAAGCCAACGCTCAGAAAATTTATGAAAGGATTGCATTCGGCGGCGCGGGGCTATTTACCGGCGAGATTGAACGCGGCGGTACAGGGAGTACCGTGCTGTATATTTCCTCGTTCACAGACCCGGCGACCAAGAACAATCTGGATCTGGCCGCCTATGCCGAGCAAGCCTTTGAAGCCGGATGGGGTTATGTCTGGGGTACATACGGCGACGTCCTCACGGATTCGCTGTTCAGTTCCAAGCTGGAGCAGTACCCTGACGGCGTCGGCAGTTACGAGGAATTCATCCGAAGCAACTGGCTCGGCGGCAGGACGACGGACTGTGTCGGGCTGATTAAAGGCTACGGCTGGCTTAACCCCGACACCTTGGAAATCGAATACGGAACAAACGGTATGCCTGATATCAGTGCGGACGGTATGTATAAAAGCGCAACTGTTTCTGGCCATATGGATACCATGCCCGACGTCCCCGGTCTTGCTGTCTGGAAGTCCGGGCACATCGGAATATATGTCGGAAACGGAAAGGTCGTCGAAGCCATGGGCACTAAATACGGAGTGGTCATAACCAATCTCGCCGACCGCTCATGGTCGGCGTGGCTTGAAATTCCCTACATCAACTACAATACAGGAGAGTGAAAATCATGCTGAAGCTGCAAGCAATTTTAGAACGCAAGGCGAGTGATTACCCCGCGTCGGACTGCGTAATTGAAAAAATCGTCGAGCTTCCTGAAGCCGAATACAAATATTTTAAGTCGGCTCCCATTCGGGATATGTCCTTTATAGCTGAAAACACCGACCGCATGTACCGGGATGAAAACGGTGTGTTCCATTGCCTGCTGGTGATGGGCGAGGGTTCCTCTGACGGTGTCCTGATCGAAGCGGAGGGATATAACTATGCCAGATACTCCAGCTACATGCCGGGGGCTCGTGAATTCGTGACCGCACGCCTTAACAATCTAGCTGACCAAATCATCAAGGAGGGTACGCAAAGCACCTCCAACGGAACGTGGTCGATTTACTTTGACGAGCTACAGGAGCGGTATCACGTCCCCGTTTCGGAGAGCAACGGCATCGGCTCTATGCTTAAAAATATCCTCGAAGCAAGGCCGGAGATGGCGGAGATCGAACCGATGGAGGATGGCTTTGATATGGTGTTCTATCTTGACTACTGCCCCAATCTTGATGAAAGCGAAAAGCTCTCGTCTGAGATGCAAATGAATTTATAAGGAGGAAAACGAAAATGAGTATAACCGAATTAAAGGTCCCTTTCCCCTCGGAGCGGCTGGACGCCCTCCGTTTTTTCATGGAGAAGAAGGATCAAACCATCGAACAGGAGCTGAAGGATTACCTCAACAAGACCTATGAACGGCTGGTTCCTCTCAATGTCCGTGAATATGTTGAGAGCCGTTTGGAGCTGGAAACGGCTCAGGAACAGGCTGCAGAGTCGCAGCAGACTTCCGCTTCAGGAGAGAATCAGACTCCCGCTCCGAGAGAACGGCAGCCTCGTCAATCCCGCCGTCAGCGTGAGCAGGCGGCGACCGAAGCGCCTTCCGCTCCGGAGGCTCAGTCAGAGGCTGAAACCCCTGCCGAGGAAGAAGCGCAGGGCATGACCATGCGCATGTAAACCGCAGAAAAGAAAGAAGGTGATGATTATGATAAAGCTTGGTGTGGACAACGGAAACTACAACACCAAATCCTCGGAAGGGATGCTCTATGCCTCCGGGTATGCCGCTAGTGACAAAGAATTCATTGTGCCGGAGATGCAGCTCTTTTTCGAGGGAAAGTATTACGCCATCGGTGAGCGTCGTCTGCGTTTTCAGCAGGACAAGACCAGAGAGCCGGATACATTTATTTTGACGCTCCCGGCAATTGCGGACACCATGAAAAAAGCAGGGACAACCAATGCAGAAATCGCTCTTGGCGTGGGGCTGCCCATTGACAGCTATGGCACACAGAAGGAAGCCTTCAGGCGATATTTCCTGCGTGACAACATCTCGTTCCGGTTCGAGGGAGCATTCTACCGTTGCCGTATTGCGGAATGCAAGGTGTTCGCACAGGGCCATGCGGCGCTGTGCCGGTATTACCCGCTGCTTAAGGATTACCGAAGTATCACGCTGGTGGACATCGGCGGGTACACAGTGGATATTCTCACACTTCATGATTTCCGGCTTGACAGATCAAGCTGTGCTAGTCTCCGTATGGGTACCATCACCCTGTACAGCCGGATTCAGGATACGCTCCAGCGAAGTGACATTCTTTTGTCGGACGGACTCATCACGGATGCTATACGCGGGGAGATCCAGCATACCGAAAGCAAGTTAATTGGGGCTGTTGTGGAGCAGGCCGTGACCGCTTACTGCAAGGAGCTGTTCAATGCGCTCCGTGAACGCGGATTGGATCTGCGGTTGCCTATGGTGTTCGCAGGGGGCGGCGCAGAGCTGCTGGAACCCAGGCTGTACGAAAACAGCCTCAATACGGTGGCGGTGCTGAACCGGTTCGCCAATGCGGACGGCTACAAGCTCCTGATGGGGTGAGTCTATGTCCGAGCGAAAACGATATTATTTATCCTTCGATATGGACAACCCAAGGCATCGGGATGCCGAGGCGCTCTTTGCACAGCAGGCCAGCAGGCAACGCACCGAGTACGTGGTCAATAGCATCCTGACAGCACATCAGTCTGAAATTCTGGAGCAGATTGTACGGCAAGCAATCAGGGACGAACTAAGAAATGCCGCGCTACAACTTCAAGCCACACTGCCGGGAGAAACGAACACCGATGTTCAGCTATCCGATCTTCCTGGCAGTCTGATCCATGCACTGGAGGAATTGTAACCATGTTGGCTCACTTTCCTGCTGCCTTATACCAGATGGCTGAAAAGTACACCATCATGGCTCACTATTTCCTCAAACAACAGCCTGTGAAGAAGGAGCAACCAAAAAAATTAAAGGAAACCCAGAGCATGACAATGAGTATTTAGGAGGCGAACATGGAGAAAACGATAAAGGTGATAATGGTGGAACCGATGAAAGAACCCTATCCTGCTGATGTTGAAAACACTTTGGAAGGATTGCAGAAGGCGGTTGGAGGATATATTGAAACGGTATATCTGGAGGATTATGTTGTGCTGGTCTGCAATGAAGAGGGAAAGCTGATCGGGCTTCCTGGCAACCGTTCTCTTGGAAACGACATCATTGCTGGTACATTTTTTGTAGCTGGCAGCAATGATGATGGTGATTTTGTGTCGCTGACTGAGGATAAAATCCGGCAGTACAGTGATCGATTTCAAAAGCCGGAAGCCTTCACCCAGGAACAGGTGGAGGATGCCTCCGCTATATTTTCATTAGATTTTAGCGTATGAAAGGAGTAAAGCTTCATGAAAAAAACTAATGTACAGATCAGCTTTGAAGCTGAAAAGCTTCGTGCTATCCACCAGTACATGAAAGATGAAACAGAACTGCAGGCCGAACTGGACACTTTGCTGCAAACACTGTATGAAAAGCACGTTCCCGCTCCTGTCCGGGAGTACATCGAAAGCCGGGATAAAAGCGTGACGGACGCCCCTATGCGCAGCACCCGCCCAACAGCTTCTTCAGGACAGAGTAGTCCAGATGCGGACAGTGAGAAATAACAACCTGCAAACGCGCGTGTTGCCTCCTGTATGCCCCTGTGTCGCGCTTTGACAGCAGGGGTGGCATCGTAACACTTGTGGGCAGGACAACGCCTTTTGTTGAGGCTTTGTGACGGAGCTTGAGAGGACAAAAACCATCCTCCGGACAGAGCCTTATAAAAGCCGCTTTGAGGGGTGAACCGAGGGGTTGAATTCCATGCAGGTTAAAGGCAGGTGGTCGCTATGCGACCTCCTGCCCCCTCACACCGCCCCGCAACGCGGGTCGGAGGCGTTCACGAAGGTACACCTGACATAGGTTTTGGGCACCTTTCAGGTGGTTGGAATCTCTTATAAACCGACCTAAATGCAGAAAAATTTAGGATTTTCCGGGGTACACCCGATAGGTGGTTCCTGAGCATTTTCAGAAAAGGAGGACTTCATATGACGGAAGAAACCAAAGACCGCATTCCGGTCTGGCTTTACCCCAGCACGCTTGAATGTATGGATGCGCTTTTAGAATTGGACAACTGCAAAAGCAGGAGCGAATTCATTGAAAAAGCTGTCCGTCTTTACAGCGGGTACATTGCGGGTGAGAAAGGCGCAATGTTTTTGCCGACCGCTATCACCTCGGCGATGTCCGGTATCGTCAGTACGACAGAAAACCGCATCGCCCGCGTGATGTTCAAGCTGGCTGTAGAGATGTCCATGATGATGAATATCCTGGCATCCACCGCAGACGTGGATGAAAATACCCTGCGGCGCTTGCGCGGGAAATGCGTTTCCGACGTGAAAAAATCCATCGGCGCTGTGAACTTTGAGGATGTGGCTAAATTCCAAAAGGGTGAATAGCCATGCCAAGGATTATATTGAAATGCCGGTATATAAAAAATTCTGCGGTGCATTTGGAAAACGTGGTAGAGTACATTGCTACGAGGGAAGGAGTGGAAAAAATCTCGCCGGACATACGGATGTTGCCTGCAACACAAAAACAGGAGCAGTTCATTACGGATATCCTCTCGCAGTTCCCCGACTCGGTTGACTTGTTTGAATATGAGGATTACATGAAACAGCCGACTGTGGAAACTGCATCAGAATTCATTAGTGCGGTGCTGGACCAGAATCTGGATCAGTTGTCCCATCAAGAAGTCTACGTCAATTACATCGCGACCCGTCCCCGCGCGGAGAAGCTGGGAACTCACGGACTCTTCACTGACGCAGATACTCCGCTGGTACTGTCAAGAGTGATGTCGGAGATTGCTGAACATACAGGTAATGTGTGGACCCCCATCATTTCTCTGCGGCGGGAGGACGCCGTGCGGCTAGGTTATGATAACGCCGCCGCGTGGATGGCTCTCATCCGCAAGCAGCGGAATATGTTTGCCGAGCAGATGAAGATTGCTCCGGAGAACCTGCGTTGGTACGCTGCCTTTCATAACGAGGGGCATCATCCTCACTGTCATATGCTGGTGTATTCTATCAATCCTCGTGAGGGATATGTTACAAAGTCAGCTATTGATAAAATGCGAAGCAGTATGGCAAGGGAGATTTTTCAGCAGGATTTGATTCAGATATATTCCGAGCAGACCACTCAGAGGAATGAGCTTGCTGAGAAAAGCCGTGAAGTCTTAAAAGAAATCATCGGCAGGATGAGCGGAAGCATATGCGAAAGTGAAACCATAGAGGCTCTGCTCTCACATCTGGCGGAGAGGCTGAAGCATATCTCTGGCAAAAAGCAATACGGCTATCTCAAAGCGCCTCTGAAAACCGTTGTGGATAAAATTGTCGATGAGTTGGCGAAGGACGCTCGTGTCGCCGAAGCCTACGCAAAATGGCAAGAGCTTCGCAATGAAGTTCTGCGCACATACGTGGATAAGCTTCCCGATTCCGTTCTGCTTTCACAACAAAAGGAATTCAAGCACATTAAAAACATGGTGATTACAGAGGCGATGAACATCGGCGGTCACCATTTCTCCTTCGAGGGTGACGAGTCGGCGGACGAGCTTCAAGCCTCAGTGGAATCCGATTCTCCTTTGCCGGTAGATGAATACCAAGCGGCTATTGATGAAGCTCCAGAGGACGATGAAGCTGATGTCGGAAATCCCCATATCAAATGGAGTGACCGCTTCAAAGAGGCTCGTACTTTCCTCTATGGCAGCGACGATACGGAGCCTGACTTCATGCAGGCTCTCCGTTTGTTTATGGAGGAAGCCGAAACCGGAAATGCTCTTGCCATGCATGACCTCGGCAGGATGTATGCTGACGGGCTTGGCGTCAACATGGATGCGGATATCGCATTTATTTGGTATGAAAAAGCTCTT
Organism: Bacillota bacterium; assembly: GCA_023412665.1. GTDB lineage: Bacteria > Bacillota > Clostridia > Acetivibrionales > DTU013 > DTU013. The sequence continues at coordinate 27,723 of JAEZCA010000055.1, forward strand.
TCCGCATTTATGGATATCGAAGCGGACAGCAACAGCCGGTATGTGGAATACCGCATCGGGAAAATGCAAGCGGCCGGACTCGGAACAGAACAGGATTATGTAGAAGCGGCAGACTGGTTTGAAATGGCGGCTTCCCGAAATCATAAGTATGCCCAATATACTCTTGCCGGTCTGTACTACCGAGGGCAGGGTGTAAGCCAGGACTACGAAATGGCGTTCCAGCTTTACGGTAAAGCTGCCGTCCAGCATGTTCCCTATGCCTATTACGAGCTGGCTAAGATGTACCGTGATGGTATCGGCACTGAGAAGAATACCGATGAAGCGGCGCTGAATTTTGAGAAAGCCTTTTATGGCTTCAAGCGTCTGGAGGAACAAAGCCATGACGATAAGCTCCAATACCGCCTCGGTCAGATGCTTTTTACAGGAACAGGAGCGGAAAAGGATATACCGGCAGCCATCGAATACCTTGAAAAGGCTGCACGGCTCGGCAACGTCCATTCTCAGTATATGTTGGGCAGGATTTATTCCGATACGGACAGCGGTCATGTGAATTCGGAGAAGGCTGTGGAATGGTTGACAAAGGCTGCGGATAGCGGCAACAGCATGGCACAGTATGCCCTTGGCAAGCTCTATCGTGACGGTACTCATGTGGCGATGGATATCGGAAAAGCAGTGGAGCTGTTCACGAAAGCAGCGGAACAGAACAATTCGTTCGCCATGTATCAGTTGGGAAAGCTCTATCAGCTGGGAGAGGATGTTCCCAAGGATGTGGAGGCGACTTTTAAATGGCTGACCAAATCCGCAGAGTTGGGTAACCAGTACGCGCAGTATGCTCTTGGGAAGCTATATCTCATAGGCAGAGATGTCCCACGTGACCGTGATGCCGCAGTGCGCTGGCTCACCCTCTCGGCTGAACAGGGCAACATTTATGCTCGGTTTTTCCTTGAGCATCTGGACTCCTTCCGTGATCCTTCCCTCTTTATGTCGGCAACAAGGCTTCTGCATCATTTAAGCCGGATATTCCGTGACGAGCAGAAAAGGCTCTCCGGCGGTCCTGGCATGCAGACAGACAGTAAGCTCCGCAGAAAAATACGCGAGAAGAAGATCACCCAAGGGCATGCGCCGGACGATCACGAGCTCAGACAAGCAACATATTAAAAGGAGGGCTCCCATGCAGAAGCTACAATTAAAACATCTGCAGAAAAAAGAACCAATCCCTGAAAAAATAAAACCGGCGTCACTCAAACCATCCGCTCATCGGCGGGTGGCTTTTTTTCGCCGATGCGGGCTGGTCGCAGACTTCGTCTGCTGCTCGCCCATGCAACCTGGTAAGCGCAAACGCTGACAAAGGAGGTTTTGCAGTATGGCATATATTCATTTTACAGACGAACAAAAGCAACGAGCAAACTCTGTCGACCTGGTGGATTTCCTCCAGCGACAGGGTGAGCAGCTCATTCGCTCCGGACGGGAGTGGCGCTGGAAGCGCTTCGACAGCGTGACTGTGCGAGGCAATGAGTGGTTCCGCCACAGCCGTAAGGAGGGCGGTCACACCATTGATTTTGTTCAGCAGTTTTTTGACATGAGCTTTCCCGAAGCGGTAACACTTCTCTTAGGCGACGAGTCCGGCGTAGAGTGGAACCAGACCTCCAAAAGCGCTCCTGCTCCCCGAAAGGACTTCGCGCTGCCTGAGGCCAATCCGGATATGCGCCGTGTGTTTGCTTACCTTATCAAGCAGCGTTTTATAGATAGAGATGTGTTGTCTCATTTCGCTCATGAAAAGCTGGTCTATGAGGATAAGGAATACCACAACGCAGTATTTGTGGGGCTGGATGAAAAGGGCGTCGCTCGTCACGCTCATAAGCGCGGTACCTATACGCAGGGAGAACCCTATAAGGGTAACGTGGAGGGCAGCGATCCGAAATACAGCTTTCATTGGATTGGAGAGAGCGACGTCCTCCATGTGTTCGAGGCGCCGGTGGATATGCTGTCCTTCATCACGCTGAACAAGAACGACTGGCAGCGGCACAGCTATGTGACACTGGACGGTGTCTCAGAACACGCCATGCTTCGTCAGCTGGAGCTGAATCCTCATCTGAAAAGTGTCGTGCTGTGCCTGGACCATGACGAAGCTGGCGTCGAAGCCACTGGTCGTCTGAAGGATATTCTGTCGGGCAAGGGTTACGCGGACATTTCTGTAATGCAGTCGCAGAATAAGGACTGGAACGAGGATTTGAAAGCCAGAAATGGCGTCAGTCCAATTCCGGCTCAGGAGCATCCCAAGCTGGTGCTGTTGCCAGCGGTTGTTGCCGTGCTGCACGATTTGTGCAAAGTCCTTTCGGCACAAAAAGACCTTGATTCCTTCCTGACGGAGTGTTATGAAACGGTGGAGCCGTTTCTGGCATCCGGTAAATCAGCGACGGAGAACGCGGAGGCTGTTCGGGAATGCCTACAGTGTATGGCGGCCGGTTCGCTTGCTGCCATGCAAAGGCAGCTCCGTCAGATGGAACAGCCTGTGACAACAGAGCAGCTCCTTCAAAAGCTGCAGTACAGCTACCGCCCGCATGAGGATAGAGGCTGGCTCAGGACTAAGATAGAACATATACGCCAAGATGTATCGGACATCGGCTGCCAACTCCAGGCATCGGGCATCCGTACCTTGGAGGATAAAGAACGCTTGCTGTCCTCATATAACCGACTTGTGCTGGACTGCGTCAAAGCCCTGCTCTTTGTCGAGCTGGAGCTGCCGAAGATGCTTCCGGCACAAGAGCAGGCGTCAAATTTTATTATGGCCATGTAAAGGGGGAATCTATTTGCAAGCATCACAAATAATCATCCTGATTGCCGCGGGGCTGACCATGTTCGGTGTTATCGGGTTGTTATCGCTCATAGCGCATTACTACACTTTAAACGGCATTAAAAGCAAAACCGTTGGCGACGGTCAGCACGGTACGGCCCGTTGGGCGACAAAACAGGAGATGAAAAAGACATATACCGAAGTGCCGTATGAGCCTGAGAAATGGCGCAAGGGAGAAAGCCTGCCGAAAGCGCAGGGACTCATAGTCGGCTGGAGGAAAGCGTCGCTGTTTGACGATGCCGTGCCTCACGGATACGCGCTGGTGGATGATAACGATATCCACTGCCTGATGATCGGAGCGGCTGGCGTCGGTAAGACCGCCAACTTTCTCTATCCCAATCTTGAATACGCCTGCGCCTGCGGTATGAGCTTCGTGACTACCGACACCAAGGGCGACCTCTACAGAAACTACGCCGGTATCGCGAAAGAGCATTACGGCTATGATGTAGCCGTCATAGACCTGAGAAACCCCACCCGCTCGGACGGAAACAATCTGCTCCATTTGGTCAACCGCTATATGGACGCTTACCTGAAAAATCCGGAGAACCTTGCGTACAAGGCTAGAGCGGAGAAGTACGCCAAGATCACCGCCAAGACCATCATATCCTCCGGAGGCTTTGATTCTGCTATGGCTGGACAAAACGCTTTCTTCTATGACGCGGCGGAAGGTCTGCTGACCTCCGTCATCCTGCTCATCGCGGAATACTGCGAGCCGAAGCAGCGGCACATCGTGTCGGTGTTTAAGCTCATTCAGGATCTGCTGGCTCCCAGCGGAGTCAAGGGCAGGACATTATTCCAGCTGCTCCTTGCACATCTGCCTGATACACATAAAACAAAATGGTTTGCTGGAGCGGCACTCAACTCTGCGGAGCAAGCTATGCAAAGTGTTCTATCCACGGCTCTCTCAAGACTCAACGCTTTTCTGGATTCCGAGCTGGAGCAGATACTGTGCTTTGATACAGCCATTGACGCGGAGAAATTCTGTTCAAAGAAAAGCGCCATCTTTCTCGTTATGCCGGAGGAAGATAACACAAAGTATTTTATCATCAGCCTGATCGTCCAGCAGCTCTACCGTGAGATTCTATCGGTAGCCGACGAACATGGCGGAAAGCTTCCCAACCGCGTGATGATGTTCCTTGATGAAATCGGAACTATACCAAAAATAGAGTCTGCCGAGATGATGTTCAGCGCCAGCCGCTCACGCCGGGTGTCCATCGTCGCCATCATACAGAGCTTCGCGCAGCTGGAGAAAAACTATGGCAGAGAAGGCTCCGCCATCATCATCGACAACTGCCAGGACACGGTGTTCGGCGGCTTTGCTCCCAATAGCGAATCAGCGCAGATTTTATCAAAAGCCATGGGAAGCAAGACTGTTATGAGCGGCTCGGTCAGCCGGGGGAAAAATGATCCGTCGCAGAGTCTGCAGATGATTGAGCGACCGCTGATGACGCCGGATGAGTTAAAGTCAATGCCCAAGGGGCATTTTATCGTCACAAAGACCGGAGCTTACCCCATGCGTACTCGCTTGAAGCTGTTTACGGAATGGGGGATCACCTTCGGCAAGCCTTATGATATTGCCGAGCAATCTGCCAGAGTGGTTAAATATGCTGACAGGCGAAAGGTAGAGGAAGAAATAATACGCCGCCATTCCGCATGTGTGGATGTGCCGGAAGAAGATACAGAAGCGGCTGCGACGGGCGGGCTTCTGCATTCGCAGGTTATGGAGCCGGATATGCCGTCCAGGGCAAAAGCACCTGTTCGGATTGAGTAGGAGGTGAAGCTGTGGGTTACTTTACATCCGTTTATACCTCAGAGCTGCCGCACCGGGCGAGAGCTGTCTATATGTACCTGCATGACCGTGCCGACAAGGATGGCAAATGCTACCCGGCGATTGGTACCATTGCCAGAGAGCTGAAGCTGTCCCGCAGCACAGTCAAACGTGCCATAACAGATCTTGAACAAAGCGGCCGTCTCCGTAAGGAGCAGCGCTGGAGAGAGAACGGCGGCAAGAGCAGTAATCTGTACTACATCAAGCAGCCGGATTCCTGAAACAGCTAAAAAATGACCTTCCCCGCCAAGGGGAAGGTCTGCCATGCTTATGGACTATGGAAGGGTTCATGATGAACCGTGAAGGAGAACTTATCACCCTAAGAAGATATAACATCAGAAAAAGAACATAAAATAATAACTATCCGTTTTATTGGATACTAAATATGATATAGTTTTAATATTCTGATAATTTTATCTGCAGCAGGATTGCTGTATACAACAAAAGCATATTTCTAACGATACTGAAAAGGCTTTAGGAATCAGAGGGGGTGTAGGAGGTGGCCAACTAAACAGAGGAAATCAGAAGGTATATCTTTCAATACGGCAACAGGCCAAGAAAGATGGGTATACAACAAAGGATATTCACGCTGGAGATATGAAAAGGGAAATGGGCTTAGGCAACATGCTATTCAAAATATGATGACTTTTGTATAAACATGTCCGTTCATACTGATTCCATTACTTCGTATCCGGATATTACCACGGAACCAATAAAGAAGATTTATAAAGTGGAAATAGAGGATACAAATTTGGAGTCTCCTATCGTATATTTATTACAGGAATATTTGTTTTATAACTCAATACATAAGGACGTTTTATATGATGGGGGGATATACCCTACAGTTTATTTTTGCTTAGAATGGGTTACAGAATATGTTTCTAATATCATTGATCATGCCAATGGCCATAAGCCAATCAAAGTTACAATTGAATCGGGTTTAGATTCAGGCTATTAAGGTGTAAATTATTAAAATCGATTGTATGGAAAGTAATAAAATCCTTAGTGAACAAATTTGTGACAATTTAATTATTGATAAGGAGCATATTAAGTTGAGAATAAATAAGGTTTGTATTTAACAATAAATTGAAGAAGCCCACAGCCATTCTTACATCAGTGGTTGAGGGATTTTTCCATCTCTTTTTGTTGCAAAACTCAGGTTATATCACAGTACTCAAAGGTATTTAATAGTAAAACATAAAAATTGACTAAAAAGTAATAAAAAGTAACATAAAAAGCCCTGTTTTCAAGGCTCCCCCAAATTTGATTATTTAACTGTCGAGAATAGGGGTATTTTGTCGGATTATGAAAAATAAATGGAATAACTTAAAAAATTTGACATTTAATTTATTGAAGATTATAATATAAACCATCATACGGACATATGTCCTAGCTGACTATTATCTGAAAATCTGAGAAAACAAAGGAACCGCCGTATACCGAACGGTACGTATGTGCAGTGTGGGAGGTTGGCTAATCAACTAATGACTAACCTCATACCCGATACAAAAATGGAAAAAGAGCTAAGTAATCAAGTAAAAAAAGACACTTATCGGTTATTAAACGCCGGCAGATCAATGCTAATTGAAGAAATGGGTTATATGATAAAAACATTGAAGGTTTACCGATAAAGAAATTGGGTTTAGAGGCTGCTCGAGGGAGGTTAAAATGGATTCATATTGCATATTCTGTATGACAGGTAGAGAAATGAATGTGGTCGAGCAGATCAATAGCTACTTTTCAAATAATACACTGAAAGCTATATTACCTCGTAAAGTAGTAAGACAAAAGCACAAGAAACGGATTGAGAGGCTGGAAACAATAATTATTCCTGGATATGCCTTTATATATTCGGACGGGTATAGAGAAATCATGGATATTAAAAAGATAGAAGGTATATACAAGCTTCTTACATATGGAGATGGTTCACAAAAGCTCGTTGGTTCAGATGCAGCATATGCCATGTGGATCTATAATAATCAGGGATTGATTGATACCTCGGAAGTTATAATTGTGGGCAGCACCGTTGAAGTAGTGTCCGGACCGCTGACAGAGTGCATGGGGAAAATTATCTGGGTTGATAGAAAAAAGAGTACGGCTCTTGTTGAGTTTGATTTTGATGGCATATTAAGAAATATATCGCTTGATGTAAATGTTTTAAAGCATATACGGAATAATCAAAATGTATAGGGGCTTGAAAAAGACGCTTGATGACTTTGGTGACGCCTGAGAGTATCCTGAAGGATTGACAGCTGACATAGTAAACTTGGTTAGTGCAAGAGTTCTGCTTGGACGAGAGGGCGAAGCTATGTGTTGGGAAATGGATCTTAATGGGGTGAGGAGACTATATAGCAATTAGTACATGTTATAATTTCTGATGAAAGAAGAGAATAGATCAAATGAATTACTATCTGAAATTACACTTTCCGGTTACTAATCGCTATAGATATTTGTTATTTAAAGGTCATTTAATAATTGAGAATTATGCTGAGAAGGTAAAATGATTAATGGTGCGTTGTGTAGAGAGCGCGAAATAGCGCGAATTCGCAGTATCTGTTTTATAAGATCTCGTTATTACTGAAAGGATATAATAAATGGATGTATTTGATTGTATAAAAACTCGACGTAGTATAAGATGTTATACAGATCAACCGATAGAACAAGAATTGATCAATAAATTGATTGAAGCAGTTGTATGGACACCATCCGGCAAGAACGGTCAACCTTGGAAATTTAAAGTTATTATTGAAAGAAATACTATTAATTATTTATCGGATTTATCAATATATGGCAAATGGATGCGAACCGCTCAATGTTTTATTCTGGTATTTTTAGATAAAGATATTTCTTATGACTATATAAAGGATGTACAATCTTGTGGTGCAGCTTTTCAAAATATTATGCTGTGCGCAAATTCTTTGGGACTTGGTAGTTGTTGGATAGGAGAGATACTCCCGAAAGCTAATAAAATAAAAAATATATTGCAAATTGATAATGATAATCTTGAGTTTATGGGTGTTATAACTTTAGGATATAAGGCATCAGAAACATTGCTTTCCAAAAGAAGAAGTATCGAGAGCTTTTTATTGTGAAGGTTGGTGGGTTTATATGAGTCGTATCGGTTTAATTGGAGAAAACTCGATCGAATACATCCACACTCTGCTTGATATCTGGAATAGCCAAGACTGTGCAGTTTTAATTGATTGGCGTATTCCTTATCAAACTGCCATAGAAATGATGAATCAAGCATGTGTTCATAAATGTTACATTGAAAAGAAAGTATTAGATAAATTTCAAGCTGAAAAACCAACAGACATAGAGATGATTCCATTTGAGAAAAAAAGCAATTCTGCCGAATTACTTCCAGATGATATCTATCACAAATTTAAGGGAAATTATACGAAACGTGAAGCGATTGTTTTATATAGTTCTGGAACAACAGGAAAAGCAAAAGGGATTATATTGACTCATTATGCAATTAACAAGAACGCAGATGCGATTATTGATTATATGCAGCCAACAGAGAAAGACCGTATCTACATAGCAAAAACAATTTCGCATTCCTCTACGATAACGGGAGAATTGTTGGTAGCATTGAAGACAAATATGAAAGCTGTAATTGCTCCAACAATTGTGCTTCCAAGAGTCGTACTCAATAATATAGAGAAATTTCATGTGACGATTATCTGCCTGAACCCAACGTTATTATTACTTTATGCTGAGGAATTATCCTTCAGTGGGTTTGAAGTGAATACACTGCGTAGTGTTTACGTAAGCGGCTCGGTATTACAAAATAAAACTTATGAATATGCAAAAAAATTCTTTCCTTGCCCAATTTATAATGTTTATGGCTTAACGGAAGCTGGACCTAGGGTTACGGCACAGAGGATAGATTGCTGTAATAAGAATTCTGTAGGTAGGCCAATCAAAAATGTTCTCATTAAAATTTTGGATGAAGATAAAAAAGAAGTAGGGCAATACGAGCGCGGTATAGTCTTTATAAAGACTCAAAGTGCTTATACCGGTTATATTGAGGGTGATGAAAGGAACAAACCGTTTTATCAGGGTTGGCTCAATTCTGGAGATATTGGATATTTTGATGAAAAAAATGAATTGAATATAGTAGGGCGTTATGATGATTTGATTATCATTAATTCACATAAAATATATCCTGGTGATTTAGAGAAAAAAATAAATTCTATCGAGGGCGTAATAGAAAATAAGGTTGTTAAAATAATGAATGAAAAAGGAGATGAAGTAATATGCTGTGCCTATGTTGGACAAGCCACCCCTAAAGAAATAAAAAATGAGTTACTAAAGAACTGTATTTATTATGAGATACCACAATTTTACAGATGCATCAAAAGTATTCCAAAGACAATGAACGGTAAATATTATATGAATACCATTAAAGAACTATTTGTTAAATAACTGATTACAAAGAATTTGAATTTAAATAAAACCGGACTCAAAAAACATGTTGTTATCTATTAAGTAATAACTTTTAAGGAGTGACTGATATGGCATATGAATTTGAAGAAAGACTAAAGGAAATCATCTTTTCATGTAAATGTGGTATCAATAGTTCAGACATCAATGAGGAAATCGATCTTATAAAAGATTTTGGCTTTGACTCCATTAGCATTATAAAATTAATTGTTGAAATAGAAAACAGTTTTGATATTGAAATTGAAGATCAATATTTATTACTTGAAAAACTTTCTCCATATAAAGAGTTGGTAGGTATCGTAGAAAATTATTTAAATCTCAAATAGTTTTCATATAAAAGAATAGCACTAATCCAAATATACCATATTATTACTTATATTTGCATATATCCTGCCGCAAGGAATATACTAATCTTTCCAATTAAGATATTGTAAGAGGAGACTAATTAGTAATTATTCCAGGTTGTATTTTCTGATGTAAGAAGAGAATAGGTCAACGAAATTTCTATCTGAAATTACACTTTTCGGTAGTTAATCGCTAGTTTTACATATAAACCGCTAATAAGGACCATATGATAGAATTCATTGTCTCTTACTTTTCTGTTTTGTTTTACAGTAAAGTAATTATACCATTAGGTACTCAATCTAAAGGATTAGAAATCAAAACTGCTTAAGTGAACGGGAATTAGTATTGGGACATATTAATATTTCAGTAAGTTTTCAAATAAAAAGGACATCATAGTACTTGATCGGGGATATCCTTTTAAAGCTTTCATTAAGAATTTTATTGGCAAAGATTTATAATGGGACTTAAAAAAGTTTTATTTTGGAAATAGATGCAGTGCGAAAAGGTGATTATCACATGCTCTATGTCAACACATTGAAAGGATGATAAATATTGAAAGTATGCTTAATTAACCCACCTTATGATGAAAAATTAGTTGAGGGAATTGAATATTATAGTTTTAGTCAGCCAATACAGAATCCGGGAATTGCATCTATATCAGCGTATTTAACTAAATTCGGTATTGAAAACAAGGTTATCGAAGCGCCTATAAATTTATTGTCAGTAAATGAAGTTATCAAAATAGTAATGCGAGAAAAATTTGATATAATTGGAATATCCACTTATTTTTTTAACTTTATAAATGTTGCAAGATTGTGCCAGAAAATAAAAAAAATAATGCCAGATTCGATAATTTTTTTAGGTGGATATTTTCCTACATTACGAACTAAAGAGGTATTTAGCACTATACAAAGTGTTGATATATGTGTTATAGGTGAAGGTGAGGAAACGGTTTTAGAATTAATTCAAAATATTACTGAATCTAATAATATAAAAAATGTAAAAGGAATTGCTTTTCGTCATAATAATGAGATTTTATATACGGAATCTAGGCCAATAATTGATAATTTAGATTTGTTACCACAAAATGAAGTTTCATCTATTAGAAACCATTTATTTGGAGTAACAACAAAAAGAGGTTGCTATGGGAATTGCTCATTTTGCTCAGTTAGATATTATTCAAATGTTATTAAAAGTAAACGAATTCGAAGAAGGTCAATAATAAATATTGTCAACGAAATAGATGATCTAGTAAATAATTATGGGGTAAAGTTTATAAATTTTAATGATGATAATTTTTTAATAGGATCTAAAGTTGATAAGGAAAGGATACGCTTATTCTGCGAACTTATTAAAAAACGAGATATTAAATTTAAATTTAGAATATTTGCGCGATCAAATGACTTGATTGTTTATAAGGAACAATTAAAAGATTTAATCGCTATTGGACTAGATGTTGTATTTATTGGAGTTGAAAGTTTTGTTCAAAGACAATTGGATATGTATAATAAACTGTGCACTATTGAACAAAATATTAGTGCCATAAAGATTCTTAACGAAAATAATGTGAAATATTCAATTGGATTAATAATATTTGAACCTTTTACTAATTTAGATGAGATAAATATAAATATAAAGTCATTAATTGAATTACAATATTATAAGTATGCACATACATTATGCAATCTGGTATCTATGAGCTATAACCTATTGCCAATAATGGATTCTCCAATTTATTATACATTAGTTGGAAATGATTTATTAAAAGATAATGGATTGGGGTTTAAATTTATTGATAGTAAAGTAGAAAATTTCTATAATGCAAAGACAATTTGGACCAACTCTCTCAAACCAATTACTGAGTTGTTTTTTGTTATTGAAAAAGCTAATTATTTTAATGAAGATAGACTATATAGGGAATTAGTAAAATTGAAAGAGAATCTTATGCTATTAGATTTACAGTTTATGTTGGATTTATGTAAAGAAGCTGATTTTGCTAGTTATCAAAATCTGATGAAATTTACACAAAGTAGAATTTGTTTACTCGATTCATATAAGGAAAAATTCGAAAATGCAAAAGAACAGCTAGAAAATCTTAATAAGGAACAATATATATATAATAAAGATGATAGCCTATATAAATCTTTTTAATGTTTGTTGGAAAGTTCTATTATAAATATTTATAAAAAGCTATTATTGAGATATGTTATTAGACTTAAAATGATGTTTAATGCATATTCTCTCTAATAAATCTAGAGGAAAGGGGGTCTGGTTATGTCAACATTAGCTATTTCTATAAAGGATAGTGAGCAGACCAGGACACTTAAGCCGGTTGTCACGAAAGTTTCAGAAGCAGCTTTTATGGATTGTAAAAACCTTATGAAAATGTATAAGGCTAAACTATCCCATGAAAAATGCTTCGCAAATTGTACTTCAGACATGGTTGCACACATCTAAGGTATGATGCCTATAAGCAACTCAGTTACTTGGGTTGCTTATAGGCTACACCTTAACAAAATGTAGGTGAATTTTTGTATGTGAATTTCAAAATATTGCATAGTGGAATTCAATACTTGCCACTAGATTTCAGGAGTAGTACCTTTACCATTCCGCTATAGTAATATAGTTTTAAAAGCTATTTTAAGATAAGAATAAAGATTTTTGAGGTAGTAAGATCTAAACCGCTTACTCTGTAGCTTTTTCATATCCAAAATGATGTTATAAAAATCAACTCAAGGCCAACTAGATATTTTTATACCTTGAGATTAGAGAAAGGTGTGGTTATATTATGTCAATATATTTACAAGACAGATTAGATAGGAAATTTTATTTCAAGATTAATAATGGGGATAGAATTTATAATGTACTATGTAAAAATCATATTCCCATTGATGCTGTTATGGTTAAAAAAAATGGTGTTATAATTGATGACTATTTTGAACTTTATGACGAAAAAGATAATTATGTTATTGAAATGGTTCGGGCATACCACCTTCCAGACTTTCTAACGTATCTAAACCTGTGGGATTATGATGTAAATACTTATACGCCAGAAGAGTATTCATATTATACCAAACGTTTTGCAAATCATGATGAAGAAAACGGTGACTTTAATTATTGCTTAACTAAATTTGATCAAAATGAATTTGTTAAGTATATAGAAAATATGTTTGTCGATGGATGCAATGAAGCAGAACTTTTAAGTGAAAATGAAGCAGTCTTACTTGCATTATCCGGAGGAAGAGATAGTCTTTCGTTAGGATATTTTTTAAGTAGAAATAAGAGAAGACTGCCCAATATTAAGTTATCTGCAATTCATGTAGAAACATCATCAAATAAATTAGAAACGAGTTATGCAAAAGCTATAGCTGATAACTTCGATTTTCCAATTCATATATATAGTGATTTGGATGTAACAAATTTATATAATTTAAAAGTATCAATTCATGAAGCATTATTAAAAATTAAAAATGATTTTAATAGGTCTTATTCAATATTTTCTGCACATAACATAATTAAAGCTTGTGTTGAGGACCATGCCCGAAAAATCGGTGTTTCTACAATTATTTATGGATTAATGAATGAAGATGTTGCTGCTTCTATCATAAAAGGAACTTTTATAGGTATGCCGTTTCGTGGTCCGTTAGCACGTTCTTATGGCAAGTATAAATTGATTTATCCGTTATGGCCTATAACAAAAAAAGAACTAACTTTATATTTAGAAGTAATAAATAGGGATCATAATTTGCAAGGAAGCCCATCGACATACGAGAGAGGAGCTCTATCAAGGGATATTTACTACTTTATAGTTGATACATTAGAAACGATTTGTCCTGGAATTACTTATCAAATAATAGAAGCATCTAAAATTGCTACACAAAATTCACTACTTCCTGTAAATTACTTGAATTGTCGTAATTGCGGAACCACTTATACATCAGATTATTCTGTTCAAAGTGATAACCTTTTAGAACGTGAAGAAGGCCTATGCGATTTGTGTAACATGTTTAATAAGTTTAATTTCATAAAATAATTCAATTTACATTTTTTGTTAACAAGCGATTGGTGTAAACCCACGGCTTTCAGTTGTTGATTAATTCCCTGCACTTTTAGTGCAGGGTGTGATTTAGGACTATAGTGTTAAAAATAAAAATGTGGAAGAGTGATATTATTGAAGAGTTGTAATATTATTGATTCATTAGAAGCTGAAACTTTTAATGATATAGAAACAATAAAATATTTTGGAAATGATTTTTGGTTTTTAATGAATGGATCATGTGGCGACCTTGATTCCACTATGGAAGCAATATGCTTTATTGATTACATACTTAACGAAAATAAATGTAAATCTATATGTGATGTTATGTGTGGAAATGCACGACATATTTTGGGCTTATACCAATTAGACTATGATGTAAGTGGAATAGATATTCATAACGAAATATTAGAATCTGTTAGACAATCATCAATTTATGATAATAAAATTAAACTAATTTCAGCAGATATACGTGAATATTGCTTTGTGAAGAAATATGATTGTATTACTTTGCTAACTAGCTCAATAGGTTATTATGGGAAAAATATTGATATAAAGATTTTTCAGTTAATCTATAAATATCTAAACACTGATGGTGTAATTATAATAGATATTCCCAACACTAATGAATTGCTTAAGTCTGTTAAAAACCGAGATTGGTGTAAAGTGGAATCTGTTTATTATTTGTTTTCAAGCAAAATATCATTAGATAATGTAAAATACACCTCTATGGCAGTAATAGATAATACTACGGAAAGAAAGTACTTTTTAAAAATGCAACTATATACTGCTAATGAATTATGCAATATTTTAAGTGAAATTGGTTTTGAAAATATCAGAATTTATTATGATTTTAATCTTCATTTAACGGAAGAGAATCAATCAAGGAGAATACAGATTGTAGCAAAAAAGTTAAGATTATAATGTAGTATCATGATGTAAATATGATACACGAAAAGAAAGGATGCGTTCTGGTATGGGAAAAAATGATGAACAAATAGATTGTTTTTTATATCATGCATATAGACCAGAGTTCTATAATATGTATCCTGATAATGATTATTGTAGCATAAGTGCTGAATCATTATTATGCTCTGACCATATTACATTACATATTAGTAATTCAAATACGCTTAAGGCGACTTTTACAGGTAATTGCTGCAGAATATGTTTGGCTTGTACCTCTTTGGTTGTTAGTACAATTAATAAAAGTAATTTTGATGAGATAGATGAAATTGACTTAAACTTTATAAAGTATAAATTTGGTGCAGCAATTGTAGATTCGAAGAGAGAGTGCTGTACATTAGCATTGCAAGCATTAACTGCTTATAAAAAGAGAAAGGATGAGATATAAATTGGACATTATTGAACTGCGAAAAAAACTAGATAATATTGTTTATGGGCAGCATTATGCTAAAGATAAATTATTAGCAGCTTTTTGTGCAAATATGGAGTTATATGATGCACGTAGAAAATGGAATAATACTAATATTTTGTTATTTGGTCCTACGGGGGTCGGTAAAACATTCCTTGTAGAAAATCTTTGCAGTCTTTTAAATATTCCGATTTATATTATTGATGCAAGTCGATTAACCCAAACAGGTTTTGCGGGTCAAAAAATTGATCATGCTTTGGAACAATTATTGCAAAAAAATAATGGTAATTTAAATGTTGCTCAACGTGCTGTTTTATTTATAGATGAATTCGATAAATTACACATGTCTAATGATGCCCATTATCATACGGATATAGCAGGCATGGGAGTGCAATATGAGCTTTTAAAACTTATGGAAGGAGCAACATATACTATTGAATATAATGGGCAGCAGATAGAATTTAATACTGAAAATTTTTTGATAGTTTGTGCAGGTTCATTCTCATATGTTAATGATATAGTACCTGACATGTGTGGAAGTTGGTTACAAAAGGCTGGTTTTATTAATGAGCTAATTGGTCGTTTTACACATTTTATACAATTAAGTGAATTCAGTTCGAAAGACTATTATAAACTTCTAAATTCAGGTAATTTAGAAGTCATAAAAAAGTATGAATTTCTTTTAGGTAAATACAACTACAAAATAGAACTCAATAAAGATGAATATGAAGATATAGTTAAAAAAGCTATGTCATCAAATTATGGAGTACGCACTATTAATATGTTACTTGAGAATATGTTATCAGATTTTTATTATAAGTGTATTATGTCATTAGGGAGGGAACTAGCTTGAAATTAATGTGTCATGTTTTTACAACTTTAGACTGTAATTTAGATTGTAAGTTCTGTTATGTGGATGCTAACAGAAAAATAGATGATGGCAATAATAGATTGGTTGAAATTGCTAAGTATTTAAATAATAAAGAAGTAGCTTTTATTCACATTGAGGGTGGAGAGCCATTTATAAATGATAATTTATTCGATTTTCTATCAGTTTCAGAACATAATGAATCTACAAGTATAGTTACCAATGCAACATGCTTAGCTGATGGAAAATTAAATAAAGTTTTTGATTTTGGAATAAGAAAATTTGTGGTTTCTGTAGATGGATTAAGAGAAACACACAATTATATTCGAGGTAATGATTGCTTTGATAAAGTTGTGAGTTCTATACAGTTATTGAAAAAGTATAATTTTGATATAGCTATTTCACAGACCTTATTTCATGATAATATTCATCAAATGAAGAAAGTAGTACAGTATTTCTCAGATATAGGTGTAAAAAAATTTAGATTTGGTGATGTGTTAAGTTTAGGGAGAGCCGAAAAAAGTTTAAACAACTTTGCATTAACTAAAGAGGATTACTCGTTTATTTTAGAGGAATTTAGTAATATAATTGACAACTTTGAAATTGATGTAAACCTTAGCATTAAGGGGTCTATTACCTTACCTGATGTACCAGATAGATTTATTTTTAAGAATTATGCATGTTCAAATAATGGATTACAGCTTGCTTTTATGTTTAATGGTGATTGTTATTCATGCTCAAATATGGTTTGTCACGATGATTACCTTATCGGGAATATAAAAAATGAGCATTGTATTGATAACTATCTTAATAAAGCTGAATACAAGGAATGTATAATTAACTGTAAGGGTCATGTATCTATATCGTTATAAAAATGCGATTGTCTGTGCCTATCCGTACCTTCTGTATTTTTAAAATCATAAAGGAGGGAGTACTATGTTTTCGAAAATTAATGATATTGTAAGTAATGCCTATCTTAACGTTCCTTTTTATGGTAAAAATTTTGAATCTGATAAATTATTGGTTACCAATTATAATGATTTATGCCAAATTCCCATAATAAGTAAAACTGATGTTAATGAAAGTTTAATTTCTAAAGCTTTAAATAGGAATGGCTTAATAAAGGAGCAAACGTCTGGATCTTCAGGGAAATATATTAGTATTTATAAAACATCATCTGAACGATCTTCTTTGGATTTGTTACTTTGGAAAAGAAGAAGAATGCATTATAAAAGTGTTATGGCTGCAACACTTATTAGATTTAAGGCAGCAATAGATGACATTGGAGGATCATCAATTCCATTGGAACATCCAGAAAAGATAGGGAACACTATTTTTCTTCCTACCTTTAAAATTGATGTTGAAATGATAAATGAATTCTATAATATGATTTCAGATGAAAAAGAATTGTGGATTTGGGGGCCTCCGTCATTGATCTATCTATTAGCTTTACAGGTACATCACTCATTTGATATTAAAACTAGAAAAATTAAGCTTATAGAGCTAAATGGAGAGATGGTTTTTGAGTATCAAAAAAGATATATTGAAGAAGTATTTCAGTGTCCAGTTGTAAATCATTATGGGAGTAGAGAATTTTGGGGTATTGCCTATGAATGCCGGTATCATAACTTGCATATATTTGAGGAATCAGTTTTTATTGAAATACTAGATGGTTATAACAAACCTCAGTTAAGCGATAAGGAAGGGGAATTAGTGATAACCGGTTTGCTCTGTTCTGCCATGCCTTTTATAAGGTATAAAATTGGTGATACTGGAAAAATTGTTACTTCTAATTGTGCTTGTGGTTCATGCAATCGTATTTTGGAATTATTAGGTGGCCGAACATCAGATTATATTATAGGAAATAAAGGAGAATTAAGTAGTTCAATGGTATTTGCCCATATAGTGTCATGTATTAATCAAAGTAGTATTAAGATATTGCAGTTTAAGGTTGTTCAAATTGACATAAATGATTTTGTTGTATATTTAGTAGTAACAGAAGAGATGGAATCCAATAATATAGAGCAAACGTTTTTTGAATTAGCTGAAAGATTAATTCACAAAGAAATAAAAATTAAAATTCGATATACAAATTTTATAAAAAATGATGCAAATGGAAAATTCAGATATTTCATACCAATGAAGTAAGATTAATGATTTTGAGCGTGTTAACATAGAAAAAAATAAAGGAATTAGATTATTATTATGATCTACCTAGACAATGCCTCAACAACAAAATTAGATACTGATGCCCTAAATTCTATGATGCCATTTTTGGGGGATAAATTCGGCAACCCGTCTAGTATACATCAACTAGGTCGTACTGCAAAAGAAAAAGTAAATGAATCCCGCAGCATTGTTTCTAATGGCATAAGATGTAAAAAAAATGAAATATATTTTACTTCGTGTGGAAGTGAGAGTAATAACTCGATAATTAAGGGTATCGTCAATAATTCTTGTATCCCAAAGAAACATGTTATAACTACACAAATTGAACATCCTTCTGTTCTGAACACATGTAAATATCTTGAATCGAAAGGGGTTTCAATAACGTATTTACCTGTTGATAAAAGAGGTTACATTTCTTTATCAGAACTAGCAGATAGAATTACTAATAATACAGTGTTGATATCAGTTATATTTGCCAACAATGAAATTGGTACAATTCAGAATATAAAAGCAATTTCGCAAATAGCAAGAAATAGCGGAGTCATATTTCATACAGATGCAGTTCAAGCAGTTTGTCATGTTGAAATCGATGTAGATGAGTTAGGTATTGATGCGATGTCTGCATCATCTCATAAATTTAATGGACCGAAGGGAGTGGGATTCACTTATTTACGTAATGGGATTACAGTAGAGAAATTTTTACATGGAGGGATGCAGGAATACAATATGCGTGCTGGTACGGAAAATGTTGCTGGAATTATTGGTACAGCTATTGCATTTAAAAATAACATTGAAAATTTAAAACAAAATCAAAAAATTCTTATGAGATTAACGAAAGAAACAATCAAAATGTTGAGTTATTCTATTACAGATATCATGATTAATGGTGATCCAAATAACGGTTTGCCTGGATTATTAAATTTCACTGTACCTAATATTGAGTCGGAAGTAACTATGTCATTTCTAGATTCATTAGGTATATGCGTTTCAATGGGGTCTGCGTGTTCAAACTTGCATGCAGACAAATCACATGTTTTAAAAGCTATAGGCTTAAGTGATAAAGGAATAAATTCTTCTATAAGAATATCATATGGAAAAAGTAATACGGTTGAAGATGTGACAAAACTAGTAGAAGCATTAAAAACTTTAATAAGTAAAGTACATTTACATAAATAAGTTATTCATAATATATACTTTCACAGGAGAAGCTGGCCATAATCTCATATAACCTTTAATTGGGAGATTTAGTCTTAATTAGCAAGGTGGGTATTCATAAAAGTGAAAGGGTCATGTAATATAATCTGATACAAAGAGGCTAGATAGATGAATGCAAAGTTAAAAAAAACATACTCGCTTATATCAAATACAGTTTATATGTTCAGGAGTTTGTGGCAAGTGTCCCAGATATCAGCTATATGCTGTGGAGCAGGTATTTTTATCAGAGTGGTTCTACCTTTTGCAGGTATAATGATGCCAAAGCTAGTTATAGACGCGATTGAGGCCCGCGTCTCTCCTTTCTATTTCATCTTGATCGTCGGTGGTATAGCGTTCATTATGGTTATACTGAACTTTTTGAATGGATACTGTGATGCTAAAATTAACAAATTAAGTGGTATGATCCTATCATTTGAGTATTCCTGTGTGGAAAAAGAGAAAGTAATGGATATGGACTATGAGCTGTATGAGAATCCAGACGTTATATCGATAAACGACAAGGCTCATCAAGCCATTCAAAATAACTACACGCCAGCAATGAATCTTCCGCGCACATTTGTAGAGTTTACAGTCAATATTTTGGGGTTAGTTCTATACGGAAGCATAATTGCTATGATCCACCCTCTTATTATCCTTTTTCTTATGCTTACGACCGCAATTAACTGGTTCTTTTTACGCGCCGCGCGAAGATATGAGGAACATACAAGGGATGAGCGTTCGAAGCTAGACCGCAAATATAGGTATGTCTCTAGATGTATGAAGGATCCTGAGATGGCTAAGGATGTCAGGCTGTATTCGATGTATAAGTGGTTTCTTGATATGGTAAGGTTACTCACTAAAAAAATCAAATTGATGGAGGGCAAGGTTCAGAACCGAAACATGATTTCGCAGCTTGTAAATGGATTTTTAATCCTTATACGAGATAGTGCAGTTTATGCGTACCTTATTTGGCTCTTGCTGAAAGGCGATATAGCTATCGGTGATTTTGTGCTTGTTTTCGCGGCGGTAGGAAGCTTTGCAGGCTTGATTACAGGCATCATATTTAAGACAAGCGAGTTTTTTAGAGCATCAAGTGAGGTTTCCGATATAAGGGTATTCTTTGATCTCCCTGACAAAACAAATCGCAGTAAAGGGGTACCTCTTCCAACGAAAAGTCAAATGCCTTTAAGCATCACGCTTGAGAGTGTCAGCTACACATATCCAAAAGCCGAAAAACCTACGCTCAGAGATATAAATGTAAGCATAAAACCAGGCGAGCGTATAGCTATAGTAGGTATGAACGGTGCTGGAAAGACTACTTTAGTAAAACTTCTATGCGGTCTGTACAGACCAAATTTAGGTATTATCAGGATTAACGGTGTTGATATAAACAAATATAACCGTGATGAATATTTTACTCTATTTTCGGTAGTGTTTCAGGATATATACTTGCTTACAGATTCGATAGCGGGCAATGTATCGCAGCAGATGGTAGAGAATACTGATTTACAACGCGTTGAGAAGTCTCTTAAACTAGCAGGCCTCTATGACAAGGTAAAGACACTTCAAAATGGTGTAAACACCCAGCTAGTTAAAAGTGTTAATGAAAGAGCAACCGAATTATCCGGCGGTGAAAAACAAAAACTCGCACTTGCTAGGGCGCTCTATAAGGACGCACCGGTCATAATACTTGATGAGCCTACTGCAGCGCTCGATCCTATTGCTGAAAACGAGATTTACCAAAAATATGCCGAACTGACCGAGGGGCGGACATCGGTCTATATCTCACACAGGCTTGCAAGTACACGCTTTTGCGATCGAATACTGTTCCTCGATAACCAGACCATAGAGGAGGAGGGCACTCATGACGAATTAATGAGATTAGGAGGTAAATACGCGAATATGTTCAACATTCAAAGTAGCTATTATTCAAAGGAGGAGGCGCATTGTGTTAAGTAAAAAAAGGGCATTGCTTTGGCACGGGCTGTCACTCATTAAGCGTGGGATGGGGATGATACACACACTTGAGCCGTCATATTTCCGAATGACTGCTATACAATCAGTTATAGACGCCTCGCAACCGCTTATCACTCTGTACATGTCGGCTCTGATCCTTAATGAGTTAGCTGGGACACGTAATATAAACACACTTGTGATATTTGTTTTACTCACAGTCGGCATAAACCTTCTGTTTACAGTTTTACGTGCCGTAATATCACGTAAATTATCTGTAATTCAAAACAAGATATGGCAACGTGTACACATGTTATGTGATGAACGATGTTGCTCACTTGATTATGAGTATATGGAACAGACCTATATTGCAGAACTTACCCAATATATTGATACGAACATGAACGCGACAGGCGGTGGGTTTCTCCGACTTTTTTGGCTATTGCCATCAGCATTCCAATCATTGAGCAGCACAATAATTTCATGTGTGCTGTTAGCTGGTATGTTCGTTAGCGTGGGCGAATACAAAAGATCATTTATAACATCACCATTTGCCTCTGTAATCCTTGTCTCAGTTATTATAATTTCCATCATATCAATCTCAAGATTGAGTTTGTACTATCAAAATAAAAGAATTAATATTTTGAAGTTGCTTCCTAAATCGAATACACTATTAGAATATTACAATAATTATATAAAGGTAAACCAGGCTGGTAAGGACATTAGGCTTTATGGTCAGTCAAAAACTATAATGGACATTGTCCGTAACCGATACGGCGGTACTGAATTTGGTATTAAAGAAGATAAGTATGGTAGTAGGAGTGGAGGTTTAACGGCAGCAATAAACTCCATTGCTGGAGGGTTTGCTTATCTTTTTGTCGGATTACGTGCACTTGCCGGAATGTACTCCATAGGGAGTGTAGTACAGTATGTCGGTGCGATAACGGGCTTTATCGGTAGTCTCATATCGCTTACGAGTGTTTGCGCATTAATTTGGGCTAACAATGAGCATTTTAAGACAATATATGAGTATTTTGATCTACCTGATATTAAATATAAGGGGACTCTTACCATAGAAAAAGGCAACAATACTTCATATGAGATCGAATTTCATGACGTCTCGTTCAAGTACCCAAATTCAGATGTATATGCCTTGCGTAACCTTTCTATTAAATTTGCTATTGGTGAAAAGTTGGCAGTGGTAGGAATGAATGGTTCGGGAAAGACTACTATGATTAAGCTACTGTGCCGCCTATATGATCCAGATGAGGGTTATATCACGCTTAATGGCATAGATATTAAAAAGTATACGTATGACGAATATTTGAACTTATTTTCTATTGTCTTTCAGGATTTCAGGTTGCTGTCCTTCTCATTAGGACAGAATATCGCTGCGGCGATGGAATACAATGACGAATTGGCAAATGAGGCTCTTGATAAGGTGGGATATGGTGAACGGCTCAAAAAAATGGCTATGGGACTTCATACTCCACTTTACAAAAACTATGATGATGAGGGTGTAGAAATTTCGGGCGGCGAGGCTCAGAAGATAGCTCTTGCCAGAGCTATATATAAAAACGCACCATTTATAATTCTGGATGAACCGACAGCGGCGCTCGATCCTATTGCTGAAAATGAGATATACAATAAATTTAACAAAATTGTTAATAACAACACAACAATATACATTTCCCATAGGCTCTCTTCCTGCCGGTTTTGTGACAACATTGTTGTTTTCGACGCGGGTATGCTTGTACAACGCGGCTCGCACAATGAGCTTATTGAAGATGAAGGTGGAAAATACTACGAATTATGGCATGCTCAGGCGCAGTATTATAAGTGAGTATATAGATTACTGTAAAGCCTTGCTAATAGGTAAAGCTACTCAAATAGAAACGTTCTTGAAGGGTTGCTTTCACATTGCCTGCAAGATGAAAAAGATAAAAAGGAATATACATAAGGTAATAGGAAAGCCCTCAATGTAAGGTGAATTAAAACGATTTTACTAACTCAGTACTAGTAAATACTGCTAGTTCATTAATTATGGTGATAAAGATGATTTTTGATAGCCACTGCCATGTAACCCCTAATGGATATTTATCCTTACAGAACAATTATTATTTAGATCAATTAGTTTTTTCTATGTCTGAGGCATCAGTGGATAAAGCTATAGTAATGTTAAATCCTTTTGTTCAAGAGCTAATGTGTGAGCCAAACCATTTGGTGCTCTTTATAGGCGAAAGCAAAGGAGGACGATTAGAATGCTTAACTTGTGGAAAATTATTATTTAAATGCGAGCATGATCCATATCGGTCTTTAAATCTATCACTTCTTAATGAATCCCGTAAATTAAAGGGAAAAGTGTATCCATTTGTGTATCTTACAACATGTGCAAGTACCTATCAGCAAGAGATTGAATATTTTGAAAACAATCATTTTGATGAATTTTATGGATTTAAGTTCATTAGTACTTTTAACATGGTGTCTGTGTGTCAGCTCAAAGGAATTCGAACAAGTAAGCCATTGTTATTCCACACAAAAAATGATGGTTATGCTGATGCAATAGATATTATTAATGTTACACAACACTTATCAACCCCGGTTATCTTAGCGCACTTTTGCTCCTTTAATAAAAAGGCACTTGAATTTGTTAACAAAAAAGATAGTATCTATTATACAGACGTAAGTCCTTTGCTGGATTTGAAAGACAATTATGAGTCTCGTAATAACTTAAAGGTTTGTCCGGTATGGAATGATTATTCGCAGTTTTCATTTGAAACATTTATAAAGAGATATATTGAGTCAACAAATCCGAATAAGCTATTGTTTGGCACAGATGCGCCATGGGGTAATATAAAGTCTGAAGTACAGTATTTTTTATCATTAGGTCTGCCGAAACACATTATTGATGATATTTGTTGTAATAATTTTAAAGAAATTGTAAAGGATTAGGGTATATCTATAATATTGATATCGAGTAGCTAGGGCTTGCTTAAAGTGAAACCTGTTAATGCCTGTTTAAGCCTGTATAAAGGCCTGTATAAATACTGGATTTATTGTATATTTTATGATATAATATCGTAAATAACGTGAGCTGTGGAACAACAAGCGTAAGTTCGATATTTCTACTTGGAAGATATTTCCATAAGTAAGCCGTTTTTGAATTTGATTATGATTATTAATAGAAAGTAGGGAAATTTAATGGGAATTTCTACAACCCCAGTTAGAGGAACAAAAGATTATACACCAAAAGAAGCGGCAATACGAGACTATATTCAAAATATTATTCTAAATACTTATCAAAGAAGTGGATTTCAAAAAATTAACACTCCGATTATGGAAGATATTGTACGCCTCAATACGAGTGAAGGAGGCGAAAATCTTAACCTAATTTTTAAAATTCTTAAACGTGGTCAAAAATTAAATTTGAATACTGTTAATCTGAATGAGAATGATTTAGTAGATAGTGGGTTACGTTATGACCTTACTCTACCGTTAGCTCGCTATTTTGCTAATAACCAAAATGAGTTGCGATATCCATTCAAATGCATTCAAATAGATAAAGTATTTAGGGCTGAAAGGCCGCAGAAAGGTAGATTACGAGAATTTTTTCAATGTGATATTGACATTATTGGTGATGACTCTATCAATGCTGAAATTGAATTGATTTATACGACATCTTTAGCACTATTAAATTTAGGCTTTTCTGATTTCACTGTTCGAATTAATGATCGCCGAATATTAACTAGCATTATTGCATATGCAGGATTTCAGAATGAAGATATAACAAATGTCTGCATAACTTTTGATAAGTTAGACAAAATCGGATTAGATGGTGTGAAGTCAGAGTTATTGCAAAAAGGATTTGAAACACAAATAGTAGAAAAATTTATTGATTTTGTTTCTAATCCATTAATAAATAAGATAGAAAATATTGAAAGTTTTGTTATTGATCGTAAAATTATTGAGGATATTAAAATGGTTTTAACTACAGTTAAGACTTTATCAAGAGGAAAATATTCAATACAATATGATATGTCACTTGTTCGTGGAATGGGTTATTATACTGGTATGGTATTTGAAATTGTAAGTCCTCTTTTCTCATCATCAATTGCAGGTGGTGGACGATATGACAAAATGATAGGAAAGTTTTTGAATAAGCAAATTCCAGCCGTAGGTTTCTCCATAGGTTTTGAGCGGATTGCTAGTATCATCGTAGAAACTAGTATGATTAACATATCTAAAAATAAAAGTATAGCTCTTTTATATAGTGAAAACGACTTATTTTGTAATGTAATAGCGGAAGCAGAATCACTCAAAGTGGAAAACTATGATGTTGCTCTCATAAAAAGAAGTAAAAACCTTGGTAAACAGTTTACAAATCTACAAAAAGAAGGGTTTGATTTTGCATTTATTTTTGGGGATAAAAAACTTAAAAATTTAAAAGTATAAATCTGAATATTTATGCTCTCTAAATAAGCGAGAGGAGACTATAGAACAAATGTTGGGTATGATGCCTGTGATAGAAAGCAATATCCATGCAATCGGCAAAGCAAATCAATGGTTCACCAGCTATATTGCCGATGCTTATGTTAGGGTATTATCCTAAGCTATTCTTGATTGGGCGGCGAACTCAGGCAGGAATTGCCGGAGAGAAGCGTAAGAAGGATATATGAATACTTGAGGGCGAAGGTTTATTAAAAGAGGAGGACGTTTCAAGAAGTACACTGTCAAGGCATCTTCTCAAGATTGGCTTTTGAGCTTCAGATCTCAAGCATGAGAAGATAAAAGGAGCCGGCAGAAGGTTTCAGAAAAGCGAGCGTAACACGTTGTGACAGGCGGACATAAAATCTGGTTCTTCCTACGATAAAAGGCGAGAAAAACGGACCATGCAGGCAATCAAGACGATGCAATAGGGCTTGTATACCATGCCAAGTTTTATGACAACTAAAGGCTGAATATAAAATAATCATTTTCTAATTGAATGTTTTCAGCCACTGTTTCAAACAGTATTGTTATCCCATTCCGATACCTCTTTTGGAACTATTTCTTTACTGGTTGCCTCAATCACTTCATGGTTCCGCTAGCAAGTTCTATGGTATTTCTTGTCATAACAATCGATACTTTTTCTTAGGACAAAAAGCGCCACTAATCGAAAGAAGACGGTTTGTTATGATGAAACAAATCATGTAGCAGCTTTGTGCTGTGTGTTGGAACGCAAGGGATACAAAACATTACCTTCCTTGATGTAAATGTCAGAAGATGAAAGAGTTCTGTTCATGGCAGATAAGGCGTCATGAATTCTTGCGTCAATTCTTTCAAGCCCGGCAATTTTGTCAGTATATATACCAAATACATATATGGATTGAGTTGATTAGTTTTGACAGACTCAATTATGCTGTAGACAATGGTACTATCCTTAACTCCCCGGGTTGTGTCTGTTGTTTTGGGTAACATGAACTTCTTGCATTCCGGAACTTTATTTTCCGAGCACCCATTTACCATTAATGGTGTTTCATGGTTGAACGGGTGAGTCTGTAGCTCTGGCCTTGAGAAACCTACAAGTGGCGATGGTGTATCAGATGATCACGTTCCTTTTCTCGTAGCATTCCGAGATTACTTGAAACAGCAGTTGCGAACCTTCTTTTTCAAAGGTCAACCCCATTCGTCGCAGATTAAGATATCCGTTTTATCTAACTGCTTCATGAACTGTTTGTGTTCACCCTTAACCTTATTTCATACATCACCCTAATTGTCAGTTTGGTGTTGTTATTTATAATTGTTGGCGCTTAGCTTTGTTCTCAATATTTGAAATTCCCTTACTTTCTGGCTCGATCACATATTGAGTAAAAGAGAAAGTGTACTTAACAACACCAACAGAGAGAACGATCAAAAGATGTCCAGTTGGCTTCATGCTTCGATACAGGGATAACGAGAAATAAAAGCGTTGAATCTTGAAATTACGCAAGAACAGAAATTTATGCAGTATTTAATAATTATGTTTCATATTACTGAAAATGGGCCAATTATTGGACGGCGCGTGTTTTAGTTATTCCCAAAATTTAAGATCAATTTTTCATGCAATTTTGGCTTTACTTCATAGGTGGTCTGCTTATTATCAACGGTAATTTAAAAATCAGCAATTTGCTTATTTTTTCCATGTATTTCGGTATACTTTTTTAATGCGGTTAAAACAGTATCCAGTACCGATGTGGATTTACAATACTCTTGTTTACTTGCAATTAATCAGGTAGTAACAACAGATTAATTTATATTATAAATATAAAAAGAAAGAAGTGATATTATGCAAACTTGTCTTCCCGTTGAATATCCTCCAATAACATCTTTTCCAGCAATAGCTAACTCATTATCTATACTGTGGGTTAATAGAGATAATGTTCTTCCTTGGATTAGTGATCATTATATACAATTACTAATTAGACCTCATCATCCTTTAACAAGATCGGATTTCTATGATCAAGCAGATATCGATAATTTTATCACTACTGGAAACCATTGCCCTTTTATAGGTTGGTTAAGAAATAATCAAACAACAGCACGATTTACAGACTTTTCAGGTTATATAGAATATCAAATAAATCATGGCTATTATATAGATGCCTGCCTTGATAATTTTTATTTAAGTTGTTCAAGTTTCTACAATAAAGAACACTTTATTCACCAGACATTCATTTATGGTTATGATAGTGAAAAAAGGCAAGTATTTGTATCGGATTTTTACGATGCGAGTAAGTATGCAAGAAAAATTGTAAGTTATAATGATATTAATAAAAGCATCGAAGGAATAGATTATCATATTAACCTATATAAATATGAAGATTGTGATTATAAAATAAATCTTGATCTATTAAAATTAACAATTGAGGATTATATTAATTGTAGAGATAGTTTAAAGAAATTTGAATTTTCTTATCCAAGTTATAATAAAGATGTTCTATATGGATTAGATTTTTACAGTTATATTATAGATGTTTTTAGCGAAGAAGAATATATTGATTTAAGACCTTTTCATATATTATGTGATCACAAGAAAATGATGAAGATACGATTAGACTACTTAAAAAAATTATACGCTTATGATAATAGTAAGATTGAACTTATTTGTGAAAGAAATGATTCACTAATTACAAAATCGTTAACGCTAAGAAATATGGTGATAAAATATAATACTAATCATAATAATGACCTATTATACAAAATAAAGACGGAATGTAGTTCTTTACAGAAATTTGATTTTTATTTATTTACAGATTTATTGAGTTATATTATAGATAACCAAAACTAAAGTTAGAATTATTGGCCTTACTCTGATTTGATGGACACATAGAAACCCACTATAATAAAAAATGGAGTGAAAAGTATGAAGTAGCAGGGAAAATACGATAAGGCATTCAAGGAACATGTTGTCTTAAGGATATTAGCAAAGGAAACAACCACCAGTAAAATGACTGAAGAAATGGGAGTTCACTACGTCGGTCAGAGATTGGTGTTTATGGCAATTTAAAAATACAGAATATTGCAACACTGCAATTTATATACATATGCCTTGTATGCAGAATTATATTTCACAAGAATCATTTTATCAAACATTAATGAACGAGCCTTAGGCTTGGGTTTGACAAAACGCTTCTTATGAAAGAACTTTTTTACAACAAGGCTATGTATAATAATGCATAATTATTGCAGTTAATCCATACACAAATATACTGCATGTTTTTGCAAAATAAAATTGTTCTAAACAGCAGGCGCAGCTAGGAGAATAGAAAGCTTCTGAGCACTATTATTAAATATTTGAGGACACCCGGAAAGTTTATGGTGCACCAAGGATAACAAAGAATCTACCGGAAGATCAAAGGGCCAGTGTGGGGCGTGTGGCCCGTCTGATTCGTTCAAATGGGATCAAGTCAAAGGTTGTAAGGAAATACAGGGCAAGGCAACAACAAATTCAAATCATAATCTACCAGTAGCCGAGAATCTGTTAAACCAGGACTTTGCATCTGACAGACCGAATGATAAATGGGTATCAGACATTACATATATCGGGACGGATGAAGGATGGCTGTACCTGGCCGGCGTTATGGTTTTACATGGCAGAAAGCTTGTTTGATGGGCAATGGACAGCCGGATGAAGAGAGAGTTGGTGTCATCTGCTCTGAAACAGGCGATTGGAAGGATGGGAGCAAGTGCAGGATTGATGGTACATTCAGAATTGTGGTGTTCAGTATGCCAGCAAGGAGTACCAGAAGCTCTGGAAAAGCACTGATTTATCTGTAGTATGAGCATGAAGGGAAACTATTATGATAACGCACCAATGGAAACTTTTTGGGTAAACTGAAGATGGAATGGCTAAACGATTACAGATTCAAGGCTCGAGATGAGGCTAAAAATGCAGTTTTCGAATACATGGAATTGTTTTACAACAGGAATCGGCTGCATTCGACAAACAGTTATATACCACCTTTTAAGCTGAAAGATTCAGCATGATAGAGATTCGGAGAGAAATGAAGATTGAGGGGTTCTCCGTGTCCACAATTGCGGAGTAAGGTCAAGCCGAAGATGATCGGCAGAAAGAACAAAAAATCTTAAAGAGCCATATGCTGTTTTGCATAAAAACGGTGTCACACCTGATCAATATTCAACACTTATGGGGAAAATAATTGGAGAGAATCGGGAAAAATAAAGTGACAATTATTATTAACCAAGGTGGCTTGTCTATTCACAGCAGTATCGAGCTCAAAATAATTGTTCAATGAGAGGTTTTAGCATTTTCAAACATGTACAAAATTTATTTTACTGAGTTGAATGAAGATATTGATAAATCTGTATTCTCAAAGCTATCATTATTTGTCTCAACAGAAAAGCAACATCGCATCAAAGACATGAATTTTTTAATTGATCAAAAGTTGACTATTTACCCAGAAGTGCTGGTTAGAGCCCTGGCTTGCAGGTTATACGAAGTGAAAAATGATGGGTTGAGCTTTACCCAAAATGCACATGGTAAACCGCAGCTCGTAGAATTTTCACAATTTCATTTTAACATTTCACATACAAGGAATGCCATGGCAGTTGCTATTGCAGAAAAAGCGATAGGCATTGATATTGAACGGATAAAAGAAGCAGATTTCAATATTGCCCGTCGTTTTTTCACTGAACAGGAGCAGGCATATATTTTTTTTGATAAAGCTCATAAAGATATTGAACGTCAAAGAAGGTTTTATGAGATTTGGACACAAAAAGAAGCATATATAAAGTATATTGGCAAAGGTTTATCAATCCCACTAAAATCTTTTGATGTGACAGAAATTAGTATGCGAGACAGAACATGTTGCATAGAAAAGGAAGAATATATAATTTCCATTTGTAGCAAAGATGCAATATGCAGGAAGAATGTTATAATAGCGGAATTATCTGAATCAGGTTTATTAGAATTGGCGTTCTCGGTGTTAAACTGATTTTAAAATTGTCGAAAATGGTTAACTCAGAAAATCTGCTGTAAACGGTCAATAGAAATACAGCATTTTCGGCCAACAAAAATGCAGCATTACGCCACCTGATTTTCTGGAAATTCTTTGCTGCATTTTGCACTTTGTTATCAGAGGAAGAAGACCTCACAGCCTCAGTATCCTCTCCCGATGAGCCAAACGGTAACTATCTCCGTCCATGTCAAAAACTTCGCATTTGTGCATTAACCTGTCCAACATAGCTGTTGTGATAACCGGATCTCCCATGAATTCTCCACATTCTGCAACACCTTTGTTGGAGGACAGGATGATGGAGGTTTGCTGATACAGCTGGTTTACGACGCCAAAAAGCATGTTTGCTTCGCTCCTTGTAACCGGCTGGAATCCAACTTCATCAATAATGACCAAGTCAGCTTGGGTAAGTTTTTTAAGTTTCTGCCTGCTTTTCGCAGATATCTCCAGAGTCCGGAATATGTGAACCAACTGTTCCATGTGTATGAATACTGTTTTGTAGCCAGCATTCACGGCAGCAATTCCAAGAGAAACGGCTAAGTGCGTTTTGCCGACACTGGGAGGACCGATGAAAAGAATGTTGAATGCACTTTCCAGCCAGCTGAGTTCCATGAGTTGAAGCATGTGCTTCTTTGAGACACTCTTCTGGAAACCGAAATCGAACTCTTCCAGCGTTGCCATATACGGGAATCCGGCATCCTTCATTCTCTTGCTTCTGGCCTTGTCCGACAGGTTATCCCGTTCTTTAGCCAGTAAAGCTTGTATTGTTTTCAAGGAACTCCATTCTTCTTTCTGTGACCTTTCTAACAGTTCACTGAGTGCCTCAGCAGCATGTTTCATGTTCAGTGAGAGCAACTGTTCCTGTACTTCTGATAAAAGGGGCATTAAAAATCACCCCTTTCATTGCCCGGCCATATTCGGATAATGCTCTTTTCTTCGCTATAGCACAGCTGTCTTTAATACCGTAACATTAGGGTATTTCGAGAGTTCTTCCAGTTCTGTTTCCGCCCTACCCTCGAAATATAACTGCGTTTTTGAATTCCACCACACTGAACAGGCTATGCGTCATGCAATAGTTCAGTGCTTTTTCTATTGCAGCCTGCCCATGCTCACTCAGTGCTTTTTCTATTAGGCTGAACTGATCTCTGGCATACCGTGCCTTTAGCTTTCGGATCTGCGTTAGGAATACCTGTGCCTCGTCGGAGTACTCAAAGACCTTCAGTAACTTCTCCTGGAGCCCATCAAGCTTCTGTGAGGTATCACGCCTGTGATTGTTATTCTTCACCAGTTCTCCCTTGCCACTGGACAAGGTATGTTCAGCAATCAAATAACCGTCTAAATTATCCCGTATGATTAACTTGTCACCCTCAACGTCCAGCGACACTTTCCTGCCAGGTGTATATGTCCCCAGTGGCACTGTGTATCGGTTCCCCTCGAAAAAAACGGTATTGTTCTTATGAACATCTCTTGGTAAAATAGTATCATATACTTTATCTGTGCAAGGTACCGGCTTCAAAAACAGTCTTTCTTGCTCAAAGACTTCAGCCGGTATCTTTTTTGTTGTTCCGTGAACCATTGCGTTTCCAGTTCTCAGCAGCCAATCCTCAAATCCTTCGTTCCAGAGGTCTATGCTGATAATTTGCCGATTCTTTGCAAAATTCCTCTTGAAGTACT
>JAEZCA010000048.1 GCA_023412665.1 Bacillota bacterium
AATTTATATTACCATACCTGTTATTGCTTGTCTACAGATTTATAAAAAATTATTTATCTTGTCACAATTTGAAATGGTGTAATCTGGTGACCCGACCTGTCAATCCATGAAGCAAAAAAGGATCCCATTGACCGCCCGAATCCATCAGAGTCAGGGCCGTCACCTTCTTGTGCACAAAATCCGATCATGAGCTTTGTGACTTCACGTGAAATCGAATCTATATCCCATGATACGACATCAATGCTATGATAGCCTTTAGAGCAAATGTCCCCGGCCTCCGGCTCCCAATTGCCCAGATCCTCCAAAAAGCATTCCCTCGTTACCGGAACGGAATACTGATATCTGTAGGATTCGTTGCTGTGTATCAGCTTTATCAGCTCAGGCCATGTAATGCATCTTCCTGTTTCTGTCTCGTAACGAAATGCATAAATATGATGCAGTTGTTGATACTCGGGGCTTTTTTCATCGATATCAGAAGGTATCTCTGCCAGCCATGGTTCAATATTAGCCATATGTTTTCCCCTTGCCTCATTTTTTAATAGTTTTCTTCATTTACGTTTTTTTGTGCCTGGTCGCAGCAGAATTGGCAAATTCTCTGGTGCTCATTGCATTCCTTGCCGCATCAGGATCTCTCTTGAGCCAATCCAGCAAAAGATATGCCGATACAATGTTCATTTTTCTTTCACCCATCAATTTATCCAGCGTATAGCCTTCGATTTCGATAGTATCAATAACTCCGCTTTCAAACCACTTCTCAAAAGAGGCTGCAATATCAGGCTGCAACTTTTTAACTTTTTCTATGATTCCTTCTACAGCTGACTTTGGAACATCCAAATCATCAATGAGTTTTTCCCTCAGCTTTACAATATCCAACATGAATAATACCTCCTAATTAAGTATTCAAGCTTTTTCTCAGATTTTCGAGCACGATTGCCGCCGCATAGCGGGCATCAACTTCTATAGTTTGATTATAATACTCCTCATAATCATACTCAGGATCCACATAATTTGACATATTCTCTTCCCATGCTTTTACAGTTTCCATTGGTATATTGAATTTCCCAGGATTTTCCACTACTTCGGATTGAAGCTGGTGTCTGGCTTCGTGTGTAGTTGTGGTCAATATTTCACCTAGCATCTCAGGATTCTGTATATTTCTGTAATCCAGATACAGCAGCCCATTCCCATTGTTCATTCCCATTGTTCCCTCGCCGAACTCAGCATACAAATCTGCTACCACAATTCCTTTGATATTGATTCCTTGAACTTCTCCAAGCCTGGCTGCATATCTATCCAACAAAGCGGCTCTCTGCTCCATTGACATTGCAGGCCATTCGCCGATCACTTCCTTTGTGAATACTTCCTTGATCGCATCTGATACTTTTTCAATATACTCATCCGTTGGAATATCAGAAGTAAAATCTTTATTGGTAAAGCCCAAAATACCCTTCAAGGTATCAATAATATTGCCCAGGATATCACCAAAGTTTTCAGTAAATGCCTTCATACCTTCAAAACCTTGAGCCTCCGGTATCTCAGGCAGTCTGAACAAACTCTCCGGTGCTGCAATATCTGTCCCTTCTCTGTTGAAGTCATTCATACTCTTCCCCCCTCTTTTTGCTGATCAGCTTCTATAAAACCCTTCTCAAGGGTATTACCATTTAGGAGCCAGCAGGGTGATAATACCCTTGCCATGTTTCCGATTTCTATGATATCTCCATCCAGTGTCGAATACCGCTTGTAAGTATCCTTATCCACCATAATAACTGTGTCACCGGATCGCTCGATCCCGAAGCTGTTCAGCAATTCCATGAGCTGCTTTGCCTTTTCTGTATAAGTCTCCTCATTCCAGCTGTCAAAACCGGAAAAATTGCTTTTCCACAAGACCTGAAATGCATTTGAGCCTGATAAATTACCTACTCTGACTTCCCAATCGGCAAAAACGCTATGCTTGTTCTTCAACCGCCCTATGTTGATTTTGTAAATTGGTTCAAAAATTCCTACGAAAGCCTTTGCACTTTCTATGAATTCCTCTCTGGCAGCATCGTATCCATCGTATTCTGTTTTTTTTGCAGTAACAGCCACATACCTCTTGGAAGAAATCCTTTTGTAAAATATCACCGCCGCTATAGCTATAGCTGTAGCTCCAACACCAGCGGCTATTATGGGGATGATTGCTCTCATACTATGACCCCCTCTGATTTTTTGCAGGTTTATTCATTTTGACCCATGCTGCCGCATCATCCATATCACCGCAAATAATAGCGTCACCGATACCAAGAGCAGGAATGATACTTCCCTGGTCTTCCCTTAAAGCCAGGCCGGCTGCCATGACTGCACAGTCGTCCGGTGCTGTCAGACGGTGTACGATCTTGTAATTGGTGTTCTTTATTGCGTCCTGCACAAGTCTTGTTGGTATCTGATCCACCAGAACAATCCCCTGTCCATACCCCCTGATCTCAGAGAGCATATTGCTGAACAGATCTGCCGCTATCTGCTGCGGATTTCCAGTATTACCGGTGTCTATCACAGGCTTCATCAATAAATTGTGCGCTTCCTCGACAACTGTCAAATGTAATAATCTATTATTTTGAGCCAGCCTCCGGTACTCCGGATCATAAGTATAAGCAGAAATTCTGTACTCATAGATTGCCAGCATCAAAAGGGACATTATTAACGCTTTATCCTTTGGGCTGGCGATCCTGCTGACATTGATGACAGCCGGCCGGGAAAACAGCTGTGCATAATCCGTTGAGTTATTTACATTGAGTATTTTCCCTCGCTTACCTCTTGTCAGATATGTAAACCTTGTTTCAATAGCCGCTGCCAGATCATCCTGGACCTTTTTGTCATAACCCCTGGACGCCAGCAGCTGCCTTGCCGTATGAACAACTCCGTCCAGCTTTGGATAGTCCTGCGGCTGCTGCATATCTCCATTGACAAAAGGCTCTTTTAGTTTATCATACAAGTATTTGTAGATCGCCTCATCAATAATGATGGGTAAAACATCAGAAACCGGAAGACTGGCATTGAGCAGGACAGTAAACTGCTCGCAGCGGGTGAGCATATCGACAGGTGCATCTTTATACGCAGCTGGCTGGAATGGATTGAACTTGAGGTTTTTCATCCTGGTTCCTTCAAATTCCGAGACACCGGGCATGTATATATCGAATTTTCTGCGTTCCTTCTCATCCGGAGTCAAATCTTCCGACAGGTCGATCTCCTTGTTGTACTCAATGGCCCACCGTACATAGTCATCCTTGGCAGGCTCGATGACCATAACGGGTATACCCCTGTCCATGACCTCACGGATCATTGTCTTGCAGGTCGTGGATTTACCGCTTCCTGTGCTTCCTGCAACAAGTGCATGACGTGTAAGTGCATTGATATCAAGCTTATAGTCACTGTTTTGTACTACGCCCGTATCAACGACCTTTCCAAGTGTTATGACGTCCCCGTCTACTTTTGCTGAATTATTGGCAAACCTTACAGAGGTCTTTACAAAGCGAAGACCCGGAACATCCCTTCTTGGCAGGGAAGTAGCAAGGGACAGCTCTTCGGTATTTAGCGGAGTACTGGCATATTGATATTGTCTTCCGAAAAGATGCCATTCCTGATCAGGATCAACGCCGGGATAATCCCTTACTTCATCATTGATCAATGGTACAAGTTCAAATTTCCTGATTATATCCATTGCTCCCGAGCTATCCTTGAACATATGGATACGTATGGGCTCTATGTACGATTCATCTCCCGAATAAACAGACCGCAGGATTCCCATCACTGTTGTTATATCCTTTTTGCTGCTTCCGAGAGTATATACCCCCACATTCCAGAAGCCCAGGTTCCGGCCCTTTTTCATTCTTTCGCAGTGTCTTTCCAGCAGCTCTTCCGCATATTTTGCGAATTTGTCCAGATATTGGGTTGTGACGCCATGGGTAAACGATACACTGGTTGAACTGCTGATGTTTACCAGGCTGGCAAGTCCTCCGGACGTGCTGTCTGCATTTCCGGCACCGCCCATCAGTGCACCTGCCGCACCTGTCACAAGCGGCAAAGGTACACCCATAGCTGTGGCCGCCATAGCAACTATAGCACCGGCACCAATACTATAGCCCTTTGTTTTGCTTCTGCTTTCAGTGTCGGTGACACTTTTCATCACATCCGAATGTATTTCACTTCCCAGTCTTCGAAATTTCGCGATCATCTCGGCAATTTCATTATCATGGATCGGGTCGGCAACAACCATAACAGAAAAGTCACATTCGTTTCCTGCATTGTCACGAATACCGATGGCAAGCTGGTCAAGTGTCTGCAGTAATCCAAACTCTGCATTTTTTCTGAATGAGGGTATGCCGGTTATAGCTCCGGCTACATTATACCCCATCAGTACATCTACCATCTCATGCAAATCACTCATATCCGTCAAAGGCATCAGATCGATTCCGGGCATACTGCTCGAAGCAGACTGCTTAAACTGTTCGACAGCATCTTTTGGAGCTATGCTCTGTGAAAGGGATGCAGTCCCTAGATACAGATTAGTTATTCCATCTTTGCGCTGCAGCCAGAACAGCAGCCGGTGCCCCCAGGCGTGAAGGGTGGAAAGGACGCTCTGCCATCTGGAAATGATATCGTATTCCCTCATTTCATTAGGATGGATCGGCAGTCGCATCACCTTCATCCATGTTATTTTTTTTATGCTTTTAATGGAAGGGATAAATGTCTCTCTCTCAGAGAGCTCGTTTAGATAGCTGCGTTCCATGACATAATCCAGCAAATGCTGATAAAATTCATTTGGGACCATTAACTCATGTGTATCATTCAGCTTACTCAGGTCTATACTTCCGAACATTTCTCTCCAGGTCAACTTACCTTTTTTGCTCATAAACAGCACCCCCTCAGAATTTAAATATGACAGGATTCGCAGTATTTCCTTCTCCGCTGACTGTCCCGCGTATTACGGCACATTGATTTGTATCTACCTCAACAGTAAATGCTATAGTAAATTGCTTTTTATCCACTGTTCCTGTTAACGGTAAAAATAACATGTCTAAGACTTGCGTAAATACTCCCTTGGGTACGACCCTTGAAGTGCTGCTTGAAATAGCAGTATCCATACTCCTACCGCAATATTTCACACATTTTAATAAATTACTTGTCTGGAAAAAACTTTGCTTTACATCGATTTTACATGTATAATCTTTAAAAAATGGCAATACATCACCGAAGTCGAGCACTTTTTCTACAGTGGATTTATAGTCGTCGATCTCAAATTGCACCCATACAGAATTGGACGAACATCTTTTTATATCCACATTCATCGGCTGGTAAACCAGACCAAGAGCTACTGTCTCCTGAGGTTTTGAAAGCTTTATCAGCCGCTGGGGCTCTGCCTGTACTTTGGGAATATATATCCTTTCATATTCTCCGAAAAAGGGCTTTCCCAGC
The DNA here is from genome assembly GCA_023412665.1 of Bacillota bacterium. Taxonomy (GTDB): domain Bacteria; phylum Bacillota; class Clostridia; order Acetivibrionales; family DTU013; genus DTU013. Next base: position 5,449 of record JAEZCA010000048.1, read on the forward strand.
AGGATGTCGTGAAGAAAATACCATTGACTGTGTCCCCCTGTTAATATGACAAAATCTATATCCTCAGCACCGTTGAAGCCCTTGTCCAGTTTTTGCCCCTCTTCAATGCACTGTCTTACCAGCTTTGAAAACTGTATGATGATATCACTGATCAGATCTTCAAAATTTTCTCTGCCGATTGTCGGAAAGTCGGGAAAATCATACGGCAGCATTTCCTTGTAAAGTGTTAAAAAGCCGGGTTCACCTGCCTGCTGGTTTCGTGAAAGGTTCGGGGAAACCACAGCCTCCTTCCATGTCTTGATATTTCTCAGGTTTTGGGCAGATGCAAAACTCTTCATTTTGGGCACGCCTCCGCTTTGCAAATAGTTCATCATATAATCGCAAAGCTTATAGTCAATTTCCCGTCCCCCTAAAAAAGTCTCATTATCAGCTGTGGGCCAGGTCACCGGAATCTCAAGTTCCGTATTTCCATCCAGAGTATATTTGCATAAAGCCAGATCTGTTGTACCTGCACCCATGTCGATCATCAATATGTAAGCTGCTTGTCCAGGAAGCAAGAGTCTATTTTCTTGTATCCTATCGACTTCCTGCACCATTACTGTGTGTATTGCAGCTGTGGGCTCATCACAGCCATATACATTCTTGAAGCCAGCTTTTTCAGCTATTTCCATCATCATTTCACGAATATTTTGGGGCCATTTGGCAGGATAGCTCACATATGTTTTCTCAACAACACATTCGTTTACAGACGTATTGCTTTCGGCTTCAATGTTTTTACAATTGAAGAATACTTTCTGATCACAATAGGTTTTATAAAGGTATTCAAAAAATTTTAAAATCAGAAATTCTGCCTTGACTCTTTTTTGCTCTTCTTTACTTATCAAATCCATTTTGAAGTTTGAATAAAGGACACCTTTTTCAGCTACACTGTTTACTTCGTGTCCACATAAGAATCTGCCCTCACCCGTTTCAAATACAAGTGTGGGAACAGTAACACTGCCGTCAAACAAAACATATTCGGTAAATACTCTGTCATTGACTGGCTTTCCGTCAATGTAGGTCTTTACCTTTATTACGGATGCACTGGTCCCAAAATCAATACCGATGACTCGTTCAATTGCCATTTTGACCGCCTTCCCTCATTAAATAATGAATATAAAATCATATTGCTAATCATCAAGCATTTCTTTTGCGCTCTTGAGCATGGAGCTATCGCCGAAAAGAGCTTTGCATGTATCTTCGGACAAGAGCTTACCGGAAATCAGAAATGGTCTCGTTGCCGGGTTCATAAAAAATATGAAGAGCATCGAAAGGAACATAGACCATGTAAGCTGCCGTTTACCGCTCTCTATGCCAATAATGGTCTGCCTCGTGGTTCCCAGCTTGACCGCAAGCTCCTCCTGTGTCATGCGAAGCCTTGCCCGCAGCATGGGGAGCATTGGGACAAACTCGCCTATCATCTTATCTTTTTGCACAGGGCTCAGCCCGCTCAAACTATCACCTTCTTGGATTTTATTGTTTAATAAGGTCTCAATAGCATGACACTCGCTGTATGCAAGTACCGTCAGTGTACATTTTAAATGCGCTCTACAGCCATATATCGACCTCATAAATATTTTATGTACTTTAATATTGCTTTTTTCTATATCATATTCCAGATTTCGACTTTTGTCAATAACATTATGTAATAATATTTTACATATTGTTATTGATACATATAATTTAATTCAGTTACATAAAAAAAACTGAATGTCCGGCATTCAGCAGCCACATTCAGTTTATTTTTATGTATTTTTCAATCTTTTAACCAACTCATTGAATTCTTCAGGCGGCTGTGCCGTATACTCAGCGTATTCGCCTGTCCCTGGGTGTACAAAACCAAGTGTCCCCGCGTGCAAAGCCTGCCCCTCAAAACCGTATACCTGCTTTTTTTTGCCGTATACGCTGTCGCCAATCAGCGGATGACCAATATAGGACATGTGTACCCTGATCTGGTGCGTCCTGCCAGTCTCTAGCCTGAGCTCCAGCAGAGTCGTGTTTTTGAACCGCTCCAGTACCTTGAAATGAGTTACGGCTCTTCTTCCGTTCTTCAAATTAACAGCCATTTTTTTCCTATCGACCGGATGTCTCCCTATCGGAGCATCAACCGTACCCCGGTCCTCCGGGATTACACCCTCTGCAACTGCAATGTATATTCGGTTTATATCATGCTCCTTCAGCTTGTCCGAAAGGAAAGCATGTGATTTGTTGTTCTTGGCTATAACGAGCACACCCGATGTATCCTTGTCTATCCTGTGAACAATACCGGGTCTAATCACTCCGTTTATGTCAGATAGTGATCCTCCGCAATGGCGCAGCAGAGCATTGACTAGGGTTCCGGAATAATTGCCTGCAGCTGGGTGTACAACCATTCCCCTGGGTTTGTTTATTACTATAACATCTTCGTCCTCATGGATAATATCCAGCTCGATCTCTTCAGCTTTGACTTCCAGAAGCTTTGGCTCCGGCATATTGACCTCGATGGTGTCACCTGCTTTAAGCCTGTAGCCTGATTTAACATTCTTTTTATTAACAGAGACATTTCCATCCTGTATAAGCTTGTCAACATATGATCTTGAGAATTGATCCAACGATGCTGTCAGCCATACGTCCAGTCGTTTTTCTGCATCCTCCGGCGTAATATTGAAAATATCATTTATCATTTGCTTCATCCTGCTTTACCTTTGGCGGTTCCTTATATATAAATAGTATGTATACGGCCAGCAGTACAGTTCCGCAAGTCACTGCTATATCAGCTACGTTGAAGACCGGAAACGGATAAGAGCCGATATAGAACAGCAGAAAATCCGTCACACTTCCTTCAGCTACCCTGTCAATATAATTTCCTATTGCTCCCCCCAATATAAGCGCCAGGGTGAACCTTAAAAATCTGTTTTTATTTTTTATTATATAATAGACCAGAAATGCAGAAACCAACGGTATCAATATTAGAAACACCAGCCTGCTGTTCTGAAGTATCCCCCAGGCTCCTCCCTTGTTTTTATGCAGAGTCAGGTAGAAAAAATCATCAATCACAGGTATCATTTCCGAAAGCGCAACATTTTTGACCACAATATATTTTGTTAATTGATCTATAGCTATTACTATTATTGGTATTATGATCCAGAACATATTCTACCTCCATTGAATTAGGTGAGGGGACACTCCTTCAGCTATGACTTTTGAGCAGGTATGTCCCCTTATTTAAGATTGATTTTCTTTGATTATACCGTTTGGCGCAAGCTCTGTAAACTCCTGCCTGGAATATTGAGGACTTTTAGAACCGGTAGCATCATAAGGTGCTTGGAAACACAACCGAAATAAACGGTGCTGCCGTTCTGCCCCTTTATCATTGGGCAGCAGGCTTGTACCATCTGGTCATGTCATAGAACCTGTTCCATGTATCCGGCGCTATCTGTCCCTTTATTTCCTTGCTGTAGATCATCGAATCCCTTAAAAAATACAGTCCGATATATGGACAATCCTCTTCTATCTGTTCCTTCAGCGCTTTATAGATCGCTTTCTTCTTATCCGGATCATTCTCGCTGAACAGTGCAGAAATATCAGCATCAACCTGAGCATTACTGTAACCGGCTATATTGTATGCATTCGTTACATTTGAAGAATAGGCTTCCGGAAGATATCCGGTCGAATACATAAAAGAAATGTCCGGTATCTGCGGCACCCTGCATCCTATAAAAGCCATATTGAACTTGCCCGTATCGACCCTTTTCAGAAGTTCATCCCATTCGAGCTGCACCAGTTTTGAAGGAATTCCCGCCTCTTCAAGCTGCTCGCATATCATTTGGGCAGCCTTGACGCGCAGACTGTTGTTTGAGTTGACCAGCAGCTCCACCTTCAAATATCTTCTAACGCCTTTTATCACTTTATAATAACCCTGCTGCTTGCTATTTTTCCAGCCTCCGATAGCCAGTACATCCCCAGGTGTCTTAGCAATGGAGAGTTCATCGTTTTCTTCACCGGCGTCTTTATTATCATTTGGTTTATATGCTGCCTTATCTGCTTCAGTTGAAGGAAGACCTGCAGCGTTGTTCTCTGCTCCGGGTTCAACAATCGCTACCGTCTGCGCTGAGACTCCCTCAAGATCGGAAATCCAGCTGTCAGGCAGCACAGGCAGTTCTGCTGCTTCAGCTTCGCCCGGCAGAAGCTCTCCTATTATTTTTTCTCTGTCAATTGCCATGGAAATTGCCTTTCTTGCATATACATCTGTAAACACAGGCTCCTTCAGGTTGAATGCAATATATTCAAAATCCCTTGATGTATACTTCTTGATAGTGAGATCTGTTCTGCCTTTATATTTCTGGTACTCATTCACAGATATTCCTGCAACATCCACATCTCCTGTCTGGAACGACTCCATTGCATCATTGGCATTTTTTATTATTTTCGCCTGTATGAACTCAAGATACATCCCGTTTGTGCTCAGTTCAGCATTTTCCTTCATATGCCACCAGTCGTTATTAAGTGACATTACTATTTTTTCACCCCTGGTATAGGCATCGAATTTGTAGGGCCCTGTCCCGACGGGGTCAATCTCATCAGCCGCTGTCAGCACATCCATACTGATGAACTTGTGCTTTGGAATTATCGGAAAGTTCATCATTTCCGGCAGGAATGAATTTGGCTTTTTTAGCGCTATCTTCAGATTTGAAGAATCCACTGCCATGCACGAAGAAATATTCAGAAGTAAAGGCTTATAGACCGAATTTACAGATGGGATCATAATGGTCTGTATGGTAAATTCGGCGTCATAGGCTGTGAAGGGTTCTCCATCATGCCATTTGACACCTTCTCTGATATGGAAATTCCAAACCAGTCCGTCGTCTGAAACAGACCATGAATCAGACAGCACAGGAACAGCCTTCTGGGTCTTGTCAAGCTTGGTGAGCCCTTCATATATAAAGCTCACTATATCGGCTGTATAAATATTTTTTGTCAGGATAGGATTCAGCGTATCCGGTTCCGTGATAAAAAGCTTAAGCGTTCCTCCCTTTACAGGGCCGCTGTCAAGCACGTCAAAGTCATTCACAGATTTACTGCGATCTTTAGTCGTATCATACTTCTCATGGAGCTGCTGCAGCTGTTCAAGCTCATATCCTGTCTGACAGGATGTAAGCAGCAGGCACATTATCAAATATACTATTATCCTATAGACTTTTTTCATTTGATGCTCCTTGAGATTTTATCTGTATAAATGCAGCCATGCTGCCGGTCTTTCCATTATCGCCTCTGTAAGAGAAAAAAAGGTCGTTTCTGCATTTTGTGCATATGCCGCAGTTGTGTATGTTATCTTCTTTTAATCCTGCCTCTTTCAGCTGTTGAGTTATTATTCCCTTCAAGTCCACCTTCCACTTTGTATCGCTTATATTTACATAATATTTATCATCATTGTATTTTTCTCTGAAGAGGCAATAAACATCATCTTCTACTTCAAAGCAGCAATGACCTATGGATGGACCCAATACGGCAATTAATTTTCCGGCATCATACTCCGGAAGCTCATTTAGTCTTTCAGCCAAGCTGTTCACTATATTGGAAAGCGTTCCCTTCCATCCTGAATGGAGCAGTGCAGCAGCCTTTATACCCGGCTCAAAAAGAAATACAGGCACACAATCAGCATGAAATGTTGTAAGCGTGACACCGGGCGTCATTGTATACAGACCATCAACGCCTTTTATATCGCTGTCTCTGTTAATGCCCTTTCCTTTATCGTTTGAACCGGCCCGGTAAACCCTTGTGCCGTGGATCTGATTGGTCAGTACCAGACTGTCCGGCTCCAACCCGGCTGCGCCGCATATCAGTTCAAAATTCCTGATTATATTGCTTCTGATATCCTTCCTGCTAAAGCCCAAATTCATCGTACTGCACTCTCCGGTGCTGACACCGCCTGCTCTTGTGCTCATACAATGTATCAGAACATCACTGTATTCGTTCAGACACTCAAATTCAATATATTTCAACGGGCCGTCCGTTACCAGAACAGCGCCTCTTCCAATTCCTTCAAAAGTTCTCAATCGGCTGTCCCTCCACCTGAATTTCACTATTCAATATTATCATATCCATACTTCATACTCAATAACGGAACATAGTTACAATCTCTTGTTCTATAAACATAGCGGCATAACGAGGAACGGCACTCATTTGGGTTACTTGCAATATTTTGGCCTTTAGTATAGCCATGCCGAAGTCCGGTGATCATTCATGACTGCAAGCGTTACAGATACTTCGGTATCACGCAGTACAAACGATGCAACAGGAACCACAACCTGCGGCACGGATGACGCAGGAGCTGCGTCCCGAGCCATGGACGGCGAGTGACCAGCGCCCTCGTTTGAACAAGTGATGCCGATTAGTAGCTGTACGCGAAGCAGTCCGAATGAGTACCGGATTTCGGCATGCTCTTATACTTCGGAATGGCTGCCGGCCACCATAATACCCCATACTTACAGTAAAAAGTGCTGTCGATTTTCATCAGCAGCACTTTTTATAATATGTATTTTATTGCTAAATCACTTTCTGGGCTCAACGATCAACTTTATTGCTGTTCTTTCTTCTCCATCTATTACAATATCGGTAAATGCCGGAATACAGATCAGTTCAATACCTGACGGCGCTACGAATCCACGGGCAATCGCAACAGCCTTCACCGCCTGGTTCAGCGCCCCTGCGCCTATGGCCTGCATTTCCGCCATGCCCCTTTCTCTTATTACGCCTGCAAGTGCTCCCGCTATGGAATTTGGGTTTGATTTTGCTGAAATCTTTAAAACATCCATATTAATAACCCCCTAATGCATTCAATATTATATGATAAGAAAATTCTACATTAAAAACCAAATTCCTCTTTATTAAGTTAAAATTTAGAAATATATATTAATTATTGAACAATGTCACATTCCCCATCCTCTTAGGGTACAATCTCTCACTGGCGTTGTTCAAACGCCACGTTTAGGCGTGGCGCACGGAGTGTAGCGTAGGGCGAATTCATTTCGCCTGTAGCGAGGGGGTATGGGGGCTTGCCCCCATTGGAAATTGTAAGTCATTTGACATTATCGTCCGATTTATCTCTATTTAATTCAAATCAAACACCTTGGATATACGATATATATTCACAGTTTTCCCTGTCACTTCATCTATGTCTAAAATAACGGCATTAAACTGAGCTTTACCTTTTGCTACTTCAAACCTGACAGGCATCGAATAACGGAATTTTTCCAGGACAATTTCTCTGTCGACACCTATGATCCCTTCATATGGGCCTGTCATGCCTACATCAGTCAAAAATGCTGTTCCAAAGGGTAAAATTCTTTCATCGGCAGTCTGCACATGGGTATGTGTTCCGAGAACGCCGCTGACCCTTCCATCAGCGTGCCATGCCAGAGCACATTTCTCGGAGGTCGCTTCTGCATGCATGTCTACTATCACAGCCTTTACATGCTTCTTAATTTTTTCAAGCTCAATATCAAGCGTCCTGAAAGGACAATCTACAGGATCCATATAGACCCTTCCCAAAAGGTTTATAACTCCCAGTCTTCCATTAATTATAACAGAGCCCTTTCCCGGAAGCTCCGACGGATAATTTGCCGGACGTATGATCCTTGGATCATCATCGATGAAATTGGTGATCTCCCTCTTTGACCATGTGTGGTTTCCCATAGTAATACAATGTATACCGCAGCTATAAAGCTCTTTAGCTATCACGCATGTAATACCTGAGCCGCCCGCAGCGTTCTCTCCGTTGGCGATGCAGTATTCGAACCCATATTCTCTCTGGACCTCGCCTATATATTGTTTAACGGCCTTTCGTCCAGGGCTTCCCACGATGTCTCCAATGAATAAAACCTTCAAATCATGAACCTCCGTTTATTTGTATAGTTCAAGCTCTAATTTACTATAACATAAAATAGTCCGCTATCATATTTTAAAAATATAAAAAGCGTGCATAGCACGCTTTTTATTATAACCTTTTTCTCATTTTGCGTATTCAATAGCCCTTGTTTCACGAATGACATTAACTTTAATCTGTCCCGGGTATTCAAGCTCGCTTTCGATCTTTTTAACGATCTCCCTTGCTTTCAATACCATTTCATCATCTGACACATCATCAGGCTTTACGATGATCCTGATTTCCCTTCCGGCTTGTATCGCATAGCATTTTTCTACGCCGGGGAAGGAATTAGCTATTTCTTCAAGCTTCTCGATCCTCTTTATATAGGATTCAAGCGTTTCTCTTCTGGCTCCGGGCCTTGCCGCTGATATTGAATCAGCTGCCTGTACAAGCACCGCGATCAAAGATGTAGGCTCGACATCTCCATGATGCGACATGATCGCATTTATGACATCGTTTCCTTCTTTATACTTCTTAGCCAGATCAGCTCCGATGGTGACATGGGATCCTTCCATTTCATGGTCTACTGCCTTTCCGATGTCATGCAGCAGTCCCGCTCTCTTGGCAAGAACCACATCTGCGCCTAGTTCTGCTGCCATCAGTCCTGCCAGCGTCGATACCTCGATGGAGTGATTGAGGACATTCTGTCCGTAACTTGTCCTGAATCTCAGCTTTCCAAGAAGCTTTATCACTTCAGGATGCAATCCGTGTACTCCGGTCTCAAAGGTAGCTCTGTCGCCTTCCTGACGAATCGTGTTCTCGACCTCTTTTTTAGCCTTTTCAACCATTTCTTCGATTCTTGCAGGATGTATTCTGCCATCGAGAATGAGCTTTTCAAGAGTTATTCGAGCCACTTCTCTTCTTATCGGGTCAAATCCTGAAAGTATAACTGCTTCAGGAGTATCATCTATTATGAGATCAATCCCGGTAAGAGTTTCAAGCGTTCTGATATTTCTGCCCTCGCGGCCTATTATACGGCCCTTCATTTCATCATTGGGCAGCGGAACGACAGAGACTGTGGTTTCTGACACATGGTCAGCGGCACACTTCTGTATCGCTGTGGCGACGATATCTCTCGCCTTTCTGTCTGCTTCTTCCTTGGCTTTGGCTTCAAGATCCTTCACAAGTATTGCTAGTTCATGCTTTACTTCATCCTCAACATTCCTGATGAGGTACTGCTTTGCGTCATCAATGGATAGTCCGGAAATTCTCTCCAGCTCTTCTATCTGTCTCTTGTGAAGTTCCGATACCTTCTCCTGTGTCGCCTGTACTTCCTTGATCTTCTTGTTCAGTGATTCGTCTTTCTGTTCCAGTGCTTCGACTTTTTTGTCGAGAGTTTCCTCTTTCTGAACAAGCCTTCTTTCCTGTCTTTGAATTTCACTTCTTCTCTCTTTGATTTCCCTGTCAAGTTCGATTCTGCTTCTGTGAACCTCTTCCTTTGCTTCAAGAAGAGCTTCTCTCTTTTTGCTTTCGGCTGTCTTCAAAGCTTCATTTACGATCCTCTTGGATTCCTGTTCAGCACTTCCAATTTCAGCTTCTGCATCGATTTTTCTGCGATTGTATCCGATCCGAAACGATATAAAAGAAGCAACTACTGCTCCGATTACAAGGCCAATCAAAATTCCAATAGCCAAATCAAAAATAACACACACCTCCTAATATTCAGTTTTCAATGGCCATACCGGCTTAAAACCGGCTATTCATAAAGCTCAAACGGTATACACCGCCTGCTGTTATGCGAAACACAGATTAATTGTAAACTTTTTTATTTTTTATGTCAAGAAAAACAAAACTTCCAGCCGTTCGGTACAAAATGCCCTTTTCATGCATCGCTCACATTTATCATTTTTTGCTTCTGTTCACCCGTTTCCTAACTGCTTTACGTGTCGTTCCGCTTTTTTCAAGGACACTCACGCTGTTATTCCGCGGGCCTCTTTGTCCTCTGCCGCGTGGTTTTTCCATGCTGCTTTGTTCAGGCCGCACAAGGCATTCTCTTCCAAAGCCTATCAGATCCTCCCTCCCAGCAAGATGTAAAGCTTCTCTGACAAGCTTATGGTTCTCCTTCCTTTTAAACTGGAGCAAAGCTCTCTGCATTGCCTTCTCTTTTGGATCAGCGGGGATATACACCTTTTTCATCGTCCTTGGGTCGAGAGAAGTATAGAACATACATGTGGACAATGTGCCGGGGGTAGGATAAAAATCCTGTACCTGCTCAGGTGTATAGCCTGTTTTTTTCAGGTATACCGCCAATTCGACAGCTGCTTTCAGATCGCTGCCCGGATGGCTTGATATCAGATATGGTACAAGATACTGCTCCTTCCCCAACTCCTTATTGATCTCGTAAAATTTCTTTACAAATGCATCATATACCCTTCTGCCCGGCTTACCCATTTTTTCAAGGACTCTGTCCACCACATGCTCAGGCGCGACCTTCAGCTGGCCGCTTACATGGTGTTCACAAAGCTCTCTGAAAAAATCATCGTTTTTGTCCAGCATCAGATAATCATACCTGATCCCCGATCTGATAAATACCTTCTTTACTTCCGGTATCTCCCTGAGCTTCCTGAGCAGCTCAAGATATTCGGTATGGTCTGCTTTGAGATTTTTACAGGGCTGCGGATACAAGCACTGCCTGCTTTTGCACACGCCATACTTTATCTGCCGTTCACATGCCACATTTCTGAAGTTTGCCGTAGGACCGCCCACATCATGGATATAGCCTTTAAAACCTGGTTGCCAGACCAGTTTTTTTGCCTCATTGATAATGGAAGCCTGGCTGCGTTTTTGAATGCTCCTGCCTTGATGAAAATTTAACGCGCAGAAGGAACAGCCTCCATAGCATCCCCTATGACTGGTAATGCTGAATTCGACCTCAGTAATTGCTGGTATGCCCCCATGTGCCTCATATGATGGATGATATGTTCTTTCAAATGGAAGGGCGTATATCCTGTCAAGCTCCTTAACAGACATGGGATATGCCGGCGGGTTCTGAACGACAAATCTGTCGCCGTGGAGCTGTACAAGAGTCTTTCCGGTTATTGCATCCTGCTCGTTGTACTGGATCATAAATGCTTCGGCATATGCCCTTTTGCTTTGGCTTACCTCGTCAAAGGATGGCAGCAAATGACTTTCTTCGGTTTCCTCATACCTATCACAAACATATGCTGTGCCCCGTACATTCCTTATTCGGTTTATATCTGCTCCCTTTGCAAGTAATGCGGCTATTTCTGACATCGGCTTTTCTCCCATACCATATACCAGCATATCTGCCTTGCTGTCCAGCAATATAGACCTTCTAACCCTGTCATCCCAGTAGTCATAATGGGCAAATCGTCTCAAGCTGGCTTCCAGACCGCCAATTATGACCGGTATGCCCTTGAATAACTCACGTATCCTATTGGCATATACTATAACCGCTCTATCTGGCCTGTGGCCCGCCTCTCCTCCAGGGGAATAGCTATCGCTGCTTCTTGGCTTCCTGCTTGCGGTGTAATGGTTTACCATAGAATCAATGACTCCTGAAGATATTAACACTGCGTAGTTAGGACGTCCTAACCTCATAAAGTCATTATTTGTTTTCCAGTTTGGCTGAGCAATTATTCCTACACGGTAACCCTCGCTCTCAAGCATCCTTGTTATGATAGCATGTCCGAAGCTGGGATGGTCCACATATGCGTCACCGCTTATATATAGGAAGTCGATGCTGTCCCAGCCGCGCTCTTCCATATCTCTTCTGTTGGTTGGTAAAAATGACATACGCACTCCTGTCTTTCTATATTTTTCTGATCTCTATGCTGATAGTATTAACATATTCAAGAAGTATTCCCCATATTTGACAATGATTAATCACTTGCAGCAGCAGAAGTATACTTATAAAAAGCATATACCCATGCTGTTACGCATGCCGTATATGCCTTAAATTCATTCAGCCTTAGCTGCGATTCCCAGTCACCCTTTATCCGACATCTGCATCTCATGCCATTGCTGCTTGGATATTAGTATCTGCCTGGGCTTGCTTCCTTCAAAACCACCCACGATGCCTCTTGCTTCCATTTGATCGACTATCCTTGCCGCTCTTGCATACCCGACCTTGAACTTGCGCTGTATTAGTGAAACTGACGCCTGGCCTGCCTCTATTACCAGCTCTATTGCCCGTGAAAGTAATTCGTCGATATCATTGCTTTCATGTCCGACAGGTGTATCCTCACTGTTTATCTCTTCTATTATATTATCGTCATACTCTGCATTTCCTTGAGTCTTGACATACTCCACAACTCGTTCGACTTCGGCATCAGTGATGTTTGCTCCCTGGACCCTGATCGGTTTTGCTTTGCCCACGGGATGCAGCAGCATATCGCCTCTGCCAAGCAGTTTTTCAGCTCCTGCCATATCCAGTATCGTCCTTGAGTCTATCTGTGAGGACACTGCAAAGGAAATCCTGGAGGGTATGTTTGCCTTTATTACACCGGTGATTACATCTACCGAAGGCCTTTGTGTAGCAATAACAAGATGCATGCCTGCCGCCCTTGCCATCTGAGCAAGCCTGCAAATAGCATCCTCAACATCATTGGGCGCCACCATCATAAGATCAGCCAGCTCATCTATGATAATGACTATCTGAGGCATTATCTGCTGCTCACCGGTCTTTGCCATCAATTCATTATATCCCTTTATGTCCCTGACACTCTTGTCTGCAAAGAGCTTATATCTGTTCACCATCTCCTGCACTGCCCAGTTAAGTGCACCTGCAGCTTTTTTAGGTTCGGTCACTACTGGTATAAGCAGATGTGGTATACCATTATACACCCCCAGCTCCACTACCTTTGGATCGATCATTAGCAGCTTTACTTCCTCTGGCGAGGATTTGTACAGCAAACTCACGATAAGACTGTTTATACAAACACTTTTTCCGGAACCCGTTGCACCGGCAATCAATAAATGAGGCATTTTTGAAATGTCCGATATAATGATTTCGCCTGAAACATCTTTACCTACCGCAAACGCAAGCTTTGACGGATGCTGCACAAACTCATTCGATTCTATTACGTCTCTTAACCTGACCATATTTACTTCTTTATTTGGAACCTCTATACCAATGGCAGCCTTTCCCGGTATCGGCGCCTCTATTCTGATACCCGGTGCGGCAAGATTCAACGCGATATCATCTGACAGGTTCACAATCCTGCTCACCTTTACACCGGCGCTGGGAGAAAGCTCATATCTGGTTACCGTCGGTCCCCGGGTCACATTCACCACCTTGGCAGAGACACCGAAGCTTGTAAGTGTTTCCTCCAGCTTCTTTGCGCCTTCCAGCACCTGATTGCGGTAGTTTTTAGTATTTCCTCCGTCTGAGATGTCTTCGCAAAGAAGCTCATATGGAGGATAAACATACTTTAGATGAGGTTTTACGGGAGTTGAACCCTTTATTACTATCTCCTGAAGTCCGCGTTCGGCTTCTTCAGTCCTTACAGGCGCTGTCTCCCTGACAGGCCTGGGTTTTTCCCTGGTCTTTTTGATATCGCCTATGACAAGCTCCAGTGGCGTTTCCTCATTTGTTATTTCACTAATATCAGGCTCTAAAATAACAGGCTCTTTTTCAGCAGACTTTTTTTGAGGAGCCTTGTCTTTTGCTTTTATTTCCCTTGCCGTCTTTTCGATCTTAAAGTCTATTACCTTCGGTTTCTTGTCAAATCTCAATGAGATATCGTCCCCGTCTTCAACTATTGCCGCAGGTGCATCGTCTTCGTCATGTCTCGAAGGTTCTTCATTTTTCGCCCTTTGGACAAAGAGGTTTCTTATGTTCTTGAAAAATGCTGCTATAGACTTGTTTGTAAGTAAAATTACATCAACCAATGAAAGCGCAGTCAAAATAATAATCGTGCCAAGCACACGAAAGGTCACCAGAAACGGAAGGCTTAATAGCCCGCCAAGCACTCCTCCGCCTGTCAGTGATACACCATCGTTATAAAACTGGCCAAGAGCTCTGACAGGTGTCAGACCTGCATACTCCTCCGGCTTGTAATGGCTTGTCTGTATCATTGCTGATATCAGTATGAATAATATAAACATGTAGAGAGGCTTTTTGTTCAAATTGATCTTATCGTGTGCAAAAATCAGAAAAACCGCATAAAGGATAACTATAGGAGGAATCAGAAACGCCGGTATACCCAGCAGGCCCAGTGATACTTCCCTGACAAAGGTACCAAACCGGCCGATGGAATTTGTAAAATAAAAACTCAACAGCACCAGTATTCCAACTGCCAATATAAGTATACCCTGTATTTCATTAATAAAATTATCCTGATTTTTTCTTTTGACCTTATACTTTTTCTTCTGTACCTTTTTACCTTTCAAAATTTCACCCCCGGCGCAATATAGCTGGCTTACATATAATGATGAGGAATGTCATCTATCTATTAGTATATCATATTTCAGCCATATTTGACCAGCTAGTTTTTCAATAGAGGTAAGGGGACACCCCTTCACATGGGGCGATTTCCTATGGTTGAGGAATGTCCCTTATGAAGTCAAGATTTTTATCGAATTAAAAAGGATTTTTTGTTTTTTTGTCTAATTAATAATATACAAGTAAATCACGCAGAAAGCTGGTGTTTATGTGAAAATACTTACTTCAGTTCTAGAAATTCTAAAAAAAGTACCAGATTTAGTAAAAAAGATACCCGGGATTATTACGCGCTCAAGGAAAATCAGAACCCAGCTTATAGTGGCTTTCTTAGTACCGATACTTTTCATAGCCGTTCAAGGAATAATTACTTATAGTAATACGTCAAAAATGTCAACCACTAATATTAAACAAGCAACCATGTCAGGCCTGGATAACAGCGGCAAATATCTTGAGGTCGTGCTTCGAACGATAGAAAGCCTGTCAGGCCAGATTTTTTCAAACCCCGATGTTCAGAATTATCTTGCAAACGAATTTGAACCCGACGACTTTGAGGGAAAAAGACAAGCTCTTGAAGGTGTATCAAGCACTCTGGGGAATATCACCTCGTTCAGCAAGGAAGTAAACAATATTATTCTGATTCCTGCCAAAAGCAATGTTAATGTAATGACTGCCTATTCGACAACAACGTTCAACAATATAAGTATGGAAAATTTAAATGATGCGGAATTCATTAAAGCTGTTGAAGCTTTGCCAAGCCGCAGTGCGTGGATCGGCAGCCATACTGAACTCGATGAGGTGGTAGGGCAGACTAAAGATGCCTATTCTCTTTCCTTTGTCCGTATAATCCGTAATATAGAGACTATGGATACCCTGGGTATCGTCATAATAGATGTCAAACCGGAAGTAATAGCTGAAATATCCACATCAATGAAAATTCTGGACACTCAGGAGTTCAGCCTGATCACATCTGACAACAGGATCATAACCAACGGAGTTGATGTTACTGCAACAAGCAATCTGGCAGCTTCTGAATTTTACCAGAATATTCTTGCGTCTGAAGATATATCAGGCAATGATACAGCAGATATCAATGGCACCAAGTATATGGTGGTTTATAGAAAAATTGCAAACACAGGCAATACACTTATAGGACTCCTGCCTGAAAGCTCGTTATATTCTTCATCCAGAGCGATACTGTATTCAACTGCCATTTTTACAATTATCGCTTTAGCTGCTGCTATATTAATTGGAATGCAAATAGCTAACAGTATGAGCCGAACTATAAACAGAATAATCAACGCATCAGGAAAGGCTGCATCCGGAGATCTAACCGTATCGCTGCAGTCAAGAAGGCGTGATGAGCTTGGTACTCTTACCAGAAGCATTAACTCAATGATAACCAATATGCGGAGCCTGATTGAACAAACATTGGGTGTATCTGAAAAAGTCAGCGAGTCGGCCAATACCGTTGCATCTACTTCACAGCAGGTATCTTCAGTATCCAGAGATATATCAAGAGCAATACAGGAAATATCTCAGGGCGCATCAGCACAGGCCTCCGATGCAGAGCATGGCGTAAGAAAAATTTCCTCACTTGCACAGAAGATCAACGATGTCACAAGCAATGCCGATTACATCAGCAGGCTTACAAGCAATGCAAAAACTATGACTCAGAACGGGCTGCTGGCAGTCGAAGACCTCGATGTCAAAGCCGGAAGGACTACCGAAATAACAAGAGAGATCATGGAAGATATCAGCCAATTGGATATACAGTCAAAATCCATAGGAAAAATAGTAAAGGTAATAAACAGCATTGCAGACCAGACCAACCTGCTTGCCTTAAATGCAGCTATAGAAGCCGCCAGGGCCGGAGAGGCAGGCAAAGGCTTCGCAGTCGTAGCCGATGAGGTCAGAAATCTAGCTGAGCGTTCCATGCAGTCAACGCGGGAGATTGCCAACATCGTTAAAGCGACACAGGATCAAACAGCAAAAACAGTGGAAAAAGCGACCGCATCCGAGTCTATATTGAGATCACAAAATGAGGCTGTTGCAAGCACTAATGAAATATTCAAGAAAATAATGGATTCCATGGAGAATCTTCTTGAGCAGGTCAAGCAGATCATGGCAAGTATAAACTCAATGGATGAGACTAAGGAACAGGCTATAAATGCAATTCAAAACATTTCGGCAGTTTCTGAAGAAACCGCTGCTTCCTCTCAGGAGGTAACAGCCTCGACCCAAGAACAGCTCTCCTGCATTGAAGAGCTTTCACGTTTCGCTGATGAATTGAAATCGGCATCTGATGAGCTTCAGAGCTCGGTATCAAAGTTCAAGCTCTGATAATTATCGTAACATAGGGCTGCCTTTCAGGCAGCCTTTTTATTTTAATTCATTTTCATTCACTGCACTTCCAGGCTGGAAAGCGGGATCAAGAAACGAAGATAGTCTTGTACTTAATAGTCTTGACATCATATAGGTGCCGTTAGTCATTTGGGCAACCTGTACCTTCTCTCCCCTGTACTCACATTCAATATATCTTGCTCCTGCATAATTTTCAAAGCCTTCGAAAACAACCTCAGGCGGAACTATTGAATACAGGATCACTGTAATTCGCCTCCTGCTGTAACTGTTTTGTCGGTTTTCAGCTTCATCCTTCTTTGCTCTATCAGCTCATAAAGCTTATTCATAGCATTCGACAGTCCTCCAACCTCATTTATAAGCTTGCTCCTTACAGCATCCTCTCCAAAAAGCACAGTGCCTACATCATTGGCAAGTTCGCCGGTCTTGAGCATTAGCTGTCTGAAATCCTCCTTTGAGATACCTGAGTTTTTTGAAACGAACTGTACAACTCTCTCCTGCATTTTATCAAAATACTCGTATGTCTGCGGAACGCCAATAACAAGTCCGTTAAGCCTGATAGGATGTATTGTCATCGTAGCGGAAGGGGCAATATATGAATAATCTGTAGATACCGCCATCGGAACTCCAATACTGTGGCCGCCTCCCAGAACAAGCGAGACCTTTGGCTTTTCCATACTTGCGACCATCTCAGCTATTGCAAGTCCTGCTTCAACATCGCCCCCAACTGTATTGAGAATGAGCAATAAGCCCTCTATTTCAGCGTTTTCCTCTATCGCAACCAACTGAGGGATCACATGCTCATATTTTGTTGTTTTATTCTGCGGGGGCAGGATGATATGCCCCTCTATTTGTCCGATGATCGTCAGGCAATGTATATTGCCTCTGGGGTTGGTCACGGTCATCCTTCCGAGCTCCTTTATCTCCTCGACGCGCTCCTTCTCCTTGTTTATTTCAGTCTGTTCAGCATCCATTACATCTGACCGGTCAAAGATGACCCTGTTTTCGCCATTTGGCATATGCACCTCATTAACTCAAATATTGTTATAACACTTCGGTTCAAAGAAAATTTTTCGTTTGTAGAAAAATTTTCTTACCTCAGCAGTGTTTCAACGAGGCGGCAGATATGCTCATATCGTTTTCTTTCGATTAATCAAAAGAAAATATCTGAAAGGTAAATCGGTACCCGCCACCAAGCGTTTTTCAGCCCGAGGGCTGAAAATACGTAAAGAGGTGTGGCGGGGGGCCCATCTTTCGCCTCGTTACTCTTATTATTGTTTCTTTTAATAAGAATAATTCAAGATGCGCACCTAAACGAAAACACCAGCCTTAAAAGCTGGTGTTTTCGGTATTTTGTATGAGTAAGTCTATAAGCCGGGTTCTGTATTAGATAATCATCTATCTAGGCCATACATTTCTGTATGGCTCCAGCCACCTGCCCGGGACTGGCGGGCCGCCAACATGTCCCTTGTACGGTGTTGCTCCGGATGGGGTTTA
>JAEZCA010000017.1 GCA_023412665.1 Bacillota bacterium
GCTTGTTGGCACCTGTCAAGGCAGTGTTGCCGGTCTGCTCAATGAGTATCTGCTCGGTCTTTGCAAGGACCTGAGTAATACCTTTCTCGCCAGGGTACAGGGTATTGATAGCGTGAGCGTAAGCCCAGGTCTGCGCTGTTTCATTCTCCATATGTTTCAACAGCTCTGCGTAAAGGATCTCTTTCGTGCGCCCTGCAAGGATTGAATCACTAGACTGAGCGGCTCCCTGGTACTGAGCTATAAGCACCTGAAGGAAGGAAGCTATATTTGCAGGTATGTTATATGCTAGAGCATACTCCTGCATTGCAGCTTTTCTTTCTACCATGATCAAAGCGTTCAGCTCTGTTATGTACTTGTCCTCAAGTGCTTCGAGCTGTGCTTTCAGATCATTGAACTGCTTAGTAAGGTACTCATTATTGTACTTTGCACGTTCATCAATACCCATGTTTCTGAGCTTGTCCAGCTCCACTTGCAGCTTTGCAGCCTCTGCCTGGTAGCTGCTGACCTTTGATTGAATAGTTGCTAAAATTCCCATAACTGATCTCTCCTCATAATATTTTTATTATCTTGAATCCTGTAAGCCGTGCATTCTTCATATTGTCAAGGCTTACCTTGCTCGTACGTTCCTCGAATAATCGCCGCTTTAAAGCATCCTCGGCGCTTAGTTGTCCCTGCCGATCTTGCATCTGCTTTAGCAGTACTATTTCTCTGGAATCATTTGTTTCATACTTACCGCCTACGAACCGGCATAGAGGCCGGTTGTTTTCTGCATCCCACACTATGCCGGTACCGTAGAAAATCATGGTATACCTCCGTCACTCTGCTGGTGTTAGCAGCTCCTTAACTTCATTCAATAGTTGATTTGCTGTAGTCTGTAGTTCTTTCATATCATCTAGTAAGTCAATTATCTTCTCCAGCTGTTCCGTTCTTCTTGCTTCACTCATGGAAAATCACTCTTTTTCCTTTTAGTATGCAGCCCCTATGGAAATTCTGCGCCAGTTCTTCCCGGTTATAGCATTGTCATCGATGCATATGTACAGGTATGAAGAATCAAACTTGACATCCCACTTCTCAGCGACAGTGCCGTTTACACCGCCCTTGAGAGCTGTATTACCTGCACCCCATGAAGCGTTATCTGCATCTGTAGCCACTGCTATACTGTTACCGACTGCACCGGCAACATCGGCAGTCACAACAACCGTGTCCCCAGTGCCATCAGTAGCAGTGACCGGTTCTATACCGCTTGCTGTTATGGCTGCAACAAGTGCAGTGACAGCCGCTGCAGCAGTAGCGCCGCCCGATACATCAACAGCAATATTACCCTCTTCTACTCCGTCCCCTGTATCAAACTCATAGACATCATTGCCTATGGTAACGGTCTCACCGTCTGATACAGCACCGGACAAAGTAAGCGTGCCTGATGCATTTGCAGCATTTACTGGTGTACCTGCCGGAAAGATCAACTTAGAATCAATCTTTAGGTCTACTCCCATAGCAGCAGTAAAAATCCGCTCCAGTATGTCCCTCTGCTCCGGTTCATTCCAGGATAACGATCCAGGCCTTACTCCTTTAAACATAATACAATCACCCTTTCAAAATTTTGCTCCGTTAGAAGTCATCATCACAGCCATTGGTATCCTTGCCCTTCGGTTTCTTTGTTCTAGCCATAGCCATCACTCCTTTATTAATCAGCTCTTGAGCTGTTGCTGTTTATTCCTCTGAGTCTGAGCCTACATCATCAACGATTTTCACGGCCAGCGCTCCCATAAGGTTTACATTGTCCTTGAACATATTGAAGTGCTTACCCAGCAACTCCAGTGCCCTGATCTTGTCATAGAGCTTAACTTCCCTCTCAATTATGTATCCGTCCTGTGTTGGTATCCGTTTGACCCTTATGGACTGTATAGCGGCTGTATCATCCCTTGATGCTGTCCCATCTTTTACAGAAGCTTCATCCAGATTAACCACATCAGATATGTTACAGAACGCTATCCTTGCCAGCTCCCGGAGAATGATATCCTGGCTGATGCCTGTCCGCTTTGACCGCTCAGCCATTGCCTTATCAATAGCTGATTTGATGTTTTCTCTCGCTAGGTTCTGATCTGCCTGCTGCTTTGCTGACTTTGTGCTGTACCCTGCCCTTATCGCCGCCTGGGTACCGTTCAGATCGATGAGGTATTCCTCAACAAATCGCCGTTGCCTTGCTGTCAGTTTCTTCATTCTGACCATTCCTTTCAATCTCTGTTTTTCGCATTGCCTCCAGGAAGTCTTTGCTCTTTAAGTACCTAGCTATGCTGAGTATACTTACTCCACAATCAGCGGCCATTTCTTGTACTGTTTTTCCTTCCTTGAAACCCCGAACCATTGTATTAATAATGATCTGCCTCTCAAACTTCCTTGTGTTTTCATAACTTGCCTGTATCTCTTCTTTTAAAATCTCTCGCCTGTATCGCTGCATATTTCTACACAATCGAGACTCACTAATATCCAGCAAATAGCTTAAGTCCCTTAGCTTGAATCCCTCAGTTTGGAGCTCGATACAGTCTTTAATATCATCCTGAGGTACTGTTAATTTAGTTTGCGTAGGTTTAGGCCTTCTGCCTGTTATTACTGCCCAGAATGCTTGCTCAGGTGTAATCTCATCCGGATAAGCTATTGCAATTAGTAATGCGTTGTAGTTAAGCTCTAATGCTCTACCACTTCTCGGAAAGCAGTACAGGTTTAAATAGCTTGTAGTTGCTGCCATCCATATCACTCCCATGCTATAATAAATACGGAGTGCTGCTGCTCTCGCCGGTTTCAACCGACTTTTTTTCTGGCCTGGTGTAGATAACTCGCCGGTGCGCTTCCAGGTACTTCTCGGCATCGTCAAGCGCCTTTTGGTTTTTCTCAATGGCTTCCTGCATGTCGGCTATCCTTGCCTCAAGCGCTTTTACTGTACTTTCATCGAAGCTATCCCACAGTCCAGAGGCCTTACCATCTTCAAGCCTTTTTATTATGTCTGAGGCTATCTCTATAACTTCCTGACTGTTATCAAGCTGTACCCCATTCATGCGAGTTATAGAAGGCTCAAGGCTTATAGATAAAACATTTTCCGGCACATCATCACCAGAAAGCTGATAGAAAATACTTACTTGCCTAAGCATAACGGACCTTTTCTTCATAGTTTTTCACACTCCCCTGCCGATTCAATATCTATCCTAAACGCTTATATCAAGCGGCTTTTGCTTTGTAACTCCTGAGTTCTAATCAGGAGCTCACAGACTCCTATATAGACCGAAAGTCATGTTTTGTCATGTTGTTTTGGTTTTAAGGTCTCCACTTTTCTAATCAAAAGTGGAAAAAGTGGAAAAAGTGAGGTGTTTCTTATAACTTTTCTTTTTTTTCTCTCATGTGAAAGTTTAAGAAAAAGAGGTAAAAATTCCACTTTCTCCACTCATTTAATCCTTTCTAGTGAATCTTTCTGTGTAATACCATAAAAATATAGGTTTCCAGCTGTACCCTTACGCTTCTGGAACCCACGTTCTTCCATTGAAGATGTGAACACTTTACGTGCCAGTTCTGGCTCACTATTATTCATGCACCATATTGTGTACGCTGCATAAAGCTCGCCGCAGAGGATCTTGCTCTTTGCATCTCTCACCATGCAATCATCAAGAAAGTCTCGCAGGGTATCCTGATCGTCCCTATACCTTCCTGTCCACTGCTTAACAATCTGTGGACTCTCCAGCCCTTCCTGTTGCCATAATGAACATCCCTCAACGGCCCAGTTCAAGATGCCCGGAAGCTCAGCTTTAAGCTTTGTCAATAACTTTTTATCACGCTTCTCTTCCGGAATAGTTACAGTGAATGGTATCACTCTAATTCGCCGCCATATACCCTCGTCTGTCCCAGCAATCTGTGGAAGGTGATTAGTTACAAGCATAATTTTCGCATGGTTAGTGAACTCTTCAGAATCTTTATATAATCCGCGGCCTGTGACTGTATCGCCGCCGGTCAGTATCTTTATCAAACCCTCTGACAGTTTTGCTCCACGTTCCGGCTCTCCTGTGATCGCCAGTCTTGCTCCACGGAGTCTCACAATCTCGGAGGCCATACCACTTGCACGAGACAGTAAAGCTTCAACTGGAACCGTGACTGCATATTCAGCCATGAGCGTTTTTATTGTTTCGATGAAAGTGCTTTTACCGTTTGCACCGGTTCCATACAAAATAAAGATGCACTGTTCTTCAGTACT
This sequence comes from Bacillota bacterium, assembly GCA_023412665.1. Taxonomy (GTDB): domain Bacteria; phylum Bacillota; class Clostridia; order Acetivibrionales; family DTU013; genus DTU013. Next base: position 4,238 of record JAEZCA010000017.1, read on the forward strand.
GCCGGTCAAAGCATATCCAATGGCCTTTTGAATATAGTTTTGCAGCTCTTTATCTCCGTTTGTAACCTGCTCCATAAATTTCATAAAAGCTGGTGCCAAAGCGCCAGGTTTGTACTCCACAGGAGTAATTTTGGTAAGGTAGAAGTCGGCTCTATGCGGTAAAAGATCATTGTTGTAAAGATCAAGAACACCGTTCCTAAGGTTTAAAAGCCCCGGCTCAGTGTCAAATTCAGCAATGCTTTTCGACATACCCGGTTCTGACTTGACAAGTGCCTCCATAGCTTTAATTCGAGCATGGCTCTCATTTTTTAGAAAATGCTTAAGCAAGGCATTACGCTTGTCCTCGTCCTTGATCTGGAAAGCTTTTAAGTGCATTTGACGAGTCCAGTTTTTGAAGCCATGTATAAGCTTGCCTGAGTTGTCAGGCTTCCACCGATCCACAGCATAAAGGAAATTCTGCTTATTTTCGGGAATGTACAGAAATTTACTTATAATGGTCTCGGCATATGCCTCGGCATTTCCTGAGTCTGTACATTCGAATGACTCGAAGATTTTTTCAATATCCTCATCTTCAGTGCTCACAAGCTGATTAATCAGCTCTACAATTTCTGACCACTCGCCCGGTGTTACTGTGGCAGGAATTTTCATGGCAAAAGTGGCAAAGGCATAATCGAACTTTTCTTTATCAAGCAGATCAGCTTCGTTGATCACCACATCACCATTAGAAGTTTTGAAAAAGTAAACCTTCTCATCATCGGCCTCATCAGCTATATTTATTACGTTTTCTACATTAATTTTGAGCTTCGCATTAAGCTCCTTGAGTGCTTTCAAACGCTGCATTATAAACGCCCCTCTGTCCTATATTGCTACCGATTGCTTTTCAAGATTCTCCATCCATAAATCCAGGCTATCCTTGAAAAATGCTACTGGCGATCTTTCTCCAGTACCAATACGAACATGCGGTATCTGTTTATTGCGAACCATGCGCATCAGTGTAGCATAAGAAACACCGATATACTTTGCGGCTTCCTGAGCCTCAATTCTGACTCTCGAACTCATTAAAATTCCTCCTTTTTTGCAAATAAAAAAGCCTAACAAATACACTTAGAATTTAGTGTTATTCGTTAGGCTCTTATTGCGGGTTAATTCCAAGAAAAAGGACTTTTATTAGTCCGGTCTTGGGTACCGTTGGCCAATGCTTATTCAATTTGTTTACTGATATAAGTCTATCAAATCTATCAATTTATGTCAATAGTTCGCAACTAATAAATAGATTTTCAAAAAAATTGGTAGAACCGATGAAAATAGTTATCCTGTCTAAAATCTGTCTATTTCACATCAGTATAAACAAAAACCACCTCCAAGAAAATCCTTGAAAGTGGCTTTTGTGGCGGAGAAGTGGGGATTCGAACCCCAGCTAGAGTTGCCCCTACTAACGGTTTAGCAAACCGTCCCCTTCGACCTGCTTGGGTACTTCTCCAAATCGATTAATTCTGCAAAGTATTTAATTGGTACTGCAGTGGCGGAGAGAGTGAGATTCGAACTCACGGTAGCCTCACGACTACGCCGGTTTTCAAGACCGGTGCCTTAAACCAACTCGACCATCTCTCCATATCTTCAATCGAGCGACGTAGTATATTCTACTATATGCCAGGTGCTTTGTCAACACCGTTAGACTAACACATTATGCCACTATCGGTGCTGTTTTTTCGTCGCTATTTATTCTCTCCCTCAGTCTGTAAATAACCCAAAAGCGTTTATGGGCAAGCTCTGCCGCACCCTGCCTCACATCGATATTTCTCGCTCTGAGTCCTCATTCTCCATCTGGATGGTGCCCTCAAACTGTTAATTAACAAAATAGCTGCATATAACGAGGCGAATAATGTTCCCCGCCTCGTTGAAACGCTCAGGGGTAAGAAAAATTTTCTACAATCGAAAATTTGTCTTTGAACGATGCGCTGTCAACGTTAATAAATACCTGTAACCGAAAAATCTGAATCCTGAACTGATGCTTATGCTTTAACTAATGTGACGGTTATGCTCACTCCTGATATCGTTTTATAAAGCTCTTTGCCTTGGATAAATATTTGCTTTCGGGGAACTTCTCAGTCAGCAATACCATTTTATCAACAGCCATTTTCTTATCTCCTGTTTTTAGTACAGAGTATGACAGGTAATAAAGGCATTTATCGGAAAATTCTTCTTTCGGAGCATATTTATAAGAAAGGTCAAAAGCTGATGCAGCCTCTTCATACTTCTTACCCAAATATAACTCGTAGCCCTCATCATATAAAAGCTTGCCAGCCTGATAACTGGCTTTCTGATGTAATGTGTCCAGCATTGCAAGAGAGCTCTCATCCATATATACAGTATCAATAGTTTTGATAAGGTCTACGCATTCTTTTACCTTTCCATCCAGAAACAATTTCATTGTGTTGGATAATTTTACCTTTTCTGCTTCCTTGGTCCGATATTTCGATTCCAGGTTGGCTTTACTGTCCTCCAGCTCACTGATATCCTGGTTCAGGCTTTCGATCTGCTTCTTTAGGTCATCAATTTCCTGGTTCAATTTTTCATTCATTTCCTGAGCGCTTGCAAAATGCTGCTGATACATTTCTCTTTCTGATTCGGTATTGAATACCTGGCTTTTATAATTCTCAAGGCTTCTATTCAGTCTGATTTGACTATACCCTGCAAATACCAGTACTATAAAGGCACTGAAAAAAAGTATGACTGCATATAGCCATACGCTTGACTTCTTTTTGTTTTCATTCATGGCGGAAGACCCCCTGAAGTAATATTATAACACATCGTTAAAAGAAAAATTTTCGATTGTAGAAAATTTTTCTTACCTCTACAGTGTTTCAACGAGGCGGGAGATATGCTCACATCGTTTTCTTTCGATTAATCGAAAGAAAATATCTGAGAGGCAAATCGGTACCCGCCACCTGTAGAGGTGGGGCGGGGGGCCCATTTTTCGCCTCGTTATAACATAATTATTTAAGAGAGAAGCTTTCGTTTGAGTTATCCCTTTCTCTCTACGCAATTTATCAAAGCTGTCCACAAACATTCCTTATGATCAGGCTCTCCATTTTTATGAATCATATGTGTTTGAGACATGTGCCTTCCTTGCATCGTCTATTGCTTTAATTTCCTCTGCTGAAAGAGCATATTTTGATTTTCCTCTTAGTACCGGTTTAGCATACGTTGAAGAACTGTCCCTGGCATAAAGACTGCTTATAACTACACCGTCATCATTATTGTCAAGCAATGCTATCGAAAAGCACAGATCACTGCCCACATCATCAAAAGCATTATATCTAACTATTCCAACCTTCTGCACACAGTAGTACATGTTTCTCTTTATAGCATTCAGTTGATATTCTATCTCCTTATTCTTTCCCAAGACATTGTTTACCTTGTTGATACAGTCATCGAGCACTTCCTCCATACTCGCATCACCAAGTCCGTTCATAAATTTATTATACTTGCTTTTTAACTTTTTTATTTTTACTCTGTTTGATATATTCATCATAAACAGTATTATTATCAGAAAAAAGTTCACACAGATCAATATGAACAGTTCCATTTTTATTCCTAGTATATTCATTGCTTATATCTCCTTAGAGCCGTTTTTCTTGTATTTAATGTTTCACGTGAAACATTTGCTTTTTTTAGTACTCCTTTATGTTGGCCTCTATTTTTCATTTTAAGGCTTTTCGGCCTCCCAATGTAAAATCATATTACCCTGACTCTTAAAACACGCTGGAGGCGATTCTGTGAGGTGGCTATTTTTGGTTGTTTCTACCTATGCCTTCCACAATGTTTATTATTCTGTCTAGTTCATCCAATGAATAATATTCTATCAATATTTTACCATTCTTCTTATTATTAATTATCCTGACCCGAGTGCCGAATATCTCCCTGAACCTCTCCTCAATAGCCTGGTGCTCTGCATCGGATACTTTTGTTTTCTTTGGTTTCTTTGGAGTCGACAATTGCTTTACAAGCAATTCCGTCTCCCTTACACTTAGTTCCTTCCTGTTTATTTCATCAAGAGCTTTTAGCTGAATATCATTGCTGTCAATAGAAAGCAGGGCTCTGGCATGACCGCTGCTGATCTCTCCGGAAATAAGACTGGATTTTATCTTATCCTGGAGAGAAAGTAATCTTATAGAATTAGTTATAGCCGGTCTGCTTTTACCTACAGTTTCCGATACTTCTTCCTGAGTCATTCCATACTCAGATATGAGCCTTTCATATGCCTCTGCCTCTTCTATTGGATTAAGGTCTTCTCTCTGGATATTTTCTATAAGAGCAATCTCCATGACCTGCTTGCTTGACAGCTCTCTCACAATAACAGGCACCGTCTGAAGTCCCGCGAGTCTGGCAGCTCTCCATCTTCTTTCTCCTGCAACGATCTTATATGTACTCCCATCACGATGTACTATTAGTGGCTGTACTACTCCATGCTGTTTTATAGATTCAGCAAGCTGTGCCAACTTCTCGTCGTTAAAATGCTTACGCGGTTGTTCTATATTGGGTTCTATTTCATTTATTCTAACTTCCTTAACACCATTATTATCATTTTCTACAGATTCGATCAGCGCTCCAAGTCCCTTGCCCAATCCTTTTTTCATATTACCTTCTTACCTCCATGGAATAGTCTATAACCTCCTGCGCAAGATCCAGATAGCACTCCGCTCCCTTTGACTTTGCGTCGTATAAGATGATCGGAAGTCCAAAACTTGGAGCCTCACTCAAACGCACATTCCTAGGTATTACAGTTCTGTATACCTTATTTCTGAAGTGTTTTTTTACATCCTCGACGACCTGTATCGATAGGTTAGTCCTTGCATCAAACATAGTTAATACGACACCCTCTACATCTAATGATGGATTTAAATGCCTCTGTACAAGCTTGACAGTATTCATTAGCTGACTCAGCCCTTCGAGTGCATAATACTCGCACTGTATAGGCACCAATATCGTATCCGCAGCAGTCAATGCATTCAATGTCAGCAGTCCAAGGGATGGCGGACAATCTATCAGTATAAAGTCATATTTATCTCTGACACCATCTATTGCCGCCTTCATCCTGGTTTCTCTCGATATTACAGACACTAGCTCCACTTCCGCACCTACAAGCTGTATGTTTGATGGACATATGTAAAGATTGTCTATCATCGTTTTAGTTAAGGCATTTTCTATGTTTTCATCATTGATAATTACTTCGTATATTGATTTACTTATCGTCTTTTTATCAACACCAAGGCCGCTGGTGGTATTGCCCTGTGGATCAACATCTATAATGACTACCTTCTTGCCCTTATATGCAAGGCATGAGCTGAGGTTGACCGCTGTTGTGGTCTTGCCTACTCCACCCTTCTGATTTGCAATAGCTATCACCTTGGCCAATTGCTTCACTCCTAACGTTAAAGTACTATTGATCTATGTAATTATAACATAAAGTCATAAAATATAACACAATCGTTTTTTGATAAGTATGTTTTTACAAGCAATAACATATGATATTTGAATTAATAAAAAGGCAGAACAAAGCAAAAGAAGTTGCTCACACACTAGAGAATTGTCAGTCTTCAGGCTTAAATGTACTGCACCAACTCATTGATCAACTAAATGTTTCACGTGAAACATAATTACCCTATAAAGGAGTTAAACTCTTATGTCTGAGAAAAAATTCAAATACCCGCGCAGTGATCATTTGTGTAAAATAAAACTCTCATCAACTTAAGGATGAGAGTTTTATATGCATCGACTAAATCGATTTGTTCATTTTCCATTGAGGGCATGTCCCCATACCCCCTCGCTACGGGTGAAATGAATTCGCCCTACGCTACACTCCGTGCGCCACGCCTAAACGTGGCGTTTGTACAACGTCAGTGGGAGATTGTACTCGCCACTGACAGCTTTTTCATTGGCCACCCCCTCATAAGAGGAGGGGGACTGTGACGCTGTTCAATGTTTCACGTGAAACATTAATTACTATTACTAGATATCTAAATTCGTTACGTACTTTGCATTTTCTTGTATGAATTCTTTCCTTGGTTCTACCTTATCACCCATGAGCACAGTAAAAATCTTGTCCGCCGCTACTGCGTCATCAAGCTCTACCTTCATCATAGTTCTTGTCTCCGGGTTCATTGTCGTCTCCCATAGCTGTTCTGAGCTCATCTCACCAAGACCCTTATACCTCTGTATATCGCAGTCTTCCTTTTTCCAATTATGTTCTTTCTGTATTTTTTCAACCTCTTTCTCGTTATAGGCATAATATTCTTCTTTTCCTTTATATACCTTATAAAGAGGCGGCATTGCTATATAAACGTGTCCATGCTCAACCAGAGGCTTCATATATCTATAGAAGAATGTAAGCAGTAAAGTCCTGATATGAGATCCGTCGACATCAGCATCAGCCATTATGATAACCTTATCATACCTTAGCTTTGTTAAATCAAAATCCTCTCCAATATTTGCTCCAAGAGCTGTTATAACAGGAGTAAGTTTTTCATTGTCATACACCTTATCTATCCTGGATTTCTCAACATTAAGCATCTTTCCCCAAAGGGGCAGTATTGCCTGAAATTTTCTGTCACGACCTTGTTTTGCCGAACCTCCTGCCGAGTCGCCCTCTACTATGTATATTTCACACATCGATGGATCTCTGTTTGAGCAGTCAGCCAGTTTTCCCGGTAAAGTTGTAAACTCCAGCGCAGTCTTCCTTCTGGTAAGCTCCCTTGCTTTTCTCGCCGCCTCTCTGGCTCTCGATGCCGTCAGACATCTGTCAAGTATTATCCTTGATACCGATGGATTTTCTTCGAGGTAATCTGAAAGCTTCTCAGATACGACGCTCTCTACAAGACTTCTTATTTCACTGTTTCCAAGCTTTGTTTTTGTCTGCCCCTCAAACTGGGGATCAAGCAGCTTGACACTGACAATTGCTGTCAAACCTTCTCTTACATCCTCACCCATGAGGTTTTTGTCATTTTCCTTTATCATGTTATACTTTCTTGCATAGTCATTTATGACCTTTGTTATTGCAGCCTTAAATCCTGTCAGGTGAGTACCGCCTTCAGTTGTGGCAATATTATTGGCATAGCTGAATATGTTTTCTACATACCGGTCATTATATTGCATTGCTATTTCACAAAATGATCCGTCCTTTTCTCCCTCTATATATATCGGGAGGTCATGAAGGACTTCCTTGTCCTTGTTGATATATTCAACAAATGAAACTATACCGCCTTCATAATGCAGGTCCTTTTCTATCCGCTCCTCTTTCCTTTCATCTATAAGACGTATATGTATGCCCTTATTTAAAAATGCCATCTCGCGGTATCTTGCCAGTAATGCTTCAAAGTCAAACACCGTTTCCTCAAAAATTTGGGCATCCGGTTTAAAATGTGTCTTGGTTCCGGTATAATCCGCCTCTCCTATTACCTCGAGAGGAGTAACTGTCTTTCCTCTCTCGTACCTCTGACGGTAAATTTTGCCTTCCCTTGCTACGTTAACCTCAAGATACTCTGATAAAGCATTTACAACAGATGCTCCAACTCCATGAAGTCCGCCTGAAACAGTATATGCCCCGCCTCCGAATTTTCCGCCTGCATGCAGTATCGTATGTACTACTTCTACTGTTGGGATACCCATCTTTGGATGAATACCTACCGGAATACCACTTCCATTATCTATAACAGTGACAGAGTTATCCTTCTCGATAGTTATTTCTATTTTGTCGCATCTTCCGGCCAGAGCTTCATCCACACTGTTTGCAACAATCTCATATACCAGATGGTAAAGCCCTCTGAGAGAAGTGCTGCCTATATACATACCGGGTCTTTTTCTGACGGCCTCCAGACCTTCCAGCACTTGTATCTGATTTTCATCATACTTGTTATGATTTTCGCCTATCCTGCCTTCCATGTTTTCCTCCTGCATAATCTTTCTGATTATTTTTCTCTACTGTATTACGATATACCCTCTATAAAGCCGCACCTTTTTTGCAGCGTCACCGATGAAATAGGAGAAAGGTATATTTTACTCTTTTTATCTTCTTCCGTTATTACAAACGATCTTGGAAGGTCATCTGATATAGTTTCTATAAAGCCTTCCTCTTCGGCGGTTTTTAAAAAGTCTCTGCTATCCTTTGATAGTGTGGTAGTATCAATATCCAGGATAGCTATGACATTTCTTAATGGTATCACTACATCCGAACCTATATGTAAAAACATTGCCTTCCTCCTGCTATACTTATTGCCTCGTTATATATTCTATCTTAAATAAATATTCTGTGCAAATGATTACCTTTATTAATCTATATTAATATTCCCAGCCTGAACAATAAAAAAATTTGCCTTCTCACTGCTTCTTTTAAAGAAACGCTTATCCGTACTTGTTATAAATGTTTGCATTCCGTCGATACTATCAAGCAGATATTCCTTTCGTCTGTCGTCCAGTTCTGAAAGCACATCATCCAGAAGCAGAACCGGAAATTCACCTGTTTCTTCCTTCATCAGGTCTATTTCAGCAAGTTTTATTGAGAGTACAGATGTTCTTTGCTGCCCTTGTGATGCGTATACCTTTGTACTTTCTCCATTTAAAATAATATCTATGTCATCTCTGTGTGGGCCTACTGCAGTTGATCCCTTTGATAGCTCCTTCTCTCTGTTTTTAATTATATTACTTCTGAATAGTTCCTCAATATCATTTTCATTGTTGACTCCATGCATTTCAAAGGAAGGATCATAGTTCAATCTTAGTTTTTCCTCACTATTTGTCAGCCTTTCGTGACGCATACCGGACAGTTCGTCCAATCTCCTTATAAATTGCCCCCTGGCTTTCATAATGCGAGTTCCGGTTTTTACCAGATGGTGGTCCCATACATCCAATGTATCAGCCAGCTTTTTGTTTATACTGATATTCTTCAGGAGATTGTTTCGTTGGAACAATATTTTGGAATATTGCTGCAGATCATAGAAATATGATGGTCTCAGCTGGCTGAGAGTAATATCTATAAAGCGTCTTCTTTCCACAGGACCTTGTTTTATCAGAAGCAGATCCTCCGGTGAAAACATCACCGCATTCAGATGACCCATCATATCTCCTATTTTTTTAAGTGGAATTTCATTTATAGATATCTTTTTTTTCTGATCGATATTGTATGTTACATGTATTTCTTCATTTACATTCTCTTTCTTATAATTTAACTTTATTTCAAAAAAGCTGCATCCGTACTTAAGAAGTTCATTGTCTCTTGAGGTTCGGTGCGATCTTCCCGATGCACATAGAAAAATAGCTTCGACCACATTTGTCTTACCTTGGGCATTGTTTCCATATATTATATTATATGTATCAGAGAATTCGGCTTCGGCTTCAACATAATTTCTATAATTTTTCAGCTTTATACTATCTATACGCAAGGAAATACTCCTTCACAATATTGTGCATATATTTCGGCCGTGGCTTATTCTACAGTATATTTCTTTCCTTCAAACTCAACGTTATCTCCCGGTCTTAATTTCTTACCTCTTTGCAATTCAACCTTACCGTTCACACTGACTTTTCCGACCGATATGATATATTTCGCATCTGAGCCGCTTCCCACAATGCCCGCAAGCTTCATCAGCTGTTCCAGCTTTATGTATTCTGTATTTATCTTTACTTTTTCCAACATCACAGCCTACCTTCCAAAAATATCAGATCATAATATTTACTTTCTTATTGGCAGTACCAAATAAGCAAAATCATTTCCCTGCAATGGCTTTATTGTGCATGGTCCAATATTTGTAGTGAAGAATATGTCTACCATTTCATTATCAATTACCCGCAAGGCTTCAATAAAGTATTTGTGATTAAATGATATTTCCAGCTTTTTCCCTTCCATTTCAGCTCTGATCTCTTCTCTGACATTACCTGCCTCTGTATTGGCGGTTATAACTATCACATCATCCGATATGTCAAGCTTCACCGGATAGCGCCTCTCTTCATTTGTGATAACTAGTGAAGCTCTCTCAAAGCATGCCAGAAGATCCTTCGTATTAACAGTAACTTTTGTTTCATGCTCACTAGGTATTATTCCCATATAATTGAGATATTCACCCTCAAGCAATCTTGAGGTCATTATGCAGTTTCCCATATCGAACAGTATCTGGTTTCCTGCAGCGTATATGTATATGTCTTCATCAACAGGCTGTATTATTTTAGCTATTTCATTGAGTGTCTTACCGGGTATCACAAGATTTCTGGAAGCACCTGCCGCTTCGTTTTCAGAGCTGCAGCACCTCATTGCCAGCCTGTAGCCATCTATTGATACTATTGTAAGCTTTCCTGTTCTGTACTCAAAAAGTGAGCCTGTAAGTATTGGTCTGTTTTCATCTGTGCTGACAGCAAAAATTGTCTGTTTGATCATATCCTTTAATATCTTTTTGCTGATTTTTATGCCTTCCTCTTTTTCTATAGACGGAAGAGCAGGAAAGCCTTCAGCTGATATTCCCTTTATTTCGAAGAAGGAGTTTTCACATTCGATTATTACCGAATTGTTTTCTCTCACCTCTATTAAAACCTCTGAATCAGGAAGTCTTCTCACAATGTCTCCGAACATTCTAGAATTGAGCACGATTGAGCCTGTTCTTTTTATATCTGCATCCACGTAGCATTCTATTCCTATCTCGAGGTCATTTCCTGTCATCTTTACCTTTTCATTGGCTTCGAGGAGAATGCCTTCCAGTATTGGGAGAGTAGTCTTGGTCGAAACGGCCTTTTGAACAATATTGATACCGTCCAGTAAATTATCCTTTGAACATATTATCTTCATTTGTCAACCTCCGGTACATTTTATTTAAAATATAATATAAACAAAAAACAGTAATAATAGTAAGTGCTGTTGATATGGTGAATAACTGTGTCAAAGCCTGATATCTGTTATGTTTTGGCTGTTGATTCTTTTGTTGATAATTTGTTGCTGATTTTTGCTTTATTCAGCTTGGATAAAATATCAACAATTTACCAACATATCATTTTTCCCCATATCAACAATTTCTGGGGATAATTTTATTTTCCCGTTACATTTCTTTTCAGTTCTTCAATAGTACGTTTGGTTTCCTGATTGTTCTGAATATCCCCTTCGATCTTCTGTATTGCATGTATAACTGTTGTATGGTCCCTGCCTCCAAATTCTTCTCCTATTTTGGGAAGAGAAAGACCCATTATGTCTCTGCACAAATACATAGCTATCTGCCTCGGATAGGAAATGTTTCTGTTCCTCTTTTGTGAAAGGAATTCATCCGGTCTCAGATCAAAATACCTGGATACGGCTTCAATTATATGCTTAGAGTCTATGATCCTGTTGTTTGATGCTGCCAGTATCTCTTTAAGCGCTTCTGCGCAAAGATCGACGGATACTTCCGTTTCCGTCAGTGAAGAATATGCTATCACTCTGTTCAAAGCGCCTTCAAGCTCTCGTATGTTTGATATGACCTTATCTGCAATGAATGTAAGCACATCGTCCGGTATCATTATGTTTTCAAGCTGTGCTTTTTTCCTCAATATCGCTATTCGAGTCTCCAGATCAGGAGATTGAATATCTGCTGTGAGACCCCACTCAAACCTTGAGCGAAGTCTATCCTCCAGTGTTGTTATCTCCTTTGGAGGACGGTCGCTTGAAATTATGATCTGCTTGTTTGCTTCATATAATGCATTAAAGGTATGGAAAAACTCCTCCTGGGTCCTTTCCTTGCCGCCTATGAATTGGATATCATCTATCAGCAGTACATCTATATTTCTGTACCTGCTTCTGAATTCTTCATTTCTGTCATCCTTTATTGCATTTATAAGCTCATTCGTAAATTTTTCCGAAGAAACATACAACACTTTCGACGCTGAATTCTGCGTAAGTATGTAATGTCCTATTGCATGCATCAGATGAGTCTTGCCAAGACCTACGCCTCCATATAGAAAAAGAGGATTGTATGCCTGGGCAGGAGCCTCGGCTACAGCAACGGAGGCAGCATGTGCGAGCCGGTTTCCGTTGCCTATGACAAAGGTGTCAAAGGTATATTTTGGATTTAGTATTGAATTGTATGGGTCTTCACTTGCAGACTGTTCTGTAGAATGATTCAGCTTATGCTGTGACTCCTGTGAAGGAAGAGAAGCTATAAGCGTATATTCTCTTGATGTCAAATGTCTGATCGCATTAGAGATAAGCGGTATATATCTTGATTCCAGTATGCCCTTGTTAAACTCTGAAGGTACTACCAGCTCAATCGTATTGGAATTGACAGAAAAGGGTTCAATGGTCTTTATCCAGGTATTGTAACTGATCTCCGTCAATTCGTTCTTCAACAGATCGAGTACTTTGGGCCATAGACTGGATATCGGCATGTTCATGATGTTTCCTCCACAAGGTTAGTTTTTATCTATATTCGATCTAACAGTTAATGAATTGGTGCATAACCGTTCAGGAATTTCAGATGCTTCTTTTTCTTCTGTAGGACTGCTCATTGTAAGTATAAATAAATATATCAAACTTGAGGGTAATATTCAATTAAAAAATGGACTAGTTATCCACAATTAGAGCAATAAATCTTCATTTATCCACAGCCTTTAGCACCGTAATACAATATTGAAAAAAATCCTTCGGATATCTTCATTATTATTAGATAGCGTATTTGGTATATAGAGGTTTGATTTGTACTATACAGACTGGAACAGCGTCAATATACTTTAACAGTGTGTGAGTTGTGGAAAAATTTTATGTTATCTGTCGTGAGGAAATAGTAAAGAGTTTCTTGACATAATAGAATAAATTAATATATAATTGGCGTGATGTCTCTTTATTGCGGACATCATATTTATTGAATACTGTTTAAATAAATAAATAACAGCAAATACTTATAGGTAAAAGCGACAGCTTACCTGCAGCAAGGAACGGGGGTGTTACTGTGTTAAGGACATATCAGCCTAAGAAAAGGCAGAGAAGCGTTGAACACGGCTTCAGAAAGAGAATGAGCACGAGCAACGGCAGAAAGGTTTTGAAAAGACGCAGGCTAAAGGGAAGAAAAGTGCTTTCAGCGTAAGACCGCATAAGTGTGGTCTTTTTCTTTCATTGACAGTTTGCGCAGCAAATGTTCTCAGCCGGCGGCGAGGGAAAAATGAAAAAAACGATACCATTGAAGAAAAATTACGAGTTTGCTCGTATTTATAAGAAAGGCAGGTTCTTCCCGGGAAAGTACATGGTCATATATGTGATGCAGAACAGAGCGGGAGCGAACAGGCTGGGTATCACAGCCAGCAAAAAGGTTGGCAAGAGCGTAAGGCGCAACAGGGTGAAGAGACTGATCAGGGAGAACTACAGATATTATGAAGGGTATATCCCTGACGGCCTCGATATTGTATTTGCAGCCAGAAACACTGAAACAGAATATGGATTTACGGAAATCCGAAAGGAAATGAAGTTCCTTTTAAAAAAAGTGCGGGCTTTTGATGAGAAGAAATGGGATGGATCGGAAAAATCCTGATAGCAATAATACGTTTGTACCAGAAATATATTTCGCCGCTTAAGGGTCAGAGAAGCTGCAGGTTTTATCCGACATGCTCCCAATATGCCATTGACGCATTGCGAAGGTACGGAGCACTAAAAGGGAGCTGGCTGGCGATGAAGCGCCTGCTGAAATGCCATCCTTTCCATCCCGGAGGGTACGATCCCGTGAAGTAGCTGGAACTACCGGCGTTAATTAACAGAAGGGAATAACATCTATGCTTGATCCAATTGCAAAGGTACTTGGAGTCGTTCTTAAATTCATATATGATATAGCGTTTGAGAATTATGGCCTTGCTATCATTATTTTCACAGTACTTGTCAGACTGGCAATACTCCCGCTTACTATCAAGCAACAAAAGTCATCTGCAAAAATGCAGGAACTTCAACCCTTGATAAACGACATCCAGAAGAGATACAAGGATGACAAGGAAAAGCTCAACCAGGAATTGATGAAGGTTTATCAGGAGCATAACTATAATCCTGCCGGCGGTTGTCTGCCGCTGCTGATCCAAATGCCCATATTGCTTACATTGTACTGGGTAATTGCCCAGCCCTTGAAGTTCATGCTCGGCAAAACGGAGGAAGCCAGGACAGCCATTATAAATGTGGCAGCAAAGGCACAGGTTGCTATCAATTCCTTGCTGACAGACCCCAAAATACCAAAAACTGTTGAAGATGTTGTAAAGTCATGGGGAACATATAGTGATATAAAAGCCCTTAATTATTTTAACGAGAATCCGGAGGCGTTGACACAAGTCACAGGATTTTTGGACAAAACGGAATTGATCGATTTTAAGAGCTTTATGGGTCTGCATCTTGGAGAGATAGCAAATCCGGCAAAGCTTTTCTCGGATTTTCAGAATAACTGGAAAATTCAACTGCCGATATTGATATTAGTCATATTGGCTACTGTCACAACCTATTTCTCAAGCAAGCTGGCTATGCCCAAAACCACCAATCAGCAGCAAAGCGGTGCTGCAGGCTGCTCAACCAATTCAATGCTTTATATGGGTCCTGTAATGACGCTCATGTTTTCATTCCAAATGCCGGCCGGCGTCATCCTTTACTGGATGGCAGGCTATGTGTTTGCCATATTCCAGCAGTTGTTCCTTAACAAGATGAGGGACAAGGCTGCTGCTCAAAAAGCAGAAGCAGAAAAGGAGAAGGCGGCAAAAATCGAAGAAGGTTCTGTGCCGATAGAAGATAATAATACAATAGATAGCGGAACAAGTACTGTAAATAAACAGCTGCCGTCCGGCGGAAGCAAAAACAAGGGAAACAGCGGTAAAGGAAAAAAAGGCGGAAACAAAAAAGGCGGAAAGAAAAAGTAGACATCGAGGCTGAAGGTTGAAATAAAAGCGGATGAAAGGGAGGCTGCTGACATAGATGGGAAAAATGTTGGAAATGACAGGAAAGACTGTACAGGAGGCTGTAAACTCAGCCTTGGAGGAATTGGGAGCTGACAGGGAAGCAGTCGATGTGGAAATAATCGATGAGGGTGCCAAGGGATTATTCGGAATTGGCAGCAAGTCAGCAAGAGTAAAGGTGACTCTCAGGGATACACAAAATGAGGATGGGGTACAGTTCCTGAGCAGTGTTTTTCAGAAGATGAATGTTGATGTAGATATCGAAAAGGTTGAGGATGAGGAATCGATTCAGCTGAAGGTAACAGGCAGGGATAGCGGGATCATTATCGGAAGGCGCGGTGAAACGCTTGATGCTCTGCAGTACCTCACCAGCCTGGTGGTTAACAGAAAAAATGAAAATTACAAAAGAGTTACCATAGATATAGAAAACTACAGGCAAAAGCGGGAGGAAACTCTTGTAAAGCTGGCAGAAAGACTAGCGGAGAGAGTTGTGAAGTATCGCCGGAATGTATCGCTTGAGCCTATGAATCCTTATGAAAGAAGGATCATACATTCCACTCTTCAGAACAACAATTATGTAGAAACCTACAGCGTAGGCGAAGATCCGAACAGGAAGGTAGTAATAACACTGAAGCAGGGGAATGGCGGCAGGAAATAAAAACACGCAAAACTTAACGCAGATGACGAGGGAGGACAATTTAAATTGTCCTCTTTTAAATTTAGATTTTTCTTTATATGATGCGTTATAATATATAGGATAAATTAGCTATATAACAACTACAGAATTGCGGGGAACATGATGCAAAAGAATACTGTTGGTTTTAGAGATTTTGATACTATAGCTGCCATATCTACTCCATATGGGACCGGCGGTGTGGGTATCGTAAGGCTCAGCGGTCCTGGGGCCTTCGGGGCGGCAGCGCGTATTTTCAGAAGTCGCAGGAATATATTTGATATAAAGAGCCATACGGTCACCCATGGAAAGATCGTCGATCCGGACGACGGCAGAATGATCGATGATGTCCTCCTAACAAAGATGGACGGTCCCCATACATTTACCGGTGAGGATATAATAGAGATCAATTGCCACGGAGGGATCCTGGTGCTTAAAAATGTCCTTTCGCTGGTACTGCGGCAAGGGGTGCGTGCGGCTGGACCCGGCGAGTTTACCAAAAGGGCTTTTATCAATGGGCGTATGGATCTGGCACAGGCGGAGGCTGTAATCGATCTCATAAACTCAAAAACCGATGAGGGCTCAAGGGCGGCTGCGGCACAGCTGGAGGGCAAGCTCAGCGAGAGAATAACAAATGCCCGCCGAAGCCTCATACAGCTTATTGCGCGAATCGAAGCGGTAGTTGAATATCCCGAGCATGATATTGAGGATATAACCGGAGATATAGTATATGAGGGTGTATTGAAGGTAAAGGACGAGCTTCAAAGGATCTCAGAGGGCTTTGAAAAGGGCAGGCTGCTGCGCGAGGGCATAACTGCTGCAATCATAGGCAAGCCCAATGCAGGAAAGTCTTCACTGTTGAATGCTCTTGCGGGAAGCAGCAGGGCTATAGTAACCGACATTCCCGGTACTACAAGAGATATAATCGAAGAGTATGTCAATATAAAAGGCATACCGATCAGATTTCTGGATACCGCAGGAATTCGGCAAACGCAGGACCCTGTCGAATCAATAGGAGTGGAGAGGGCCCGCAGCGCTGCATTATCGGCAGATCTGGCAATTATAGTACTCGACGGGCAGACAGGGATCCTTCCTGAGGATATAGAGATAATTGATGCGACTTCAGGAAGAAAGAGAATAGTCATTATAAATAAGACAGATGTGGCAGATGATGAAAGAGTACAGGCCATGAAAAATTGTGTCAGGGGGTTAGGTGATCCGTCTGTTGTTGTAACTTCTATGATCGATGGCACTGGAATGGACGAACTGATGGATACAATTGAGAAGCTTTTTATCAGCGGCAGTATTAGTATGAATAATGAAGTCATCATAACTAATGTCAGGCACAGACAGCTCATAGATGATGCGGTGTCAAGCCTTGAATCCGCAGAAGCCGCACACACAAGCGGTCTTCCCCTTGACTTTGTTACCATTGATATAAAGGAAAGCGCAGAATTTCTTGGACAGATAACTGGTGAGTCTGTTAGCGACGATGTTGTAAATGAGATCTTTTCGCGGTTTTGTATAGGAAAGTGATTCAGCGAGCTGATTTTCAGAGTTAGAATATAGTGAGTACAATTTGGACGGCAACAGGGATGGAGGCAATATGGAGTATAATGCAGGAAGTTTTGATATAGTGGTGGTCGGAGCAGGCCATGCAGGGTGTGAGGCGGCGTTGGCCTGTGCGAGACTGGGAATGAAAACGCTGTTGTTTGGCATAAACCTCGACAGCATAGCAAATATGCCATGCAATCCAAATGTAGGCGGCACGGGTAAAGGGCACCTGGTGCGGGAAATTGACGCTCTTGGGGGCGAAATGGCAAAGTGCACCGATAAGACGCTGATCCAGTCCAAAATACTCAATTCGGCAAAGGGGCCAGCTGTTTATTCGCTCAGGGCGCAGGTCGACCGGAGAAGGTATCAGATGGAGATGAAAAATACTCTTGAGTGCCAGGAAGACCTTTACATTAAGCAGGCTGAGGTGGTGGAGCTGCTTACCGATGACAACAGCTGCGTTACTGGTGTTAAGACACATACGGGTGCGATATATAATTGCAGGGCGGTGATACTGACTACAGGAACGTATCTAAAAGGAAGGATCCACATAGGAGATATCAGCTACAGTGGCGGTCCGGATGGCCTTTTCCCTGCAAACAGGCTCTCTGACAGCCTTCGGGAGAAGGGCATCGAACTATTGCGCTTTAAAACAGGTACACCTGCCCGCTTAAACAGAAAGACCGTCGATTTTTCTAAAATGTCGGAGCAGCCGGGTGACGAGGTCATTATTCCATTTTCGTTTGAAAATGAGATCATTGAAAGGGAGCAGGTATCATGCTGGCTGACATATACGAATGCACGCACACATGAGGTCATCAAATCGAATCTGCATCGTTCACCTCTGTATGGCGGAATGATCGAGGGGATAGGACCAAGGTATTGCCCTTCTATTGAGGACAAGGTTGTCCGGTTTGCTGACAAGGAACAGCATCAGGTGTTTGTTGAGCCTATGGGGCTGGGAACCCAGGAAATGTACCTACAGGGCATGTCCAGCAGTTTGCCGGAGGATGTGCAGCATGAAATGGTAAGAACACTGCCCGGACTTGAGGATGCCCATATAATGCGAAGCGCATATGCTATCGAATATGACTGTATTGAACCTACACAACTGAAGCTGAGCCTTGAATTTAAAAATATCAAAGGTATGTTTTCAGCCGGACAAATCAATGGAAGCTCGGGCTACGAAGAAGCGGCAGCTCAGGGACTCATAGCAGGGATAAATGCTGTTAACCTGCTCAAGGGAAGGGAGCCTCTGATACTTGACAGATCGGAGGCATATATTGGAGTGCTTATTGACGACCTGGTCACAAAGGGAACTTCAGAGCCTTACAGGATCATGACATCCCGCTCCGAATACAGGCTGCTGCTCAGACAGGACAACGCCGACCTGAGATTGACTCCTAAGGGCTATGCAGCCGGATTGATAACAGAGGAGAGATATAAAAGGTTTATTGATAAGAAAGATAAAATCGAAGCTGAAATAGAACGGCTCAATAAAACGTATCTGCCTCCTTCTGAGGAAGTCAACTCATTATTGACATCCTTAGGGAGCACCAATGTTAAATCCGGTATAAAGATAGCCGAGCTGCTCAGACGTCCGGAAATAACATACAGGTCGTTGGAGCCGGTTGACCATGACAGGCCGGAGCACCTCAGAGCAGACGGACGGAAAAAGTATGATCCTGTTGCAGAACAGATAGAGATAGCTGTCAAATATGAAGGCTATATAAAAAGGCAAATGCTCCAGGTAGAGCAGTACAGGAAAATGGAAAGGAAGAGGATACCTGAGGATATCGATTATTTTGCTATACATGGCCTCAGGCTTGAAGCACGGCAGAAGCTGACGAAGCAGCGGCCCGTTTCCGTAGGCCAGGCATCACGCATATCAGGTGTGTCGCCTGCGGATATTTCTGTCCTGCTCATATATCTTAGCAGCAGGCCCGAACGTAGTGCTGATTAAGACAGATTAGAGCAATAATAAACGGAGAGGTGAAGTATGGAAGCTGCACTTGAAAAATACCTGAAGGATGGAGCCGCTCAATTTGGAGCAGAGCTGGACGCAAACATGATCAGGTCGTTATTCGAATATAAAAGGTTGCTGCTGGAATGGAATGAAAAAATGAATCTTACAGCAATACAGGATGATAAAGAGATCATTCAAAAGCATTTTGTAGATTCTCTCAGCATAACTCCATATTTAAAAGGAATCGGCAGCCTTGTTGATGTAGGGACGGGAGCAGGTTTCCCAGGGATACCTCTGAAAATATCCATTCCGGGCCTTGATGCTGTACTGCTTGATTCTCTGGAAAAACGGGTCGGCTTCCTTGATGCCGTTATTTCTGAGCTTGGCTTGAAAGGAATAAAAACTGTTCACATGAGAGCAGAAGACGCAGGCATGTCTCCAAAATTCAGGGAAAGATTTGATGCGGCGACAGCAAGGGCGGTCGCGGCGCTGCCTGTCCTTCTTGAATACTGTCTGCCGCTTGTTGCGACCGGTGGTGTCTTCATTGCAATGAAGGGCAGCATCGAGCAGGAGGTATCCATGTCAGGAAAGGCACTTGAAATACTTGGAGGAAAAATCGAGGAAGTAAAAGAGTTTACTTTACCGGATACTGACATAAAAAGGAGCATTATTATTGTGAGAAAATTACGACAAACGCCGACAAAATATCCAAGGAAAGCCGGTAAACCGTCAAAAGAGCCGTTGGTATGAGTTAGGTTGTGTAGTAATATATAATAATGAGGCGAACGATTTCTATAATATAAAAAAGGGAATTAAAAAAGGTGCGGCGAATAATACTTCACGTAAGCATAAGGAAATAAATGTAAATACGTGGGGTAAATATGCCGCAAGGCATATGGTACAACACTCTTTTGAAAAGGATGGTGCTGTATGCTGGAGAATAAGCTTCAATTTACGAAACAGGACAAAAAAAATGATTTAAAGAATATTACTTATCTCAACATCGATTTAGTAAGACCAAACCCATACCAGCCCCGTAAACAGTTCAGCAAGGGCGCTCTTGAGGAGCTTTGCGAATCTATTCAGCAGTATGGTGTCATTCAGCCTATAAATGTCAGAAGGATAACCAACAACAATTATGAGCTCGTTGCAGGTGAGCGAAGGCTGCGTGCAGCCATAATGGCCGGGTTGAAGGAGATACCTGCGATCATTATTAATATAAATGACAATGACTCAGCCGTACTGGCGCTCATTGAAAACCTTCAGCGGGAGGATCTCAATTATCTGGAGGAGGCTGAGGGATATAACAATCTCATCAATGAACATGGCCTTACACAGGAAGAGCTTGCTCAAAAGATTGGAAAGAGCCAGTCGACTGTGGCAAATAAAATTAGGCTGCTGCGTTTATCGCCTCTTGTAAAAAAGATCCTGTCAGACAACAACCTTACAGAAAGGCATGCCAGAGCGCTGCTTAAGCTGCATGACGAGCAGCTCCAGCTCAAGGTGCTCAAGCATGTTTGTGAAAAGGGACTGAATGTCAAGAAGACCGAAGAGGTGGTTGAAAGAGTGATAGACAAATGCCTCGGCCAAAATAAGGATAAGCCTGCCGAGAGGAAATTCACCAAGGCAATAAAGGATATCAGGATATTCGTAAACACTATCCGCCAGGCAATCGAGCTGATGAAGAAATCCGGTGTGAATGCAAAGGCTGCGCAGATTGACAGAGGTGAATATATAGAATTCATTGTGAGAATACCCAAGGTATAGCCAGTGCATCAACAAATTCTCATATCAAATCGGTACCCGCCACCAAGCGTTTTTCAGCCTATAGGCTGAAAATACATATAGAGGTGGAGCGGGGAGACCTATTATTCGCCTTGTTATATAAAAGTTTTGATACGTTATGACCCCTGTTTTGTGAGGCTGCTGAAATGGCAGCCCTTTTTTTGCTCATTACTAATTAAGTAAGTCATGGGTTTCCCTTATAGATGCCTAACAGTACAGTGAATGACATTTATCTCTGCGTCTTAACTCATTGTAACTCATTATAAGCTTTAAAAAAGTGGACAGACTTTCAAAAGTTTATTAAAATATATAAAGTATCTTTAGTAAATTTGGTAAAACTTAAAATATGATATGCAGAAAGAGGTATCACTAATGGCGGACACAGAAGGTTTGAACGTGCAAAGAGTCATTCCCGTAGATATTGAAGCGGAAATGAAAAAATCATTTATCGATTATGCGATGAGTGTTATAGTTGACCGTGCTCTGCCGGATGTAAGGGATGGCCTCAAGCCTGTGCACAGAAGGATTCTTTACTCTATGTTTTCACAAGGGTTCACATCCGACAAGCCCTACCGTAAATGCGCCACTACCGTAGGTGACGTTCTTGGTAAGTATCATCCTCACGGCGATGCGGCAGTATATGACAGCCTTGTACGTATGGCACAGGATTTTTCACTGAGAAACCCCCTTATAGACGGGCATGGCAATTTCGGCTCCAGGGACGGCGACCCACCGGCTGCAATGAGGTATACTGAAGCAAGGCTTTCCAAGATATCATCTGAGATGCTTGCGGATATTAACAAGGATACGGTGGATTTCAAACCGAATTTTGATGAACATGAGATGGAGCCTGTCGTTTTGCCGTCAAGATTCCCCAATCTGTTGGTTAACGGATCATCCGGTATTGCTGTCGGCATGGCGACAAATATTCCGCCGCACAATTTGACGGAAGTAATTAATGGCATTATAGCAATGATCGATAATCCTCAGATAACGATAGATGAACTGTCCAGGATTATTAAGGGTCCTGATTTTCCAACTGCCGGAACTATTATTGGCAAGCAGGGAATAAGGGATGCCTTCAGGACAGGCAGAGGAAGGATCGTCATCAGAGCAAAGGCAGAGATCGAGACGATGAGCAACAACAGACAGCGCATCATCGTAAAGGATCTGCCTTACCAGGTCAATAAGGCCAGACTTATTGAAAAGATAGCTGATCTGGTAAAAGAAAAAAGGATCGAAGGAATAGCTGATATAAACGATGAATCCGACAGAACAGAAGCTGTCAGAATTGTCATACTGCTGAAAAGGGATGCAAACGCCAATGTTGTTCTTAACCAGCTGTACAAGAACACACAGATGCAGGATTCGTTCAGTGTCAATATGCTTGCTCTTGTGCAGACCAATGAAGGTAAATTCGAACCTAAAATAATAAACCTTCAAATGGCTCTGGAATACTATCTGAAGCACCAGAAGGAAGTCATTACAAGACGTACGAAATTCGACCTTGAGAAGGCGGAAGCCAGAGCTCACATTTTGGAAGGCTTGAGGATTGCAATTGATTTTCTGGATGAAGTCATCAGAATAATCAGGGGTTCCAGAACTGAAGCAATCGCCAAGCAGGGTTTGATGGACAGATTCAATCTCAGCGAAAGACAGTCACAGGCAATTGTAGACATGAGATTGGGAAGGCTGACTGGACTTGAAAGAGACAAGCTGGAAGCGGAATATAAGGATATAATGGAGAAAATTCAATACTATAGGAGCGTATTGGCGGACGAAGCACTCCTCTTTAGTATAGTCAAGGATGAACTCACTGTGATAAGAGACAAGTACGGCGATGAGAGAAGAACTGAGATAACAGCTGATCAGGATGACATCGATATTGAAGATTTGATCAAGGAAGAGGAAAGCGTTATAACCCTCACTCATTTCGGATACATCAAAAGACTGCCCTGTGACACATACAAGAGCCAAAAGCGCGGCGGCAAGGGCATAACAGCCCTTAGTACCAGGGAAGAGGATTTTGTGGAGAGGCTTTTTATAACGTCCACCCACCACTATATACTTTTCTTCACCAACAAAGGAAAGGTATACAGGCTCAAGGCATATCAGATACCCGAGGCCGGACGCCAGGCAAAAGGGACTGCCATCGTCAACCTGCTTGAGCTTGCCGGTGACGAAAAGATATCGGCAGTAATACCTATTGCAGAATATACCGAGGGAATGTATCTGATGATGGCTACCAGGCATGGCTTTGTTAAAAAGACCGATCTGATGCAGTACGATAATATAAGGAAGGGCGGCCTGCTGGCAGTAACGCTGAGAGAGAGCGACGAATTGATCGATGTGCGTCTGACCGACGGAGAGCAGGATATCATACTTGTCACAAGCGAGGGTATGTCCATTCGATTCCAGGAAAGTGACGTACGGCCTCTGGGAAGAGTTTCTCAGGGAGTCAAGGGAATAACCCTCGGGGACGAGGACTACGTTGTCGGCATGGGCACTTCCAGACCGGACACAACACTTCTTGTCGTGACCAGAAATGGCTTTGGTAAGAGAACCGAGATGGAGGAGTATAAAACACAAACAAGGGGAGGCAAGGGCATCCTGACATACAGGGTAACTGAAAAGACAGGAAGCGTGGCAGGAATCAAGCTGGTCAATGAAACTGACGAGATAATGCTCATCAGCTCCGACGGCACTATAATTAGGATGGAGGTTAGCGGTATCAGTATCCTTGGACGTGCTACCCAGGGCGTGACATTGATGAGGACCACAAGCGGAAATCATGTTGTCAGCATTGCCAGGATAGAAACAGACGACAGTGACGATGATGACCAGCAGTGCAGCAACGAAGATATTCCACAGGAAGCTGAACAGAGTAATGAATCAAAAGATGATGGAGACCAGGAATAGAACAGGCCGTGAGTATGCACAGACGCTGAAAAAGTATAAGAGTAAAATAGGACCGGAGCTGGTTGGACAGCTCCGGTCTTTGCTTTCACCGGATCGTTTTTATGGCCGTTGATGAGCATTACTGATTATGCAGTGGTATATTGGAGTATAAAAAAGAGATTCACGTATAAATCATACACATAAAGGATAAAGCTAATTAAAGTGGGTTGATGAAGGTATTGTCCGGTGGTATAGTATAGAAGCTGTCCCGCGGCGAACGAAAATGCCGCACCACCTGAAAAAAGAATTATAAAAGGTGGTTGACAAAACAAGAACAGCGTGTTAGTATATAAAAGCTGCTCCGATGCGAGCGGCGCTCTGAACAAAGCCCTTTGACAGGGCGGCGGGACGGGAAATGGACCTTGAAAAGTAAACAGTGAGAGACAATATGTACTTGCAGAGTAAAATCTGCAGGTGTGTAAAGGAACTCGTAAATTCAAGAGAGTAATCTG
>JAEZCA010000068.1 GCA_023412665.1 Bacillota bacterium
TAGGGAAAATACTGAGGAAACTATGTGAATGGAAGGGCGTAACCATACTCGAAGCCGAAGCGTGTCCGGACCACATACATATGCTAGTTAAAATACCACCGAAAATAAGTGTATCCAGTTTCATGGGGTACCTAAAGGGAAAAAGCAGTTTAATGATATTCGATCAGCATGCGAACTTGAAATACAAGTATGGGAATCGAGAATTTTAGTGTAGAGGATATTATGTGGATACGGTAGGAAAAAACAAAAAGGCAATACAGGAATATATAAAGAATTAATTACAAGAGGACTTAGCATATGATCAAATGAGTATAAAAGAATTGGTAGACCCGTTTACGGGTGAGCCAGTAAAAAAGCAATAAATAAGCCGCTTTAGCGGCTGCTTGTAAACCTTTGCGGTTGGCGGACTATTTGTAGGGCTTTCAGCCCTGCCAGTATTATGCCCTTACAGGGCAAGAGCAAACCGCCGGCTAAGCCGGCGGTTATGATTACATACATTATAACGAGGCGATAAATGTCACTCGCCTCGTTAAAAACATCTGATGTTTATTGAAGTGTTATAGTACCAATGACGGCGGGGCATATATACGTGCCTTCATTTCACTGTTGAGCATATAAAGTCCCTTGGGGTCACTGCCAAACAGATCGAATTTCTTTATATTGTCATCCGCATTCTTTTCTTCTTCGCCCTGCTCCTTTACAAACCAGTCAAGGAACTGGACAGTGCGGAAATCATTGATTTTGCTTGCTTCTGCATAAATATTGTTTATTGATGCTGTGACATACTGTTCATGCTCCAGGGATTTAACCAGCGGGCCTTTGAAATCGGTGTAGCTCATACCAGGAGCTGCGATCTCTGTAAGATGGACCGATTCGCCGTTATTCAGCAGGTACTGGCGTATAAGCATTGCATGATCTCTTTCCTCCTGAGTCTGTACATAAAACCAGTTCTCATAGCCATCAAGATTATTGTCCGAATAATAATTTGCCATCTCCAAATAGAGGTATGCGGAAAAAAGCTCCTTGTTGATCTGTTCGTTGAGCAGTTTTGCTACTGTTTTGTTCAGCATGATATTCATCCTTTCCGGTTGATCTTTTATACTTAAATAATATCATATATTTTCCCGAAAATTATTCTTTGTAACATGTTTTGTTACTAATGAAGAAGGTTTAGGGAATAAAAAACGACAGGCCTGCCTCTCAAATATTTCACTTCTCACTGTTCATCCTATTCTTGTAACATCCCACTCATTTATATTGCTCTACCGTATCTTTACCATGTAACAGATTCGATGTGATCTGCCGGTGACCTGTCAGCTATATTACTGCCGGACAAACGTAACTCATTAAGACTTCTAAGCCCTTTCAGGCTGCTGATATCGGAGATCTCATTTCCATTAAGCAACAGGACTTCAAGCTGATTGAGCGTCTGCAGGCTGCTGATGTCCTTGATTTCATTGTATTCCAGATTAAGCTCCCTCAGCATTGACAACTCCTTCACAGGGCTTAAATCACTTATATTATTATCCGACAGATTCAGGGATTCAAGGCTGGAAAGTCCGCCAAGGGCTTTTATTTCGCTGATGCTGTTGCGTGAAGCATCAAGGAACTTCAGATTTTGCTTTCCTTCAAGACTGCTTATATCGCTGATCATATTGTTCCTGACATTTAGTGTCTCGAGGCTTGACAAGCTTTTCAGGCTGCTGATATCATTTATTTTATTACTGTTCATGTAAAGCTCCCTGAGTTTTGTTAATCCGCCAAGGGCGCTGATGTCTGTGATATTGTTAATGGATATATCCAGCAGTTCAAGCTTCGATAATTCTTTAAGAGTGCTGATATCTGAAATATTGCTTGATTCAAGGTACAGACATGTGAGATTCTTTAAGTGCAGGAGATCCTCAAGATTCTCGATATCCATGCCAGTCAGGTCCAATCCTGTCACTCGGGCTGCATCGCTTGGATAGATATCGTCGATCGGTTTGAAAAGCAATTTTCTGACGGCTGATTCGATATTTTTATCCGTCCAGACTATTGTTTCCTGCTGTGCATGGTCTGGTGCGGCTTTCGGATCAGGCAACGTATTTGGTGCGAACATATATGTGTTCTTTCTGAAATTGAAATCTTCAATTGCTTCTTTTTTGCTTTTTTCTCCCTTTATATATGAATCGATAGCTTCTTTCCAATAATAGAATGTATAATTGACATTAAGTTTTCCCATCGGCTGCTTTAGTGCTTCATATACTATAGTGTTTATGTTTTGTCCGCCAAGAATATCACGGCTGCCGTCGGTATTTTTCAAAACCGTTCCGGAGATGACGGACATTTTTTTCTCACCAAAGGGGGATTCATTATCTTGGGTACCATTTGCCAAGCTGTATTGGAGCCCTTCTTCAGAGCAGTCGAGGGTCATCCACTCGACCAGGGGCCCCAGCAGATCCTTGTTGGGAGAGTCTTTGTTGACAAAGATCCCTGCATTATCATACCGAGCACTAAACGGTGGCAGACATACTGCCCAATTGCCGGAGGTTTCGCCCAGATCAATATATTCGAAGAGCTCGCTGTCAGTTACGATGCCGAATACTTTATTGCCATCTCCTTTCAGGTCGTTATACCATTGATCGGTCCAGGTCCTGGTGTCCCCGATGAAGCCATTATCAAACAGCTGCTTTGATACATCCATATATTCCTCCCACATCGGATCGATGCCATTGACCGAGACTGGGTCCTGAGCTGCAGAGGAGGTGCATGTGCCTATCATATCCGAGAGACCCTCAAAACCAGGTACTATATAGTATCCATGCTTTTTCAAGGTTCTGGCTGCCTCAAAAAACTTATCCCATTTTTGAGTGCCCCCTCCGATCATACCGCCTATTACTTCCGGGTCATCCGTCCCCCACACATCCCTGGCGATGGAACGCCGATATAGAAACACGCTGGTTTGTGTAATGTAAGGTAGAGCAATTATCTCCCCGTCCGGATTGCGTCCTGCATCGAGGATACATAAAGGAATATCGGCTTTTTTTACAGCAGCGTCGACATCGATCCCAAGCTCCTTGTAAGTACATGCGTATCTTGAATAATCTCCTTTGACATAATGTTGTGCATATATGCCGTTGACCATATAAATATCAACAGCGCCGTCACCGTTTATCAGCGAATCATTGAGCATGGATATAATATCCGGAGTACTATAATGTGTGCCATCGTCAAAGAAATTTATTTCATATTTGTAATTCCAGTGCTTCTGTTCATATTTTCTGATTGCTGTATGTATATGATATCGTCCTTCCGTAAGGTATATGTTGATTTGCCTTTTGTCACTTGATGCAGGTGATTCTTTATCCGCAGTTGTTTGCGTTTCTGCCGATGTATTTTTGCTTTCATCCGCAGTTTTGGAGGTGGCCTGCTCCTCATCTGATGCCTGTACAGCCATTGGAGCGGATGTATCGCTGAAAGGATTGTATATCATCAGCAAGGCAAAAACTGAAACTGTTAGGATGCATATGGTACAAATCACGGTATACTTTATCACTGAATGCTTAAGCTTCATTTTTCCCCCTGACAAACTTGAGCAGCATAAAAATGAAGGACTAAGATTGTAGTCATTTACACTATATATTTTACCATAAATAGAAAAACAATCATATAATTGTTTGGCGATACGCTCCCGAAAAAAAGACTCATAACAGCAGAAATCCGTCTACTTATTATCCTCAAAAACAACTGATATACTTGTTTAACAGGGAAGGATAATTTGACGCCTACAACACTGCAAATTAAATTATGAAAATTGGGGGATATAATTGACATGAATGTAAAGAAGAAAATATGCACATTGTTGATTGCCGCTGTCTGTATGACGGCAATATCGGGCTGTGGAAACGGACAGAAAGAGACACCTGTTTCAGACGCTGAATCGGTGCCGGCAGAACAAATTTCATCTGCAGCAGAGACTGCCGGATCAGACGCAACAACAGTGACACCGGATAGTTTACCGACAAATGAAACTGATAAGGGTGCGGCTCCCGATGGGAAAATCGAAACATCTGCGTCCGAGGATCCAAAGGATGAACTGCAATGGGATACGGAAACACTGAAAAATGAGACGGGAAAGACTTTGATAAGGTGTATAGGCAATCAAAGAGGAGGCGACGGACATGTCAGCTTTGGAATAGTTTCCGCAAGGGGGACTACAATACTGGCGGATCCTATTTATTCGACCAAAGACAGAGGATATATAAAGACTGATATCATTACTGTATCGCATACTCACAGTGATCATTACAATCAAAAGCTGCAAACTAAAATGAAGGATTATGCGAGGCTTTCCTATTTTACTCCCGAGAGCTTCACCGTGGAAGACGTGAATGTTATAGGAGTTACTGCATCACATTCATCGGATCCGATCAATGAATCGCGGCCGAGCAACGTGATATATGTCTATGAACTTGATGGTATCAGGATAGCCCACATGGGGGATATGGGACAGGATGAGCTTACTGCGGAGCAGCTTGAGAAGCTGGGACAGCTGGATATCATTTTCACTGTAATCACCAACGCACCAAATTTCGGTTCATCAACAGAGAAGAACATAAAAATCATACAGCAGTTGAATCCAAGAATCGTAGTCCCAACACACTACTCGCAGGATGTGATTGCAGAAACGATAAAGGCTCTGGAGGTCAAAGAGTGTGAGAGTGCTACCGAACTGGTAATCAGCAAGGATGAGCTGAAGGATATGACAATGAGGTTCATCATTGTAGAATAAAAAGTGGGACGTCTTATGCAATATCAGACGTCCCTGCCCTTCATCGGGATATAAATCAATTATCCACAGCCCCAGTTGATGAAAAACGCATTATATGTTAGAATTACAGCGTTCTGAGTATTTTGACCGGCACTTGAAGGGAAGCAAAAAAGCATATATGATTTTTTCATCATACACATTCATTTTTATATTTTTACCGATAGTATTTACAGTCTACTATCTTGCCCAGAGATTTTTGGGGGACAAGCCGGCAAAGCTGTGGCTGGTTGGAGCGTCGCTGTATTTTTATGCTCATGGGAGCCTTGTTTTCTTACCGATCCTGGCAGGTACCGTTCTATTCAACTTTATCATCGTCAAGCTGATGAGAAGGTACAGCAGCAGGCCGGTGCTCCGAAAGCTGCTGATGTTGCTGGCAGCCCTGGAGAATCTCGGATTGCTGTTTTATTTCAAGTACATGAATTTCTTCCTTCAGAATGTCAATTACATAACCGGCAGAGATCAGGTCCTGCTTAAAATAATACTGCCTATAGGCATTTCCTTTTATACCTTTCAGATATTGTCCCATGTTATTGACACCTACAGAGGGGAGGGCGAGGACAGCACCTTTCTGGAGTTTTCACTGTTTGTGACATTCTTTCCCCAGCTTATCGTGGGGCCGATAATCCGGCATGATGATATGCTGGAGCAGATACGCTCCGAAAAAATCCGACGCCTTGATGCCGGCAATATTATGAAGGGTATAACACTTTTCTCAATAGGCTGTGCAAAAAAGATACTGATAGCGGACACACTGATATCTCACGCGCAAAACTTTTATAATGTAATGGGAAACGGCAATTTCTTTGAGGCCTGGGGGGCGGTTCTGGCCTATACCTTCGCCTATTATTTTGATTTCTCGGGATATGTGGATATGGCCCTGGGACTTGGCCTGTTTTTCAATATCAGGCTGCCGGAGAATTTCAATTCACCATATAAGGCGCGTAATTTTGCTGATTTCTGGAGAAGGTGGAACATCAGTGTTTCGACCTTTTTCAATGATTATGTTTTCAGAAGGATATTCAAATTTGGAAACGGTATACCAAAGCTGATACTGGCCACACTCGTGACATTTATTGTATCCGGCCTGTGGCATGGTGCCAGCTGGCATTATGTATTCTGGGGACTGGCAAATGGGATACTGGTCTGCTTCGCCAATATTATGACTCTGAAGCGGAAGAAGCTGCCGTTTTTTCCGGCGTGGGCTCTTACATTTTTCTTTGTGCTGCTGACCAGGGTGCTTTTTGATGCAAACGGTATGACCCAGGCAATAAATGTTTACAGGACAATGCTTGATATAAGGCCAGCGATAACGGGTTTTGCCGCCTTCCTTGGGATGGGTCTGACTTATGTGAAGGACAATTGGCTTGTGACCGCCCTTGTAATAATCGGCGCGTGCATCAGCTTTTTTGCGCCTAACAGCCGGGAGATGCTGGAGGACAGGGAGCCAAGATGGTATCATGCTGCTTTCAGTGGGGTGTTGATAACTCTGTCGCTGTTTTTTATGGGAGGTGTGTCAAACTTCCTGTACTTTCAGTTCTGACGGCTGGAAAACAGGATGTTGAGAGCTCAGACAGGCTGATACAGTCGGAATGAGCAGAATCGGAAAATATTTGCGGAGAGGGTCCAGGGACAGTGGAGAAGAAGCAGGCTATAAGTTTTAAAAAATGGATCGCAGTTTTTATAGTAACAGTTGTTGTTATAGGTGCTTTGATATGTGGACTCAATGCGCTTGTCGACCCCTTTGGCATTTTCGGGGATGTTGCTTTTAACTGGTATGCATATGATATGACACAGAATCCCAGAGCCGCTAAGATAGCATATCTCGATAAGAACTACGAAAAGTATGACTCGTACATCATAGGTTGTTCAAAGACAGGATCATATTCGACCGAAGCGCTGAACAAGTATTACGGCGGTGCCAGCTTCTACAATATGCTTATGTATGGCGGGGACATGTACGATATCGAGCTGACCGCCAAATATATACTGGAAAACTATAATGTAAAAAACATAGTGATAAATATGGGGCTTGAGGAAACGGTAAGGTATGACACACAGGCTGATGAAATGAAGAGCAACCTCCATGCAAAGGTTGACGGTTCGTGGCAGCCGGCATACTATGGAAAATATCTTTTTGCAAACCCATCCTATGCATTTTCCAAAATAGCGGCCTGGTACATGGACGGTTACCTTGTGAATGAAAATGATGTATTTCTACCCGAATCAGGGGCCTATGACAAGTCTGTCAGAGATGTGGAGCATGTGGGCAGTCTTAACGATTTTCTGACAGAGTATCCGAGCTTTAAAACCGTTCTGAAAAAAGAAAAACTTGACGCAAAGGACAAGTGCCTTGATTCTGTCCGGCGGATAAAGGAGATGTGTGATGAAAAAGGTGTCTCCTTCAGGATGATAATATCACCGATATTCCACACCGAAATGGATATTTATGATAAAGTCCAGCTGGAGGAGTTCTTGACGGGGCTTTCACAGATAACTGATTACTGGGACTTTTCAGGATATACTTCTGTAAGCTTTGAGCCAAGGTACTTTTATGATACCTACCACTTCAGGAATGCGGTAGGGAATATGGTGCTGGCCAAAGTATTTGGTGATGAAAGCATATATTTTCCTGCGGATATCGGTCGGCATGTAACTGCGGATAATATCTCAGAGCATATATCTTCTTACTTTGGAAGCGCTGCTGCCGACGAAAACGGGGGAGGCGGCGTGAACAGCGACAGCGGAAGCAATAGTACCGACAATGTGAAAAACAGTGCTTCTCAAACGGCGGCATACAGTTGCAATGTTCCGGTCCTTATGTATCACCACTTGGACAGTGCAGCGACAAATGATGCCATTATGACTCCTGAGAGGTTCGAGGAACACATGGCTGCTCTCTCGGATGCCGGTTACTCAGCGATTTCCCTAACTCAGCTTCTCGATTATGTGGACAAAGGCCTGGAAATGCCGGAAAACCCTGTGCTGATCACTTTTGACGACGGCTATGCAAGCAATTATGAATTGGCATATCCGATTCTGGAGAAGTATAATATGAAGGCAGTGATAAATGTTATAGGAGTCACAACTGGAAAGGATAGCTACAAGGATACGGGCGCCGCTATAATACCGCATTTCACATATGAGGAGGCCCGGGAGATGGCTGAAAGCGGTGTCATTGAGATACAGAGCCACAGCTTTGATATGCATAACACCGAGGCACTCGATGAAGATTACAGGCAGGGTGTGTATAAAAAAGCCGGAGAGACCGATGAAGAATATATAGAAGCCTTCTGCAGCGATTTTAAGAGATCGGAAAAGGAAATATTAGATAATACAGGCAACAGGGTCATATCATACGCATATCCCAATGGCTTTTATACAACTTTGAGCGAGGTTCTTCTCAGCAGGATGGGTGTCAGGATAACGATGACTGTGGAGGAAGGCATGAACACGGTTATCAAAGGTTTGCCCCAAAGTCTGAGGGCAATGAAGCGCTACCGGGTGCATGAAGGCATCTCCGGCGAAAAGCTCGTAGAGCGTTTGAAGAAGGACAGCCAAAATGCAGGATAGTTGATAGGGCCGGGTATGGGAGTAATACAGATATAGCAGGATAGCCGGAATAAGGTATGATACAGAGGTGTATCGTAAAAAGCAGGACAGTATGCTCGAAGTGTAGAGAGAAGGGATGATATCTATGGATACAAGAGAAAGAATAATGGAGTTCTTTAAAGGCCGCAGCAGGGCTGATGACCTGAAATATGATACGGACCTGTTCAAGGGAGGCTTTATCAATTCGCTGTTTGCACTTGAAATGGTGGTATTTCTTGAAGATACCTTCAAAATAAAGATAAAGAACAAGGAAATAAACGAAAAAAACTTCAGGACTGTTGACAGTATTGCGGAAGTTGTGGAAAGAGCGAAACAAAAATAGCAATCGAGGGAGATACCAATGTCAAAGAAAATAAAATGCCTGGTTTGGGATCTGGACAACACGCTATGGAACGGCATACTTCTGGAGGATGGCAATGTCTCGCTCAAGGAAGGCATTATTGACATACTCCAAGAGCTGGACAGACGTGGTATATTGCTTTCGATTTCCAGCAAAAATGACCATGATGATACTATGAAAAAGCTGCGAGAGCTTGGAATAGAGGAGTATTTCATTTACCCTCAGATCGGCTGGAGCAACAAGGCTGACGCAATAAAGGAAATAGCTTCTGCCCTCAATATCAGTCTTGATACTTTTGCATTTATTGATGACCAGCCTTCAGAGCGCGAAGAAGTAGCATTTATGCTGCCTCAGGTTATGACCCTTGATGCAGCGGACTATAAGAGCCTTCCGGATATGGAAAGGCTAACGCCCAAATTTGTCACAGAGGATTCCAGGATGCGCAGAAAGATGTACCAGGCCGACCTTGAGCGCAAAAACGTGGAGAAAGACTTCAAGGGCTCCAGTGAGGAGTTTCTTGCATCTCTTGGGATGGAGCTTACCGTGGCTCCTGTGGCAAAGGGAGATCTGGAGCGGGTCGAGGAGCTGACCATACGCACAAATCAGCTGAATTCCACCGGCGTGACATACAGCTTTGAGGAACTGGAAGGGTTTATTTCATCGCCATCCCATGTTTTCCTTATTGCCGAGCTTAATGACAAATTCGGTTCATACGGCAAGATTGGGCTCGTCCTGCTGGAGGAGGCGGGAGACGAGCTGTGGATAAGGCTGTTGCTCATGTCCTGTAGAGTGATGACCAGAGGGATAGGTTCTGCTTTGCTTGTGCATATAGTTAAGCTTGCTGAAAGCAGAGGAAAAAGACTTGTTGCTGATTTTGTCGATACGGGCAGGAACAGGGTCATGTATATCACATATAAGCTGATGGGCTTTGAGGAAGCTGAGACTGACGACAGCTCTGAACAGGACAATCGCAGCGTGCTTGAGTACAGGGGCGGCAGCGACAGGGAATATCCGCCATATCTTAAGCTCATACTTAATTAAGAGTATTTTGCTTTCCCAGAGGAGGCGGGATTATCCGGACCTTCTTAATTATCCGGAAAGTTTCCGACAGGCCAGACAGTTGAATGGTTGATTGGGATGGGGATCGGGAGTCTGGAGCAACCCTTGCTACCTGGAAGATAAGTGTGAAGCATAATAATTTATCGAAAAACGATAAAAATATATTGATAAATAATAAAAACCATTGTATACTATCCTTATGAATGAAAAGGGTGGTATTTTTTTATGAAAATACTTGATCGCAAGGGCCTCTCAGGGATTATACAGCGATTTGTGGAGTTGATACTGATTGGCGGTATATTGATAATACTTGGACTGCCGTTTGTGCTGAAATGGTACATGAGCTTGCTTAACGGCAATACGACTGAGCTGTATGCTTTCCTGCTTCCGTTTCTTTATATCACAGGGATTTCAGCTGCCATGATAGTCTATGAGCTTCGAAAAATATTCATAACGCTAAACCGCATGGATCCTTTTAGAATGGACAATGTAAAAAGCTTCAGGATAATGGCGATATGCTGTTTTATCGTAGCAGCTGCTTATATAGTCAAAATTTTTACTTTCAACTCGTTTCTTACAATTATTCTTTTCATGGTATTTGTAATTGGCGGATTCATGCTGCTTATTGTGTCTGAGGTATTCAGACAGGCGGTTATTGTAAAAGAAGAGAATGACTTAACGATATAGCCAAGGCAGAAAGAGCAGCTTTGCCGTAATGACAGCCGCGGTTGATTTGCAGGAAAGGGAGTAACAGGTGGATAAATGGGTATCAGAATAAATCTGGATGTTATGATGGCCAAGCGCAAGATCGGTTTGACAGAGCTTGCCTCAAAGGTAGATTTAACGTTGGCCAATTTGTCAATATTGAAAAATAACAAGGCCAGAGCTGTCAGGTTTTCTACACTTGAAGGCCTGTGCAAGGCATTGGATTGTCAGCCGGGAGATATACTCGAGTATGAGCCGGAGGACAATTGAGACAGATATTCATGATTGCAAGGAGGGCTGGAAATGAATGAAGATAATAAGAATCCAAATGATATCGAACAGCCGGGCAGGCCTATATACGGCCAACCGCAAGGGCTGATGCACAATCAGCACCAATTACCTGTCAAGCAACCATTGGTGTATAGTTCCGCAGACAAACTGCTGCTTGCAGGGGCACTCCTGTTCGGCATAATATTTGTAGGGCTCTTTTTTGACAACTATCCTGGCATTTCCGTTCCATTAATCATAATTGTTTTTTATTCTCTGCTATTTACCTACACTAAGTCTGTACTGAAGAAGGATACCTGGTTCGGATGGTTTCTGTGTCTTCCGGTTTTTTTGCTTTCGTTGACATTCTTCCTCTTTGGAAACGAAGTGCTGATGATCCTCAATATTCTTGTGCTTCCGATGCTTATATTGCTGCAGACTATACTTGTGACAGGAGTGAACAGCTACAAGTGGTTCAGCCCCGGAATAATACCGGATCTGTTTTTAAGTATGTTTGCCAGGTGCCTGATCCATATTCCCAAGCCATTCGGGATAATTTCATCGATAGCCCGGACAAGGACAGGAAGCGGTGGTAAAAAGTCAGTCGGATCCAGAGTGCTTATTGGACTTATTATATCTGTACCTGTTCTGCTGGTGCTTCTCTTGCTTTTGTCATCGGCAGATATGGTTTTTGGGAAAATAGTTGAAAAGCTTCCCGACTTTCTTGAGAGTATTAATTTCAGCGAGCTTTTTTCCAGAACTATTGTTGCATTATTTATATTTTTCATTTCCTTCAGCTATATATGGAGCCTCGGCCATGGTGAAAGATTTTTGGAAAACCGCACCGGACTGGTTTCTTCAAAAACTCCCGAGGAAAAAAGACGCTGGGACCCGGTCATATTTATTACTGTTACAGCAGCGGTCGACATACTTTATTTATTCTTTGTAGTAATACAGTTTACTTACCTGTTTGGAAGATACGGACTACCTGAGGGTTTTACATATTCGGAGTATGCAAGAAACGGGTTCTCCGAGCTTGTGCTTGTATCGCTGCTTAATATGGGGATGCTGGCAATCACGCTGACCTATACAAAAATTATGAATGGTTTCGGCGACAGAATATTCAGGCTTTTAAACTCGATAATGATCTGCTGCACCTTTGTCATGTTGTGCTCAGCCTATTACAGGATGTCGCTTTATGAGGCAGCATATGGGTTTACTTTTCTTCGCATCATGACCCAAGCCTTCATGATCTTTCTATTCGTTTTATTCGTCATTACCATGGTAAGGGTTTGGAATGACCGTGTTCCACTGCTCAAACCCTATATCGCTGCTGCAGTGATCGCTTTTACGATCATTAACTATATCAATGTAGATGCGGTGATAGCGCAGAAAAACATTGAAAGGTATCGTAAGACGGGGATAATTGATGTTCACTATTTCAACAGCCTTTCCAGCTCTGCTATCGATGAACTCATAGAGCTCTCCAACGACAGCGACCCGGAGGTTGCATCGGAGGCGGAGAAGATACTGGAGTCTAAAAAAATGTGGTTGTTGAGTAAAACGAAATGGCAATCATTTAATCTGGCTGATCACTATGCCAGAAAGGAAATGTCCAAGCAATGATGTTATCATCCGGTTTTCCGGACTATAGCATTGTACTCAGCTTATACCTGAGATCTTATTGAGCAATGTGAACAGAACAACAGCGGTATTTGATATACTGGCAAGGAATATTTGCGGCTTGTGCTTGTTCCTGTCGAAAATACCGCTGTTTTTTCCTATTTTCTTCTGAATGAAATAAAGCTGAAGCAATATGGAAAGTGCTGTAACGCCCTTGAGCAGAATGCTTTCGAGATAAAATGCGCAGTAACATAAAAATAGTATAATTATTAGATTGCATACGACGCTCAAGCCGGCCCCGAACATTTTCAGGTCTATATCCACCAGCTCTTCCAGTTCCTCCTCCAGCTCCTCGTCGACTTCCTTTTCCTCAAAACCGTTCCCTTTAGCAATATTATATATATTGGCAAATGATATTACTGTCAGTATCGTTGCGATCACACCGAAAAAAATCTGATGATTCGCTGAGATAGTAATAACAGGGAATGCAAGTATTACTAAAAAAATTAATGTGCTGCCTCTGGATTGCATTATTTTATTCTCCCGGGTTCCGACTGATCGTATTTGCTCGGATTTTTTCTTTTCAGATTATTATACTATAAAAAATATTATTCAGCACATAAAGTTTATACACTTAAAGTTTATGTTGTCTTTATTCTGTTGCAGAATAATAATTCTGTAAAATTGTTATGCTAACTATGATGATTTTTATTATGAATAAGTGCCAAAAGGAGGATACCGAATGTCGAAGACAGTAGTAGGCCTTTTTGATACCCAGGACCACGCTGAGGCCGCAGCTCGACGGATCAAGGACCAGGGACTCCGCACCAGCGATATATCGATCGTAGCCAAGAGCGGAGATACCGGTGATCCGTATGATAGAGGCTCAACAGGCGGCGGCGTTGATAATGCCGGCAAATTTGACGATAATGAATTTAGCGGAGCAGCCTCGGTAATGGGAGACAGGATAGGAGGTAATGCAGCAGGCGGAAGAACCGGTCCGAATGCATCGATAGTCACCAGGCCGGATACCAGTGCTGAAATGGGCAGACGCGAAGGTGTAAATGACAATATTTCCGACGGAGTCATATCAGGCGGTTTACTGGGTGGTATAGCAGGCTTGCTGATAGGCGCAGGCAGTATGATTATTCCCGGACTGGGCATTATTGCAGCGGCAGGGCCGATAACCGGGCTGCTTTCAGGAGCGGTGACCGGAGGTATAGTAGGCGGTCTGATCGATCTGGGTATTCCCGAGAGGGAGAGCAAGCAGTATGAGAGCGGTATAAAGCAGGGCAAGGTGCTGTTCAGTATGAAGACGGACGATGACAAGGTGGATCATGTAACTGCTCTGCTAAGAAACAGCGGCGCCAGAAGCGTTAATGTTTACTAGATGCATTGAGCATCAGGCTGGTATGCCTAAGCAGTAGAATGTTGTATAAAATATAAGGGTATGGGAATTTGCTCCCATACCCTTTGTGCTTTATAACGAGGCGAATAATGGGCCCCCCGCCCCACCTCTTTACGTATTTTCAGCCCTCGGGCTGAAAAACGCTTGGTGGAGGGTACTGATTTGCCTCTCAGGCGGTGAGCATATCTCTCGCCTCATTGAAACACTGCTGAGGTAAGAAAATTTTTCTACAAACGAAAAATTTTCTTTGAACCGAAGTGTTATAACGCATCATTCACGACATATCGGGTGCTTCCGGCTCTGCAGGCAGATCGGGTACTTCCGGTACCTCCGGTACAACCGGTGTCTCAGGTGGGGCAGGAGTAGTTTGTTCAGGCTGCGGATCATTTGTGTCCGGAGCAGCCGGAGTGTCTGTTGTGGCAGGGGTACCAGGTATTGTTGGTGTTGCCGGTACAGCCGGTGTGTTTTTCTTTCTCATTTCCTCGGCAAGACCCGGTGTAGTTGTACCGTCAGGATTAAGTATCCCCACCAGTATTTCTT
Organism: Bacillota bacterium; assembly: GCA_023412665.1. Taxonomy (GTDB): domain Bacteria; phylum Bacillota; class Clostridia; order Acetivibrionales; family DTU013; genus DTU013. Next base: position 14,362 of record JAEZCA010000068.1, read on the forward strand.
CGGTGCAGGGCCTGTAACGACTTGTGTGGATTTTTGTCTGCGATACTACGGTATTGCCGGATTTTACTGTTTTATATGTCTCGACTACGAAGCCGTCAGTGCCGTACTGGTATTTTTTTGTAGTTCCTACAGGCAGCTTGGGATCATCGACATATTTTATATCATGGGGAGTCTGGCTCAAAACCTTGTTGCTTATATGGACCGTCTTGTCAGGCGTGGTATTGGTGCCTTTAAAAACAACGTGCACTTTGTTTTTATCAAGCCAGGCGTCGATTTTCAGAGGCCACTGTGTAGAATTAATGAAGCGGAAGTCCGTACCGCCGTAATAAGCGGTAGCATCCTGACCTAAAGGAACATATGTGACTATAAAGGAGTGGTTCTTCCTCTCGTTTACCTTCATGTCGGATTGAAGAACGGCATTGTAGAGTGTGCTGACCGCCTGACAAATACCGCCGCCGATGCCGTCCTCGACCCTGCCGTTGATATATACATGCGCTTCCTTGTAGCCTGTTTTTTCATTTCTAGAGCCGACTATATCGTTGAATGAAAACTCCTCACCCGGAAGCAGTATGGTGCCGTTAAACTTGCCTACAGCCAGACCGATATTATGCGCTCTGTTTTTTTCATTCTGGGTAACCGTTTCAAACTTGGTGCTCACATTGGCCAGTTCATCCCTGAACAGCATTGACACAGCTTCTTCAGTGGTAACTGCCGGTTTTTCCAGCGTTGCCGGAAGCTCACGGTCGGTATCCTCGGTTGTGTTATGTTCTTTTATTATCTGTTCAAGAGTGGTCCTGTCTATTTTTCTTCCGACTATGTGCGGCACGACCTTCAGTGTGTCGTTCTCCATCTTGAAGTATGCATCCGCCGGATCGGAGTTGAGCTGGGTAAAAATTTCATCAGCATCAAACGGCGTCGGGTTTGTCACTATTACTTCAGGCTCGACCGGGCCGCCTTTATTACTTTTTATCATACCCATTACAAGCGCTTTTACATCTTCCTTGCTTACACTTTCTCCATGTCTGCCGGATCTGATGACAACGCGCTCATCGGTGATAAGGAGAGCGCCTTCCTTGACTTCTTTATATGCTTCCTCGCAAAATCTATTTACAAAGTCGTCGATTTTTTCCTCATCGTAGCTTTGAGGCATATTGATCACTGTTCCGCTGATACCTGCATGTGCGATATCATATAATCTTTTGAACACATTGCCGGTACGACCAACCGAATATGCAGCTTCAACGGCTGCGTCAGTGTCGTAATCCACCCCGAGTTCCGGGTAGGTTGAATTCACCTTCGCAGATGGGGTTTTAAGCGTTATTTTGAGTTCCAATGCGGGCACGGTATACTTTGCTTCCAGATATTGAAGCATATCATGCCTGCCCATACCTGAAACATCAAGTCTTCCGACATATACACCCTTATAGGCCGCAGTGCTTTGCAGCAGTATATAAGAGAAAATGGATGCAGATATAAGCATTACGGCTGTAAATATAAGCAATGCTATGATAATTGTTCTTTTCCTGCTTCGCTTGGGAATACTGGGCTGTACCACAGGCTCCATTAATTTAACACCCCGGGATAATTAATTTTACTGACGTCTATAAATATTAGACGGTTTAATTATCGCAATTGTTTCCCTAAAACACAATATAAAAACAAAAAAATATATTAAATTTTGATTACTGTAATTTCAAATTATCAATACAATAGTGGAAATGAGCACTAAAATGTATTAATATTAAGGAAAAGAAGCATCGCCCGCATCTGGCAGCTATTTGAAGGGGTCATATCTGATGAATGTATTTAATGAGGCGGAGTTTAACAATATATGCAGAAAGCTTGGCAGTGACGGAACAGTAAGGGATGTGACCGTGCGCTATACTGCTCCGGGCTACTTCAACAGAATAAGGAATGTAGTGCAGCGGGACAGAAGAGGCGAGGTAGTTTTTTGCGTCATCCGGCCTGATGGCAGTATTATAACCGTCACCTGCAGTGAATATCCTGAAAATATATACAGGATACCGACAGGGGGCATAGGCCACGAGGAAAACATAATTGATGCCATATTCCGGGAAGTCAAGGAGGAACTCGGTCTGGAGGTCAGGATAAGATCCTTTGCGGGTGTATTAAGGATACGGTTTGAATACAATGATGATTTTGTGATGTTTTATTCGTACATTTTTATCCTTGACGAGATTGGCGGCAGGCTTCTGGAGGATGCAAGCGATGATGAGATAAGCAGCATCAGGGAGGTTGACCTGTCAGGGCTTGAGATTATCGCGGCGGATCTGGATTCCATAAAGGGGAAATGGCATGATTGGGGCAAGTTCAGATACATAACCACCAGTGCAGTTTTGAGATATTTGAAGCACCTGCGTATATAAGCACACATTTGCGCCTATAATTATAGTATACAAGTAATATACTGTAAGAGGGTGTAAATAATGGATACAGAATTATTAAATAATGGGCATACGAATGTAAGCTCTAAAACCAAAGCAAATAAAGTTAAGAGTTCTTTTTTTGCCAGGACAAAGCCCAACAGCGGACTGACTGCCGAAGAGCAGCAAATAATCGAGGCGGCACTGGCGGCCAGAAGTGAATGGGCGGAGGCAAATATCGATTTCAACTATGTACAGGACGATCTGCTCGTAGATTATCATATCTACAGGCTTAAGGCCTGTGAAGCAAGATATACTTACTTTTTAAAGCTGGCCAAGGAAAAAGGGCTGACCCAAAGCCTGTAAATCTGTTGTCATAATTACCTCAATGTACAAGTATAATAAAACGAGGCCGCTGGTACGCTCAAGTTACCCGCTGTCTGTATTGTTACCGCCCTATTGCTGCGTGAAAGAAATACGAAGGCAGACCTGATGGTGTCGTTCTGGTGTGTGTTGTCAGATATGCCGGGTCTGGTGTGATGATATGGTTGATGTTGGAGTTATTCTGGCATATGCCGCAGGCATAATACTGTTGTTTGTTTTTGGCAGACTGTTTCTTGCTCCGATTAAGGTCGTTCTGAAGCTGGCACTCAATTCGCTGTTCGGGGCAGCAGCTATCCTGCTTGCCAATTGGGCAGGCAGTATCTTCGGTTTTCATATGGCGCTGAACATATATACGGCATTTATTGTCGGGACATTGGGTGTACCGGGGTTCGTACTCCTTGCCGTTCTCAAGCTGATCTTTAAATGAATAGTGACACTCCTTTGCAAGAAGTACTCTTGTTCCCATTATTTTTAACTTCGTTATATAATCTAGCACTTCACAAAATCTAATAACAATGTTAGAATAATATCAGGCATTTGGATTAAAATTGTATACAATATACATTTTAACCCGTATTATAAACTGATAAAACCCCTGATTATCTTAAACTGTGAGTTTTTATAGGTTGATCAGTACATATAACGAGGCAATGGCCGGGAATTTTTGTGCAAACAAAATTTTCTTCTGAATCAATGCATTATAAGAAGTCTGCAGTAATCAGAGAACTCAAAGGGGAAAAATAAAGGGGAGATTAGAATGGGAAAAAACATGAAAACAATGGACGGAAATACCGCTGCTTCTCACATTGCATATGCGTTTACCGATGTAGCAGGTATTTACCCTATTACTCCGTCATCCGTTATGGCAGAACGTGTGGATGAATGGTCCGCCAACGGAAAGAAAAATATTTTCGGCCAGGAAGTCAGGGTCGTAGAAATGCAGTCGGAAGCAGGCGCTGCAGGAACTGTACACGGATCTCTTACAGCGGGAGCACTGACCACCACTTTTACAGCATCCCAGGGTCTGCTGCTCATGATACCGAATCTTTACAAAATAGCAGGAGAACTGCTGCCGGGCGTATTCCATGTGAGCGCCAGGGCATTGGCCAGCCATGCGCTGTCCATTTTTGGCGACCATTCGGACGTTATGGCATGCCGCCAGACAGGCGCCGCATTGCTTGCAGAAGGCAGCGTACAGGAGGTTATGGACCTGGCAGCTGTTGCTCATCTGAGCGCAATTAAGGGCAGGGTTCCCTTCATCAATTTCTTTGATGGCTTCAGAACCTCTCATGAGCTGCAAAAGATAGAAGCAATTGAATATGAGGATCTGGCAAAGCTCCTTGATTACGATGCGGTGAAGAAGTTCAGGAAGAGCGCCCTTAATCCCGAACGTCCGGCAGTAAGAGGAACCGCTCAGAATCCCGATATATTCTTCCAGGCCCGCGAGGCATCCAATAGCTATTATGACGCGCTGCCGGCCATCGTTGAAGATTACATGAACAAAATAAGTGAGCTCACCGGCAGGAAATACGGACTCTTCAACTATTACGGAGCTCCTGACGCAGACAGGATAATAATTGCAATGGGATCTGTCACCGAGACCATAGACGAGACCATCGATTACCTGATGGCTGCCGGAGAAAAAGTCGGTGTCGTAAAGGTCCACCTTTACAGACCGTTCTCAGTTAAACATCTGCTGAAAGTCATTCCGGATACAGTCAAAAAGATAGCTGTTCTCGACAGGACAAAGGAACCCGGTGCGCTGGGAGAGCCTTTGTACCAGGACGTATGCACAGCTCTTCTGGAAAGCGGAAAACTGTGTACTATCGTTGCAGGCCGTTACGGACTTGGTTCAAAGGATACTACTCCTGCCCAGATCGTAGCTGTATACAAGAACCTCAACTCAGAAACTCCGAAGAATCACTTTACAATAGGTATAGTCGACGATGTGACAAATCTCTCACTTCCAATGGGCGAAGAGCTGGACACTGCTGCTGAAGGAACTGTAAGCTGCAAATTCTGGGGCCTTGGTTCAGATGGTACGGTCGGTGCGAACAAAAACTCCATTAAGATCATCGGCGACCATACAGATATGTATGCACAGGCATATTTTTCATACGACTCCAAGAAATCCGGCGGTGTAACGATCTCCCATCTGAGATTCGGAAAGAAGCCGATCCGCTCGACCTACCTCATCAACAAAGCAGATTTCGTGGCTTGCCACAATCCTTCCTATATCGGTAAATATGACATGGTCAGCGATCTCAAGGACAATGGCACCTTCCTGCTCAACTGCAACTGGACTCCTGAGGAACTGGACGAGAAGCTGCCTGCAGACATGAAGCGCTTCATAGCAAAGCACAATATCAAGCTTTACATTATTGACGGTGTTTCGATAGGCAAGGAGATCGGACTTGGAAACAGGATCAACATGATAATGCAGTCAGCCTTCTTCAAGCTGGCCAATATCATTCCTCTGGAGGATGCCGTTAAATATATGAAGGACGCAATTCTCAAAACTTACGGCAAGAAGGGCGAGAAGATCGTCAATATGAATTATCTTGCAGTAGATAAGGGAATAGGAGCTCTTCAGAAGATAGAGATACCGGCAAACTGGGGCAGTGCAGTCGATGAAGCTGCAGCCTCAAAGGATGTGCCTGAATTCATCAGCAAGATTCTTGATCCAATGAACAGGCAGATGGGCGACAAGCTTCCTGTCAGCGCATTTACAGGCATGGAAGACGGTACATTCCCCAATGGTACCTCCAGATATGAGAAGAGAGGAATCGCAGTTGATGTTCCTGAGTGGCAGATAGAGAACTGTATACAGTGTAACCAGTGCGCATATGTTTGCCCTCATGCAGCTATCAGGCCGTTCCTTCTGGATGAAAACGAAATCAAGAACGCTCCTGAAGGGTTTGAGTCTAAGAAGGCTATCGGAAAAGGCCTTGAGGGTCTGAACTTCAGGATCCAGGTATCAGTACTTGACTGTGCAGGCTGCGGAAGCTGTGCAAATGTCTGTCCTTCAAAGGAAAAGTCACTGATCATGAAGCCTATAGAAACTCAGTACGAGCAGGCGAAGAACTTTGAATATGCTGCGACAATAGAGCCCAAGAATCCTATCGGAGTTGCCACTGTAAAGGGCAGCCAGTTCCAGGAACCGCTGCTTGAGTTCTCCGGCGCATGCGCAGGCTGCGGCGAGACTCCTTATGCAAAGCTTATGACCCAGCTGTTTGGAGACAGAATGATGATTGCAAATGCAACAGGCTGTTCTTCTATTTGGGGAGGAAGCGCTCCGTCAATGCCATATTGCGCAAACAAGAAGGGCTGCGGACCGTCATGGGCAAACTCATTGTTTGAAGACAATGCTGAATTCGGATATGGTATGTATCTGGCAGTAAAGCAGATTAGAAGCAAGATTGCCGACAACTGCAATAAGCTCTTGGAAAAAGCGCTGCCTGAAGATGTAAAGGCTGCTGTTGGAAGCTGGCTTGAAAACATGGATGACGGTGATGGCTCCAAGCAGGCATCCGCTGATTTGAAAGCAGCTTTGGAAGGCTTTAGTGCAAAAGCAGATGCTGATACAAAGGTATTGATAGATGACATACTGGAAAACAGCGAATTCCTTATAAAGAAATCCCAGTGGATCCTCGGCGGTGACGGTTGGGCATATGATATAGGCTTCGGCGGTCTGGATCATGTTCTGGCATCCAATGAAGATATCAATATCCTCGTATTTGATACTGAAGTTTACTCCAATACCGGCGGCCAGTCTTCAAAGTCAACGCCTACAGGTGCTGTTGCTCAGTTTGCAGCATCCGGTAAGAGGACAAAGAAGAAGGACCTTGGTATGATTGCTATGTCATACGGCTATGTATATGTAGCACAGGTAGCACAGGGAGCAAACCAAAATCAGCTCTTAAAGGCGATGCTGGAAGCAGAGAAATACAAAGGGCCATCAATTATCATCGCATACGCTCCGTGCATAAACCATGGACTGAAGCTTGGAATGGGCCAATCCCAGCTCGAAGAAAAGAATGCGGTTGAAGCAGGCTACTGGCACCTTTACAGGTACAACCCAATGCTCAAGGAAGAAGGTAAGAACCCGTTCATACTTGATTCCAAAGAGCCAACAGCTTCCTATAAGGACTTCATAATGAGCGAAGTAAGGTACTCGTCACTGACAAGGACGTTCCCTGAAAAAGCAGAGATGTTGTTTATTGAGGCTGAAAAGGATGCAAAGGAACGCTATGAGAACTACAAAAGGCTTGCTAATGGTTAAGCAATAAAAATAATCGGTGTAATGCTTTCCGGCGGATGGTCATAACTGGCTGTCCGCCGGTTTTGTTGTGCGCGTTTCTTCTAGAAAGACTTCTGAAGGCATATAATTTATTGTTTCGCAACAATACGGAGTTATTGCTCCTGCAGCAGATATGACCGGAGGAATTGCCATGCAGGGAATTGAAAGAGAAATCGAAAGCAACTATAGCCTGGATGTCAGCAATATGTTTGCCCACAAGGACGCATTCATTGTTGTGACACCCAAAGGGCGCAAGATAGTCAGAAGGATCCCGTTTTCATACGAGCGGCTGAAATTCGTACACGGCGCGAAAGAGCACCTTGCGGCAAACGGGTTTCCCTGCATAGATTCCTATATGCTGACAATATCAGGCGATCCCGGCTTTTACCACAATAACTGCCTTTATGCATTGACAGACTTTATAGAGGGCCGTGAAAGCAGCTTTGACAGCGATGCTGACCTGGTCAGAGCTGCCGTCGCGCTTGCCGGGCTGCACAATGCTTCAGCCGGGTATATTGCTCCTGATGACTGCAAAATCCAGAATGAGTTAGGCAAGCTGCCGGGTTATTTTTCAAAGCGCCTGGACGATATTAAGAAGATGCGCAAGCAGGCAAAAAAGGGGAAGAGTCGGTTTGACCAGCTATTCATCCAATATGCGGATCATTTTATCAGCATGGGAGAAACAGCGTCAAAAGAGCTTGCTGCCTCAGCCTATGGTATATTGGCCTCGAGGACGTTGGAGGAAAAATCGTTCTGCCACCATGACTATACTCATCACAATATCGTAATGGATGGAGGACATGTAACAATCATAAATTTTGATTACTGCTGCTATGAACTGAGGGTGTACGATATAGCAAATCTGATCAGACGCAAAATGCGGAAGTGTGACTGGGACATATCAAAGATCGGACTCATCATTCAGTCGTACAGCAGTGTGGCACCCTTGAGCATAGAAGAGCTGGAGGTCATGAAAATAATCCTTCAGTTCCCGCAGAAGCTCTGGCGTGTAGTGAACAGATACTACAACAGCAGGCGCAGCTGGTCAGAGAAGAGCTATGTGAGCAGGCTTCTGGAGGTCATCAACGAAATAGAGCCGTTTGAGGCATTTGTCAAAGTATACGAAAGGACATATCTATAACGAGGCGAAAAAAGTCTCCCGCCTCGTTGAAACACTGCCGGGGTAAGAAAATTTTTCTACAACCGAAAAATTTTCTTTGAATTGAAGTGTTATAACGAGGCGGTAGAAGTCTCCCGCCTCGTCTTATACTGTGTTTATCAGAACAGCCCTGCTATGATGCCTGCTTCATCAATATCTATTTTTTCTGCAGCCGGCACTCTGGGCAATCCCGGCATGGTCATGATCTCGCCTGTAAGGGCTATTATAAAGCCCGCTCCTGCAGAGACCTTTATCTCGCGTACATTTATTTCAAAATTCTCGGGTCTGCCGAGCATATTGGGATTATCGGAAAGCGAATACTGGGTCTTGGCCATGCAGATCGGCAATCCGCAGAGTCCCATTTCCTCGAGCTTCTTGATCATTTTATCCGCCGAGGGTGAGTATACCACTGCCCGTGCTCCGTAGATCTCCTTTGCTATCTTTTCAATCTTTTCCTTCACTGGCGCATTTACATCATACAACAGCTTGAATTGAGAAGGGGTTTTCTTTATCAGGCTGACCAGCTTTTCAGCAAGCTCTCTGCCGCCTTCGCCCCCCTTTGCAAATACCTGTGAAAATGCAACTTCGGTATTGCAGCTGCGGCATCTGTCTCTGACATATTCCACTTCATCAGCGGTATCTGTATCAAAATGGTTTATTGCAACAATTACCGGCACACCGTATTTGTTTAAATTCTCGATATGCTTCTCAAGGTTTGAAAAGCCCTTCTTCAGTGCAGACAGATCCTCATGCTTGAGATTTTCTTTTCGGACGCCGCCGTTGTATTTCAGAGCCCTGATAGTGGCTACCAGTACAACCGCGTCAGGCTTGAAGCCAGCGTATCTGCACTTTATATCAAAGAACTTCTCCGCACCCAGATCGGCTCCGAACCCGGCCTCCGTGATTACATAATCAGCCAGCTTCAGAGCCAGCTTGGTGGCGTTTACACTGTTGCAGCCATGGGCTATATTGGCGAAGGGACCGCCATGCATCAGCGCTGGTGTGTTTTCAAGTGTCTGTATCAAATTGGGCTTTATAGCATCCTTCAGCAGCAGAGTCATTGCGCCTTCCACCTTTAACTGCGCTGCAGTGACCGGAGCACCCGAGTAGTTGTAACCGATTATTATCCGGCCCAGCCTCTGCTTCAGGTCTGTAATATCGCTTGCAAGACATAGAATGGCCATTACTTCTGAAGCTACGGTTATTACAAAGCCGTCCTCCCTTGGTGTTCCGTTGGCTTTTCCGCCGAGGCCGACCACAATGTTCCTCAGGGCTCTGTCGTTCATATCCATGGCCCTTTTCCAGGCTATCTGCCTTGGGTCTATGCCCAGTTCATTGCCTTGTTGAATGTGGTTATCTATTACAGCCGACAAAAGGTTGTTTGCTGCGGTAATAGCATGCATATCGCCTGTGAAGTGCAGGTTTATGTCCTCCATGGGCACGACCTGTGAATAGCCGCCACCTGCAGCTCCTCCCTTTACGCCCATTACAGGTCCCAGAGACGGTTCTCTGAGTGCAATTATTGCTTTCTCTCCGATTGCTGCCATAGCCTGTCCAAGCCCGACTGTCGTGGTAGTCTTGCCCTCGCCGGCAGGAGTTGGATTTATGGCAGTGACCAGTATGAGCTTTCCGTCTTTTCTATCCTTGACCCTATCCCAGAGAGAGGGGGAAAGCTTTGCCTTGTATTTACCATACAGCTCTAATTCTTCTGCGTCTATTCCCAGTCCTTCGGCTATCTCCATAATCGGCGTCATTGTGCACTGCTGTGCTATTTCTATGTCTGTCAGCATTTTAATCAACCTTTCATATAAAATTCGTATGATAAAGCGTATTGTGTTTCAATGAGACGAGAGGTGGGAACATCTTTCGCCTCGCTATAATTATACCTGCCTGTTTATTACAAGACAATAGAGAACATGAACACATCAGATAATCGGAAAATTGCGCAGTCCTGTTTGGGATAAAATCCTTTAACATGTGGGATGAAGTTTACATATAATGAAACAGGAGCTGTTGTCAAATGCAACCACAGATTTGAAAAGCGATGGTGGTGTATTAATGAGTGATATTAAGGTTGGGGATATTGTCGCTAGAAGGTCATATGGCTACGATATTTTCTTCAAGGTGGTAAATATTACGGAGGTCGGCAATGACAGAATCATCACACTTAAGGGGATAAGCTACAGGATAGAAGCGGATGCCCCTGAGTCAGACCTCGAGGTACAGCCGGAGAGCAGAGTGAGGGAATACAGGGACAATTGCTGCAGGAAGGCAGAGAAGTACAGCGATGACAAAAGGCTGGCACCAAGGTATGCATACTATTCGGCACCTCAAAACAGAGGATTAAGAAAAAAAATGTATTTTAGAGATACTTCAAATGACAAAACTGAAAGAATGAAGAGACCGGGAAAAGTACTCCATTTAGATGGTGATAAGGAATATCTGGAGAACTGTATAGCAGAATATAAGAAGCTCGGTATGGATGTAATCGGGGAATATGTACCTGAAAAAGACCAGCCGCAAAGGGTAGGAGCCCTGCTTGCGGAACACAGGCCCGACATATTGGTGCTGACCGGTCACGATGGCTTTATAAAGGGGCAGGACAGCTATAATAATCTGGCCTCATACAGAACATCGAGATATTTTATCGAGGCTGTAAAGCAAGCCAGAAAGCATAACAATGATATGGACGGATTAGTCATCTTTGCAGGTGCATGCCAATCGCTTTTTGGGGAAATAATCAGTGCCGGCGCTAACTTCGCCAGTGCTCCCTTCAGAGATCTGATACATGCCCTTGATCCTGTAAGAGTCTGTCAAAAAGTGGCTTTCGCGAGTGTTGACAAGATATTGGATGCAGAAGATGTAATAGAAAATACTATAACAGGGAAGACTGGAATCGGTGGGGTGCAAACCAGGGGAAAATACCGGGAGGGATTCCCGATTGAGCCCTACCAATAAGTGGTACATTGAGCTTTTTTAAAAAAACACTTGACATAATCAAATTTCCCTTGTTATAATATATAAATTTTTTTGACAAGCTATATTAATTATGATATAATGATTAAAACAGAAGATGAGGTGATTCAATGGCCGAAAAGAGTGACCTGTTTCAAATAAAGAAGAACATTGAGACCTGCATTGGCGAAAAAGTTCAATTAAAAGCTAATAAAGGCAGGAAAAAGGCTTTTATTAAAGAGGGAGTAATCGAGAACTCATATCCCAGCATCTTCATCATCAAGTTTGAAAACGAATACGAGACAACAAGAAGAGTTTCCTACAGTTATACGGACGTACTTACCAAAGCAGTAGAGCTGGTTATTTGCAAAGATGACAAACGTATTCTTGTAAGCTGACACGGTGATAAAGACTAGATGAAAACAGCCTTAAAACGGCCCGATCAAACGATCGGGCCGTTTTCGCTTCAATCGGGGGGGAGATTGTTTTTTCAGTAATAATTGCAGGGTCTTGTCAATATACATTTAGAGAGGATATTGCATGCTGTCATGCGGGGGGAGGATATCAAATGTCTCTTGAATTGTTAAAAGAGGCCGTAAGGCTTAATAGACCCATAGGTGAGGATTCTACGCAAACCATTGTTGAAAATGATATCATAGTGCCGGATATAAAGCCGGACATTGCGCGCATATTGCTGCTGGACGGTGATGCCTGGATAAGCGGTGCCGAGACTGCCGCGGGCAAGGTATTGATCAATGGCATGGTCAGATACAAGATACTGTATGTTTCCGATGATCCTGACCAGCCTGTAAAAAGCATAACAACCTCTACGGGATTCCAGTATCCGATGGATGTACCCGAAACAAGGCAGGGTATGCAGTGCAGGGTCAAATGTGATATTGAACATATGGAATATGAAATACTAAACAGCAGAAAGGTCAATGTAAAGGCTATCGTCAGTCTGTTTGCCAGAGTCTCGGAACAGCTCGAGCAATACATTACCAGGGATTTCGACGGATCAGACGGTATACAGATACTCAGAAATACAATAAATATCAATTCTTATATCGGCGATAGCAAAGCAGAATGCCCTGTGAGGGAGTTAGTCGATATACCTGCCGGAAAGCCCGCTATTCTTGAAATACTGAGAAATGATGTAAAAATATCCGGCAAGGAATATAAAGCGGGTGATGACAAGATTATCGTAAAGGGCGGGCTTAATATCTCCACATTGTATATAGGCGATGATGAGAGCCGGAGCATACAGTTCATGGAGCATGAGATTCCCTTTGCCCAGCTGTTGGATATGCCCGGAGCTGATGACAGTTGTTCCTGTGATGTGGATATAGCACTGGGTGAAGTATCCTTTGAGGCGGATGAGGATGGCGATGGTGAGCTCAGGAAGCTTAAATGTGAGGTCGATCTCGGTATTTATGCCCAGAGCTTTGGAAGAAGAGATATAGAAATTGTTGATGACGTATACAATCCTAATACAAGAGTAAGTATAGAGAAGGAGCAGCTTGTGCTGGAGGAACTTGTTTCAGAGAATGAAAGCCAGCTGACACTGAAAGAGAATATAGATTTGGATGAGGGAGATCCTGATATTTCTGAATTATTTAATGTTATCGGCAAGCTCTCGCTTACCTCCAGTGAGATCATGGATGACCGAATAACAGTAGAAGGTGTTGCAGTGTGTAATGTCCTCTACCTTGCTGACAATGGTGAAAAGCCGGTGTACTGTGTTGAACGGGAGATCCCCTTCAGACAGGTGCTCGATGCCAAAGGCATAAGAGCCGGCATGTCCCTCGAGGTGGATATGGATATTGATCACTATAGCTACAGCATACTCAATTCAAGAGATGTTGAGGCACGGCTGCTTATCAGCCTAAAGACCAGGGTCAGCAGACAGCTTGCCGTGCCTGTGATCGCCAAAGCAGCGGAGCAGCCCCTTGATGAAAAAAGGTCGGCGCGCCAATCCAGTGTTACTATTTATTTCACTCAGCCTGATGATACTCTCTGGAAGATTGCAAAGCGATACTATACAACAGTCAGCGAGCTTGTCAACAGCAATGCTATCGATGAGAACGAAGCCCTTGTGCCGGGGAGCCAGATCATTATACTGAAGAGGGCTTAAATAAAGCTGATATATAGAAAATTATTCATGAGGGTTATGTATATATTTTTCATGTTAAAATTTTTACAAGTGTCCGAGAATACGATTTCGGGCACTTTTTATTGTAAATGGAATGTTCTTTGTATATAATATACCATAAACGTATTACACTGAGGCTGACGATGAATTACCTGGAAATACCGGCCTATGCAAAAATCAATATTTCACTGGATGTCCTTCGCAAAAGGGAGGACGGTTATCATGAACTCAGAATGATAATGCAGACTTTGGAGCTTCATGATACCGTGTGCATGGAAGCGGCCGGAGAGGGTATCAGTCTGGAATGCGGCAGCAAATGGGTGCCGGAGGACTGTACAAATACGGCCTGGAAAGCGGCGGACCTGATGAAGCGCTGCTTTGGAATCAAAGATGGACTAAGGATAAGGATAATAAAACGGATACCGGTGGCTGCTGGCCTTGCGGGAGGCAGTTCTGATGCTGCAGCTATACTCAGGGGCATTAATGATATGTTTGAACTGGGCCTTGGACACGATGAACTGAGAAAGCTGGGGAGACAGATAGGGGCAGATGTGCCATACTGCATCGAAGGAGGGACACGGCTGGCTGAAGGGATCGGTGAGATCCTGACAGAGCTGCCGTCCTTTGACGGAGTTGATGTGGTACTAGTAAAGCCCGATATAAGCGTATCGACACCGTGGGTATATAAGAATCTCAGGCTGACGGGAATAACGGAGCATGACAGGCCTGATACAGATCTGCTTGTGGAGGCACTTAAGCAAAAAGATATCAAGTCAGTTGCCTGCAACATGAAAAATGTGCTGGAGCTTGTGACGATCGGCAGGTATGATATTGTCGGGAAGGTTAAGAGGCAAATGGCAGAATCGGGCGCTGCGGGCAGCATGATGAGCGGGAGCGGTCCTACAGTGTTCGGACTGTTTATGGACACCGGCGCTGCAAAGGATGCGTATAGTACTCTTTCATCCATAACCGGCTGGCAGTGTATTATCACAAGAACGATTTGAACTGAATGAAAAAACGAGTTTATTATAAAGGAGATGTACAGTTAATGGCGGGGAAGCTTACGAAAGTAAATCTAAACGACTATAAGCCGCTAAGGGATGTAATTTTTGACACACTTAGAGAAGCCATAATCGTCGGCGAGCTTAAGCCGGGTGAAAGACTTATGGAGGTCAAGCTTGCGCAGAAGATGGGAGTGAGCAGGACACCTGTTCGTGAAGCAATCAGGAAGCTTGAGCTTGAGGGTCTTGTTGAGATGCTGCCAAGAAAGGGAGCTCATATTGCCGATCTTTCCATCAAGGACATAATGGATGTGCTTGAGGTCCGTGCGACGCTGGATGGACTGGCGTCTTCGTTGTCGGCATCGCGCATAAGCGACGATGAGATAAAGGAGCTCAAGCATGTGCATAGTCAGTTCGTCAATTATGTTGAGAAGGAAAATCTTCAGGGATCTATCAAGAAGGACGTGGAGTTCCATGATATAATATACCGTTCATCAAGGAATGACAAGCTCATACAGATATCAAACAACCTCAGGGAGCAGATACAGAGGTTCAGGGTCATTTATATCAAGGATTACAGCAGTACCAGGGAGCTCATAAAGGAGCATATTGAGATCATAGATGCAATAACCGCCAGAGATTCCGCTGCTGCGATGAGGTCTGCGCAATCACATATAAAGAAGCAGGAGGAAGCCATCACCAGGTCGGTAAAGAAGAACCGGATACCTGAATAAAGCATCATACATGTGCCCGGCACAGAGCGGGACCGGAATGATCCAGCCCTGCTGACGGAAGCTTTTACTGCATGACCTCGTAGCCCAATTCCGCTATTTTTTTACTGATATCGCCGGGTTTGCGGAGATCGGGATCGAAGGATACTGTTACCGACTGTGCTTTCAGATCCACACCGACATCTTTGATTCCCTCCATTCCCCCCAGTTCGCGCTTTATACGGCCGGAGCATATGCTGCAGGTAATCGAAGGGACTGTAAAGGTTGCTTCCATAAAATCCTCCAGAGAAAATTATTTTAACAGTATTGTTTGCATTTTTTTATAAAAAAGAACGTGAAAAAGCAGGAAAATTCTCCTCCAAATATATTTTTATTTTATACTGCAGTGTTTTAAAACATTTGAAGGTATTCAACGTATAATTGTTTGCATTGTATTTTTACAGCCGGAAATAATTACAAAGGAGCCGGCCCGGCAAACAGCAAAACAGGAGGGATTATTGTGTCATCCGGAGAATTTTGGTACGACAGTTTTTTAAGCAAATACAAATCAGGTATTTCCCATGAGTTTCTGTTTTATTTTAATGTTCGCGATCTGGTGGACAACTACAGGTACATGGACAGATACTTCTATGAGGAATTCATCAAGAAGAGAGGCTTTGGTATCGTTGCCTTTTACGATATATCAAGAGGTCTTACCTTTCTGGATGCAGGCATGGAAAAAGAGTTCAATATTATTACCTCCAATGAAGCTGCCAATTTAATGAATGCAATGCCGTCCAGGCTGTTCCCTCATATCGATAAGGCGCTGAAGAATACCAAGATGGTGCTTTTTATCGATCATGTGGAAAAGATTATCCCGTCAGGTGATATTGCCAGTATGTCCCTTGAGGAAAGGGTATCCTTGATTTGGATCTGCGAGTGGTCAGTCAGTGCCAAGATATCCTCTGTAGGCAGCTGCATACTGATGCTATCCGATAATCTTGCCGATGTGAGCCGGGAGCTGCTCAAATCCTCATACAGGATCGAGCCGATATTTGTCGGACTGCCAAATGAGGCGCAGCGCAAGGATTATATAGAATATTTGCTCAAGGACAACGGCGTAAAGACGGAAATAACCGCAGACGAATTCGCAAAGCTATCCTCCGGGCTGAGTAAAAAATCGATAAAAGACATAAAACT
The DNA here is from genome assembly GCA_023412665.1 of Bacillota bacterium. Taxonomy (GTDB): domain Bacteria; phylum Bacillota; class Clostridia; order Acetivibrionales; family DTU013; genus DTU013. Next base: position 30,607 of record JAEZCA010000068.1, read on the forward strand.
GAAATCAGAGGCCGAAGATATACCCATAAGCTTCGAGTTCATAAAGGAGAAGAAGCATTCCGTGCTGCAGAAGGAGTATGGCGATGTGCTGGAGTTCATATACCCGGAACTGGACTTTGAAAACATCGGCGGTATGGAAAAGGCAAAGGAATATTTGCTGAAGAACATCGTAAAGCCCATAATGAAGGGAGACCTCAGGAGGGTTCCCATGGGAATACTGCTTTGCGGACCTTCCGGAACAGGTAAGACACTTCTGGTCAATGCCCTTGCAAGGGCCAGCGGATTTAATTGCGTGAAGATCGATATGTCAAGGATCCTTGGCCAGTATGTAGGTGAAAGCGAGAAGAATTTTAAGAAGTGTCTGCTTGGCGCTCAATCACAGCACCCGGTAATAGTGTTCGTGGACGAATTGGATACGGCTTTCCGAAGAGGAGACAGCGGGGACAGCGGTGTGAGCAGGAACATATTCAGTGAATTTTTGCAGTTCACCGGTAATACAAATAATAGGGGCAAGGTTATTTTTATTGCAGCAACCAACAGACCGGATCTGATAGATCCTGCTTTGAAAAGAGCCGGAAGGTTCGACAAAAAGATACCGATACTGCTGCCTGATGCCAGGGAACGAGCGGATATTTTCAGGATCATTACAAAGAAATACGGATTTGATACGGATATAGAGGACTTCATGCCTTTTGCGCAGGAGACGGAGAACTATACCGGTGCAGAGATAGAGACCGTTGTCAGGAAGGCTTATGAGCTGGCTAACGAGGACGAGACCGATAATAATATCCTTACGGCTCAAATAATGTCGGAGGCAATAATGAGATGCCGGCCAAGCACCCAGCAGGTTCAGTTCATGACAATGCTGGCCATCGATGAATGCGATGACAAGGATTTATTGCCTGAGAAATATAAAGGGCTCCTGGACACAAAAAACCTGTCCGAGGATAGATGATACAGTGGATCGGCAGGGTTTGCTTGTGGAAATCATGTTTTATTCTTGGAAGCACTGCTGCAGACCTCACAGTCGGTTCGAGGCGACTGGAAAGACCCGTGAGACAGGACTTCAAGGTAGAACTCATTTGTCGGCAGAATCGATCCACAGGGGTGGGTGCTTTAAAACATGATCGGAATAAGCAACCCTGCCGACTCTGTACAGTTAAGGCAGGAGAGTAGTTTTGCCGAGACATTAATCCTTTACATCGGGCATTATTTATTATAAATTAAATATATACAGAAATGGCGGAACGTAACAATAAATAAAGGGAGGCAGTTAATATGGGTTTTTTCAGTAGACTTGGCGCTTTGATAAGAGGTTTCTTCGGCAGTTTGCTGGGGGGCGTGGAAGAAAATAATCCGGAATTACTATTTGAGGATATCAAGATGCAGATAGACAGGGCCAGAAAAGAAGCGGAGCAGCAGATCCTTGAGATTCAGACAAATGCCGAGATGATCAAGATCGAAATGCGGAATGCGGAAAAGAATCTTTTCACTGTAAAGGCAAGAGTTGAAGCTGCTCAGAAGACAGGAGACAAGGAGCTTCTGATTGAGCTGCTCATGCATGAGGAAGAATATCAGGCAACCTATGAGACCCATAAGGCCACCTATGATACTGCAATGGCTGAAGTGGCAAAGATCAGGGAGGACTACAAAATATTCGAGTCTGAAATGAGCGCCAAGCTCAATGAATTAAAGACTTTGAAATCCCAGGCAAAAATGGCTCAGCTCAGGGAGAATATCAACTCCGTGAATGCCAGATATACTTCAAGGAACAATACAGTCGGCAGTGTAAACGAGAGCATGGACAGGGCAAGAGAGCTTGTCAACAAAAAGACTGCCCGCGCCAATGCAGTGGAATCTCTTGGGGATACAAATATGGATCTGAAGCTCAAGAGGCTTGACATGAACTCTGCAAGGGATAGGGCGAAGGCAAGGGCTGAAGCGCTCCTTGGCAGCGAGCAGGGCTTTGAGGTAAAGGAAAAGACAGAAAACAAGGTATCACAGTAAATGAAACCAGTACAAATTGGTGTAGCAGGTAAAGGGTTATTATTTGGGAATGGTGGTTTGAGCTTATGAGAGCAAGAATGGTTTTGAGCGCGTTATTCAAATTGAGAAACATAGGAATACTGGCTGCGGCTTTGATCCTGGCAGCTCTTTTAAGCGACCCCACGGCATTGCCCAACATGTTTGGAATAAATGGCGCACTGCCTGACTCTCTAACTGTTACGGGAAGTATTGCAGTCTATATGGTATTTGTCATTCAGACTCTTCTCAGTAAAAAGTTCCATACCGAATTCAACCAGAAGGAAAAGTTCAGGAACATAAGAGAGCTGAACAGGCTGGCCAACAGGCTTTCTTCAGAGGCCAGAAGAAATACCAACAACACCTACATGCAAAAGCTCAGGAAGGTAATAAACGACAAGAACGATATTTTTACTTCCTACTCAACAGGAGAGCCAAGCTATCTGAAGGAAAAAATAGTTGAGCAGACGCTGAACCTGGTGATAGCTTATCTGAAGCTGCTCAACAACTTCTGTATAAGGAGCCGGGAGCTCAGCAGCGTGGATGTGGGCGCCGTATCAGCCAGGATAAACAACAACTCGAGAAAGCTCAGCTTTGCCAAGGACGCAAGGATGGCCGAGGATGTCCGCAAAATCATCGAAATGGATGAGAAGCTGATAGGCAGGCTGAAGGAAGAGAAGAAGGATCTGGAGAGGATAAGTGCCAAGCTTGATTACATGGAAAGCACTGTGAACATGTTCAAGCACCAGATCATGTCCAGCGTCGAAAACGAGGATATGCTCGAACAACTGGAAACAGCGGTAAATGAAGCTGAAGCCCTTGACGCGGTGCTTGAGGACAGGCGCAGGAACAAGCTAAGGATGTAAGGCTCTCATCGATAATTATTAAAAGCAAGGGACGGGAAATTATCAGAAATGATTTCGCGCCCCTTTTTCATGTAATTGTGGTATTCTTTAAGGGAACCGTCCACTGATGCCGATAGTCAAAATGAAAGAATAAGCAAAGGAGCCGCGATAAAATAGCATGTCAGTACATTGTGGTGTCGATATAATCGAGATAGACAGGGTGAAAAAATCTGTTGATGAGCTTGAAAGCTTCAGAAGCAGGGTTTTCACAGAGAAAGAGATAGCATACTGCGAGGGTAGGAACAAAGCAAAATACGAGAGCTATGCAGCCAGATTCGCCGCGAAGGAGGCAGTTCTGAAAGCTCTGGGGACTGGTCTTTCCGACGGAGTCGAGTGGAAGCACATAGAGATCAGCAATGATGAAAGGGGAAAGCCTGTGGTGGCTTTGACACACAGAGCCCTTGACATCTTTCGGGAAATGAATGGGAAGAGCATCGATATAAGCCTTTCCCACTGCAGTACATATGCAGTGGCATATGCAGTGATAGAAAATTAAGAGGTGGATATACATGAGGGTCAGGCTGCTCCAGTTCGGAGATCTTCATCTGGATGCCCCTTTCACATCGTTGGGCGATATTGAAGGGAGGCCTCATCAAAGGAGGCAGGATCTGAAGAGGACACTGTCGAGGATAATTGATCTTGCGCTGAGTGAAAATCCGGATATCGTGCTTGTCTGCGGAGACCTGTATGAGCATGCCTATACGGCTAAAGGCTCAATCAACTATGTATGCGCTCAATTTGAGAGGATACCGGACATACCTGTTTTGATGATACCCGGAAACCATGATCCGCAGGTACCCGGCTCCTTTTACAGCGACCACGGGTGGCCGTCCAATGTGCATGTGCTTGGTACAGGTGATATGTTCGAGCATTCTCCCTCAGGCACCAGAGTTTTCGGCGGAGCTGCCCCGGAAACAACAGATCCGTCCTATATCAATATATTGATGCATCATGGGACATTGGACATGCCCTTTAACTCCAATGCCTTTCAGCCCATATCCGGAAGGGAGATCCAAGAGCGGGGTTTCGACTACTGCGCTTTGGGACACTTCCACTCAAGGATATCCGGCGCAGGACCAGGCGGGACCATTTTTAATGCGGGCAGTCCCGAGCCCCTTGGCTTTGATGAAGAGGGAGCTCATGGCGTGTATATATCCGAGATTGAAAAGGAACCTGGGAGGAAAAGCACTGTAAGCTCAAATTTCATCAAGCTTTGCTCAAGGAGAGCTGTCACCCTGGAGGTCGGGATAAGCGGATGCCTGAGCAATGAGCAGGCAGCAGGCCTGATTGAAGCTGAAATAGGAAGAGCGGGAAGCAGTGAAGATCTTTTCAGGGTCATTCTAAAAGGCCGCATACCCTCGGATATAAGGATAGACGCAGAGGCTGTCGCAGAGCAGACAGCTGATAAGGCATTCTATATAAAAATAATTGATGAAACCATCCCGGACTATGACCTGGAGCAAATTTCCCGTGAACAGGGACTAAAGGGGCTTTTTACCAGAAAAATGCTCGAGAGGGCAGCCAAAGAGGACCAGGAAGGGGCAAGGCTGGTCATGCAGGCGCTTTATTACGGACTGGAGGCTATTGACGAGGGAAAGGTATGCGTATAGAGAGGGTCGAGATCAATGGGTTTGCTAAAATAAGGAACCTGGTGATTGCTCCGGGCAGCGGACTTAATGTCATTTACGGGGCTAATGAGGCTGGAAAGTCTACTGTCCAGAGGTTCATCAGAGCAATGCTTTACGGGGTCAGGAACGGACGTGAGCCGTCCGGGCTTCCTGCTGCGCAGAAAAGATTCATGCCATGGGACGGCGCTCCATATGGCGGCTCTATTATATATTCTCTTGATAATGGATCAACAATTCGAGCTGAAAGAAACTTTGATAAGAATACCGTTCGTATATTTGACGGCAGTTATAATGATATATCAGGGACATTCAGACTTGGTAAAGACAAGCTGCCTATGTTTGCTGACGAGCATCTGGGAATGGATGAAGCAACGTTTACAAGGACGGCCTTCATTGGTCAGATGGATGTCAGGATCGGCAGCAGCGGTTCGTCGGAACTGGCAGCAAGGCTTGCCAATGCTAAGGATACAGGGTCTGAAGGGTTGTCCTTCCAGAGAGCTGAGGCTGCTCTGGCAAATGCTCTGAAAAACAGGATAGGCACTGAGAGAACCAGGACACAGCCGCTGGACAGGCTTGAAGCGAGGCTCAGGCAGCTCGAAGAAGAGCATGCCAGGCTGACATACCGGCAGAAGCAAAGGCAGAGCCTGAAAGATGAGCTGTCGGATGTAAAAGCCCGGCTTGCCGGCTTGGACGCGCAGGAGCAGTATCTGGCAATAGTTGAAGAGCTGATCGATACAAGAAAGAAGATAGATGCAGGCATAAAGAAAGAGACAAATCTCACAGAGACAGCCGCGCTGCTTAAGGACATGGACAGGAAGCTGTCCGGACTGCTGGAGCAGGAACGTGCCGCTGCGGAGAATACAGGCCGAAACGGTGGTACCAGCCGAGAATCCGGATATAGCGCCGATAGACCACAAAACAGCCGACGCTTTGAGAAGGTCAAGACTTTCCGCTTTGGTCCGGCAGTCCCGCTGCTCTGTTTTGCCGCTGCGCTGATATCGGGGGCGTTGCTGGTGTCCGCATTGACATCAGGGAGTCGGCCTGACGTACCGGCATCAATGCTTTTGTATGGGCTTGTTATGCTTATTTCCGCTATTGTGGGAACTATTTCCCTTGTTAAGGGAATGAAGGCCATGTATAGCCGAACCGGAAATGTATCAGGCGGACTGACCGGCGCATATCACGGAAGCATAGGAGATGACGGCAGCACCGTTGATTTGGCAAATACAGGTGATACTATATTGAGACCGGATGCCTTGAAGGAAAGGGCTGAGGGACTAGCCTTGCTGAAGCGGAATGCATTGAACAACGCTTCTTTGATATGCGGCAGCACGATGAGCCGCACTGAAGACGTGGAAAGGGCCTTGAGTCATACACGGACTGAGTTGGAGGAATTAAGCGCCAGACTACAGCGGAGAATTGAAGATGCAGGTAAGATTAAACAGCCTGCAGACAGCTATTTTACGGGGAAGGATCTGGATATGGTTATCTATGATACCGATATATCGAGCCTGGAATCAGTGCTGAGGGCTGAAATGGAAAGCGTCAGGCAGTCTGTGCTGAGTATGTCGCTGAGGGAAAAATACTGTGAAGGAATGGCTGACGATGACAAAGAGAGCGCTTATGAACTGCAGCGTGTGGTAGAAGAAACCGTTGCGGTAAAGGAGAAAATCGCGTATCTTAGAAATAAGGCAAATGCAATCAAGCTTGCTCATGAGGTCCTATTGGAAGCCGGCATGGAAATCAGGCGTGATTTTGCTCCCGGTCTGAATAGCAGAATGAGCAGTATAATAGCGGGTATAACAGGACAAAGGTATACGGATCTCAGAGGGGATGAGGCTCTGTTGCTCAATGCAGCCGCACCGGAATACGGGGAAGTTAAAAATGTACTCCTGCTCAGCGGTGGTACGGCTGATCAGATGTACCTGGCGATGAGGCTTGCCATGACAGGTCTTTTGACTAAGGGGTCCGAGAGCCTGCCGTTAATAATGGATGAAGTATTTTCTCAGTTTGATGACAACAGGACTGCTCTTGCGTTAAAATATTTACATAATGAGTACAGAGGCAGCCAGATATTCATTTTTACCTGCAAACAGCGGGAGGTGGAGCTGGCGAGGCAGATTTACGGCGACAGAATGAATTTTGTGGAGTTGGGGCATGAAGATTTTTAACAGGGGTTTAAGGCAGAATGCATTAAAAGGTCAGGTACTTGCAGTTGTACTGCTTCTTTTTGTATTGCTCTGCGGCTGTGCGGACAGAGATACCCAGGTGTCGGCGTCTGCTGATGGCACCTCAGAGCCGGGGGCAAATGCGGAGCAGTCGGTGGAATATATTTACGGAATACCTATGGATGAGACTGCTGCTGTAGTGACCGAGAGTGTAGCTGATATTTTTGAGAAGCCGGACGTCAAATCCGGCCGCATCACCCAGGTGCTGTGCAATCAGCCCGTCAGCGTATTTAGTAATAATGGCGGCTGGGCGAATGTAAAAACCATCAACGGCATTACAGGATGGATAAAGTCAAGATATATCAGCGACGATGTATCAAGCATCACAGGCAGGGTCTACACGTACAGGATAATTGTAACGAGCAGGGAAAAGACCGTTTATTCAGGGCCTAGCGGAGGAATAACCCAGGTCAGCGCCCAAATGGGAACTGAATTTTATGCTTTTAACAATATAGATGATGCCTATGAGGTGTTCCTGCCGGGAAATACAACAGGCTGGCTCAGGGGGAGCGGTATTATTCGTGTACCTACCGGCGACGCCATACCTGTTACCAATGCTGATGATTTTGCGGCTACAGCGCTCCGGTTTAAGGGGACGACCTTTATGCTCGGCGGTATGAGCTCTATAGGCATTGATTCGCCCAGCTTAGTTTATATTTGTGCACGGATCAACGGCATTAATCTGCCAACAACTATCGAAGGCCAAATGTCTACAGGAACCGAGATAGAAATTGATGATGCAAAAGCAGGAGACCTGGTTTTCCTGTCGGGGACCGGCGACAACGAGGCAGGTACTGTTACCTGCGTAGGTGTCAGTATCGGAGACGGCAGCTATTTATACTCGGGACGGAAAACCGGATATGTGGCCATAGGTGATATATACAGGGAAAACCCCGATGGGGTGGTGGTGGCTGTCAGAAGGATATTCAATTAGACAGATCAATACATGCGGCATTATAGCGAGGCGAATAATGGGCCCCAGCCCCACCTCTATACGTATTTTCAGACCTTCAGGCTGAAAAATGCTTGGTGGCGGGTACCATTCGGCCTTTCAGATATTTTCTTTCGATCAATCGAAAGAAAACGATACGGGCATATCTCCCGCCTCGTTATTGCTTATCGTATATATTCACCGGTTTGCAGGGTAAATTCACTGTATTTCATTGCAAGCCTGCAGATCAGTCTTACAATATCCTCACATGCATTGGGCATTGCCAGATTTGCCGCTCCGGCAGACATCCTCCGAAGCAGGAATGGGTTGTCCAGAGCTTTTTTCAGAACGTCTGTAAGAGATCTGTCATTTGGAAGGCTCATTGCTGCACCGGCATTCTTGAGGAATTCTGCGTTTCTCTCCTCCTGACCAGGAATCGGATCCATTATAAATATCGGCAGCCCTTTGACCAGTGCTTCAGATATGGTGACGCCGCCAGGTTTTGTGATGATTGCGCTGGCCGCATCCATAAGCCTGCTTATGCTATGTGTGTACCCCAGTACTATTGCCGGTCTTGCAGATTTTGACGAAAGCCTTTCGAGCTCTTCCTTCAGTTTTTTATTCTGTCCTGTTACAGCAACTATGCTGATTTCTTTCTCAAGCTCCAGAAGTGAGGCGAATACAGACTTCATGTTGCACAAGCCCAAGCTGCCCCCCATTAACAGTATTACAGGCTTTTCTACCGGAGCTGTATGTTTTTTTGTTTCACTGCTGCTGTTATTGTTTGTGAATTGCTTTGTTACCGGAATGCCATACGGGTATATCCGGTCTCTTCTGATCCCCATCCTTGCCATATCTGACTTTATGCTTTCATGGGCTACTATGAAGGCGTCAGTCTCTTCCAGCTTCCAGAAAAAATGGTTTGTATAATCAGTCACGATACCGACTAGAGGGATCTGCAGGCCACTTGTTTTTTTCAGCCGGGATACCATCATAAGCGGCATAGTATGTGTGCAGACAACGGCGTCGGGCATCTCCTCCAGAAGCAGCTTCATCAGCCTTGGGGCCAGCATGCTGTTGAAGCTTTTGACAAAATCCGTGTATACCTCATCTCTTTCAGAGAGATCGTATAGTTTTCCGTATATGTATGGAGCTCTTCTGATTGTCTGCAGGTATGTTCCTGTTATCAGCCTGTCGATTACAGGATTTATGTAATTCAGAGCATCGACGAGCCTTGTCCTGCATCCCGGAATCCGGCTTTCCATATGCTCCATAAGGGCTTGTGAAGCTTTGACATGACCGCCTCCGGTGGATGCGGTCAGGAATAATATATTCATCGATTCCCTACCTCCGCTATACATTATTAGCAAATTTGACCTCTGTTATTACATTTTCACCTCTTTCGGCCTTTTCTCCGGAATATTTTTTTCCATTGTGAAGAGAATAATATCGAGGCGATTATTTTATCCCTGAATGCTATTAGAGGAGGGTACACCTTGAAGTTCAGAAAAACCGCTTTACTTATTGCAGGGCTTATTTTAGCAGCAATGTGCGCAGTCGTCGGCCCTGATCCTTTATTCAGACTGAATGCTGCATATGCTCAGAACAGCAGCGTCAGTGAGGAACAGCTTCTTGCCAGAGCAATCAATGGAGAAGCCAGAGGTGAGCCGTACGAAGGCCAGGTGGCCGTTGGCGCTGTAATTTTGAACAGGGTCAAGGACCCCAATTTTCCCAACACAGTAGCAGGTGTGATTTACCAGCCTGGGGCTTTCACTGCAGTGTCCGACGGCCAGATAAATGTGCCGATAGACCCCGGTTCCACGGTTGTAAGGGCTGCTCGTGACGCATTGAACGGATGGGATCCCACAGATGGCTGTATTTACTATTGGAATCCCGCCACCGCAACCAGCTCATGGATCTGGAGCAGAAAGATCGTAACAAAGATTGGAAAGCACAATTTTGGAGTATGATGAATCAGCTGTGATATAGCCGGTTCATTGAAGCATGTGCGGAACGGAAATTACCGGACGCATGGGTAATAAAGGAGATTCTTAGGGAGGTAGGAAGCATTGGGCATACGTGATAAACTGCTGGATTTTAAAAGAAGACTATCTGACAGAAAAATGTACAGCATTGTTATAGTGGTTATCTCAGCAATATCAATATGGGGAATTTATCAGTTCAAACATGCTGCAAACTTGAGACAGGAGCTTGACAGCCAATATAACAGGGCATTTTATGAAATGGTCGGATATGTGAACAATGTTGAAACGCTTCTGGCTAAATCCATGGTCAGCACAACTACAGAAAGAACAGCGATCACACTCCAGGAGGCCTGGAAGCAAGCTGACCTGGCCCAGACGAATCTGGGACAGCTGCCGGTCACTCAGCCTGTACTGGCAAGCACATCAAAATTTCTGAACCAGGTGGGAGATCTCAGCCTGGCGCTTGATAATCAAAATATTAAGGGCAAGTCGCTCAACGATGAGCAGTATGGAATGGTCGAAAAGCTATATAAATATTCATCTTCATTAAACGAGAAGCTCAAGGATCTGCAGGATGATCTGAATGCAGGGCGACTGAAATGGGGAGAGCTTGCCAGTAAAGGAACCAGATTATTCAGCAAGACCAAGCCCGGTGAAATGATGAAAAAGTTCGAGACTGTCGGAGATAATTTTAAGGACTACCCTACGCTTATCTATGATGGTCCGTTTTCTGATCATATGATCACTGCAGAAGCCCGCGGGCTTACCGGGGATAATATGAGTGCAGGGAGTGCAAAGGAGAAAGTCACGGAATTCCTGGGGAAGGATCGTGTCCAGGAAGTAAAGGATACGGGCAAAAGTGATCATGGTCCTATAAAAACCTACAGTTTTCAAACCAAGCTAAAAAACATGCCTGATGATCAGGTAATAGACATAGCTGTCACACAAAAGGGAGGTCATGTTGAATGGATGCTCAACAACAGGCCGGTTAACGAGGCAAAGCTTGATATGGAAAAGGCGAAGAAGGCCGGAATAGATTTCCTAAAGGAAAAGGGCTATGACAACATGAAGGATACCTACTATATCAAGCAGGATAATACAGCAACTATCAATTATGCATATATACAGGATGATGTGACGATATATCCGGACCTGATCAAGCTTAAGGTTGCGCTGGATACAGGAGAGATAACCGGTATGGAAGCGAAAACCTACCTGAGCAATCATATAGAACGCGACATCCCTGATCCCAAAATTTCCATGGAGGAGGCCAGGAAGAAGATCAACGGTAAAATGGAGGTGTTGAGCTCAGGCCTGGCATTCATACCCACAGACTACAAAAAAGAGCTGTTCTGCTATGAGTTTAAGGGAAAGCTCAACGGCAAGGATTTTCTGGTTTACATCAATGCCGAAACAGGAGAAGAGGAAGATATATTGATGATAGTCGACACACCAAACGGAATACTTACCATGTAGATCAGCCTTGAGTAATTAATTGCATTTCCGGGAATATGGGGCAGCGCTTTTTTGAAAGCAATGCCCCTGTTTTCGGGGGGGGGACAGGGGTGTAGTCCCGTGCTCTGTGGCACTGACCTCAGTCAGTATTTCAGGCCTTCTTCATTCGGATGTCATCGCCTGCGAAGCGGAAGATGTCAAAACCGCCTGTTATTCTTGAAACGATCCTTTCGTCATAATACTCAAACAGCTTTTTCAGGTCGATGTTTGTAGCAATTACGGTTTTACATGGTCTTTTGATATCATTTGACATCCTGGTATCGATAATATTCAATAGCTCAGCGTAACGCATCGCGGTTGGTGATTCAGTTCCGAGATCGTCTATTATCAGAAGCTCTGTTTCGAGTATGTTTTTATACAAAGAGGAATCGTAATCCTCATTGTTATTAGTATTATACCGGTACTCATATATAGTATTGAACAGGGCAGGAGCTGTCTGGTAAAGGACAGTATGCCCGGATCTCATCAGGTCCATTGAAAGACACACTGCCATAAATGTCTTCCCGACTCCGGTAGGACCGCAGAAAAGGAGATTCTTTATATCCGGGCTGCCAAAGTTCTTGATGAAATTGCGGCAGTTATCCAGTATCCCCGTGATCTGTCGGCGGGGAGACTTCTTGATGCCGTACTTCTCCTCATTGACCGTATCCGGGTAAAACTCCGTATTGAAGCATTCCAGCCCGCCATTGCCTGCGATGCATATATTTGACTGATCGTACAGATGGTTTATAAGAAGCTGACGATAGCAAATGCACAGTGTGTCGCCATCTCCGTCAGGTGAGGCGACTATGCCGGTATCGGAGCATTTTTGACACTCATATACCGGGTTCAGGTAATCCTTGTCATAGTCATTGGCTGCCAGAAGATCGGATCTTTCCTTCCTGAGCTGTTCTATAGTGCTCGAGAGCCGGGCTGCTGCGCTGTCGGAAGGCACTGTTCCCAGAAGTATCGCTTTATTGTATTTCAAGCCTGCAGCATGGATCTCCCTCTCAATCTCTTCAAGCCGCGGGATGTGGTAATAAAGCCCTGCTTTTCTTTCTTCCAGCTGATCCTGAGCCCTTTTGCGTTTTTTCTCATATTCGTTTTTTATGAACTGATGTATATTGAGACTCGTGCCCATTAATCCAATCCTCTCAAAAAAACATTATTATCCTATTTGTTTTATCTGTCATTTGAATATCAATATAGGTTTAATTGTCAAACATCCTTATAGAGCTTATCAAAATATTCATCATCATATTTTCGCTGATCAAAATTGCCCTTTTGAGGGATAGTCTTCTCCCTTGCTTTGGGCTTCCCTGGGTCAGATGGTCTTTTCTCTCCTTCAGCTGCGGTGATCTCGTCTTTTGTCTTATATCCCTTGTCATGCCAGTTGGTCAGTATTTTGTTGATATACTCGAAGCTCGGATTTACAGCTGAAGTCGTTCGTTTAAGGGCAAGTTCTATGATACCGCCGTCATAACCGTATTCAGAAACCCATTTCTCAACATAAGCCTCCTCGTACTCTGTTAAGAGTCCCTGCTTTCTGAGCTTCTTTAGTATCATTCCACGTATGTCCTTTATCTTTTGGGCTTCCATGGAGTATTTATCCAGATCGAAGCTGTTGCGGATGTTTTTGCTGTGCCAGTTATCTGCGACCTTTGCAATATACTGGCGGGAAAGGGCCTTATAGTCATAGCAGTGCTTGAACAGGGCAAACATAACGTCTTCCTCGAACTGATACTTGTCAAACCATGAGTCTATGTCCGTATACCAGGAAGGTGACATGACACCTTGAAAAAACGCATTGTTTATGCTTGAAATGAAGCGGCTGCGCTTTTTGCTCCGTTCGCTGCTGAGTTCGGCCTCTTCCGGTGTGGACGTTGTCTTTGCGCGGTAGACCTTTTTTATTTCCCTCTCCTTAAGATCGGTGATGCTGATGATGTTTTCATTCGTCCCTCTTGATAAAAGGCCAAGCTCTTCGAGACGAACAAGAGCTTCCTTCACCCGTGGCGTCTGCAGCTCCAGCTTCCTTGCTATATCCTCAGAAGAGGGGTTTTTTCTGTATTTGCCCAAGAACACGCAATATAGATATACCTTGATAAAGTCGCTTTCCAGCGACGGCATGTACTCTGAGATAAAAACATCCGGTATGAGTGTATCTGAATAAAGCATTGATAAGTTCGCATCAAAAACCATTAAAATGACCTCGCTACTATATATCTGTATGTATTTGGTATGCTATCTGTCATTATCCACCGTAGGACATTGATTCATTATCCATTATATCACACACACTGCGTGATAAAAACTATTAAAACCATGTGACATTTCATAGCACAGCGAAATCCGTTTGATGGGTGTAAATCTGCATTTGCAGCTCATGCTGCATTTCATGAAATACCTTATTTGCTGAAATCCACATAAATACAGTTGATTTTTGGCTGGGAAAGTATTATCATATATTATGCACTGTAGATAAGTGCGGTAATATGCGCCCATAGCTCAATTGGATAGAGCGTCTGGCTACGGACCAGAAGGTTGTGGATTCGATCTCTGCTGGGCGCGCCAGAAAAGGCCGATACTTCAAGGATATGAGGTATCGGCCTTTTTGCAGAAAAAGGGTTGGCTGTTTGTATTATTAATAGTAAAATACTTGTATGTGTACAAAACTTTTGATTATATAAATCAAATACAGGGGGCTTTGATATGCAGTACAGAAATTTTGGGAAGCATGAGCTGAAGGTTTCAGCGCTCGGCTTTGGTGCAATGAGGCTGCCGACAAGGAAGATCCAGGGCGCCGGGAACAGGCTTGACAGCAATATAGATGAGGCTGAAGCCATAAAAATGATCCGGTATGCTATAGACAACGGAGTCAATTATGTTGATACGGCATACGGATACCATGGGGGCGAAAGTGAGATCCTCACCGGAAAAGCTTTGCAGGATGGGTACAGAAATAAGACCATGTTGGCTACAAAATCACCGGTCTGGCACATAAAAAAGCCTGAGGATTTCGACAGGTTGTTGGATGAACAGCTGAGCAAGCTGCAGACTGAGTATGTGGATTTCTATCTGCTGCATGCGATCGGCAGGCATTCATGGAGGAATACAGTGCTGAAGCAGGACGTGCTCCAGCGCGCAGAAGCTGCCAAAAAGGCAGGTAAAATAAAGTATCTTGGATTTTCCTTCCATGATGATATCAATGCATTCAAAGAAATAGTGGACGGCTATGACAAATGGGATTTTTGCCAGATACAGTACAATTATATGGATATCGAAAACCAGGCGGGGATGGAAGGCTTGAAATATGCAGCTTCAAAGGGCCTGGCAGTTGTCATAATGGAGCCTTTGCTCGGAGGAAGGCTTGCCAATCCGCCGAAGGATATCAAGGCTATATTTGATGAGAGCGGTACCGGCAGATCAGCGTCGGACTGGGGCCTTGAGTGGCTGTGGAACCAGCCTGAGGTTTCGGTTGTACTCAGCGGTATGAGTACCATGCGGCAGGTTGAGGAGAATATCGCGGCTGCAGACAGGTCGGGAGTCGGAGGGTTTAGTCTGAGCGAGCTTGACGTAATAGAACGTGTTCGAAAAAAGTATAACGATCGAGCTGCCATACCCTGTACCGGCTGTTATTATTGCATGCCCTGCCCGAATAAAGTCGATATACCAAGGAATTTTTCAATTTATAATGATGGTGTAATTCATGAGGATATTGATGGGGCGACGGTAACGTACAATAATTTCTTTGATGCTGCAAATCGTGCTGACCAGTGTGTGACATGCAGGATATGTGAGGATAAATGTCCACAGAAAATACCGATCAGCGGATGGCTGCAGAAAGTCAGTGAAACTCTGGCGAAAAAGGTGTGATGACACTCCTTTGCATGTGGTGTATTTTGTGAGAGATGTTGTGAGAATGTATAAAAGCCCGGCCTGTTAGAATAAGGCCGGGCTTTAAATGTACTGTTAATTATTTGCTCAAGAAGGGCGACCCCTTTTAAAGGGTGTCACCATATTAATATGCAATACCCTGTGCATACATTGCAGTTGCTACTTTCTCAAAGCCGGCTATGTTGGCTCCTGCTACCAGATTATCTCCGTAACCGTATTCTTTAGCTGCAGCACTTGCATTTTTGAATATATTGACCATTATATCCTTGAGCTTTGCGTCTACTTCTTCGAATGTCCAGGAATACCTCATACTGTTCTGGCTCATCTCCAGGCCTGATGTGGCAACACCGCCGGCATTTGCAGCCTTTGCTGGTCCAAACACAACGCTGTTCTCAAGGAACACTTCGATAGCTTCAGGAGTGCTGGGCATATTTGCACCTTCGCCTACTGCGAAGCAGCCGTTGGCGATCAATGTCTTTGCAGCGTTTTCATCGAGCTCATTCTGAGTCGCGCAGGGCAGTGCGATATCACATTTGATATTCCAGATGCCGGAGCAGCCTTCGGTGTAGGTTGCTTCAGGATGGTGCTTCACGTATTCGCTGATCCTCTTTCTTTCGACTTCCTTGATCTGCTTGACTGTATCGAGCTTTATTCCTGCAGGATCGTAAATATATCCATTTGAATCGCTGAGAGCAACTACAGTACCACCAAGCTGGTTGACTTTTTCTGTTGCATATATGGCCACATTACCTGAACCTGATATGACAACAGTTGCGCCTTCGAAGGACTTGCCCTTTATATTTCTCATGGCTTCATCCATGAAATAGCAGAGTCCGTAGCCGGTTGCTTCCGTCCTGGCAAGGCTTCCGCCCCATGTAAGACCCTTTCCGGTGAGAACCCCTGTAAATTCGTTTCTGAGTTTTTTATACATACCGTACATAAAGCCGATCTCACGCCCGCCGGTTCCTATATCTCCTGCGGGAACATCCGTATCAGGACCGATATGTCTTGCCAGCTCAAACATGAAGCTCTGGCAGAATCTCATCACTTCTCCGTCGGACTTGCCCTTAGGATCGAAATCAGAGCCGCCCTTTGCACCTCCCATAGGGAGTCCGGTCAATGAGTTTTTGAATATTTGTTCAAAACCGAGGAATTTGATTATTCCCGCATACACAGAGGGGTGCAGTCTGATGCCACCCTTATATGGGCCGATAGCGCTGTTGAACTGGATTCTGAAGCCTCTGTTTACATGGACCTTGCCATTGTCATCGACCCATGGCACTCTGAATATTATTTGCCTCTCAGGCTCTACTATTCTGTCGAATATGCCTGCCTTCACCCATTCCGGATGTTTTTGGGCAACAGGCTCCAAGGATTCGAGTACCTCTCTTACAGCCTGATGAAATTCCGGTTCTCCCGGGTTTCTTTTAATTACCTGATCCATCACACTTGACAATAATTTCATACACACACCCTCCTAAATCTGAGAAAATTACATTCATCTGCGGTATCTTTTGTGAAATAACCGTAATGCAATCCTTCATTTTTGCAAATTCGCCTCAAATGGCATTATATTCTATAAACAGCTTGTAATGTGCTCATTCAATGGCTTTACTATAATAATATATACGTGTTGTTATAGATTTGTCAAGAAAAATATGAAGGAAGTGCTAAATTAAAATTGCATAATTTATCTTATACCTTCAAGCCCGATTCTGCGCGCTTTTACAACTTTAAACAGAATTTCATGTACATTTAATACAACGCTATATGTTTTACGTCATTCTATATGGTAAAATACCTAGAGGAATGTCGTAATTTGTTGAGGTGAGAATGTGTTCAGAGTATTGCTTGTTGATGATATGGAAATTAGCCGCAGGCAGGTCAGGAGATTAAACCTTTGGAACGGTGAGACCAGTTTCTCTATAGAAGCTGAGGCTCAAAACGGGCAGGAAGCTCTAAATTTACTCAAGCATGAACACTTCGACCTGCTCATAACAGATATTAAGATGCCTAAGATCGACGGAATCGAGCTTCTCCGGGAGATTGCAGGAAAAGGTCTTTGTCCCTGCGTCGTGCTGCTCAGTGACTATGAGGACTTTTCCTTTGCAAAGCAGGGGATCCTGCACGGAGCATTCGATTATCTCGGAAAACCTCCTGAATACGAGATCATGTTGGACATGTTAAAAAGGGTGGAGCAGTTTCTTATCAGGAAGCAAAAAGAGGACGAACTCGTTAAAAATCTGGCAGAAAAGCTTGAAGAAAAAATAGAGGAGGCATTTCCGTCGTCAGAACTTGAGCTTTTGATTGATGCGGTAAAAGGAAAGAATCCTGATATTAAGGCGGCTGTAAATAGCCTGACAGGTGCAATTTCGGCACTTTTCGGGAATGATATCATAAAAGCCGGCACAGCTCTGAAAAAGTCAATGACCGAACTGATCTCACAGCTAAAATCATATTTTTTATGGATGGATATGTTCGTTGACTGCAATAAGTATAAAACTCTTGATTATATCGGAATGGATGATGTACAGGCGGCTTTCAGCATCTTTGGAGTTGCCGTGGAGAGTATTGCTCAAGAGATCGGCAGGCTTGAATATGGCAATGCTGAAAACCAGATAGAGTACAGGATCTGCAGGTTTGTTCTGGAAAATGTAGATAATGAGATATCCATTGAAAAAATTGCAAAGGCTTTATATATGAACCGCAAATACATAAGCGAGGTTTTCAGACAAAGGACGGGTGAGCTTTTGATCGATTATATAACCAGGGTAAAAATGACCCGTGCTGCGCGCCTGCTTACGCAAGGTGTCCAAAAGACATATGAGATAGCTTTGCAGCTTGGTTACCGGGATACGGAATACTTCAGCAGGTTATTCAAGAAGCATATGGAAGTTAACCCGAGCGACTACAGGAACATGAGAATCGAAAAGTTATAATCTGACATAATTCGGGGTATTAACAAGAAATAATTCATTAAAATATTTTTTTTTACAAGGTATTATAATTAAGGGATATTATGATACCTTGTTTTTGTTATAATGAGGCAACAGATGGGCCCCCGTCCCACCTCATTGAAACGCGCAGAGGTAAGAAAAATTTTCTACAATCTAAAATTTTTCTTTGAATGATGCGTTATAATGAGGCAATTAATATTTTGCCTCATTGAAATGATTCGTATAAAACTAGATTGGTGGATGAGTATAGTATGGACAATGGAGCTATACTGTCGGTTATCGTTGTGGAGGATTCACAATTTTTTGCGGATCTGGCTGTGAGGATACTGAAGAGAAGCGGGCTTAACTTTAATAGTAAAATAGTATCATCCAGAACTGCATTGCAAAAAGCACTGAAGGAGGATCGGTGTGACATTATCCTCAGTGATAATGCCATGCCCGGATTTAATGCATTAGGAGCGCTGGAGATAAAAAACGACATATGCAGTGAAATACCGTTTGTTATAGTTTCTGAAGACGTAAGCCAGAATGAATTGGAAGAAGCTTTCGAGAAAGGCTGTGATTCTTATCTCCCAAAGGACAGGATCACTGATTTGCCGGAGGTTGTAAGACAGGTGCTGCGTGCTTCGGAATCTAAAACATAGATGTTAACATGCAGTAATTTACGCAATCTGAAAGGGGGTGAAGGAATGAAGTCCACCGGTATAGTGAGAAAGGTTGATGAATTGGGAAGAGTCGTTCTGCCGATAGAGTTGAGAAGAACACTGGACATTGCTGAGAAGGATGCACTGGAAATTTTTATTGATGGTGCAAATATTATATTGAAGAAATATGAACCGGCTTGTATATTCTGTGGTGATGCCAAGGACGTCATTAACTATAAGGGCAAAAACATATGCTCTGCTTGTATGAAGGAGCTAAAGGGTTAAGCTGTCTGACAGGCAGGCATCCTGATTCCTGATAGAAGCAATTTGTTCGGTCATACAGGATGGAGGACAAATTGCTTCTATTATGATAAGGGGAATGCGTTTTCAACGAGGCGGGAGGCAGCTGTCGCCGGGGTAATGTTATTTGATTTTCAGAGGGTGGTTTTCTGAAGGTATTGAAAAAAAACAATGTTCTAAATAAAACTTTACAGATTATGGCGGTCGCTTTGATAACAGGACTCCTATTTTATTATTCCGTTACAAGGATACTTGTATTTGATATGGAGAACTCTCTTATAAGGTATGCAAATCAAGGAGCGGCAAATGTCAGCAGTTTCGTACAGGGACGCTTGTCGGAGACAAGGTCGATCGCTGCCAACAGTATTATCAGTAATACCTCTCTGCCAATAGAACAGCGGCTGGAGGAGCTTCGATTGCAGCTGAGCCTTGACAGATACAGAAGGCTGAGTATTGCCGACACGAATGGCAATTCCATAACCACAGACGGAGTAAGTCTCAATATTCTGGACAGAGAGTACTATATGCGTGCAATGGCCGGAGAGTCTGTTGTATCGGACCCATTTAAAAGCCGGGTAGATGGCGCGATGGTAATTACATTTGCAGTTCCTTTATATAATGAAGAGAAAATTGCAGGAGTTCTTTATGCCACTTACGATGCAGATGTTATCAGTACTATCACAGACCAAATAAAGCTCAGTGACAGCGGGTACACATTTATTATCAATAAGCAGGGAAATATCATTGCACATAAGGACAGAAAGCTTGTTTACAGTGTTAGGAACGAAATACAGAACTCCTTTGAAATCAATAAGCTGGACAGGCTTGCTGAGCTTGAGAGAAGGATGATTGCAGGCGAAAGCGGCACCGGCGAATATACATATAATGGTGAAAAACGATACATGGGCTTTTGCCCGATTGAGGATACAGGTTGGTCAATTGCGGTGACTGCCCCAAAAAGTGCGGTTTTCAGCAAGCTCAATATTGTTTTCATTATACTTTTGATACTGATACTAACCATGTCATTTATTATCGCATTCGTCATGTCCCGCACCAGACTTCTGAAGATTGACTTGCTGAGGCAGCAGGTCAATACATACAGGATTGCTGATTTTACAAATCTCATCGCTTTTTCCATAAAGCGGGACGGGACCATATTGACATCAAACAGATACGCAGAGGATATCCTGCTGTATTTTGATAAATATGGAGCAAATAAGGTGCAGAATCTATTCGAACTTCTATCGGAAGACGACAAGAAAACGCTGTTGGAGTCCATTGGCAATGTAAACACCAATGACAGCAGCACTAGCTTCGAGTTTGCTCTTCGCAGGGGCGACAGCAATACAATCCATATCTACTGCAATGCCATAGAGGACAAGGATGTGGACGGCATCGTTGAGATACTTGGTGTCGATATAACTCAGAGAGTGATCCAGGAAAATATCCTTCAGGACAGCTTTGAAGAACTTACGGTTGTGTACGATGAGCTCGCTGCCACCGAAGAGACTATCAGGCAGCTGGCATATAAGGATCAGCTTACAGGTCTTCCTAACAGAGCGGCGCTGTTCAATGAGGTTGGAAAGGTCATTTCCGGCTTTGGAGAAGCTGATAAATGTGCACTGCTGTACCTGGACATGGATAACTTCAAATATATCAACGATTCCTTCAGCCATTCCATGGGAGATATGCTGCTGGTGGAAATCGGAAGACGAATAAGGGATACCTTCAATGATAATGAGATGGTTGCCAGATTTGAAGGCGATGAGTTTGTCGTTTTCATTAGGAAGATATATTCTGTTGAAGATCTGAATACGAAAATCACAATGGCCATGAAGGTGTTCGAAGAGCCGTTCAATGTCATGAGAAATCATTTCCATGTTTCAGCCAGCTGCGGTATATGTATCTATCCTGATCATGCCTCATCCATCGAAGATATGATGAAGAGCTCGGATGTTGCAATGTATCATGCTAAAAAGGAAGGTAAAAATACTCATATCATGTTCAGGCAGGAAATGAACGATGCATTTGTCGAGAGGATCGAGATGGAAAACGGGCTGAGGCGTGCTATTGAAAATGATGAGTTTATCCTTTATTACCAGCCACAGGTCGATCTGACATCAGGCAGCATAGTAAGCTTTGAGGCATTGCTCAGGTGGGTCCATTCCGAACGGGGAATTATCCCGCCATTGAAATTTATCGGTGTCGCGGAGGAAACCGGCCTGATCGTACAGATTGGGAAATGGGTTTTGAAAACCGCATGTGAGTTCATTGTTAACATTAACAGACGCTCAGGCAAGGAATATGGCATATCTGTGAATATTTCAGTTGTTCAGCTTATGCAGGCCGACTTTGTCAGTATGGTAGAGAACACACTGAAAAAAACGGGACTTTCGCCATCGTTGCTTGAATTGGAGATAACAGAGTCAAAACTTGTCGAGACAGTTGACATAAACCTTCAAAAGCTGTATGAACTCAGAAAAATCGGAGTGCGTTTCTCAATAGATGATTTTGGGAAGGGCTTCTCATCATTAAGCTATCTCAAGCAGCTGCCGGTAACTACGCTAAAGATAGATAAATGCTTCGTTGACGATATACCTGACAATGATAACAGCATGATAGAATCCATAATCCATATAGGTCATAAACGTAACCTTCTTGTGGTTGCAGAAGGCGTGGAAAAGAAGGAACAGTTCGAGTACCTGGTAAAACACAAATGCGACATGGTGCAAGGGTACTATTGTTCAAGGCCAGTTCCGGAAGAGGATATAAGAGGAATGCTGTAATTGAAAAATATAGTTATCCACAGCGATTCAGCCTTAAAAAACTGGGTTATGCACAGACTTATCAACATTATCCACAGGGGCATTTCCACAAAACGAGTGTTCTGAGGATATCTTTTCTCACAGATTATCAGACATACATACCGGTATTTAGTATTATTCATTAGAACCGTAGCTGTTCTTTCAGCACGGCAGTATAAATATCGATATGTTGGAGGTAATTATATGAGAAGAAGCAACACATCGCTCGGAGGACTGCTAATAATAGCGGGTGGATTGCTGCTGGCTGCACGCTTGTTGTTCAGAAATCCTTTGTTTTCCCTTGATGCCGGTGATTTTTGGCCAATAATCATACTCCTTGTAGGTGCGGGTTTTGAGCTTGCATACTATATTTCACTTAAAGCGCCGGGGCTTCTTGTGCCCGGAGGGATCCTGACCACCTACAGCCTGCTGTTTTTCTTTGAGACAGCCACTAACTGGCGGTTTGCAGCTGTTACCTGGCCGATATATCTGGTGGGTGTTGCAGTAGGACTGTTCCAGCTTTACCTGCACAGTGGACGGCCGAGAGGCCTTTTAACGGCAATCGGGATTATTGGCGGTATTGCTGCGGCGTGCTTTATTGCAATGTGCTTCAGGTTTATGCTGGGGATTGTCGATCTGGGAGTGCTTATACCAATAGTACTGCTTTTAGGAGGCTTGATACTTGTCTCCAGAAAAAGAGGGAGCGCCGGGTCGGGCAGCTGGTAACGTATTTTAGCGGAAAAGCTGAAAAGGGCAAAAAAGTTGGTTAGTCTGGCGACTAACCATGTAAAGGGGGTCAAAATGTATTTTGTGAGGTCACAATTATTATTGACCCCTTTAGCATTGTTTTATACACATATTTAAAAACTTTTCTTTTATTTCTGTTATTATGGTCTCTATATGCTTTTTTGAACAATCTATTTCTACATCTGCATACTTTTTATAAAGAGGCATCCTTTCCTCATAAAGAGCTGCGACCGATTGGCCGGGCTGCATGGCGATTCCCCGGGTTTGGATATTCTTTAGCCTGCGCTCCAGCTGGTACATTTTAGTGTTCAGGAAGAACAGCACTCCTGCGGACTTCAGACGGTCCATAGCAGCCCTGCTGTAAATCACGCTTCCTCCTGTGGCTATGACATGATTTGTCAAATCAAGCTCCATTACTATACGTTCCTCTATTTTTATAAAACTTTCGATTCCGTTTTTTTCTATCAGGTCCTGCAGGTAGCTGTTTTCCTGCCGCTGTATCAGCAGATCAGTGTCAGTAAACGGCATCTTCAGAGCTTTTGCAAGCAAAACGCCCACGGTGCTCTTGCCGGCTCCAGGCATTCCTATTAGAACCAGATTCTTGTTTTCTGTCATACCGACCGCCTCATAAATGATAAATAAATCGTTTCATGTCAATACTATACCATATATGTAGCTTACAGAAAATGCTCAGATATTGCAATCAAATATGGGAGGGTACATCATATGGATTATTCAAGAGACAAGAGCTACGGTACAGGAGACAAAAACAGGTACGATAAAGACAGCAGCCGCCCGATGTTTGATGAGGAGCTTGACAGCAGGGTCATTAATGCCGAAAGCCTCCAGATCGATACGACACTCAATGATATTTCAAAGGAACTCAGGCCGGGTGAAACTCTGGTACTGGATATCGGAAACAATTACTTTGAGCAGACTGATGAAATCTATGATACTCTGGTAATGAGGGGCTATGACGTCAGGAAGTCATTTAAAAACGGGAGAAATCAGATACTTGTCAGCAGGAGTCCGCATCAGCATACAACGGCAAAACCCGAGTAACATTACAGCTTTATTAAATTTATCCATTTCATACTGCTAAGCCTCCGACAGCATTAATTCATGTTGTCTTGCTGCCGATAAATATATAGGGGTTTTAATATTCCTGGCTCTATTGTATAACCGGAGGTCTTAGCTATATGAAACGTTCTAAAAAGTATATTGCTTTGTTAGTTGCAACAGTATTTATATTTACTATATTTGCAGGCCTTTCCACAGCCTCATATGCTGCTGCAATGCCTGTCACTGTATCGGTGGAAAGCTACAGAGACGGTGTGCTGACTGTAAGATGGAATCAGCCGGCTGGTACAAAGGGCGCAATTATAACCTATCATGTGCCCGACAATAATGACAATGCTTCACCGGCAGCCACAATATACGTTGTAGGTGACTCGAAGGCGCAGATCAAGGATCTCAAGGCAGACTACATATATGATATCAATGTTACTTTATACGGGGCATTGGATGCCGGAAACCTGCCAAACGGAGAACCTACCGGAAAAGGGCTGCTGTTTTTTCTTCCTTCCATAACCTTTAAGGCGGCTGCAATTGCCCCTGCTCCATCATTTGCAACTATTCCAGGCGGTGGCCGCGAGTCAGGTACAAACCCCAAGCTGAAACTCAGCTGGAAAACTCCAAAGGCGTTTTTTGACCCGGACTATCTGACCGCTTCGCCTGCAGGCTATGCAGACCCCGATCCTGGTAACAACGTGTTTGCAGAGGCTTCAGAGAATAATGTCAAACAATTCATGGAAAAATCACTCAATGATATATATACCGACAACATTCGTGATCTGGACACACTAAATTTCAGGATAAATATATCCAGCCGGCTCAATCTTCTCAATTCAGGCTCATCCCAGTCGGCTATACTTATTGACCAGTCAGCCTCCGATGTCAGTGCATATGAAGCATATGTTTCCGGGACTTCAAATCCAAGGGCTGTTGTGACAAGCCCTGATACTCAGGGCTTCAGGAGTATCCAGCTGGAGGGCAGAGCTGACAGATCTTCGCCAATGCCTCCTGATACGGCCGGGGATTCAATTCTTCCTGACAGTGAAATACTTCCCGGAACGGTCTATTACATGAACATAAAGCCGATATACAAGGATGCGACTGGAAGTATAGGAATGGGATCCGCCGTCTCCGTCGGTGATCCGGAAAACCAGAATGGCAGTATGCTTTTTGGTGAAAGAGCATATGTCAATACTCCCATACGCTTTCAACTGACAAAGGACAGCGCTAACAATATTTACTTAAAGATATATAAGATCAATCAGGGCAGTCTTGATCTTCCGAGACTATATTATGAAGTGCAGGTCACGGATGATCCTTCCATGCAGGGTGAGTGGGAAATCAAAAAAACAATGGATGACTCGTATTTTAACGGAGATTTTGCTGTCACAGTAATATCCGGGGTCAATCCCAACAATACTGTCTATTATAAAATTGTCGTAAAGTCGGAGAACCCCGTGGACAGGCTGGAGTCACTGGCAATGCCATATGCTCTTACTATAGACACAAGCAGGCCGCCGCTGCCAATGAGCATAGCTGTCAACAACAGAGAGCTCCACATCGACACAGTCGATCTGCCCACTGCTGACGATCCTTCGGATCCGGCAAGTGATGATATCATAGTCAAATCCACGGATGTCACATTATCGTGGGAAAAGCCCCTCAATTGGGACGATATAAAAAATGACTTGTATTTCCACTTCCTGATCAGTACCAATCAAACTGATCTTCCATCCAAAGCGCCGATTTTTATAAATGGAAAGCTGTGGGGTGCGGAAGAGGGCTATGATGTCAAATACCGAATGGTCAAATATATTAGCGCCCTGTCATCTAAGATAAAGGATACAGGCAACAGGCTGGAATATACACTGGATGGATTTGATCTCTTTACCTGGGAGGATGCTACAAGTGATGTGGGTACAATAGACAGATTACCCGGTGATGAAACGTACCCCGGATTTCTGTTACCAAATACAGTTTATTACCTGCAGATGTACACAACTATTGTAGGCAGTGAGGCGGCTGCGGCCTCTGACAAATCCATTATTACGAGCTTTACAACGCTAAATGGAGTAGAACTGGATGTGCCGCTTCCGATGAGCTTTGAGCTTGAGGATAACTCAAAGCTGACACAAGGGGGTAGAGAGATCAACTATATAGACCTGAGATTCGATAAGGTATCGAATCTGGACTGGAGGAACTATACCACGAATTATAATGAACTGGAGTACAAATATGATATTTATTATGATATCTATATGAATTCCAGGACCAATACACAATTCATCCCTGTTGGCACAACACAGGATCTAAACGGTGATGTGGGATTTACAGGAGCCGACGATCTGCAAAGCACCTCGGTCATAGCCAGGATAAACAGGTTTACCGAAGCCAATACAAGCAGGCTGATCAGCTGCGGCCTTCTGCAGCCTGATGAGACAAGAAATCCGCGAACGGTTTTCGGACCTGAGCTGCTTCCGAATACTACTTACTATTTTCTCGTAAGGACCAGACTGGTCGTGACCAAACGATCAGACGGGCAACCGGTGGAAATCAAGGAATCCATGAATACTGCCATTCTTCCGGTTACAACCATCCTGCTGGATGTAAAGCCACCGGATGACAGTAAAAGGAAGCCGCTGGCGCCGACGGACTTCGCAATTGCAGAGGATGGCAGCGGAAATCAGATAATTGCTGGCAGCAGCGTTACGTTCAGTTGGCTGCAACAGGAAGGCGATGTAATTTACCAGCTGATCAGAACTACGGGAAAGGTAGATCCTGCCGCTGACCTGCCGGAGTATGAAAGCGATCCGGAATACATAAGCTTTCTCAATGAGTACGGAAGGCCTGTTGGAAATAATCCCAACAGGAAGGCTGTTTATATTGATCCAGCCGGTAACTATAATTATGGTGGGAAATTCACCTGTGTCGATGGTGTTTGTACCTTCACCGTAGACAAGGCCATGTTTCCGAACAAGCTTTACTACTTCAGTCTCAAGACGGTAAGGGTGGACAATGCCAGAGAGCTCCTCGAGCCTTCCTCCGAGAGCGTTTGGGTATCGATTCCCGTCACCACCTCCCTCATTGATCCGCCTTCATCACTGGAGGTCGTTCAGATCCCTGAGCTGGGCATTTGGTGGAATGATGATACAGCTGGATTGACAGCTGATGATTTCAGAATATATATAAAAGGTCCATCCGATCCTGCTTACAAGCTGATGACGAGAGCCCAGTCAACAATCGTAAAGGATCCTGATGCAATGACATATTACGGCAGGGTGACCGGTTTAAAGCAGGGCACCGCTTATGACGTAAGGGTTGCAAAGGGCAAGGATACGACTGTGTATGAAAAAACCGGGCTTATGACCAGAGACAGCTATCACCAGCTGGAGATAAAGTGGATAGGAAAGCCGCTGGATAATTACGCACGCTATGAGATAGCGATAATGGAGGAGGGCTCATCCGAATATACTGTACTTACCGCCGGCGATCTGGAGCAGTACACTAACAAGAATGGCTCCATACTACCCTACTATACCGATGAAACAGCAAGGACGCTTAAGTCTGACGCACTTTATTTCTATGCCAGAATAAAGACAATGAATGTAACGCTGCCTGGCGGGATCGAGACAAAGCAGCCCCTTCGTTCGAACACAAGATACATGATAAAGGTAAGAGCTGTAAAGGTGGATCCTGTCGAGGCAGATCTGATCTCATATTCCAAATACATAGGACCTGTAAGCTCCAGGACCGAGTTCAACCAGGATGACTATGACAACCAGGACAGGGAGGAGCAGCAGAAGGCAATCTTCCTGGACAGGATGAAGGAGCTTGAGAAAGGATATTTCTGGAGAGTCGCCATGGGTACCAACAATATCACCACGATACTTCTCAAGGGCGACAGGGTGGCTGATGCGCTGAAAAACTCCGCCGGGGATTCCTTTATCGTCGATCTTACCGGCATATCTGTCAATATCAATAAAGATGAGATATATGTACCGATAAACGTGGTCAATGCCATGAGAGCGCAGAAAAAGAGCCTTGTCATCAGAACTGCAGGTACGGAACTGCTGCTGAGGCCGGGGACACTCGATACAGCCTTCAATGACCTGATCAAGGACATATCTGAAAGGAAGGAAGTCAAGGACATCTACGTGAAGCTCGATCTAAAACGCGGAGGTGATGTCTATCCACCGCTTCCCTCCAATCAGGCGCCGGTTTCTGCAGTAAATAGTGTTAAAATGCAGGCACAGGGCTTCACTGCAGCATACAGTGATATGGCGGGCCTGTTCCATGCCAAGCTGTACGATGAGGATTCGGGTCTTGTCGGCAAAATGCTGAATATGCTTCAGAACACTTATGTAGGAAGCGGGACGGGCTCTTCCGCCCTTATTGACCAGTATACTCGCAGTCTGGCGGAAATGATCGAAAAAGAGCTCTCTATATATATAAACGATACGCTGAATTCATCCAGACTCAGTAATGCTTTGAGGGACATAACAGTCTTCGATGCACCTGCAGCGGCAAACCTTGCTGTAAGCGATTCCAAAGGCGGAATGATGCCGTACGTACTGTACAATGGCTCGTCTGTCTGGCAAAAGCTGTCCAATGGCACGTCAGCCTCCGGATCTTCAGTTATATTTAGCATTATGGGGACTGGCAGCTTTGTAATAATGGCGCCGGCAAGTCTGTCGGGCGATATAAAAGGGCATTGGGCTGAAAGCAGCATAACAAGCCTTGCAGCCAGATATGATCTGGAGGATGTATTCCCGGGTATACGAACCAGTTTCATGCCCAACAACAAGGCAACAGTCAAAGAAATAGTGCTGCTGTACGAAAAGGTAATAGGGAAATCGGCCGAAAATACGGGCCTCGATGCGAAAAATAAGCTTGCCAGACTGGGACTGGACAGCATTATTTCCCCGAATTCTCTTGCAAGAAATGCTGACAGACAGCAGACGGCTGCGATACTGTGCAGGCTCTACAGTGTCAAACAGGGAATAGATACTTCAAAGCTGAGACCTGCGGGAAGGACCGTGATATCAGATGAAAGCGGGATACGTGATGATTATTATGCATCAGTGATTATGATAGTTGACATAGATGTGATGAGACTCGATGGAAGCGGAAAATTCAATCCCGGCGCAACTGTATCAAGAGCAGAGGCTGCAGAAGCCTTTGTCAGGCTCCTTCGCCTTACGGGTGATCTTTGAGTCCAATAGCTGAATAATAGACCGGAGAGGGACACAATATGCACATGGATAGAAGTAATACAAAACGAATAAACGGAAAAACGGCGGCAGCCATATTGGCAGTAATACTGCTTGTGCAGAATGCATTGATACAGCCTGCAGCAGCGGCGATCAATGAGCCTCAGCCTGCGCCTGAGAGACTGAGAGCGGAGGCAATAAATGATGGAGGTCCCAATGCAGAGCCGGTTATTGGATATAATGAGTTCGACAAGTATTATATTGACCTGAAGACCGATAAAATCAAGCGGCCTGATGGCGTTCCCTCGCCCAGCATATATATGAACTACTATTTGCAGGAAGTCAACAAACCGTATAAGCCGGTCAGACCCACCATACTAAAAGAAGGCAGCATACCGGCGAAAACGGATGATGATAATGCGATCAGAATGAAGGAATTGAGTTCAGGTACAGTTTATTATGCTCATGCCAAGGCTTACTACACATATACTCTTGATTCCGTTACATATACCAGTTCGGAGTCCAGCTCCTCCAATACTGTCAAGTTCATGACAGATATTAGCATCAATGCATATTCCTACGGTCCCAACCAGATCAAGATAGAGTGGGATGATGTATGGAATTCAGGCAGAAGAATGGACTACAAGCTGTATATTTCTGAAAACAAATCATTTACCAATACTCCTGCGATATATATAGGACAGTCACAGATCAGTCAGAACGGTCCTGTCACGGTCAATGAAGCAACAGGGAAGCTTGAATATATACATACAGTAAGGGATCCGGGCAGGGTCTACTATATCAAGATCGAACCGGATACTACCGAAACCGAGCTTAAAAGATCTCCAAGCAGCCCGGTGGTTACAGTCAGCAGCTACATTCTTGCAAAGACGACAAAAATGTCCGTGACTGACGCGGGTACGATCTGGAGACTGGAATGGAGCCCGGTGGTCACCGGAATAGGAGACAGCACTATTCGTGTAACCTACCAGATCTACAGAGGAACCGGATCAAGCAGCAGTATTGAGGAATATATGGCGTCTACGGACGATACTGTATTTTTCCTTACACTGAAGCAGGGCGATGAAGATAATTATTATGTTATAAAGGCGCTGGTAACAAGAAACGGGCAGGATGTATACCCGGGAATAAGGATACAGTCACCCAGGATATATGTGAAGGAATCCGAAGTGCCGTCAACACCTCCTGCTCCCGAACTGGTACCGGATTTCCGCAATGCAGGGGAGGTCATCATCTCATACGAGGACGAACTAAAGGCCAACAGTGCCACAGTACTGTGGAGAGCTCCACTGAAGGGAAATGGAGAGGTAGATACCAATGTCATGTATGACATATGGCTAATCAGCGATCCCAATATGCTTGATGACCCGCCATCAGGGACTTTGATCGCATCCTCAATAAAAATGAACCAGACCAACTTTGTTATGAGTGGTACAAAGCTGCTTGGGTACAAGTATGCCGTTAGGGATCTGATGCCCAATTCAACGTATTACTTTAAAATCGTTGCAAAGAAGGATTATATCGAATTTACCGATAACATTCTTCAAAATATAACCCTTCAATCCGATGCTTCTATGAAAATCATTATTACACCTGTGGAAGGGCCGATAGACCAGCCTGTGGTCCCGGGGACTCCGCCCTTGAGGATAAAGAAGGACACAAGCGGCAAGGACAGGATTACTAATACGTCTGCTGTAATCACATTGCAGAATGCATGGTATGAGGAATACTCGGACACACCAAGGTATGGCACAACGCCTGTGGATGGCCCCAGGTGGTCCTGGTACTACAGGACTCCGGGTGAAATAGACGATGCAGGTATGAATCTCATTCCCCCTGTTGAAAACTTTGTAGCTGCATTGGAAAGCAATTATGATAATGATACCGATAACGACAGTGTCTCGGTGGATCCGCTGAAATTCAGAAAGGTGGAGTATGACAGTGGTGTGTCTATCGATGTAGGCTGTATTGAATACTCGCCTGACATTGATTATAATGATCTTGAAAATTTGCCTGCAAACAAGGTTATCGGGTTTCCGTCGACACCCAACGACCCGGCAGAGGATACAAATGCTGTTGATGCTGTGAAGGACGGAGTCAGACATAATATCGATATCACCCTGAACAACCTGGAGCCCAACAAAACCTATATAGTATGGGTCAGAGCATCGAGGCGAAGCGTGAATCTCATTTCAGGGCCTTCTGACCCCATTATTATTACAACATTGCCGGATCTGCCCGAAGTGATAGAAAAGCCCACCGTCCCTGTATTCAATTATTATCATGCAGGTGATACATATATCGATCTGGGATGGAATTTCAACAGTTCATATGTGTATTACCTGGAATACGGTACTACTGATGACCGCAGCAAAAGCACAGGCAGGAAGGAAATTACGCCGGATGAGCTTGAATTCTCCACCTACTACAGGGTTAGCGGACTCAAGCAGGATACGGTCTATTATTTCTGGATACAGGCCGAGGCTTCGAATGCGTCCGGTGAAAAGAAAAGGTCCGATTTCAGTGATTCCTATATAGTCAGGACATTGAAGGACATACCTCCCGATACGCCCCTTGGATTTGGAGTAAAGGGTTCTTCGGATTCGATCACAAAAAACAGCATCACATATGAGTGGATCGCCCAGGAGGGCATGGAATATGTACTGGAAATCGATGAGGATATAAACTATTCAAAAAGCACAAAGTACGAGATCAGCGATGCTTCGGAGTTTACCGCTGTGAACCTCAGGTCCAATTACAGGTATTATGCCAGGCTGTATGCATACGACCCTGCAAAGGATCTTCTTTCCGCTCCGACACAAAGTGTTATTGTAAGAACACTCCGCTCGAGTGATGATTATGACTCGAGTTCGGATACCGGCGGCGTCATCTCGGGTGATTACATTATAAAGGACAGTGCCGCTGTGAACGGAGTATGGAATATAAGAATAACGGGGATCAATGCCGATAGGTTTATACAAAAGGTGCACACTGACAATGTTCTCGATTACACCATCGACCTGAGGCAACCGCCTGCAGGTACAAGGACGATCTCCATAAGGATCGCCCAAAAGGTATTTGGCGCCCTTGGCATGCTTGGCGAGAATCTTATATTAAGAACCAGTGTTAATATGTTTATAATCAGGCCCGGAGTGCTGACCGGAGCAAACGGCATCTACGGGCAGATCACCGGAGGTGATTTCGTTATTGAAATAACACCCCAAAGCACTGCCGATGGAACCATTAGCAACATGACCCTGAAAACGCCTGTCTCAAAGTTGGACGTGGGTATAATTGACGGACTGACCTACAGCATAACTGAGTTCCAGAAGCCTTTAAAGATCGCATACGA
Source organism: Bacillota bacterium (assembly GCA_023412665.1). Lineage (GTDB taxonomy): Bacteria > Bacillota > Clostridia > Acetivibrionales > DTU013 > DTU013. Next base: position 62,803 of record JAEZCA010000068.1, read on the forward strand.
GTACAGTCAGGCAAGCTGGTACAAGCCCGGTGTCACATTTGGGTACTATCTGTCAAAGGGAGAAGAAATCTGGCAAAAAACAGCTGCGGCAGGCAGCTTTGATCCTGATAGCAGAAAAGGCCTGCTTACATTTGAAATGCCGGTTTCGGGCAAAATGGCCGCGGCTGATCAGGGGCACGAATTCTATGAGGACATTTCCAGAAGCTATGCTGCAAATGCAATAGGAAATGTTGCGGCAGCTCATGAGCTAAAGTCTGTAAAGGGCAGGAATTTTGAACCGTCAAAGAACCTTACATTGGGTGATGGTGTAAAATTCATGCTGGATGTAATGGATGCCGATTATGGACAGGACTATATGACATTAGCTGCAAAGGCGGGAATCATAAAGAACACAGACAGCGGAAAATCAGCTTCAGATTGCACGAGGGAGCAGCTGATATCAATGGCAATGAGAGTCTGTGAACTAAAAACATCACAGAAGGCCATATCAGATACAGCTGATATGTCTGTTTACAAGGATATCAGCCAGGTCAGTCCATCGCTGCTTCCCAGGCTCCGTTTCGCTCAGCAGAATGGTTTGATAACCAGCAGATTCACCGATACCCTTGGCCCAAAGGATACAGTTACACGGGCGGAAGCAATGGTGCTTTTGGAAAAAGTGCTGCGTTATTCCGGCGAAATTTGAATTTTCAAAAAACATGCTTTTCAACCAGTAAGGTTAGAGATATAGAAATTTTTCATGTATAGGCCCCCTTTTATGAGGCAATAATTTTATTGGGATCGTAATGCAGAGGTTACGGTAAACAATCAAGCGCCGATAAAAGGGGGATTTATAGTGAAAAAATCATTTCAGGTCATTTTTGCTTTTGTTTTAGTAATTTCCATTTTTATTATTATGATGCAGCAGGATAAACCTTACAGTCCCGCTGCCGAGGCTGTTGAAAAGGTCTTCTCCGAGACAGGAGCGGCTGCAGTCAGCTCGGAAATATATGTGCGTGGGACATCAAAGAGGAAGGTCCTTGATGAGGAGGATGCCCGCAGGCTGCTTGAAGATATAATAAACGGGACCGAAGCGAAGTATTCAAATGATGTACCAGTTTTTAACACTGTAAATAATGACTATGCCAAGAGCATAGAAATCAATTACATAATAGATGAAAATAAAACCATCCAGATGTCGCTCTCTAATGATACGAATAAGGATGCAGACAGTACAAGTCTGACCATCAGCTTTACGGATACTTCCCGAAATCCGGCTGTCCGATCAAATGCTGCCGCTGTCGCAGACGTTCTGGGAAGGCACGAAATAGAGTTCGACACTAATATATCATTGACGGGCAGCGTTGACGGGAAAATGGAGAATGATCAAATAGAGGATCTATACATAAGGGCTTTCAAGAGCATTGGAGCAGACAGGGTGGAAGGGATAGATGACAACGGCCTTGTAAGCGTTTCCGCGTTTTCACCTTCCATCGGCGAGGCTGTCAGAGTCAATGGCAAAAAAGTGAATATAAGTATGGCAGCACGATATAACTCATATGAAGATAAGACTTACATATGGCTTGCTACACCGGTCATTACCACAGAGTACTGACAGGCAGCCCAAGAGAAATACAAATGATGATAAGGGGGAAAATGACTTGTCAAAACTGATAATTACTGAAACCAGACCTTTAAAGGGCAGAGTCCGTATCAGCGGTGCCAAGAATTCGGTGCTGCCGATCATAGCAGCCTCGCTGCTTGTGGACGGAAGCAGCATTATTGATGAAATTCCCTATCTTAACGATGTTAAAATAATGTGCGATCTTGTAAATTCACTGGGCGCTTCGATCGCATTGTCTGATGACAGGAGCAGGCTGGAGATATGCTGCAGGTCGCTGACAAATACAACAGCGCCATATGAGCTTGTTAACAAAATGCGGGCTTCTTTTCTTGTTGCCGGCCCGCTGCTGGCAAGGACGGGGCATGTGAGAATATCGCTGCCGGGGGGCTGCGCTATCGGCTCAAGGCCCATCGATCTTCATCTGAAGGGTTTTACAGCCCTTGGTGCGTCGATCACACAAGGCCATGGCTACATTGAAGCAGTAAAGAAGGGACGGCTGACAGGAGGGAAGGTTTATCTGGATTTTCCCAGTGTAGGTGCAACTGAGAATATAATGATGGCGGCTACTTTAGCTCAGGGAAATACTGTTATTGAAAATGCTGCGATCGAGCCGGAAATAGTGGACCTTGCCACATATCTGACATCGATGGGGGCTGAAATCAAAGGAGCTGGAACAGATACTATAAAGATATTCGGCGTCAGTGAGCTTAAAGCTGCCAACCACACGATAATCCCCGACCGAATAGAGGCCGGGACCTTTATGGTGGCAGCTGCCATCACAGGAGGGGATGTTATTGTAGACAACGTTGTCACAGATCACCTGAAGCCTGTTACGGCCAAGCTCAGAGAAGCAGGGGTGGAGGTGTCGGAGGAGCTGACGTCCATACGAGTGAAAGGAAACAGGATCCAGCCTGTCGATATAAAGACCCATCCATACCCTGGATTCCCGACAGATATGCAATCCCAGATGACTTCGCTGCTGAGTATTGCATGCGGAACCAGTATGGTGATCGAGACTATTTTTGAAAATCGTTTTATGCATGTCTGCGAACTGAAAAGAATGGGCGCAAATATAAAGGTCGAGGGCAGGAGCGCAATAATAGAGGGCTGCACCAAGCTGACCGGTGCAAAGGTCAAAGCCACCGATCTCAGAGCCGGAGCAGCTCTGATACTTGCGGGACTTTGCGCGGAAGGAACAACGGAAATACTGGATATCGATCATATAGACAGAGGTTATATAAGGATAGATGAAAAGCTGAGGAAGCTCGGAGCTGAAATATGCAGGTCAGAAGAAGAGTAGCTGCTTGCTGAAGGACAAAGTATGTGCATGGCCGCATACTTTTTTTTTATGTGAATATATATTTACCAAAACAGATAACCTGCTATAGGGGGTCCTGATGAAAAAGCTCATATACTACGCGGGGGCAATGATCGCCATTGTCATACTGCTTCCGATGTTTATTGTAAGAAGCTGCGGCCCTGCTCCGGTGCCGGAACCGAAAGATGGAACAGTACCGGTCAAGACCTGTGAAATATCGGTATACAACCATGTTACGGGAGATGCTTCTACGGTAGATCTGGAGGAGTATATAAAATGCGTCCTTGCAGCAGAAATGCCGGCCGACTTTGATATGGAGGCGCTGAAGGCGCAGGCAGTGGCGGCCAGGACCTTTGCTTACGGCCGCATATCAGGTACATACAGATCAAAGCAAGGTGTTCATGACGGCATAGATGTCTGCACCGACTCTGCTCATTGTCAGGCATGGATGAGCAGGGAAAGCGCCATGGAAAGATGGAATATACTGTTTGCATCAAGGAACTGGGGCAGGATCAGCAAGGCGGTAAGTGAAACCAAGGGAATTATTGCAGTATATAACGGCAATGTAGCCAATACTCTTTTTCACGCTAGCAGCCCGGGCAGGACGGAGAATGCGGAGGATGTGTGGGCGGGAAAAAGCGTGCCTTATCTCAGAAGTGTAGAAAGCAGCGGAGATGAGGCTTCAAAGGGATATATCGCTTCAGTGGCAGTCAGCGTCGGAGAACTGGCGGAGAAGCTTTTAAAGGCCTATCCCGATGCCGAACTGGAGGATGACATAACAGATAATATAGAAATCATTAACTTCACTGAAGGAGGAAGAGTGAAGACTTTGAAAATTGGCAATATTACTATGAAGGGTACAGAATTCAGATCCCTGCTAGGTCTGAGATCAGCCTGCTTCACCATAGATTTTGTTGATGATGACCTGATGAGGATCACAACCACAGGGCATGGCCATGGAGTTGGGATGAGCCAATGGGGTGCAAATGCGCTTGCCAGGACCGGCGGAACATACAGGGAGATACTTCAGCACTATTATACCGGTATAGATATCATTGCCATATCTGATTATGAAGCCATGAAAAAGCCTGATTAATCGGCATTTCCCGGCCGCCTTCCATACAAATATTTTTGCCTCCCATGTATATAGTTGCCATATGCGGCAACAATAATATATGGAGGTGGAATATGTGAATATGAAAAAATCATTTCCAGATGAAAAAGGTAAAAAATTCAAGGAGTTTCTGGACAAGAGAGGGTTTTATATCGTTCTGTTGCTGTGTATAGCTGTTGTGGCCGGAACTGCAGTTTTTGTCACTACTCGAAGAGCTGTCGACAGAGATTACGAAGCCAAAAATCTTTCTGATGAGTCCGGCGATGATCTTCTGGCTCAGGATGCAGCATTGAACGAATCGGAAAAGCTGACAGAAAAGCTGACAGAAGATTCTTTAGCATCAGTGACTGACGAGGGTCCGGATATCGGCAGCCCCGCATCTGTCAACAAGGATACTGCAGCCAAACCAAAGGACAGTGACAAGAAGACCGAACCGAAGGATAATGCAGCGCCGAAGAAAACCGATCCTGCAAAACCAAATACACCAGTCAAGCAGCAAAGCTTTCTGATGCCTGTTGACGGTGCGGTTTCACTTGAATATGCGATGGACAACCTGGTATATTCAAAGACGCTTGAGGAGTGGCGTGCGCATCAGGGCATCGATATCGCAGCTGACAGAGGTACTCCTGTCAAGGCTGTTTCCGACGGAGTGGTCTGTGATGTGAAAAATGATCAGTTCTATGGCATATCCGTAGTCATCGATCATGAAAATGGCCTAAAGACACTATACAGGAATCTGGCTGCGGATGACACAGTCATCGTTAATCAGAAGGTAAAACAGGGAGAGATAATAGGAAGCATAGGAAACACAGCGATGGATGAATCTTCCGAGCAATCCCACCTGCATTTTGAGGTACTTAAGGACGATGTCAACCAGAACCCGACTGAATATCTTCCCAAAAAGTAAGATCATCTACTCCATGCAATAGTACTGCTTATATCAAACAGGGATGAGAACAGCTCCGTACTTAATCGGATCTGTATCATCCCTGTTTTTGTCTGTGTCTGATTTTTCGCCTTTCAATTCATATAGACAGCGTACAGGGCATATATATACTGTAGGCATGCAAAACATACAAAATGGCCAAGAGGCTCCCGATGCCTTCATATACGAGTGATTTTTCATATTCTCCATAGTATGACTTGAAGAGGGGGTATATACAGTTGAAGGGATATATCGAAGAGAGGGCAATAGAACTTGCAAATTACATTATTGATAAAAAGACTACAGTAAGAGCTGCAGCTAAAAAATTCGGTATCAGCAAAAGCACCGTACACAAGGATGTAACGGAAAGATTGATAAGGGTGAGCCCTGAGCTTGCCGACAACGTGAGGGTCATTCTGGAGGAAAATAAAGCTGAAAGGCATATCAGGGGAGGAGAAGCAACAAAGGCCAAATATCAGGGCAGCAATCCGAAAGCAGTATAAAAAATTACGTAATATTGCCCCAGATCTGAAGCCGGAACCGCCATTGAGCTGTTCCGGCTTTTGTTATGGTGCGCCCAGCATGGGCGCAGTCTAATGGGTAAAAGTCCCGAACACGCCCTAGTAGTGGGAAGTGTACAGCTTAAGACAAGGGTGTCCACCGTGAGGTGGAATCCGAAGGAAGTCGGCGGCAAATCTCCGGTCTGACGAACAGAAACTACATATAGGCAGAGCAAGGTGGATAAGGTTGCTAAAGGGCAAGATGTCCATCGCAATGTAGAATCTGAAGGAAATCTGAATAATAGGAGCTTAATAATTCGAGAGGTTTACATACGGTTCCGTGAGAGTATAGAGGTGAAATCCCTCTGTGGTACTCAGTTGAGATGTTGGGGGTTTAGAAAACCGCATGCCTTGGCATGTAGAAGATGGATAATTTTTTAGTGGGTAATCAGATTATACTTCATAATATAAGATAGAATGTTGGATATCTATAATATAATTGAATAAAATGACAAATAATTATAATTAATGATAATATGGAATTGACAAGAATAGAATAGACATGTTATTATGTTGATAAGGAATTATATGGAAAATAAGTAAAAACAATAAAGGAGACTAACCATGAAAAGAATAGTTTCGAAATTCATTGTCATTATAATGATATTTCTTTGTTTTTGTTTCAATGGTTATACAGTTTCTGCTACTGTAAACAATTCTGTCATGAGTGAATTAGTAGATGGTGATTTATCGTTAAGTGAGGGAGCAAAACCATATGTTGCCAGTAATAAGGATGTGGCAATGGATCAAAAAAAGTTAAAAGAACTAAAATCAAGGCAAAATAATATAGTGAGTAGAACAGTTTATAGAGTACTAAATGTTCCTTGTTATATACAAGAAAATAATCATTATTGTGGGCCAACTACAGTGAAATCAATATTAAACTATAGAAATGGAACATCATTGAGCCAATCACAATACGCTAGTCAGTTGGGTACTACAGATTCAGGTACAACAATGACCAATATACCGGGAGTGTTAAATAGCCATCAAAATTACATGAGTTATATATATTATGAATTTGACAATTATTTAGATTGGTATGTTAGAGTAGGTCTAGATATTCAAAACGATATACCATTAGTTATAGATATTGCATCTGAGGAATCAAATTGGATGTACTCCACTAGTGGCCATTACATGTCTATTTCAGGATATGACGATTCTTCTTCAACGAAATATGCGTATATTACGGATTCCCATCCTACTTATTATGGTTTATATATGCTTCCCGCTGAACAAGTATACACAGTGAATAGAAATCATTGGAGATCTGCAATTATTTGGTAATGTGCAACTTGATTCCTGATTAACTCGGGCAATAACTTGATGTTTGGGCTGTGCGTTCAGCAGTAGGACATCTTAACTAAAGCTGAAAAACCACCGGTTAGGCCGGTGGTTAGCATTATTTATAGGGGAGGTAGTATGCTATATAAACTTTTGGTACTATTGGTTTTTATTGCTATATTATGTAGCTGTAAAAATTCGGGATTTGATGCTGGAACAGTTACCGGAATAGATACTGGAACAGACACCAGATTAGATACCAGAACAGATACCGAAACAAGTAATAATTTAGCTGATTCAACCACATATGAATTTGAACTAAGTTTTAAACCAGACTTACTAGAAGAGGTAGTATGTTTTGATAGAAAGGATATAGATGGAAACATATTAGATGAATCTGCACACTTAATTGGCTTTAGCACGAATAACTTATATTTTTCATACGATAACGAAATAAGCTGGATATATGCCATAGGAGATATTAAAGAAAACAATATTATTCCTATCTATACTATACCTAAAAGTATAGATGTATTTTTTGAGGCTATGTATAATAATAACTTACTTATTGGAATAGGAAACTGGGACGATAACTCTAATTGCAATTACGAATTATTTCTTGTATCTCCAGATAAAGAAAAAAGAATTGTATATCAATGTATATCACGCGGTTATCCAACTGTAAGTTTAGTTGATCATTATGCAGTGGTTAACTTTGCTGAACAAAATAAGAATTCATATACAAGCAAACTTATTTATATTGACTTAAATACAAGTGTAAATACTACAGTTGAAACATCAGAATATACAATTGAAAATAATTTATATAATGGAACCTTTACTATAAATGCAGGTGGTTGGGATGATGGCTTTTGTTATGAAAAGGTGACAATGAAAAATGAATCAATGCAGGATGCCCAATCTGGGGAATCCGCTATATATTTTTATTCATTAAAGGGAAAAAAAGCAAGAAAATTAGTTGACTATAACCGAAAAGTATTTTACATCAGTGGCTCAAGCAATTGCTTTATAACATCTGATTATTCACTAATACCGCATGAAAAAACTGGGTTAATATGGGTTAATGAGAATGATGGATTTACTAGCTACACTATCCCTGGTATAGTTTCAGGTGAAGATATAAGAAATTCATATAGGTTATCCAATGATTTAGTATTAGTAAATAATTTTAAGTATTACTTTATTTTTAATTTACGTAGTAGAACATATTATGTTGAAGAATATGAATTTAGTTCTAATGATCCAGAAAGTTTTGTCGCTTTATCAATAAGAGTTAACAGAAACTTATTTTCATATATGGAACCAAATGATAATAAACTTATATACCATATTTTTGAGTTAGGAAACTACTAGACGGAAGTTATAGATAATTGAGAAATGTAACGAAAGAGGAACTATCACAAATTTTTTATAATTGAAACAATTATTATTTTGACTAGTCTGCATGTTCTATACATACGGGCTTTTCTTGTGTATACTAGAGTTTACACATATTGTTAATTGCAGGTAATCATTTATTGTCGCTGCTCGACCTCTTTGGCCGTAGTCTGCTCACCAAATTTGCTCATTAACCCTGTCCGCAGGGTGTACGGACAGGGTCTTGACTACCAGTTAAACTCTTCCTCAATGATTAGTCTTACCACATGATCGTCGATGATCTTTTTTGCACCTGAGCCCCATGCAATAAGCAGGCTGTACATACTCGATTGATTTTTCGTGGTATACCGTGTGGAGGCTGTATTGACAACCGTGTAAATGGTAATAATCTCCAATGTATTAAATGAAAAGGAGATATTACAATGGCACAGTTAGATGAAAAGGAAATGCAGCTTGCAGCACTAATCAGCGAGGGGTGTACTAACACTGCCGAACTGACTGCAAAACTCAAGAATCTATTTTCCGGAGCGCTTGAAAAAATGCTTGAAGCAGAGATGGACGAGCATTTGGGTTATGAAAAAAACAGCATTCTGGGAAATAATAGCGGCAATAGCCGCAATGGTTACGGCAAAAAGACCATAAAGAGCGAATGGGGCGAGAGTGAAATCAGCGTTCCGCGCGACAGGAACGGTTCATTTGAGCCACAAGCTATCGAAAAGCGGCAGACCCGCACAGATGATATTGAAACAAGGGTTTTGGCTATGTATGCCAAAGGCATGTCTACCCGAGACATCGAGGACCACCTTCGCGACATATACGGTGTGGAAGCCTCGGCCAGCCTCATCAGCCGGATCACCGACAAACTGATGCCGGCTGTTGTCGAATGGCAGTCACGTCCGCTCGAGGCAATTTACCCAATCGTCTTTTTGGATGGGATAGTATTCAAAGTCCGAAAGGACAGCCGTGTTATTAACAAATGCCTGTACTCCGTTCTAGGGATTAATCTGGAAGGGCACAAGGAAATTTTGGGGATGTGGCTATCGGATAACGAAAGTGCGAGTTTTTGGACTACAGTGTGCAATGAGTTGAAAAATCGGGGTGCAGAGGACATTTTTATCGCGTGCCGCGACAATCTTAGTGGTTTTTCGAGTGCTATAGAGACGGTTTTTCCAAGAACAGAACAACAATTGTGTGTGATACACCAGATCCGCAGTTCCACAAAATATGTATCATATAAGGATATCAAGCCGGTTATGGCAGACCTGAAGCGTGTGTATGGTGCTCCGACGCTAGAGGATGCGGAATATCAACTGGAGGAGTTTCGCGAAAAGTGGGGAAAAAAATATCCGCAGATATTAAAATCATGGGATTCAAATTGGGCAGAATTATCTACTTATTTCAAGTATCCGCAAGAAGTTCGAACACTGATATATACCACTAATGCGGTTGAGGGTTTCCATCGGATGCTGCGTAAGTTTACCAAGACTAAGTCAATTTATCCGACAGACGATGCGGTAAGGAAATCAGTTTATCTATCGATACAGGAAATATCTAAGAAGTGGAGTATGCCGATCCGGGACTGGGGAATAATAATTGGCCAGTTGATGATTTTTTTTGAGGATAGGCTGCAGGGGAGAATGGCTTCGTAGCACAGGGGCTCTGCCCCTGTACCCCCGAGGTTTTTCGCTTTTGTTTTCCAGGGCGGCAGTAAAAAGGGCGGTTCAGATATAAACCCGCCGCCCTGCCAAACCTCATGCGCCGCTCGGGTCGCTCCTCAGCGTTGCCCTATCCTGCGCATGAATAAAAGCATTATTAGTATGAACAAAATATTGTTAGGTTATACCATTTACACAGTTTGCGGGACACTCCCACCGTGTGAATATTCATAAATCTCATCCAAAGCCTTGTCAGTAAATATTTCACGACCTTCACCAGCATATTCAAGGTGCTTTTTGATGTATTCAACAGTCCTTTCTCGATCATATGGTGTCATATGGTATCGAATGTCTATTCGTTGGCAAATCGCTTTATAAATCTGTTTTTTCAGGATATCCTTCAACTCGCTCTGACCTACCAGTATCAGACTCAGTGGGTTGTATGAATCCATCTTGAAGTTCAGCAGAAAACGTATTTCTTCCAGCATCTCCCTCGATAGCAAGTGTGCCTCGTCCGTAATGACTACAGGAATTCGTTTTTGTATTTCAATCAGGTTGCTGATCTCCCTCGTTAGCTGACGCTTTGCGTCACTTCTGTAAAACTTTGCTTCGCAGCCCAGCTGGTTCAGAACTTCCCAGTAAAAGTTCCTCGGCGTCAACGCTGAATCGCTTATGTACATCACCTTGTATCGGTTGGTATCCAGTGTCCCCACAAACTTCCGTATAGCTGTCGTTTTCCCCGTGCCTACATCGCCGGATATCACTGCAAACAGCCGGTTCCGCGCAACGTACTCTAGTCTGCTGCAAACCTCGTCCAACTCCGGATTACTGTACAAATGCTTCTCTGGTATATCACGGGCAAAGGGCGTATACAGAAAGTTGTAATACTGCTCAAACATTTCCGCCACCGCCCTTCATGCTTCTGAATGTCAGAGCGCCAGTCTTCTGTTTTTGCCTCTTTTCGTTATCTTCTGCATATATCTTAAGAAGCCGCGAATGTGTCGCTAGTTTTGCCGCCGCCGCTTTTTCCACCTTCGGGCAGTATTCTCCCACTTTCAAAGGTGATGCCGTTTTTCGGCATTCACCACTATACCATATCTCCAACAGGCCCAAATCAAAGGGATCATAGCGCACGTCCACTTTTTTGCCTATGTATTCGATACCTGCTTCATATTCAATCCCTTGAAGTTTGAAACAGCCTGTATTATCAACTTTCCTTGTGTCTGCCCATAAAAATGCTTCCCGGCATTCCTCGGGTGTCGCAAACCGCACCTTCTTTGGATCGCTTGCGTAGGCCTGCGACGGGGGTATCCCTTTTAAGCTGCTGTGAGGTTTTCCGTTGTAACCTTCATCCAGCCATACCCTGAACTTTCGGTTCAACTCTTCCAATGTTCTTGCCTTCTCCAGCGACAGTTCCTGAAAGAACTCCTCCACAGTGGCATTGAACCTCTCAATTTTACCTTTGCTTTCCGGAGAATACGCTTTCGTGTTCATATGCCGTATTCCAAGCTTTGCGCATGCTATCCTGAACCACTTCGAGATAAATACCTTACCATTGTCAACATATACACCATCTGGCTTGCCATACTTCAATATTGCCTTTCGGAAGCTATCCTCCAATATGGGAAGCCTTTGATTATCGTAAAATTCAGCATGACATACCAGCCTCGTCGCGTCGTCAATAAAGGCAATCATGTATGTACGTTTTTTTCCTCCGCCAGTGGTCGGTATGTAAGGCCCGTATTTGATATCTGCCTGCCATAATGTGTTCCTGCCGTTTTTTACGAACCGGCGAGCGGCTGTGCCTTCTACTCGTATATTCCTGAAGTCTTTCGCTCCGAACCCCATCTTAAGCAAATGCCTGGAAAGAGTACTCCTGGAGACGTTGCCTTTCTTGACGATCCCTTCACCTTCAAGGATTTTTATGATCCTCCTGACGCTTCTCTCTGGTAGTTCCTGCTTTATCTCTATCGCCCGATCCAGTATTTCCGGCGATATCGCCCTTTGCTGTCCGACATCGTTCCTAGTCTTTGGCACAAGGCCTTCGTAACTGCTCTGCCTGTATGCTGCAAGATACCTCCTGAGCGTCCTTTCAGATATATCTTCCCGCTCTAGGATCTCACGACGTATTCGCCTCTTTTCCGCATCATCCAACCCTGGTTGTAATAGCGGGGATATTATCTCATGCTTCCTTAATGCTGTCTCTAGTGATGCATTGTTTATCATCCCGACCCCTCCTGTGCTTTTTCCTAAAGCCTACCAGAAGGGGATTCCGGTCAACCACTCAAACTATGTGGGTATTATCTATACAAAAACTCCTGCCATATGATTTGTCAGCCACATATTCGCCTCTCCTATTGCAAGATGGCTGCTCACCAACCCCGGCAGCAACTCAAGCAGCTGTTCAATAATACCGAATACCTTTGTGTCTGCTGCCTTAAGTTCATTGATGAACTTGCCATAATGCCTGTACAGTATCGACTTCAACGCTCCTGCTGCCTGCCTCCCTCGATGCCCGAACTCTGCTACCCAACGTCTTAAAGTGGATATACTGGCTGCAGTTTCAATCTCCTCATGCGGTATTCCGTCCTCCTTATCCCGAAGAGCCATCTCAGTATCACATGCTGAATAGTGTTTGTATGGCCTGATGAAGTCTGGTATTATTGCGTGTGTTTTTCCGCACTTGCTGCAGATTACACGAGATAGAATAATCCATTCTATTTCCTCGCCTATATGTACATGGCGTTCATAACTATCATGAAAGCTTGTTCTACCGCCGCATTCGGGGCATACCAAGTCCAGCCCCTCCAGAAATCTTAAACAATTTTTGCGATAATCCTTAACATTCCGACCTAAATATGCTATTATCATATTACTAAGTGTGTAGGGCTTTGAGGGTTAAATGTTGGCGCATTTAACATAACAACTCAAAGCTCTCTTCATATCCTCCCAATATTTTCTTTTGGAAAGATATTAACATACCTGAAAACGGTCACGCAACTTGAGCAACTCCGGGACATTTATCCGGGGCAGAAACACATTTATTGCATAATTTGTTGCATATTTATAATATTATGATAAGATTATTTTAGCAGGTTTGCATCATTCATTATGATTTCTTGGAAGCTTTAAGCTTGAACGTATAAAAGGCAGATGAACGAAGGGGTGTTTTTATTGAGCCTGGGACATGATATAGGCATAGATCTCGGTACCGCCACGGTACTGGTATATATTAAGGGTAAAGGTATAGTTCTGAGGGAACCTTCTGTGGTTGCCATCGATAAGAATACAAACAAGCTCCTTGCGGTGGGTGAGGAAGCACGCCGGATGCTCGGCAGGACACCGGGCAACATAGTGGCCATCAGACCGCTGAGAGATGGTGTCATATCGGACTATGACATTACGGAGAGAATGTTGAAGTATTTCATAAACAAGATCTGCGGAGGCAAGCTTTTCAGACTGTTCAAGCCAAGGATAATGGTATGCGTCCCCAGTGGAGTCACAGAGGTCGAGAAACGTGCGGTCATAGATGCTGCAATGCAGGCCGGCGCGAGAAAGACATATCTGATTGAGGAGCCGATAGCGGCAGCCATAGGAGCAGGCATAGATATATCAAAAGCATGCGGCAGTATGGTGGTCGATATAGGGGGCGGCACTACCGACATAGCTGTTATATCACTGGGTGGCACCGTTGTTTCCGACTCTATAAAGATAGCCGGGGACAAATTTGATGAAGCCATAGTCAGATACATGCGCAAGAAACATAATATAATGATCGGCGAACGCACAGCCGAAGAACTAAAAATAAATATCGGTACTGTTTATCCAAGGGTCCAGGAGGTTGCGATGGACGTCAGGGGACGAAACCTTATATCAGGACTTCCGAAGACCATTTCCGTCACATCTTCTGAAATGATGGAGGCTCTTGAAGAGCCAATGTCAAGCATCGTTGAGGCAGTTCATGCAGTACTGGAAAAGACGCCTCCCGAGCTGGCGGCTGATATAAGCGACAGAGGCATTGTGCTTACGGGCGGCGGCAGCCTTGTTTATGGACTTGATAAGCTTCTGCAGGAGAAGACCGGCATAAATGTCATAATAGCTGACGAAGCCGTATCCTGTGTGGCTTTAGGCACAGGTGAGGCACTCAATGACATTGAGTCCATAGAGCAAAGCGCGATTGCCGAAGGCAGATACAGGAGCAAATAAGCCTGGATGGATATTGAGCAGACCGAAAATTGATATTTAAACAGATCGAGAGGACCGGGAAAATACACCGGTCTTTTTTATGTTAAGCAGGATTGATTTTTCTCCGATAATAATAGTGAGGCAAAGGCAGCCTCATTGAAATGCACCAAAAAAACATTCGTCATCGGCAGAATGTGACCGGGAGAGGTTGAGAGCCGGTGATGTCAAGGAGTACATATGGTTCGTGGTTTGTACACTTCAGGCTGGAGTATGCTGGCGCTTGAAAAGAAAATGGATGTAATATCAAATAATATGGCCAACTCCAGCACCAATGGCTATAAAAAGGATACTGTAGTTCTCGAAAGCTTTCCCGAAGTGATGACTAAAATAATCAGGGATTACAGCACAGCATCGGGCAGGCCCCGCAATATAGGCACCATGGAGCTGGGCAGCGATGTAGGTGAGGTTCACACCTATTACTCCCAGGGGCAGCTCAACAGAACAGAAAACGAGCTTGATATAGCTATCAGGGATAGTGACAGTGCATTTTTCACAGTTGCCGTACCTGATAACGGCGGAAATATCAGAGCATTCTATACAAGGGATGGTTCCTTTTCAAAGGGTGCGGATAACAGCTTGGTAACAAGTGAGGGGTATACAGTACTGGGCGAAAATGGTCCCATTATACTGCAGGACGGACCGTTTATTGTCAGTGATGACGGAACGATCACTCAAGACGGCGAAGTGATCGATAGACTGCTTATTACTGAGTTTGAGGATACAACTGCTTTACGGAAATATGGAAACAACCTTTTACAGGCCGCCGGGGATGCGCAGACACGCAGGTTTTCAGGTACCATACAGCAAGGCTTCACGGAGCTTTCAAATGTCAATATCATACGTGAAATGGTAGATATGATCACGGTCATGCGTTCTTATGAAGCTAACCAGAAGGTATTGCAGGCAATAGACAGCACGTTGGACAAAGCAGTAAATGAGGTTGGATTAGTCAGATGATATTTCGGCCGCAGCTATTAGCGGCACAGAGTGTCATACAGATATGCGGGAGGTAACGATAATATGATGAGAGCGCTTTGGACAGCAGCATCGGGTATGAATGCGCAGCAGATGAATGTGGATGTCATTTCAAATAACCTGGCTAATGTCAACACAACAGCATATAAGAAGGAACGGATCGAATTCAAGGATCTGTTGTATGAAACGATGGACAGAGCCAGGGTCCTGGCTGAAGGCGGCAGACCTGTCAATCTGCAGGTCGGCCATGGTACGATGGCGGTTGCAACTGTAAGGGATTTTGAAAAGGGAAGCCCGGAAGAAACCGGAAACCCGCTGGATTTCTATATCGACGGCGATGCCTTTTTCATGGTGCAGGGTCCGTCAGGTGATATCAATTATACAAGAGATGGCAGCTTTAAGATAAGCCTTACAGACATGGGGAAAATGCTGACTACATCGGATGGGTATGCAGTGCTTGATGAGGCCGGAACGCCGATAATCATTGACGTGGATCTGTCGGACCTGCAGGTCTCCCAAAACGGAGAGCTCAGCTATATCGATGAAGAGGGCTTGTCCGTACCGACAGGACAGGTGCTGGGACTTGCCTATTTTGAGAATAGGAACGGACTAGAGGCTATGGGAAGGAACCTGTACAAGGCTACACAGGCTGCAGGTGAGCCGGTGCTGGCGTTGGATTCCACACAGGTCAGCCTAGTGATGCAGAATTTTATCGAATCATCAAATGTAAAGACGGTTGAGGAAATGGTCAAGCTCATAGTGGCTCAAAGAGCGTATGAACTGAATTCCAAGGCTATCCAATCCTCTGATGAGATGCTGGGAATAGCAAACAATCTCAGAAGATAATTTTTGTGGTATACTGATAAGGGGCGTAAATAAACATGGATATAGGTAAAATAGACAGCAATATAATGAACAGTGTAGTAAAGAATGCAGGCAATGCCGCAGCCCAGTCAGCCGGCGATG
The DNA here is from genome assembly GCA_023412665.1 of Bacillota bacterium. Taxonomy (GTDB): domain Bacteria; phylum Bacillota; class Clostridia; order Acetivibrionales; family DTU013; genus DTU013. The sequence goes on from JAEZCA010000068.1 coordinate 78,849, forward strand.
ACTTTGCCAGAAGGCTTGAGGCTGCCGCAAAGAACAGTGACGATAAGGAACTGAAGAAGGCTTGTCAGGAATTTGAGGCACTGATGCTGGACATGATCTACAAGCAGATGAAGTCAACAGTAATAAAATCTGAGCTTGTTGAGGAGGAGCCCGGCAGGGAAATATTTGAATCCATGCTCGATGAAAAGCTGGTTGAGCAGGCGTCCAAGGCTTCGGGCCTGGGACTTGCCGATTCGCTTTACAAGCAGCTTTCCAGGCAGTATGGCAAGCAGGCTTCAGCTATTGAAGGAAATACAGGGAAAAGTGAGATAGCGGTTGAAGAAGAAGCTAAGTAACAGACAAATAAATCAAATATCTATAATGCTGATAATCGCCCTTGCATTAGCTATTGCAGGGCTTTTTTCGTATTTGTCCGGCAGAGTAGGTGCCAAAGCTCCTGTTGAGGAGATGCCGGATCTTGAAGATGAGCCAACCGTACTCCAACCGGAAGAGCCCAGGGAGTCCCCTGTCAAATATACACACCGGTCTGAGGTCATAAACAGACTGAAGCAGGAGATCAATATCCTTGAGATAGCTCCGGGAGATCCCAGAGTGAAAATAAAGCCAGTGTTATCCCATGACCTGATTTACGGTTATGAGCTGCTGAGTGAAATGGCGGCCCGAAAGGGTGCCTATGCGGCCGTCAATGGGGGATTTTTCAGGGATTTCGGACTGCCCTCCGGAATGGTTGTAATCGATGGCATTCTTTATTCCGCGGCAACCGGGGAATATCCGGTTTTTCTCATCAGGGACGGAAAGGCTGAGCTCAGGGAAATCAAAAGCGAATTGTCGGTGTTGTATGGTGATAATGCGGCCACAGCTGGGGAAGATGGTACTCAAAGACTCCACATAGACAATATCAATTTTCCTGCCAGTGGAAATCAGACGGTTGTTTACACACCGGCATATGGGAAAAACAACAGAGCTGATCGGAAAAACATCACTGTTACCGTCGAAGATGGTATTGTAACCAAAATAGCAGATTATGAGAAGGCAGCAGCTATACCTGAAAACGGCATGCTGATCACTTTATATGATACAGCCCGATATGCAGGCATTGAACTGCCAATAAAGGCGGGCAATCATGCAGAACTGGCGCACAGCCCTGATATGACCAGGGATGTACAGGCGTACGAATGCGGCTGCCTGCTTGTAAAGGATGGCATTTCTGTGGTTGGAGAGAGAGATCCGTGGGTAGGTGTTCTTACTAATCACGACCCAAGGACTGCAGTAGGAATAAAGGAGGACGGGACAGTTATCCTGCTGACTGTGGACGGCAGACAGCCTGGATACAGCGCAGGCTTTACCGGAAAGGAGCTGGCCGATTATCTCATTGGCCTTGGTGCAGTGGATGCTGCTATGCTTGATGGAGGAGCCTCAACAGAAATGCTCCTGGAGGGCAGGCTTGTCAGCAGGCCATCCTATAAGGGTCAGGAAAGAGAAGTGGCCGGAGGCATTCTTGTGCTTGTGGAAAAGTAACCGGGGGTTTGTTAAAAGTAAAAGAACAACTGCTCCAGTGTATTTTCGAGCTTGAACTCAAAGCTTGATAAAAGCAGTTCGTCATATGAGTCTGCAGTTAGGAATGGATTGTGCGGTATGTCAGCCTCACTGATCCAGCCAAGCCTGCTGTATGCATGCCAGGTGCCCTGGCGGATGATCATTTCCTGTATATACGACAACCGCTGTCCCATATTGCAAAGATAAAGCCCGCAGCTGTATGGGCGGATCGAATAGCCTGAGCATAGATTACTGTTCAGGAAGCAGCACTGCATATCTGCCTTTTTAGCCATGATGATGGGTTCGGCATTGTTGTATTCAAAAAGCAGGGCAGCTTCCAGCTCTGTTATAGAAGCCGACCTGGTCATTTCTTTTACAGCTTTTTTTCTGAATGCCATATCCGGTTTTTCAGGCAGCGTCAGTATGGTTTTTACAGCCTCATCAAATCCGATATCGAGTCCGTTGAGCAAGCGTGGAATATCAAGGCCGAGTACCGGGATATTGTCGCTGCAGCATTCTCCGCAGCCTTTGCAGCCTTCGGTTTTCAGCCCTGAAGCCTCCGGTGACGTCCTGTATGCTTCCAGCGACTGGGCAAATTCTGTCAGTGTTGTATCGGGATCATAATATTCCAGCTCAATATCATTTTCTTCTATAGTAAATTCTATCATTCAGCCTGTACCCCTTTTCCTTTGATAAGATGATAATATATTACCAAATCAAAAACAAGTCGGAACACTTTTCCTTTTTGGTCAGTCTAATATTTGGTATTGCTATTTACGGCAATAAATAATTAATGAAAAGGGTGGTACTCGTGAAAAGGAAAATAGCCGCATTACTGTCATTTATCTTCATTTTTACACTACTGATTCCATTGCAGGGCTTTGCCGCTGAAATGGACAAAGAGCTGGAGAATGCGATAAAAATCGTGAAAACCAAATTCTCCATACCCGAAGACTATAAATTCACCTCAAATATCAGCACATCAGAGACGACAAAGATATATTATCTCAGCTGGCGCAGCATTGATACTGTGAACATGAGCAGTATCAATGCTTCTGTTGATGATAAGGGCATGATACTGAATTACAGCAGGTATCTGCCGAACGATTACAAGCAGACCAAAAAACTTCCATCTTTCAGCAGGGCGGAGGCAAAGGCCAAAGCGGACGAGTACATAGAGCATATTGCTCCGGGTCTTACCAAGGAACTAAGATATGAAGACGATTACCAGGACAATATAATGGATTCCAGCTATTATTTCAGCTATTACAGGATAGTTGACGGCATACCATATTACAATGACAGGATCAGTGTTATTATCAACCGCGAGAATGGCGACTTACAGGGGTATTCCCGAAATTGGTCTCCTGACCTGCAGTTCACTTCCTCCAAGGGAGCCATAAGCCTTGAAAAAGCAGAGGCCGCTTATGTTGAGAAGCTTGGGCTCAGATTGATATACGGCTATTCAATGGAGGATGATGTACTAAAAACATTCCCCCTATATGCTCCGATATATGACAACAGTGATTTTACTATTGATGCCTTTACAGGTGAAAGGTACCGTTTGACGTCCAGAGTCTATTTGAGGGGCGCAAAAGAATACGAAGCTGCAAATACAAAGAATGAAATGATGCAGGACGCTGGAGGAGCAGTAAGGCTCAATCCGGAAGAGCTGAAGGCAGTCGAGGATGCCGGTAAGCTGATGGATGAGAAAAAAGCCGAGGAGCTTGCCCGCAAAACAGAATTTTTAAATATTACCGATGATTATGAGCTTGGGAGCTACTACCTCAATACAAACTGGCCTGATAACAAGGAATACATCTGGTCACTGCAGTTCACAAAGCCCTCAAAGGACGAGAAATACCCTGAGTATGAATATATAAGTGTATCGATTAATGCAAGAACAAGCATGATAACCAGTTTCAATATAAACAGGGCTGACAACAGCGACAAGAAGCAGCCAATCAATGATATAACAAAGGCAAAGGCAGTCACAGACTCGTTCCTTTCCAAATATTATCCGCAATATTATAAGCTGTTGGAATATGACAAGATTTCCAATGAGGAGTACCTGGCCGATAAAACCATGCCTGCCAACTATTACAACATCCAATATACCAGGCTTGTCAACGGTGTGCCATTCCCGGACAACGGCGCAAGCTTCAATTATGACAACCTCACCGGTGAGATAAACAGCTTTAATCTGAGCTGGTTTGAAACCGAATTCCCTTCAGTTGATAAAGTGATAGGGGTGCCTGCTGCAACTGACAGCTTGTTTGATAAAGTCGGGCTTGGTATGGAGTACAGGTATGAGTACCCTGAAGAAGTTAATCCTATGATAACAAAAGAGGGCCAGACCACAGGTAAAACTGCGCTTGTATACATGCTGATGCCCGGAAAACCGTTGTATATAGATGCAGTCACGGGAAATGTCGTATACAGGAGCGGTGAAGAATATAAGGAAGCGACAAAGGTCAGCTATACAGATATCAAGGGACATTTTGCCGAGAAGCAGATAAGCGTGCTTGCAGAGTTCGGAATCTCTTTGGATGGCAGTGAATTCAGGCCGTCAGAGGAAATAACACAGAAGGATTTTCTTTCTTATCTTTCAAAAACACTGAACTATTATGGCCCTGTTCTGACTGAGAAAAGCTCAAAGAAGGATATAGACGAAATGTATGCCTACCTGATCAGGGAGGGGATCATAACAGAGGCTGAGAAGATGCCTGATAGTTCTGTGACAAGGGAGGAAGCGGTCAAATTTGTTATCAGGGCCCTCAGGTTTGACAAGGTCGCTGATATCAAAGGAATATTCAGCGTCAGCTTCAAGGACAAGGCAAGCATAAGTCCGGATCTGTATGGTTATGTTGCAATAGCCTCAGGTCTTGGAATAGTAAAGGGTAATGGCGCTGATTTCCAGCCGAAGAGAAACATAAAAAGAGGAGAAACTGCAGTAATCATATATAACTATCTGCAGCTTTAGCATCAGACAAATAGAAATGGGAGCCTTGGTGAGTATATCACTGATGCTCCCATCTTTTTTTTCAGAGAATATTCTGGCTGATTTACTGCAACGATATCGGTCTATTGTATGATATAATGCCCCCTTGTCTTCAGTCCGCCGATACCCTTAGCGCCTGACTGAGTCAGCCTGGCGATTTTTTCAGGTGTCACGAAGACTCTCGAATCTGTCAGCGCTATCCTGTCACCTACCTTTGCCGGATCAAGGGCGTGAATAAGTATCCTTCCGGGGGAGCTGGCAAAGTTTGCGCCTGCTTCCATTATACCTTCATAGTATGACTGGCATGCGCCGGAGAAGATGCATAGCTTGTTTAAATCAGGTTCATGCTTCCTGGCCTCAACTGCGGTTTGAATAAAATACCGGGAATTTCTGTAGCTATCGAGGGAATTCATCTTTACCGCATTTTTTTTCAGACCGTCATGACCGGTGGCTACCAATATATCGGCGTTTGTTCTGTTCAGTAAGGTTCTTACGCTTCCCGACTGTTCACTTTCGGGAATAACGTGTCCGTAGGCTTTTATTTTTGCATCCCTGTAGTAATTCATGCACATTTCCAAAAAGTCAGAGCTGGAGTCCAGATGAAGTATTGTGCCGGGTCTGCCCCTGACTTGCTTGGTCAGCTGAAAGGGCGACATACTGCGGGCCATATGATGGATGCCTTCCTGCGACAGTCTGCTTTGTATTTCTCTTTGAACGTCATCGGGTCTTCTCTGTTCCAGATCGTATTCATCGGAGTCCGCAATGATCCTGTACAGCATACCCTTGAGGAGGAATATCCTTCGGCCGTTCCTGCTGACCATTATATCTGAAATCTGGAAGCTGATATCGCCGCCGTAAGATTTTCTTGCGACATAATCTCCAATCTTTAAAGAATCCATATAACCACCCTTCAATTTTACATAAATAGATAGTACATAATATGAAGGGGTCCATACGTTGGGAACTCAAGGGTGAAATAAAATAACGGGAGAGGGCCGACATACCGGGGCTAAAAATGAGAAGAGATTATCTTAATCAGGCAAAAAAACAGGAGCAGTTTTATACCCTGCTCCATAAATATGTGTCAATTTGTGCAAGTGCGATTTTATACCGTTCTGACAGCTGCCATTATCATTTCAGCCACCTGTTCCGGTGTGATTGCTGTTGCGTCTATTATCAAATCATAATTCTCCGGCTTTGAGCAATCAACGCCATATTTGTTGATATATCTTAGGTTTTCGCTTTTTTTACGTTCAATCAGACATTCTTTGGCATCCTTCTGGCATATATATGTCTCCACCTTGCCTCTCTGGTCATTCATGACCCTGCGTGCCGCTTCGTCAGGATCCACAGACAGATACACCTTGAAGGAATACGGTACAAAGTGCCAGGCCATTCTCGAGTCAAGGACCATGTTCTCATCACGCTTACCTATTTCAGTAAGCTCGGTGTCTATTTCCTCATCTATCTCGGGATGTGATTCCATATACTTATTGAAAGCCAGTACATCCATGTTATACTTCTGAGCAAGAGAGCGTTGTATTTGGCCTATTGAATATACATTTAAACCGTAATTTTCTTTAAGATATCTGCAAACAGTTGACTTACCGCTTCCCAGATCTCCGGTGATGGATATTTTTATATTTCTTCCAGCTTCACTCATGTGATTTCTCCCTTTTTTACTGCTATGTTAAAGAGATTATAACAAATAGGATACCTATTTTCTACATTTTAAAACTTCTTTCGAATATTGTAAATGTGAGAAAAAAGACTGTATATAGTCTATGGACGAATACCAAGAGTATTGGTAAATTAACAAGATAAATATATTTAGTATTGGAGGCAATATATGAAAAAAAGATTTGTGGCAATACTTATAGCTTGCTGTCTGGCGTTAATGGCGCTGACAGCATGTGGCGGCGGGCAAGATTCTGAAGAAGCATCAATGGAGGATCTCGAAAAAGCACTGGAGGATCTGGAGGCCTCATTGGATGAAGAGGATGAGACAATTGATCTCGATGAAGGGACAGATGATCCTGGTGAAAACCTGTCGGGGGATGTAGTTGAGGAAGTGACGTTCACACTTGATTTGCCTGAAGAATGGGAAATTGATGAGAACACAGAAGAGACGTTCAGTGCAAGTAATGAGATAAATTTAATTGCGGTATCAGACATTGTTACTTTCGACCCTATTGATCCTAAGGAGTATGCACAAGAGGTTATGGCATCATTAGAGGAGGAAATTCCAGAGGCTGTATTCTCTGAGGTTCAAGAAGCAACGCTGGCAGGCCTCGAGGGAGCAGCATATACTATGGATGCTGAATTGACTGCAGGTCTGATTCAGAGGCAGGAGAATTTTTACTATTATGACGCATATCATTTGTACATTGTACAGGGTGCTTATTTAGCAGATGATGAAGAGGGAGCAAGTAAAGTACAGGAAGTGTTGAATACTTTAAAAATCAAAGAATAATGCTGAAAGTTGAATAACACTTCAGAATGAGCAGGAGAAGGGTTTTAGAAGGTGATTCTTAAATCCCTTCCCTTTCTTGTCATTATACTTGATGGGAGAAAGAAGGGCGATAAGCTTCGTTTGAGATATATGCCTACAGTATAGGATACCAATTATCTACTTATTTAATAAGAAAAAATGTTGGCGTGAAATCCGGAGGGTGTCAGCTCGAGTATGGAGTATGTCGGTCCTCTCAAGGATCTGGGTCTGAGCAGGCAGCCTGGATTGATGAGATAAATGCTGTCTTTTTCTTCTACAAAGGGAATATGTGTATGACCGAATGCAGCGATACGGGCATTCTCCCTGTGAGCCCGTGAAATGAGGGATGACAGCTCACGTCCGACGTTATAGGTATGACCATGGGTTATCAGAATTTTAACACCGGCAAACAGTATTATTTTTTCCATTGGATATTCCGACGAATTATCATTGTTTCCCTTAACTGCCTCTGTGATCAGTGCGGGATAGACCTCATTCACTGCCTTTATATCTCTGGCATAGTCGCCGAGATGGACAACGCATGCGATATCCTTGTGTCTGTCTGTCACCGAAAGTACCCTGTCAGTATGGCCGTGGGAATCTGATAACAACAGCAATTTCATATTATTCGCCTCATTTATGCATATAGCTATTGCTATAATATTTTAGTTCATCTTTTGCCTCTCTAAAATTATATCAGTGCGGCAGGAACTTGCAAGGGATGGGTCGAATTTATCATTAATGCAAAATAGAATGATTCTGCTACGGTCGGCAGGCGATGACAAGAAGTATTTTATTGTTTTATTTACCCAAATGTTCTATAATTAAATAAAAAGCAAAAAATGGTGTACTAATTTGTCGGTATTGAGTAAATTAAAAGATTTTTAGGGTTACAGGCACAATACGTAAGAAGGGGTGTCTTGTCGATGAAAAAGCTCACATTAAGAGTTCTCATCAATGCTGTACTAGTAGTACTGGTTATTATTCCTGCTGTTGTCATTCTTATTTTATCAAAGGACTCGTCAATCACTCCGCAAATGTCAATGACAATTCTGATTGTATTGTGCGTTCTTGCAGGTATTGTCATGAATTTGATCATCAGCATGTTTCATAAAGGCCTGAAAAATTTATTGGGCAGAATGAAGAAGGTAGAGAAAGGTGACCTGACGGTAGATGCAAATGAAAGATGCATGAGTGAGCTTAAAGGATTATCCGATATTTCATGTAATATCACAAAAGGATTCAATGATCTGGTTTCGGAGGTTTACTCATCCTTTGTTGAAGTCAGGCATATGATCGATACGGTCTCCGATACTTTTGAGGAGTCAGCCAAGAATTCAAAGGATATTTCCAAGTCAACAAAAGCAGTTACCGAAGGTGCCATCAAGCAGGCTGAGGATACCGAGGCGTGCTATAAGCTGACAACTGAACTGGTCGAGCAGGTAGGCACAGTATCCGGATCTACAGAGCTTATGTCAGCCAGGGCGGAAATCGTAAAGGAAATGACCGATTCTGGAAAAAAATCAATAGGAGAGCTGCTTGATAAAAGCAAGCTGACCGAAGCGAATATAGCTGAGATAAATAAAAGTATCGAAGGACTTTACGTAATGGCCCGGGATATTTCCAAAATCACAGAGCTTATTACATCGATAGCCAGCCAGACGAACCTTCTTTCACTCAACGCCACAATTGAAGCCGCCAAGGCCGGTGAGGCAGGAAAGGGCTTTGCAGTAGTCGCAGGCGAGATAAAGAAGCTGGCGCAGAAAAGTCTCAATGCTGCAATGAACATAGTAGCGACAGTTAAAAATGTACAGACCCAGGTGGACAGTACTACGGAGAAGATAAATGCAGTAACCCAGGCCATCCTGTATCAAATTGATGCTGTGCACAAAACAAACGATGCCTTTACTGGAATAGAGAATGCATCAGAGGAGCTGTTCTTGCAGCTCAACACCGTTAAAAACGGGATTGTACAGCTCGAAAGCTTTAAAACAAGCCTGGCAGGTTCCATTGAAAACATTTCTGCCGTAGCTGCAGAAACAGCCGCATCGTCACAGGAAATAATGTCCCTGATGTATTCGCAAAGCAATGCTGCTGACGTATTGCTGGAAATGTCATCAAATCTTAAAGAAATCGTTGACGGCATTGATAGAAAATTGGGTCGGTACGAATTTACCAGGACGCAAAAGGTAAGAAAGACCTTTGCGCTCGTGGTTCCCCAGGAAATGGACTTCTTCAATGATACCTTCAAGGGGGCCGATGAAATAGGAAGCAAGCTCGATGTCGATGTTATCCATGTGATACCCGCGGCATGGGACAGGCTGTTGCAGGCGAGTCTTATTGAGGAATGCATTCAGAAGAAGGTCGACGGTATAGCAATCAACCCGATCAGCGCGCCGGAAGTCACCGAAGCTATTAAAAAGGCTGTCTCCAATGGCATAAATGTCGTGACCTTCGACAATGATCTTCCCAATTGCGGTGTAAGTGAATTTATAGGAACGGACAACTTCGCTGCCGGGATGCACATAGGTGAGTCCACAGTCAAGTGCCTGAACGGCAAAGGAAGGGTATACATATCGATCACTACATCTACCACTGAGAATATGATAGCAAGGCTAAACGGATTCAGAAAGGCCATTGAAAATTACCCGGGTATTGAAGTAGTAGGTATAGAATCTGACAACGGAGATGTGCCCCCGAGAATCGATGCAATGACACAGGCGTTGAAGAATGATACGAATATCGACGGTATTGTTTATTTTGATTACTTTGGTGCTGAGATAATGGAAAATGTTCTGCAAATGGTACCATATAGCGGCAAGATCGTAGGCTTTGACAAGAACGATGGAGGCATCAGGCTTTTGAAAGCCGGCAAGCTTCATTCAATGATAATACAGAGACCTAAAATATGGGGCGAGCTTGCAATCAAGAGGCTTAATGATCTCAGTCTCGGCAAGACTGTCCCTACCTTTGAAGATGCAGGTACCTTTGAGATAAATAAGAAGAATGTGAATATGATTTAACAGCGAGAGCTTTCATAAGTTTGAACACCGGGACGTCTGAATAAGGCGCCCTTTTTGCATACTGATATCATTGATTGTTGGTATGTTTCGGGAGTTATTTGGTACAAATAAATGCAAATATATTATATAAAAAATAATGATGGAGTTGGAGACAAATGCAAAGGAACATAAAGGAAATTATATCGAAAATGACATTGGAGGAGAAGGCGGGCCTCTGTTCAGGATTGGATTTCTGGCATACAAAGGACGTGGAAAGGCTTGGGATACCGTCTGTTTTGATGACTGACGGCCCTCATGGCTTGAGGAAGCTCGCTACCAACGCTCTGGATCTGGATACAAGCATACCGGCAACCTGTTTTCCTTCGGGTGCAGCGCTTGCCTGCTCATGGGACAGGAACCTCCTGGAGAAGGTGGGGACTGCTCTTGGACAGGAGTGTCTGAAGGAACAGGTCTCGATCCTGCTGGGACCGGCAGCTAATATAAAGCGTTCACCGCTGTGCGGGAGAAATTTTGAATATTTTTCCGAGGATCCGTATCTTTCATCGGAGATAGCAGCATCTCATATAAAGGGGGTCCAGAGCCAGGGAGTAGGCACCTCACTAAAGCATTATGCCGCCAACAACCAGGAAACAAGAAGAGTGCTGACTGATGCAGTGATAGATGAGAGGACACTCAGAGAGATATATCTGGCCAGCTTTGAAGGAGCGGTCAGGCAATCACAGCCCTGGACGGTGATGTGTGCATATAACAAAATCAACGGGACCTACTGCTCGGAAAATAAATATGTCCTGACGGACATCCTTAAAGAGGAGTGGGGCCATGATGGCATCGTCATGTCCGATTGGGGTGCTGTAAACGAGAGAGCTGACGGACTGTACGCTGGACTTGAACTGGAGATGCCCGGAAGCGGCGGAGAGGGAGATAAAAAAATAATCAAGGCAGTGAAATCCGGAGAACTGGCCGAAAGTGTGCTGGATAGCGCTGTGGAAAGACTTCTCAGGATCATTTTCAAAGCAGCGGACAATCTGAAGACAGACTTCCGGTGTGATATGCAGGAGCATCATAGTCTCACTAGAAAAGTTGCGGGAGAATGTTCCGTTTTATTGAAGAATGAGGATAACATCCTGCCTCTCCCGAAAACCTCAAGGATAGCCGTAATCGGAGCATTTGCCAAGACTCCGAGGTATCAGGGCGGAGGAAGCTCCCATGTAAACCCGGTTAAGATTGACAACGCATATGATGAGATGGTCAGGTCAGCAGGACCGGATGCGGCTATTCTCTATGCTGCTGGTTATAAAATCGACGGAGGCAAGAAATTATTTGACAATAAGCCCTTCAACTCCGTGAGCGATGTACCTGATATGGCCCTCATACAAGAGGCTGTGGAAGTGGCAGCTAAAGCAGATACAGCTGTAATATTTGCAGGTCTTCCGGATGCATATGAGTCAGAGTTTTTCGACAGGAGACACATGAGGCTGCCTGAGGGGCACAACAAACTTATTGAAGCCATAGCAAAGGTTCAAAAAAATACCGTGGTTGTCCTGAGCAACGGTTCACCCATTGAGATGCCCTGGATCGGACAGGTCAAAGCGGTACTTGAGATGTATCTCGGAGGCCAGGCATCAGGCGGAGCAGCAGCAGATATACTGTTCGGTGATGTGAACCCTTCAGGAAGGCTGGCTGAGACCTTTCCTAAGAAGCTGAGTGATAACCCGTCATATTTAAACTTCCCTGGTGATAAAAGCAAGGTCGAATATAGAGAGGGGATATTTGTCGGCTACAGATACTATGATGCAGCTGAGGTAGAGCCACTTTTCCCATTTGGACATGGATTGTCATATACGAGTTTTGAATATACTGGTATCTCAGTTGATAAGGAAGCTATCAATGAGGATGATGAGCTGCAGGTGAATGTCACAGTTAAGAATACGGGCAGCGTTGCAGGCAGAGAAGTGGTTCAGCTGTATGTTTCTGATACAGAAAGCGAGGTCCTGCGTCCGAGGAAGGAATTGAAAGGCTTTGAGAAGGTTGAGCTTATGCCTGGGGAGGAAAAGACTGTCAGCTTCAGACTTGGAAAGAGGGCATTTGCTTATTACAGCGCAGAGAAGAAGGATTGGGTCGTCGAAGAGGGGGAATTCAGGATACTTGCAGGCAGTTCCTCACGAGATATCCGGCTTGAAGTACCTGTTCAGCTGAAACCCGTAAAACCCAAGAGGAAAATATTTACCCGCAATTCTACAGTGAGTGAAGTTATGGCGGTCCCAGAGGGCAGAGAATACTTCATGCCCATACTTAAACAAGCATTCGGTGAGTCTCATTCAGAAGACACACAAAAAGACAGCGGATCCGCGGGAGAACTGATGCTCATCGAAACTCCCATCAGGCAGTTTTTGATGTATTGTGCAGGAGGATTCACCGAGGACATGCTCGAAGAGCTGCTTTCGATCCTTAATAAAGATTGATTGCAGCCCAGCGGGATCAGAATAATAAGTTTCATTATTATCAAACATAAAGTTAAAATTTTCGTACCTCTAAATGTATAACGAGTCATCATATTATGCTAAAATGATAGAAGATACATTCCGAGGTGAAATGAATGGCTTTAAGGTCCAAGACATATAAGAATGAGAGCAATTGGTACAAGCTGGACAATGCAGCAAAGATATACCCTGCCATCAGCGGCCCAGGAAGCGGCAGTGTGTTCAGGGTCGCTGTCCAGCTCAAGAGGGATGTGAACCCGGAGATCCTTCAGGAAGCTCTTGCGATTACAATACCCAGGTTTCCGACCTTGGCTGTGAAGATGAAGCGTGGATTGTTCTGGTATTTCTTTGATGCAAATCATGAAATACCAACGGTTACACTTGAAAAGGCTCCTCCATGCCGTGCTGTCGAGGCAGATGAAAATAACGGCTTTTTGTTCAGAGTCAGCTACTATAAAAAAAGGATCAGTCTGGAGGTATTTCATGCGCTGACAGACGGGACAGGTGCAATGGTTTTCCTCAAAACCTTGACCGCCCAGTATCTGACGCTTAAAGGTCACGGACTGTTTTCGGACGAAGGAATACTTGACTGTGAAGCTTACCCGTCCATAAGTGAAACCGAGGACAGCTTCGGTAAGTATTATGATTCAAAGATAAAAAGCAAATGGAAGGAAGAAAAGGCATACCGTGTCCGAGGTACAAAGGTATCTCCGGAAAATCTCGGAATAGTACACGGGATCTTGTCGACGGAAAGCTTCAGGAAACTTGCCAAAGAAAACAATACAACAGTTACAGGGTATATAGCAGCCCTTATAATATATTCCATTTACCGTACGCAGCTCAACAGCAAAATATACACTTTACCTGTCAAAATATCGATACCTGTTAACTTGAGAAACTATTTCCCATCCAGGACGGTCAGGAATTTCTCGTCGTATGTCAATGTCGGTATAGAATTTTCAGAGGAAGACCGGTCTTTTGAAAGCATATTGGAACAGGTGACGCAAACGATGAAGGATGAGCTTAAACATGCGAACCTTATTGAGAAAATCAGTGCCAATGTGAATGCCGAGAGAAACATTTTTATGCGGATCGCACCGCTGGCATTGAAAAATGTCGTATTGAGGACGGCCTATAATGCCTTTGGTGAGAAGCTGTTCACATGCTCCTTATCCAATCTTGGGAGTATAAGTGTACCCGAACCAATGAAAGAATATATCGAACGGTTCGAATTCCTTCTCGGACCTCCTGTGACGAACCTTTTGAGCAGTACTGTCTGTTCATTTGGCGACACTATGATTGTGTCATTTACGAAGGTTATGCATGAGAATGATATTGAAAGATTTTTCTTTAGATTTCTAGCTGATAAAGGAATAGATGTAACTATAGAAACTAATTAGGTGCTTATATGAAGTATTGTGAAAAATGCAAGGTAAAAGTTGATATGGATTTGAGAAAATGCCCGTTGTGCTCTAATGTACTCGCCGGAGGCGAAGGACCTTCAGACTCGCAGCATGTAGAGCTGAAACAGACAGCTGATAACGACAATCCTGAAGGGGCAGCGGAGCTGGAGTCCGATGGTAATGCGGGTGAAACCGGCAGTGTACCCAAGGCAGAAAACTCAAAATATCCTGCAGCAGCAGCCGAGACAGCCAATAAATATAATTTCGTTCTGAGACTATTCATGTTCATATCGGTGGTCATAGCCTCCACCTGCCTACTGATCAATATCCTGACATACACAGGAGTATTATGGTCCGCATATGTGGCCGGCACCCTGCTGTATATCTGGATAACTGTTGCATATCCGATATTTACAAAGAGAAAGCTTGGGCAGATCATTGTGATAAGCACTATAGCTACTGCCATATATGTTTATTCTCTTGAACTGGCCACCAGAACGAAGGGATGGGGCTTGACCTATGTGACGCCGTTTCTCTTCATTGCATCCACATTGTTCATCACCTTCGTAATATTGCTAAAGCGGCTCAAATGGCGTGAATACGCAGTATATCAGACAGTGATGGTCATTATGGGCTTTCTGCCGGTCATATTCTGCGCCGTCGGACTTGTTACCGCGATATGGCCCAGCATTTTTTCAGCATTTTATTCATTTCTTACAGTGATCGGAATGTTTATATTCGGGGACAAGAAGTATAAGGATGAGCTGATCAAGCGGTTCCACTTGTAACGAAGCGTTATAGCAACGGATGTACGCATGAAAAATCAAATGATCACAGTATAAACCAAATAGGCAATAATGATCTGGATAATAAATATTAACGGAATGCCGGCCATGAAAGACCAGTGCCTGGTTTTGTGCCGGAATATGAGCATGCCCGAATAAACTCCGATGCTGCCGCCTATCGCTGCGATCAGGAATATTGTTGCTTCGGGGATACGCCATTGTTTTCTGCGGGCCTTGTATTTATCAGCGGCGACAACGACAAAGCCCACAAGGTTTATAAGTGCAAGTGCAATTAACAAATAATCTGATATCATCAATCCAACCCCTTTTCTGCAAATAATAAGCATGGGTCCGGTGCCTGCGAGTATGAATACGGCAGGCTATCAAGCTGCTTTAAATGTGCTTTTTATAAAGTACGAGGTTTTGCTTTGCGAGCTTTTCTTCCCAGATCATTCTTAGTAAGTCCAGCTCCTCCGAATAGTCGGTTTTGGACTCATCCTCGTCATATTCGAGCTCCTCGAGTATTTCCATGGTGAAATTGTCAGCTCCATACTCATTCCACTCCTTCAGCAGCTCCTTGTACGGGTGGAAGTTGCCCTGAAGCCTGACGAGTGCGCCGTTCATAACACCCTTCAGATCCGGAGTGGCTTGAATATAACATTTATTATTTACGTTACAGCGTATTATAAAGATGCCCATTGGCTTTTTCATCTGTTTATATTGGTCAGTAAGTTCTTTTTTTCTTGCTTTATCCAATGTCAATACCCCATTTCCTTCAGTATTCTTGACAGCGTGCTGAGGCGTTCACCTATAAGCTCACTGTCGTTGCTTAAGGCCTGGCTGAATAACTTGATATCTTCGTTGATTTTTTCATTGCCTGTGCACACTGCAACAGTCATAGCGTCGCCTTGAAGCCCGACACGGTCGATCACCGGCTTTTCCGGGTCATATGAATTCTCATGTCTATAGGCCTCTTCCCTGAAATACAGCATTGTCCGGCATACCAGTATGGACAGGTCCAGTACTCTGTGAAGAGGGAGCTCTTCTGATTGCCTTGACCACTTTTCTCCTGTATACCGCCAGACCTTGGCGGATATATCCACCCTGCCCCTGTCATTCCACTGGGCCAGACCGAGTGAGAGGCCCTTTGCTTCACTGTCGTATGCGTTCCTGCCGTCTATGTTCTCATAATTTTCCGTAACGATGACAGGCTTATGTTTTAATTCGGTTGGAATTTTCATTTTTATTTCTCCCTAACTTTTTTATATTTAGTAAATTAGTAATTTAGTAATTCAGTAAACAATAAATAGTTTAGGTCAAAATATATTATTTGTCAAGAAGCTATATTTTACTGCAGCCTGGTATGTAATGAAAAAATGTGGGAAAATTGATATTGAAATAATTATGAATAGGTGCTACAATTTTACTGATAAAGGAGGTGAAACGGTGAATACATCAGGTGACCACAATATTCTTGAAAGATTGGACTGTTATGTTGCTCATATTTCAGCATTTTATGCTGTCAAAGGGGGTACTATGTCCAAAAATGAATATTTGTGATCAGCGAGCTGGTGGATCATCGTTTACCTGAATAAAATTAAGACATATGCCTGGGTGATCGTTCAGCCCGGGCTTTTTTATTCTGATGTCTGTTCCGGAGGTGCTCGGTATTTCTCCGGAAATCTTAGAATCAGCGGTCTCCACATATTTTTCCTGCATATGAGAGCGTAAACAGCCCGGGTCACGGAAAACCTTCCGCCGACTCGGTTTTTAGTTTGGCATACGAGGGCACGGGTCTGTTTATGCAGTTATACTGCCGGACATGACAGCCTCTCAATAAGTTTGCAGCCCGGGCATGAAAGGAGAAGATATGATAGATATAGCAGTAAAGGACTTAAATAAATATTATGGGAGCAACCATGTTATAAAGGGTATTTCATTTGAGATAAACAGGGGAGATAGAGTAGGACTCACGGGCAGGAATGGGTCGGGCAAATCAACGCTGCTGAAGATAATTGCCGGCACCGAGGGGTATGAGAGCGGCAGCGTCATCAGGGCATCAGGTGCAAGAGTGGAAATACTTGAGCAGATCCCGGTATTTGGGGATGGAGCCACTGTAGAAAATGTTCTGCATAGCGCATTTGACGATATTTCTGAAATATATAATGAGATGAGGAGCCTTGAAAGCAGGATAGCTGAATGTGTTGAGGATGAGAAACTAATATCCCGGTACGGCAGGCTGCAGACCCTTTATGAAGCCAAGGGCGGCTATGAGATCGAGAGCAGGATAGACAGGGTTTGTAAAGGAATGAGAATAGATGGGCAAATGCGTGAGAAGCAGTTTGTTGTTTTGAGCGGTGGTGAGCAGACCAGGGTGAACCTTGCGCGGATCCTTCTAAAGGATGCAGACATTCTTCTGCTCGATGAGCCGACGAACCACCTTGATCTCGGAGCGATACAATGGGTCGAGGAATTCCTTGGTGAATTTGCCGGGACAGTCATTGTAGTTTCCCATGACAGGTGCTTTCTTGATAATGCAATAACATCGATCATCGAGCTGGATTTAAATGGGCTGAGCTATTACCAAGGCAATTATAGCTTTTATGCTGAGGAAAAGGTACGCCGCTTCAACAAACAGCTTGAAGATTATGAACAGCAGAAAAGGAAGATAGATCAGCTGGAAGCTGCAGCAAAAAGGATACACGAATGGGCGAGGAATGCAGACAGCGGTGCCATGCATAAAAGAGCTTTTGCAATAGAAAAAAGAATAGAGCGGATGGAGAGGATCGAGAAGCCTGCTGCAATTAAAAAAATTTCTGTCGGCTTTAAGGAGAACGGACATACAAGTGAAGATACCGTAGTTTTCAAGGATATATATAAGGCTTACGGCAACAGGACTTTGCTTAGCGGCATCGACCTGATTATCCGCAGAAATGACAGGATCGCATTGATAGGAGCCAATGGGTGCGGGAAGTCAACACTCATAAAGATACTGACAGGAGAGGAAAAACCGGACCGGGGCTGTGCGAAAGTCGGAAACAGCATAAAGCCGGCTTACCTCCCGCAGGTCGTTAGCTTTGAAAACAGCATTGCCACTGTGCTGGAAACAGTCAGGTACTCACTGGAAACCAATGAGGAGAGAGCTAGAAAAATATTGGCTCAGTTCCATTTCAGAGGAAGTGATGTACAAAAGACGACAGGGAACCTGTCAGGAGGTGAGAAGAGTAGACTAAAGCTATGTCTGCTGATGCAGCAGGATATTAATCTGCTTATCATGGATGAGCCCACAAACCATCTGGATATACAGTCCAGAGAATGGATAGAGGAGGCATTATCCGGTTATGGCGGAACCATACTGTTTGTCTCCCATGACAGGTATTTCATAAATAAGTTTACGACCCGAGTCTGGGAGCTTAAGAATGGCAGCATAACCGACTTTGATGGCACTTATGCCGAGTATTGTGAATGGCTGGCCAGGGCTTCAAGCAAGGAGAGAGCTGCCCAGCTTGACCGAGCAGCGGTAAAGGGATCAGAGAATAAGGCGGATGCCGGCCGCAAGGCTCCCAATGAAGGAAGCAGGCCAGATAGAGCCGGCCGAAGCAGCGGGACTCTATCGGACAAAAAAGCAGGTGAAATAAAGGCCTGTGAAGAGAGAATCAGTGAGGCTGAATTGCAGCTGAGCAAGCTAAATGAAGAAATGGAAGTATCAGCAAGTGATTTTGAGAAGCTGAATGAGTTGTTCGCCCAAAAGCAGGAGTTAGAGGACGAACTGGAGCTGTTGTATGACATGTGGGGAGAATTGACATGCTGAGCTTTTGCTATAGCATGATACTGCCCTGGAGCCGGTAGAACCTGGAGTACTAGCCGCCGGTATCATGCAAGTCCCGTTTTTGGGAAGTATTTTGCACTTTACTGCGAAAATTGTACAATTGCCCGGGTTTTCACATGATAAATCCTGAGATATCGGGATGTCATGTATCCGGGCAAAAGCACAACAAGAAAAGGGAATGTGCTTATACTATTGTATTATTTTTTCAACTGCAGTATAGACATCCTCAAGCTTAATGGAGTTCTTTATTTTTTTATCACGGGTCGTGACTTCGACCTCGCCTTTTTCGAGGTTTCGGCTGCTTACAATGAGTCTGAGGGGGATACCCAAGAGGTCGGCGTCGGCAAACATGATGCCTGCGGCTGCATTGCGATCATCTAGCAGCACTTCATATTTACGGCCCAGTTCTTCATACAGTCTGAAACCGGTCTGACGCACTTCCTCATTCGTACTGTTCAGGACACAGATATGAATCTGCCAGGGAGCCACCGACATCGGCCAAATCGGTCCGTAATCATCATGGCTGGCTTCTATGATACTGGCAAGGAGCCTTCCCACCCCTATGCCGTAGCAGCCCATTACAGGTATTTTTTGTTTACCGTCTGCATCTGTATAAGTCATAGCCATGCTTTCTGTGTACTTGGTGCCGAGCTGGAATATATTGCCCACCTCGATGCCGCGGCTCAGTTTCAGCCTTCCGCCGCATTTTGCACAGATGTCTCCGTCATTTACTCTGGAAACATCGACATATTTGTCCGGTTTTATGTCTCTTGACATGCTTATACCTTTTATATGATGATCTGGCTTGTTGGCCCCTCCGACAAGGTTGTTTTCGTTTTCCAATGAAACGTCATAGAGGATATTGGCTTTTTCTGTGCTAAGTCCGATTGCACCGATAAAACCAAAGCACAGATCAATGTTATCATAATCTGTTAGCGGAAAAACTTCTGCTCCGACTGTATTTCTCAGCTTGGCTTCATTGACCTGTAGGTCGCCGCGAACAAATACGACCAGAGGCTTATTGCTGCCCTTAACTGCAAAAACAGTAGCTTTCATCGTTTTGTCAGCAGTGGTGCCTAAGAAACCGGCCAATGATTCAATGTCTTTGATATCCGGAGTGAAAACCTCTTCAAGAGGCTGTTCTGCCGAGGACTCATGACTGACCTGAGAAACGGCAACTTCTGCATTGGCCTTGTAATCACATTGTTCACAAACAACGATCGTATCTTCTCCTGCTTCAGTCAGCAGCATGAACTCATGAGAGACCTTTCCGCCCATCATGCCGCTGTCGGAACCCACCGACACCACCTGAGGAAGGCCGGTTCGTTCAAAGATCCTATGATAAGCTTCCAGCGCCCTCTGATAATATTGCTCCAGGTCCTCCTGTGTAGTATGGAAGGAATAGGCGTCCTTCATTGTAAATTCCCGGACCCGTATCAGACCGCCCCTTGATCTTGGCTCATCTCTGAACTTTGTCTGGAGTTGGTAGATCATGAACGGATATTTTGTCCAGGATCTTGCCTCGCTTCTGGCTAAATGGACCGCAGCCTCTTCATGGGTCATACCCAGCAGCATGCTGTGGCCGGTCCTGTCCTTGAATCTGACAAGCTCGCCTCCTACACTGCCATATCGGCCTGATTCCTCCCAGAGCTCTGAAGGCAGCACTACCGGGAACAGGACCTCCTGCCCGTCTATTCTGTCCATTTCCTCCCGTATGATCTTCTCTATTTTGGAGGCTATCCTTTTTGCAGGCAAAAGCATCGAGTAGATACCGTTGGACACCTGCCTGATATATCCGCCGCGAAGGAGGAATATATGGCTTGCCAGTGTTGCATCAGCCGGCTTCTCTTTGAACCTGTCACCCAATAGTTTACTTAACAGCATTGTTGCACTATTCCTTTTCTTAAATTTTTTTCAGTTTATCACCGTCAGCATATATATGTCAAGGATGGCACTCCGGCATACGTATATGTGTTATAACTCGGTGAATAATGGGCCCCCACCCCACCTCTACAGCCAGTGCTGCTGATGAATCAGGGAAGCTTTGCGAAGAGCTTGGGGATGAATCGGACCGTAGAAATCTAAACATTCTATTCGAACTGATGTGTTATCATACCAATAATGGATTGTAGACACAAACGATATGTTATATAATTGGTTTATCTAATATTGGAGGTGGTCGTATTGAGGTGTAATAACCATCCTGAGAGAGAAGCAGAGGGTGCATGTGTTTACTGTGGCAAGCTGTTCTGCAGTGACTGTCTTGTTGAGGCAAATGGCAAAATGTATTGCAAGGCCGATGTGGGTAATGTGATCAGGGATGCAAAAGATGAGGCTGCTGCTGTCAGAAATGCGAGCCCAAATATTATTATTAACAATGCAAATAACAATACTAATACAAACACAGTCGGAGGAGCCAACTACCCATATAAGAGCAAGCTTGTTACAGCACTGTTGTGCTTCTTCCTGGGGGGTCTGGGAGTACACAGATTTTATGTGGGCAAGATCGGCACAGGCATCATATGGCTTCTAACTGCTGGACTCTGCGGTTTTGGATGGCTCATCGACTTTATTGTCATCCTTATTGGAGGCTTCAGAGATAAAGCGAAAATGCCGCTTAAGTAATGACAGGATCAGTAACATAAATTGTGATAAATCTGACCGTACAGTTCCTAAAACAGACCTGTACGGTCAGATTTTTATTAGTCGGAGCAGGCTTCAATGATACGAATTATTTTTCCCGACTGTTCAGCAAACACATGGGGATATCTCCATCAAAGTTCAAGAGTCAGGCCAGGTAAAAGCACGCGGTTCCGGTCAGGTTCTGCAAGCCCTGAACAGTGAACATATCAAGGAGGTATCCGCTTACAGCAGTTTTCTAGTAATGAAGTTATCCTCAAGTAATACCCAGTTTTCGGGGTATGGGTACCCCAATGCCCAATAGCTTATACCGCCAAGGTTATACGCTTTAGCTGTATCGAACTTCGCCTGAGCGCTTCTGGCATCCTCGAACCACACTGCATGCTGACGGCCCTGTTCATCCCAATAACGGTAAAAGGGTGATGCGGCAACCGGATCATATTGTATATTGGCACCATATCTGATCGCCCTGTCTCTGGCTTCCTTATTGCTGAAGGTTTCAGCCTCCTGACCCTGGACATGGGGCAGCAGCCAATCCCGGGCGTAGATCTGGAAGCCCATGAATATCTTATATCTTGGCATTACTGAAACTGCGTAATCAAGTACACGCTTTATTTCATTGAGTGGAGAAATAGCGCGCGGCGGACCCTTGCGATAACCCCATTCATAGGTCATTAGAACGACAAAGTCCATTATCCTGCCATGGGCGGGGTAGTCATGGGCAGTATACAACAGCCCGGACTGCTCGGCGTTTACTTTCGGAGCCAGTGAGCTTGATACGAAATATCCTTTCGGATGCAGACGATCAACTGTAAGCTGGATGAACCTGTTATAATTTTCTCTGTCTTCCGGAAGAACGTTTTCAAAATCTACATTTAATCCCATATAGCCCTTTTGATCCATCACCGCGAGTATATTGTCAATCAGCCGGTTTGATACTTCCAAACTGCTAAGGACAGCATGGGCGACGTTTTCTCCAAGTTCGGTCGAAGTAAAATTATTAATGGACATCATTGGGACAGCTCTTTCAGCATATGCGGCATTTATGGCGGGAAGATCGTCTATGGATTCCATGGACCCGTCTTCCCTGATCCTGTAAGCAAAGGGGGATGCATATGTCAGGTTGCGGCCGACACTTCTGATTATAGGAGCAGCCCGCTGACCAAGAATATATATGAATCCGTTGACATCTATCACTCGCCTTTGTTTGATAGGGATCATTAGCTCATTGCCGGGGTAAATCAGGTTCGGATTTGTAATGTTATTTATGGTCGTAAGTGTTTGAAGAGAAACATTGTATCTTTGAGCTATCTGGAACAGCGTTTCTCCAGGCTGCACTCTATGCCGTGGCGCAGGAATATATAGTACATCTCCGGGCGCGATCCTGTTGGGGTCAGCGATCTGATTACGCTGCAGAATCGACTGAAGAGTCACTCCGTAGGTTTGTGAAATACTCCAAAGGGACTCTCCTGCGCTGACGGTGTGGTAGGTATCCTCTGTAGGTATTACAAGCGCCTGCCCGATAACCAGTTGGTTTGGGTATGTCAAATCATTAGTATCTATTATACTTCTCGTTGAAACACGATAGAAGTTGGCAATCGTCCACAGCGACTGTCCGGAGCTGACAACATGAATAATCACTATATTGTACCTCTATTTATTCGCTATCTTCATAATATTCATAGGGACGCTGAATTGTTACAATGGCAGACGAGCTGGTATTTTGATAAAATTAAATGAACTTTTTGTTTGCGTAAACACTCTTATATGTATGAGGGGGGAGCGGATGGACACAGAAGTACTGCTGAAGCAGGCGCGGTCAGGTGACAAGGATGCGCTGGTTGCGCTTGTCATGGCCAGGAAGGATGAATATTACCGCCTTGCCTATACATACACCGGCAACAGGGATGACGCAATGGATTCCTTGCAGGATATGACTGTCAAACTATTCGAGAATATAAGAAAACTCAGAAATATCGATGCGTTTTACTCCTGGAGCAA
This sequence comes from Bacillota bacterium, assembly GCA_023412665.1. Taxonomy (GTDB): domain Bacteria; phylum Bacillota; class Clostridia; order Acetivibrionales; family DTU013; genus DTU013. Next base: position 102,038 of record JAEZCA010000068.1, read on the forward strand.
GACCATTCTTGTAAACCTGTGCAAAGCGACGCTGCGAAAAAAGAGCAGGGTCATTGCACTCAAAAACACTCATGAGGAACCATATAATGAGAACTTTTCGGCCGGAGAGGACAGACAGGACATCCTTGTTTGCCTGAACCGCTTGAGCGACGTACATCAGGAGGCTATCAAGCTCAGGTTTTTCATGGATATGGATTATGATACGATAGCCCAGGTGACGGGAGTGCCTGTCGGGACAGTAAAATCCAGGATATTTAACGCAATGGCAAAGCTTAAGGAACTATTCGGAGGTGATGAGCGTGAATGATATAGAAAAAGCACTGCGAAATAAAAAGGCTGAGTTTGAAAGGATCGAAACGCCTGCGGAAATGGAGAGTCTGCTGAAACAGGCTTTGCAGGGTAAGAAAAAGAGAATAAGCTACAGACCTGTTGCGGCAATTCTGATCACAGTTCTCATCTTCACTTATAATTTTGATGTGATCGCGTATTATGGCAAAAGATTTGCCGGCTACGACCAAATCACCATTGGAGCGCTCAATAAGCTCAATGAAGAGGGTAGAGGCCAGGAAATAGGCAAGTCCTGTTCCTTCAGCAACGGAGCATCAGTGACGATAGATGGCATCATGTTTGATGATAATGAACTTTTAGTATTCTATAAGCTGCAGACAAGCAGTGGGAAGCTGGAGGAAATCATACAGGCAGGCTTGCCCTGGTTCAGCATCCATGGACTTAAGCCAATGGGATATCACTATACCAGTGGTGAAGGAATAATTGTAGATGACCAGACCATGACCTTTATCGATACTATGGAGCCCATTATGTTTTATGAAAAATGGCTGAGATTTGATATACAGATGATGGTAAATGGCGAACCCGAGATTCAGTCTGTCAGCTTCACCCTTGACAGGGACAGGGCTATGGAAAGGACAGCTAAATTGATGCTGAATGCTGAAGCAGTTCTTGGAGACTGCAGAGTCGTTTTTGATGAATTCACCGCATCTGTTATGAGTTCAATGATAAAAGGGAGAATTATTCCTCAGTCAGATGAAGCTCTGGAGAGATATAACCCAGGGACCGCTGAAGGCAGCATGGAAATACCTCATTTAGTTTATGACATTGTATCGGATGAAGGTGAAGTGATGCAATTCTCCGGAGGGCAGAGTGCTTCAGGCGGAAATATAACATTCACAGGCAGGAGTGATGCATTGCCAAAGGATTTTAAAACATTGCAGATCAAAAACATACGAGAGGAAACAATGAAGACCATCGATAAAGCGGTGGTTGTGAGTACAGGTACAAAGGATATGCGGGTCTCAGAGGATCTGATCATAAACAATGTGTATCGAAATAGCGAGGATCTCTGCATATCAGTTTCCAGCAGGGGCATTCCTGTCATTGGCCTGTTCAGAGGAGAAGAACAGCTGGAGCAGATCAATGAGGAGGAATTTAAGCTTGAGGCAGAAAGTACTGAGCCTGTGGAAAGAGTCTTCAGATTTAGAGCATCAGAGGAAGGCTCTGCTGATGGCGTCTTAGATGAATCAACAGAGGATGACGCAAACAGCCTGATGGTCAGTGTGAAATATATCCGTTACATAAAAATAAGTCCCGACACCATAAACATACCGATTGATTGAAATTGACAGATTTTATCTTCATTTGATGTGTTATAATGGTACAGGGTGGTAAAAATGGATGAGCGGAAGAGAGCATTCACAGAGAGGCGAAAAGGGCCTGATGCCGTAGTCAAGGCTGTTTGGTGGACAGCCGGTATAAGCTGGCTGCTGTTTATAGCTGCAATCATATTTGTCGAGACAGCCCGGCCTGAAACCGAGACCTTCTTTGACCGTCAATTTGACGTATCAATAAGGGACTATTGGAATGAGAATGCACTCCAATATGTATTTTTTATTTTAGTGATGAACCTGGCTGTCTGTGCCATTGGCTTCATGCTGAATATGCTGAGGCATAAAAGAAAGACTGATAAAATAAGCAAATCGATATTGATCCTCGGAACTATGACATTTGCAGGAATACTGTGGTACCTGCTCAGGTGAATGCGTGGTAAAATAGATAATTGGAAGACTGCAGATGTAGTGTGCAGTCTTTTTTTCAGCCTGATGGGTGAAAATATATCATCTCCTTGTTTACTCTGGAACATTTTCCATGATAATGTTATCTAACATGTATGCAAAAGATAACCAGATCAAAAGATCATTAACAGATAGGAATCATTAGCATGTCAGTAAAAACAGCAAGACAAAATAAAATTGTATTATTATTGCCGGCAGCTTTATTGCTGGTAACAGGTCTGCTTGTTTTTATTCTAAGCAGCAGTCTTGGAAACAGCGATATCAAACCTGCAGTTGACAGGACCGGCGATATGGTGCAGGACGATACAGCAAAAGATGCGGACAAACCGATAAGTCAGGTAAGAGATTCGGCTGATACAAACGGCACAACCGCTGGTGCAAGGTATGCTCAGGTTGCCGGAAAGCAATGCATTATTGATTTTGATGAGAGTTCTGTCAGCATATCCATTGAAAACGGCAGTGATATATATCAATACGATGTTGGAGAAGAAGGCACTGTGATAGTTAGTGATTACATCTCTGATATTGATGGTGATGAGACAGATGAGATCCTGGCCATCACAGGAGATGCCGGTCAGGAGTACGGTTCAGATTTTCGG
>JAEZCA010000021.1 GCA_023412665.1 Bacillota bacterium
GTTATGAGGCGGGTCAAATTCAAGTACATGGGTGGGTCACTTTCAAATATATCGGTGGGTCAGATTGAAATACATGGGTGGGTCAAATCGAAGTACATCACGTGCACAAATTGAAGTACATTATGCAAAAGGGGTATCGGGTCTAAAATAAAGTTACTGATACCCTTTTTCTATAGATAAAATAGGAATATTATGCACTTAAATAAAGCACTAACATTAACCATAGACATGTTTGTGGGCAAATGAAGGGTGTCATCATCTGTTAGAGATACGAAAAAAGAAGAGAGGCTGTAATAACATTCTATTACAGCCTCTCTTCTTTTTTTGGAGCCCTCAAACGGAATCGAACCGATGAAACCTCTTCCTTACCATGGAAGCGCTCTACCTACTGAGCTATGAGGGCATATTCATTTTTTACAGTCATATTGTTGCCGTTTTATAACTCAGTCCCTTTAAGTGTAACCGATGACCTCATCCTTACCATGGATTAAGTTAAAGTTACGTTTCAAATGACTAATGACTCAATAATTCCTAACAAGTTCCCGTTAAAAGGATAACGCAAATCGAATTATTATTTTCAGAATTCTACTCTTCCATAAATTCTATTAATTCTTTGTTGAATCTTTCACGCTGGTCATAGAACAGGAAATGGCCACACGCTTCAAATGGTACAAGCTTGGATTTTCTGATACTGTTCTTTTGTGCTATAGCCAGTGGGTATAGACAGACCTGGTCATTAATACCATGAAGGATCAGAGTTGGAACATTTATTGTTCTCAGATCATTGAATAAGCCTTCTTCATCCAGCCAAGTGTTTGCAATAGCTGCAGTAGACCAGTTGGCTGCCTGCAGCCCCAATTGGAATATCCAATCCGACAAGGGCCCGGAAACAGGATTAAAGAAGATCATTTTTCCAAACTCTCTCAGCATACTGGGTCTATCGTTATATGTACCTTGTATTATGTTAATTACAGCTTGTTTTTGCAGACCATATGGAAAATATGGGCGCTGGACAAGGCTCGGTGCCGCTGCGGCAAAAAGGGCAAGCTTTGATACTCCCCAGCCATTATGCCTGGCCATGTACCGGACACAAATCGCTCCTCCTGTCGAGTGTCCCCCAAGCGTGAAATTCTGTAATCCAAGTGCGTCAACCACATTTCGAATATCATCCGATAATCGGTTATAATCATAGCCAGTCCAAGGCTTGTCTGATAAGCCGAATCCCCTGCAGTCTATTCCGATGCATCTGTACCCCATTTTGGGCAATTGGTTAAACTGGTATTCAAACAAATTATGATTTCCAGGCCATCCGTGAATGAACAGGATGGTCTTGTTGCCCGCCGGGTTAATATCCTCTACATAGATTTTTACATTCGGCTCGACACCAATATAAAATCCCATTTAAATACCTCCATTTAAAAATCACTTAAATATAAGATATTCACAACTGGGAATTTATAACGCATCGTTCAAAGAAAAATTTTCGATTAGGCGATAATTAGCTACGCAAATTACGCGTTTTTCAGCCCGAGGGCTGAAAATACGTATAGAGGTGGGGACATCTTTCGCATCGTTATATGTGAGGGCTTGCGCCCTGCTGAGGCAAAAGAATGTGTAAACTGCTTCCAGCCAAAATTCCCGGAACAAATCATTCCTTGATAATGGCTCCCTTTATAGTAGGATCCAGCCCGTTGATGAACCTCTTAGCATCCTCCTTCGTTCCTGCTACATCAGCATAATGCATAGGTACAGCAATGCGGGGCTTTATAATACCGGCGGCCCTTACTGCTTCATCAGCTGTCATCGTATAGGTGCCGCCAACCGGAAGGAACACCACATCTGCGCGTATTTCCTGCATTTCCGGTATGACATCGGTGTCTCCTGCAAAATAGTAAGCGGCATCATCGATATAAACTATATATCCGACCCAGTTATTCTCTTTTTTATGAAACTTCTTCCCAATGTTGTACATCGGAACTGTTTTGAACTTCAGACCGGCTGCTTCATAGCTTTTTGAAGGCAATACGGCCAGCGTATTCCCGAAGCCGGCAGCTTTGAGAGTATCAATGCAGTTCTCCGGAGCAATAATAACCGTATCCTCCTTGATGACTCTTCTAATATCGTCCACATCCAGGTGGTCATCATGGCTATGGGATATAAAGACAAAATTGGCATCCTTCCGGCTTTCCTCCAGCAGGAAAGGGTCAAAGTAGATCGTCCTGCTTTTCTGAATACGTATCCCGGCATTTTTGTGAAGGCTGACACCCCGTAATAAATCCTCTGTCACTGTTCTCCCTCCAATTCTATCCCTACCATTTTCATAAGATATTTTGCATTTGTAGTTGTACTTCTGCCAGACCTCAGCCTGTAGTCAAACTTTATTTCATTGTTTACATACTTCTCCGTAAAGTGATAATTCTTTACACTTATTTTATTCTCCTGCTCAAGCTCACAGAGTTCGAAGTCGTGAGTCGAAATGAGTCCTATTATCCATTTCCTGCTGAGATTCTTCAGAACACTTCTGGCGCCTGTTATCCTGTCAAGTGAATTAGTCCCCATGAATATCTCATCTATGAGATAGACCATCGGAAGCTCCTTATGCGAATGATCGATGATCTTTTTTACCCGAAGCAGTTCGGCATAAAAGGTCGATATCCCACCGCTGAGATCATCATGCACCCTCATCGAGGTAAACACATCCATAATCGCGCATTTCAGCTTTTCCGCAAAAACAGGTGCACCGGCATATGCCAGCACCAGATTGATGCCGACAGTCCTGAGTAGCGTCGTTTTGCCCGACATATTCGAACCGGTGATCACACAGGCACCACTGTTAAGTTCAAAGTCATTGCGGACGCACTCCTCCTCCCGGATCAGAGGATGGCCCAGCTTCAAAGCGGCAAAACCAGGCGCTCCTTCACTCAGCTCAGGCCAGACCCATTCCGGGTGCAGTTGCCCAATCACTGCCAGACTTGATAACGCCTCCATTTCCCCGACTGCCTCAAGCCACGTCCTGATATTTCTGCCATACTGCACCTTCCACTCTTCGAGGGCAAAGGCACAGTGATAATCCCACAGCAGTATTATATTAAGCAAAAAATATAAAACCGTACTGTACTTAAGATCCACAGCGTTAACAATGCCTTCAAGCTTTTTGAGCGAAGCCGATGAGGATGAATCTGCTGTAAAGAGCTTCTTTTTCAATTCATTGAGATAATCGTTATCAAACTCTTCATTTTCAACGCATACAAGCAGGTTTGTGTAAGCCCCCAGATACTTCCTCATTCCATAGACCGTGCTGCATATGGCGGTATTTTTTTTGAAGCCTGCCGCAAATATCACCATCTGCAGCGTCAGCAGCAGCACCGGCACAAAAAATGGCAAAAGCCCGCCCAGTGACCAGAGTATAAAGGACAGAACCAGCAGAAACGGCAGCACATAAAATATATTGATGAAACCCTTCTTTTTATAACTGTTCGAATGGCTCTCAGTATATTCAAGCAGCTTTTCAGGATTTTCCGACACACCCTTTGCCTGCATGCCTTCACTTTGCAGCTCCTGGCAGTAATCCAGCTTCCGGACAAGCTCCTTTACAGCCTCCTGCCTTTTATGTATGGAAGCCTGACTTTTGTCCGGAGACGCAAGCAGATTTTTCAGCGCGAGCCTGCCAAAAAAGGTATTGGCAGCACAGATCCATTGATACAGTGATTTGGGGCCGAAAATATCCAGATCGTCCGCATACTCATGGGATGCATCAGTAAATTCGCTTCCGCAGTCGCTGAAGGATGTCCAGCCTGTACCCAGCCTGTCGGTATACCTTCTGTTTATTTCGGCCTTGCATTTTAAACCGGCCAGCTCTTTTGACACCTTACTATGCTTTACTATCAGATATATAAAAATAGCAAGTGATACCAGAACTATCACTGCTCCGGCAAGCACACCCGCTTTTATAAAGGCCGATATGCCTGCGGCCGTACCTGCCAGGAATACAACCAGCCGCAGATTGCTGAGGCTGTTTGCCTTTTTGGCTTTTTCGGTCTCAAGTTCCTTGTACTTCTTGAATCGCTCTTCAAAAACTGCATATCTGTCCACTGCATATCCTCCATTTTCGCATCATCATCCGTTTGCAGCTTCTCTTTCCATAAGCATGTAGTATTGCAGGACACTGTAGTTGTATATCAGATCCTTTGTTTTTTGGGAAGGCTTCTCGGTGTACTCTTCCCCCTCCTTGAAAAACCGGCTGGTAATGACCGGCAGTTCCTTTTTGAGACCGGATAGATAGTTGTAATAATTACCGCCATTTATACCCACAGCCTCCAAAAGCTCCGTGGCAAGGTAATTGGAGCTGATATGTGGGGCCTGTCCTTTCTTTACCGTGATCCCGCTGTCGGACAGCATTTTTTCCGCCGATTTGTTCACCAAAATGAAATATGGTGTTTCATAATTGTTAAGGTATGCCTGCAGGTCTCCACCAGTACCTATTTCAAAGCCAAGAGCCTTGTACCCCATGTCGTCCTCACCAAGATACGGCAGATGATCTGCAAAATAAATAAATACGACCGGTTCGTCCATATCCATGATGGCATCGGCAAAAGCTCCGAGTGCCTTGTCGCAGCGCATAACTCCGTTCAGATAATTATTGATCGTGTTATAAGCGGCTTCATCCATACTGTCGGTACGCTTTAATATCTTGGGATAGCCCAGATCCTTTTTTGAGTATGGACCATGATTGTCAATATCAACAACGAACTGGAAAAACGGCTTGCCGGGCTCCTTTTCAAGCTGCTCACGGAATTTGTCCAGCGTAAAAGCATAGGTATCACGGTCAGAGATATAACCGTGATTCATTTCAACCTTGTTCAGGTCCATATCGTTTTTGAAATAGATATTATCAAAACCGAAAAAGCCGTACACATTCACCCTGTTATAAAACCAGGAATCGCCCGGATGGAACGCCATAGTGGCATACCCGTTGGCCTCAAGTACCCTTGCCAGCGAGAAGGTGTCATGTCTGATATAGTTTGTATATGGGCTGGACAGCTCCGGCATTATGGGCATGGAATGCCCTGTAAGGAATGCGAATTCGGTATTGGCCGTGCCGCCGCCGAAAACATTGGTCACTATTCTCCCGGCATATGCATTCTTTTTGATCCGGCTGAAGTTTGCCAGAGGATCCAGACCTTCATTGAATTCAATGCCCGGGATCCTGTCAATATCGTAAAAAGCTTCCCCCATTACAGCTATTATGTTCGGCAGCTCGCCGTCAATTATTTTATGGTCCGGCCGGCCATATTCGGCAAGGGCTTGGCTGGCTGCTTCCTTGTCATAGCCATCGGGCTTGATGGACTGGTATGTTCCTGTCCGGATCAGGAACGAATAGAGGAAGCCTCTGGATTTGTAAAGGTTGACCCGTGAATATATTGACCCGGTGACTGCAAAGCTGTCGTAAAGGCCGGTGTTCTTATAAATGCCGGTGTATGATACGGTAAGCAGTAAAGCAGCCGCTGCAACACCCGCAATCCTCACAGGCCAGCGCAGTTTTTCCGACTTCACGAAAAGTAGCAGCAATATACTCGCAGCAAACCAGAAAATCAGGCTTAGAATAATGACGGAATTAAAAGGCAGTTCGGATAATTCGACGACATTGGCTGCTTCCGTTCCAAGCAGAATATCCGACGGAGTAAACGGCTCCTCCCTCAGCTCCATCATAAAGCGGTTGACAATATGCATGACGATATACAAGCCGCCGCCCAGTCCAAACGCCACCCAGAGCCTGGAGCTCAAGTGGTAGAGCAGCAGCATGAACAACAGCAGCGGAAGCAGGTTCAGTACGAAAAGCAGCGGGGTCCTGATATATCTCTCGATATTTATCATATCTACCACATCAGACAGCACTATGCCCAGAACGGACAGAACCAGAGAAAACAGAACAACCAGCAGTATATTTACAAAGTAATTTTTTACTTTTATTTGATATTTTCCGATCAATGAATAAACCTCCCGAATTACCGTATCTTGCTGCATCGCATCGTTATTCTTAACATCAATATGTTTCTATATTCAATATCTGCTCTTCAGACACCCACTTCATCCATCGGCCATCCCAGCGCTTCACCTACAGCCCCTCTGATCAAGCAGCCCTCGTAACGTTCCACACTCTCACCCACTCATGGATATATGTACAACATAGAATTATACCATTAATGACGCCAAAATGGAAATTATTCACTCATGAAATACAGCTGCTATTGGGATAAAAAATGAAAGTGAATGATGCCCCGTCTGCACCTCCCTTACTCCAAGCGGTTTTTAAGACAGCTCTCACACAACAGTTGACAAATCCTGCGGCTCTGTATTAATATGTATGGAACAACACAATATACAAGTGCGATGAAGAGAAGAGTAGGTCATCCAGGTCCCTTACAGAGAGCTCCGGGGCAACAGCCCGGCTGAGACGGAGCAGGGAACAGACGGCTGAAGATGGTCTCGGAGCTATTCACGGCGAACAGGTCTGTCATGACCTTTTAGCCGCTGACGGCAGCGTCCGTTATAACGCCGGAGAATGGCATACAAACAAGGCTGTTTGTATAAGTTCTTTCTGAGGCCGGTTCTGTGAAGTACCGGTAAACCGGGGTGGTAACACGAAGCTATATGCTCTCGTCCCCAGGACAAAATCCTGGGGGTGAGAGCTTTTTTATTTGCATTATCACAAGTAAATAACAGCCCGGCAGATAAACCGGAAAAATACGAATAGTATCTCGATGCAAGGAAAGAAAAGAAAGAAAGAAAGGAAGTGTTGTTATGAACATACTTATAGGAAATGCATGGCCGTATGCCAATGGTTCTCTACACATCGGCCACATTGCAGCATTGCTGCCCGGGGACGTACTGGCAAGATACCACAGGGCAAAGGGCGATACAGTGTTCTTTGTGTCAGGCAGCGACTGCCACGGCACACCTGTTGCCATCAGAGCAAGGCAGGAGAACAAGACCCCGGGAGAAATCAGCGACATGTATCATGATGAATTCACCGTGTGCTTTGACCGTCTTGGCTTCTCCTACGATCTCTATTCAAAGACTTCCGGCGAAGCTCACAAGGAGTTTGTGAAGCAATACCATAAAAAGCTGTATGACGGGGGATATGTCTATGAAAAATCTTCACAGCAGGCATACTGCGGTACCTGCAGACAGTTTCTCCCCGACCGGTTTGTAAAGGGCACATGCCCAAATTGCGGTGAAAATGCCCGGGGCGATCAGTGCGAAGCCTGTGGCAGCGTGCTGGAGCCGGAAAACCTGCTGGATGCAAGGTGCTCCATATGCGGTGATTCACCTGAACTGAGACCGTCGTACCATCTGTATCTGGCTGTGACCAGAATGAAGGATGAACTGGAAAGCTATGTTGAGAGCCATAAAAGCTGGCGGAAAAACGCATATGAAATGTCAAAAAGATATATTGACGAAGGTCTTAGGGACAGAAGCCTGACAAGGGATCTGGACTGGGGCATCGATGTTCCGAAGGAGGGTTATGAAGGTAAAAAGATATATATCTGGGCTGAAAATGTTCTGGGCTATGTCTCGGATTGTTTTGTACTTTGCAACCAAAGAGGCCTTGATTTCGAAAGCTTCTGGAACAGCAGCAGGCAGTACTACGTTCATGGCAAGGACAACATACCGTTCCACACCATAATACTGCCCTCTCTGCTACTGGGTCGTACTGATACAAAGCTAAAGCTCCCTGATGAGATCATATCCAGCGAATACCTCACACTGGAGGGCAGGAAAATCTCAACAAGCGCTAACTGGGCCATATGGGTAAAGGATCTGTTCAGCCGCTATGATCCGGATTCTATCAGGTATTTCCTGATCGGCAGCGGTCCTGAGCAACGAGATACCGACTTTACCTGGACTGAGTTCGTTAACAGTCACAATGGAGAATTACTTGGCGCATACGGCAACCTGGTCAATCGCAGCCTTGTATTCATACAGAAATTCTTCGACGGGAAAGTGCCTGAAGCTGTGTCTGATTTGACACCTGCAGCTGTCGGTACACAAAGCGCAGAACTGCTCCGCTCATTCCACTCACTATTCCACTCGGTAGGAGAGCTTATTGAACAGGGTTGTTTCAAGGCAGCACTGGAATCGATCTTTGCGTGTATCAGGAGGGCAAACAAGTATTTTGATGAACAGCAGCCCTGGATTACGGTCAAAAACGATGTGCAAAGGTGCAAGACGACTTTGAATACCTGCGTGCAGCTCATTGCCAACCTTTCAATACTGCTTGATCCATTCCTGCCCTTCTCATCAAAAAAGCTCAGGGACACCCTCTCCCTTGGCGGACCGTTCTGGCAGCCGGTTACGGTTCCCCCCGGCACCAGCCTGGTCAATGTGGAGATATTGTTTGAACGGCTGGACAAGAAGGTCATAAAGGAAGAACAGGACCGGCTATTCGGCAAGTAACTAATTATGATTCACTGCTTGACTGCCGATATAGTAAAAATATAACATATACTTAGGGTGCCGGCTTCTATTGGTTTTAGGTCTCATCACATTTGAGGAGGAAAAAGTATGGTTTTGATACCTTACCCACACAAATTGACGATGTCCGCAGGTGTGTTCCGCATGTCGGAAATGACACAAATATTCCTTGATACCGGATGTGATTATAATGATTTTGAAACAGCAGTTTCACTGCGCAATGAAATCGAAAAAACTGCGGGACTGAGGCTTGCCATAACCAAGGGCAGATACGGTAAAGATAAAGAGAAGACAGTATCCGCAGATGGTTTGATCATACTCATGAAAGCCGGTTCAAAAACTGCCGGTATACCTGACAATACCGTACTGTCATCCTACACACTGAAAGTGGGCACAGGCTCCATAATCATATCAGGCAGCAGCAGCAGCGCTCTTTTCTACGGGAGCCAGACCCTAAAGCAGCTTGTGAGAAATTATGCAAAAGAGATCCCCTGCATGGATGTAGAAGATCAGCCGTCCTTTGAAGCAAGAGGCTTTTATCACGACATCACCAGAGGAAAGGTGCCGACGCTCGATACCCTGAAAGCCTTGGCTGACAGACTGTCCTTCTATAAGATAAACCAGCTGCAGCTTTATATAGAGCATTCATTTGCGTTTAAGAGATACAGTGAAATCTGGACCGATTCCGACCCTATTACCGCCGAAGAGATCCTTGTACTGGACGACTACTGCAGAAAAAGGGGCATTGAGCTGGTACCCTCCCTGTCTGTCTTCGGGCATCTCTATCACGTACTGCTTTCAAGGAGCTTCAGACACCTGAACGAATTTGAAGACCTCCCGGACAAACCATTTACATGGTCGGACAGGATGGCACACTATACGCTGGACGCCAGTGATCCCAGAAGTCTGGGTTTTGCAAAGGAAATAATAGATGAATTTATACCGCTTTTTTCATCGGATAAATTCAACATATGCTGTGATGAGACCTTTGACCTTGGCCAGGGAAAGAACAAAGTGCTCACTGATGAGATCGGAAGAGGAAAGCTGTACCAATTCTTTGTAAAGAGCCTTATCGAGCACCTGAAGACACGCAAAAAGAAAGTTATGATGTGGGGCGATATCCTGCTGAAGTATCCTCATATCATCAGCGAGATTCCCGATAATGTGATCATTCTGAACTGGAATTACGATCCCGAAGCTCCAGAGGATGGCTTCAGGCAGATCCAAGAAGCCGGACTGCAGCAGTATGTCTGTCCGGGAGTGCAGGGCTGGAACAGACTGATAAACGACATGGATAGTGCGTCAAAAAACATAAAGACGCTTGCAGGCTGGGCAGTTAAATATAATGCTCTGGGCATATTGAATACCGATTGGGGTGATTTCGGTCATATCAACCTGCTGGCAGGCTCAATACCCGGTGCAATATACGGTGCTGCGCTATCATGGAACGCCGATCAGCCTGACCATCCCGCAGATGAAGAAATATCCCGGCTGGAATACGGTGATAAATCGGGAAGTCTCGTAGGGCTGGTACGTCAGTTGTCAAGGCAGCCTTTAATAGACTGGAATACCGTCGTACTCTGGTATTATACAATGTCAGGCTATGACACTGGTATGTACAGCAAATTCTACAACCATGCAAGAGAGCTCATGCTGAACCTTGATGAAAGTAAGATAAAAGCTAGCTATGACCGGATCCGGGAGATTGTAGCAAGCATATCGTTACTATATCAATCGGTGTTTGAGGACAGAAAACAGGATGTCAGTGAGTTTATGGTCGCCGCGGATGGTCTTGCGCTATTCCATGCACTGTTGCTGGTGATAAAAAAGAAATATCTCGGACAAGCCTCAACAGGCCTCATATCCAGTCCAATCGAGCTGGCAGTAAAGCTCGAAAACTGGTTTAGCCGGTATAAAGCCGCCTGGCGCGCCAGAAACAAGGAAAGCGAGCTTTTCAGAATAAAGGACGTAATCATGGGAATCTGCAGGCTGCTGAGAGAAAGGTGATTTACGATGCCTTTAAGGGCATTTTCACTTCACATATCTTTTTGTAGTCCTGCACTCCGGCTTCGTCTGATATCCTGAACATCATCCACTTGCCCAGCTTCATATAATCCCCCGCCTTACTGTACAGTTCTGCAATCTCGGGTGACAGCATCGGCAGTATTGCCTCCATCAGAGGATCAAGCTTGTAGCTGATGACCAGAAATACGGAAAACGAGCCCTGTTCGGGGTATAATGTGCCAAAGGACTGACCACTTTTCTGGAACTTGATGTTCCATCCGGGTTTACCTGAGCAACCGCTATAGGTCATCTTAGGTTTTGCTTTATAAGCCCTGCCCATGTAGTCCATCAAAGAATCCCACAATTTTGCGGCATCGCCGCCTATGTACTCTGAAATCTGCTCCATCGTCGGCTGCTTTTCCTGGGGAAACAGTTCATTCCATTCCATAGCAACACACTCCTATCGTTTAGGGTCGTTATCTATTATCATACAATATTTTACCATAGGATTTGGACAACTGTGTGTCATATTTAGTTAATAAGCACCATGCTCAAATCGTTAAGCCTTAAATCAATCATCAGCAATAGCCTGCAGAGCAATCCGAAGCCTTTCTTCAGTGCTCTGGACGCCCTCGATCCTAAGGACCGGGCATTTCATATGTCTGAGCCACTCATTATGCATCAGCAGGCTGCGCTCATCCATACCTCCGTTATCATATCCGGCTGCCCATTCCATAAAAACTCTGTGGTGCTCTGACAAGTCTCCGCCTTGCACCAGCCTGTCATTGCCATATCTCTGATGCTCACGCAGCCGCAGCCTTTCCATACGGATTTCAGTGGGCACATATAGAAAAATAACCAGATCATATAAATCAATAAACACATCTCCCCATCCGCAATTAGAGCCGGACATGATCCATTTATCCGTTCTTTCCATATCGCTTTGTATCAGACGTATCCGTTCCTCAGCAGGGCGTTTATCAGTAAACGGAGGATCGGTGGGATACCAGAAATACTGATCTGTATCCATATGAAAATATCCCAGCTGGCTGCATAATGCTTCAGATAGCGTAGTCGTGCCTGAACCTGAGGCTCCAAGGATGTGAATGTGCTTTTTCATGTGTTATCCCCCCAATGTATTCTCGTTAGTGTAAAGTTAATAGGTGCTCAACAGGCTGATTCTAATTGGTGCTCAACAGGCTGATTCTAATTGGTGCTCAAATTTGCAGATAATGGGAAAGCTGATCCTAATAGGTGCTCAAATTTGCAGGTAATGGGAAAGCTGATTCTAATAGGTGCTCAAATTTGCAGATAATGGGAAAGCTGATACTAATAGGTGCTCAAATCTGCAGGTAATGGGAAAGCTGATACTGTTGTGAGTCAACATAAATGTGCACAGTTCGAATTACGTTGACTTGTTGTTAAATATATCCATAATATCTCTATATTTTTATCCCTAAACTTGTGTTTTTGAGCAATCCGTTGGTCGAGGGCTCCCTAAACTTGCGTTTTTGAGCAATCCAACAGCAGAGTGCGCCCTAAACTTGCGTTTTTGAGCAATCCAACAGCAGAGGGCTCCCTAAACCTGCGTTTTTGAGCAATCCATCAGCAGAGGGCTCCCTAAACTTACGTTTTTGAGCACACTAACAAGCCTGAAAGGCAAATCGGTACCCGCCACCAAGCTTTTTTCAGCCTGAAGGGCTGTAATTATTGGAGGGCCAAAAGATGGCCCTCGCTCCCCAATAATGCTTGAATGAGCTAAAAATACGCATAGAGGTGGGGCGGGGGGCCCATCTTTCGCCTCGTTATAAGTTGCTTTGCACTATCACGTTCTTTTCTCTTCCTGGAATCATCAGGAATATGTACGTATACAGCTAATCTATAATGTTCTCCCATCTCAAAGAAGATACGATCAGATAATCCCTCACCTCAGCCAGTGAATCAATAATATGCGCACCTGAGTCTTTTAATCTTTCACGGCTCTGGTGCCCGCTTGACATCAGCAGACAGTTACAGCCCAGCTCATTGGCGGTCTCAAGGTCATGCAGAGTATCCCCCACCAAAATAACCTCATCACCGCTAAGTCCAGACTCTGCAAGCCAACTCCTGCCAATATCGAGTTTACTTGTTGCATGGCAGTGGTCTAGACCCAGCAGCTTGTCAAAATACCCGTAGATCCCAAAATACCTTACCTGTTCCTCCAGGTTATTTATTTGTGAAGCTGAAAGGATAACCTGACTGATACCCATATCCCGGATATGATCCATAACAGCTACAGCATCCTTCCTCAAGCATGAGGAAAGACTTTGCTTCTGATAGCTATATACAAATTCATTTGAAACATCTTCAAAGGACTCATTCTGGAAATCGAAGCCGAGTTCGCGATAGTAGTTCTTTACCGGAAAACCGAATATGCTTCTGTACCTTTCCATGTCCATCCACGGCAGATCCCTGCATTTAAGTATATTGTTCATTACACTTACGCAAACATCCATGTCATCAAGCAATGTTCCGTTCCAGTCCCAAATGACGCACTTATACCTGTACCCAGCCATTTTCTGTCTCCGTTATTCTTCATAGAAATAATGATTTTCTGATGACTTTTTGATTATGTACCGAACATAATCGGCAATAGCCTCAGGCGCGCTTTCAAACACCGGCTTGTTTCGAACCAGCACCTTTTCCATGGTGACCCTGTGTTGCTTCCACATCCTGCCCTCTGAAGCCGAGTTCAACAGCAGAGGCTGTATCCTGTCCACTGCTGCTGCAAAAATTGCTTCGTCTGTCTCCATAGCCTCAAATTCATGCCACAGCTCCTTATACTCCTTCTCCTGGTCTGCCGGCAGAACAGAAAACAGCTTGTCCGCTGCCTGCCTCTCCCGATCATCCTTGTCGAGGTAACCCTGTTCATCATAGGCAAATGTATCACCGGCATAGATCTCTACGAGATCATGTATCAACACCATCTTTATCGTCTTTAGAATATCAGCACCTTTAAAGTACTCCGCCAGTACAGTGACCATCATAGCCAGATGCCACGAGTGCTCAGTGTCGTTTTCACGCCTCGAACCATCAGACAGATAATTCTGCCTTACGATAGACTTCAGCTTGTCTATCTCAAGAATAAACTGCATCTGCTTTTCAAGCCTGGATATATCCATAGAAAACACCTCTGTCCCGCTTCATTTTATCTGGAATAGCTGGCGCTCCTCTTTTGCGCCTCAAACACAAAATATCCGTCTGCTTCATGTATCCTCACGCCGCCAAAAACTGAAATCAGCTTGTTTTTATACCAGTCCTTCCGCTTTGTCACCATAAACATTTTACCGCCAAGCTTCAACCGGTTGAAGCCCTTTTCAATAAATTTTTTAGCTACCGCAAAATCAGTGTGGTAGGGCGGATTTGACAAAATACAGTCAAAGCCTGCTTCATTCAGCGCCGAAAAGCCATCGCTCTGCAGTATGTTAACACCTGATACAGCATTTCTGGCAGCATTTTTCCGGGACAATGAAACCGCTTCCGGTTCCACATCCACCATATATACATTCTCCGGGGCCGTGAACCTGGCTGCAGTTATACCCACAACACCATATCCGCAGCCGAGGTCAAGCACCCTCTGGCCCTCTGCGAATTCAACGCAGGAAAGCATCGCCAGTGTACCCGCATCGATCCGCCTTGGCGAAAATACATTGTCCAAAGTTTCAAATTCAAACTCAAATCCCTTGATTACAGTATTTATTATCATTCTTGCTCCCAACCTGTACTCATATCTGATATTACAAACCTCTCAGTCAATCTCACTTATCGACAGTGATCCATTTCCCGGCCATTCATCTGCCAGCATTGCATACAGATACTCATCCCACCATATCGGTTTTCCGTCATCAGTATCCCTGATCGCGGCACATCTGGGCGAATACCCTTCCCGCCTCATCCCCAGCCGCTCCATCAGCCTCCATGAGGGAATGTTTTCAGGGCAGCATTTTGCGATGATCCTGTGAGCACCTAAATTTTTGAAAGCATGGTCCATCAAGCCCCTGCAGGCCTCTGTCGCGTACCCCTTCCCATGGTATTCGTTGTTGAATATGTACCCGATCATCCATGTCAGGAACTTCTCAGGCTGCTCTCGTCCAAGGTATATGTGACCTATCATCTTGCCGATCGTCTTCAGCTCCACAGCCCAGAAGGTGTTGCCCCTCGCCAGCTCCTTTGCCGTATTGCGCATGCTCTCATCACTTGTGTCCCAGGGGCCCTCGTATTTCATTACTTCTTCCCTGGACAGATATTCTTGCATGTCCTTCCAGTCCTGAGGCTTAATATTCCTTACATAAAGCCTTTCTGTTTCGATGATGGTCATTCACTGCACCCCTTATATTATCTGTCCTGCTGGACTATTTTCTTTTCTTCCTGTCTGCGCTTCTTTTTATTCCTTATATCATTTTCCTGTACTCTGGTTCTTGGATTTATATCCCAGCTTTTTCTTATTTCCTTCATCAACTCATATGTACTCTTCTTTTTTTTCATACAAATTCCTCTTTCAATAACCAGAAAGCCTCAACCAATTAACAGTCGCCTCTTTCATAACAAAAAAGCACGCTTACCAAAGCCGCGTGCCTGCTTATCTCAATCAATCCCATTATATAAACAGTTCCATATGCTGTCAATGCTACATGTCATATATAAGTATTCTTTACCTCTTTAACATTTCCTTCAGTTCTATGTTTGGATTGACATACCTTCCCTTGCTTGCGGAAGCCTTACTGATCTGTATGGCCTTCACCGGACAGTAATGCAGGCATGCCAGACATTGTGTACAGGCGCTGCCCCATTTGGGTTTTCCATCATCAACAGTGATACTGCCGCAACAGCATACCTTTTCACAAATACCACAGCCGGTGCATTTATCGTCGGAATAAAAATTTTTGGTGCTGATGCCATACCTGTTGAACAACGAACCGACTACAGCTGTTTTGATACCGGGCAGGGAGCCTTTATGTATTTCGGTCACACCCGATTTTCTGCCGGCCGCTGTCTCTACGATCTTATCAATAGTTTTGTCAGCAGCCTCAAGCTTTTTTTGCTCGACCTCCTTTGAGTCCACATCAAAGAGCACAATATAATTATTCGGCATCGTCACAGAAAAAGCGCTGTTCAGTTCAAGTCCCGCCTTACCAAGGCTCCGTTCCAGCAGCTTCATAGAATTTCCTGCTTCGTCGCCGCACACTGCAGCGGCAAAAACATATCGCCTCCGGGTATCTGAAAGCTTAAGACGTTCAATGAAATCGCACACCATTTTGGGCGGAGCCCATGCATACACAGGGAATATAAAGCCTAAAGCCTCATTTTCCTTCAAATCATATCTATATTCCATCTTCCCGCTGATCATTTCAGAAGATATGGAAACAAGCATTTCGCCGAGCTTTCGGGCTGTTTCCCGTGCAACATAATAGGAGTTGCCCGTACCTGAAAAATAAAAGACCATATATTCAACCACCTTACCCGCTAGTTATCTTTACTAATACCTTTCTGGTCCTGGGTCCGTCGAACTCGCAGAAATAAATACCCTGCCAGGTGCCCAGCTGGAGCTGGCCGTTCTCTATTATCACGGTACAGGAAGCACCCACCATGGACGCTTTTGCATGGGCATGGGAGTTCCCCTCCATATGCCTGTAGCTACCACTCTCCGGGAACACTCTTTTGAATATTGACAGCAGGTCATACACAACATCCGGGTCCGCATTCTCATTTATGGTGACGCCCGCAGTTGTATGCGGCACAAAAATGACCGCTGTCCCGCTGGTGACCCCGGCTTTCTGGACATCCTGCCTGACCAGGGAGGTTATATTGATCATTTCATCATATGAAGATGTTTTAATAATATGCTCAGTCATATCAACCAACCTTTCGCATATGGTTCCTTACTGTATTTGCTGTCCATTTATGTATGCTATTCTTTTAGTGCTTGCTGTCTTTCTCCAGATGACACATACTTAATATATACTATTTCTTCTCATTATCACAGTATCTGTATCTAAAAATGATTGGACAACTGATCCTCACCAGACCTCGGCATCCTTTCTATGCTCCTTTGAAGTGCCGCAGCTTAATGGGTATGATACAAGCAATCTGCAAACTAAAAACACCTCATTTCAAGGTGTTTTTAGTTTGCATCAATTGTGACGTTAGATTTAAGTTTTTCCTACATATATTTTTCCATTATATAATTACTTCCATGCTTATCCATTGGATTTTCAATTTTGACAATCTTAAAACCACATTTCATTACATAAAAATAATGATTTCTAGCTGAAAATCCTGCTGTTTCAGTACGCCATACTTTAGTTTTCGGGAATTTTTCTTCTATCATTTTCCAAACTCTTTGACCTATTCCTGCATTTTGATAAGAAGTATCAACGAAAATATTCCCTAAGAAATTTTCATTACTTATATCATCAATCCACAACATTACAGCACCAATCGTTTTGTTATCTAATAGAATTTTATAAGATGTTACTTTTTCATCAAATCCCCACTTTCTTATAAAATCTCCATTATCATATCCTTCCGGACCACCTTTTTCTTCCCCTAAATGTATTTGTGCATCTTTATCAAAGGCTCTTGTCATTATTGGTATTAACTCTTCAACATCTTTTTCTTCTAATAATTCAAGCTTGATATCATTGTTATTCATAATAATCAATCCTTTCTTCATATTCATTATCTTCATGTTTTCTCTGCTATAGGCATGTACAGGTCAATACCCCCGGTATGACAAAATTCATCATCAAAACCCAGGTGCTCCTCGAGCCACTGATGTCCTCCGTACACATATCTGCTGTCGGCCAGCCATTCATTGAAACGCTGCCATGCTTTCATTATTTCATTACCCAGATCTCCGCCCTTTTCGCGTTTCACACCAGTGACAGCATAGAATCCGCCTTCCAGCAGCTTTACCCCGACCTTGTCGTCCTTCACCTGCAGCATGTCACCTATAGTCACACATACCTCATATCCGTATACATCTTCAGAGCCGACCGGATTAGGATTGTTATAGCCGAATATCCTGAAAGCCGGATACTCTTCCTGACAACCGTTATTCAGCAATCCTGCTCTCCTCATCCAGCCGCCAATGACAGAAAATGCATTTTCTTCAGGGTCCCTGCCGAAATAACAGTAATACGCAACTCTCACAGGCTCCAGCCTCTTAAGCACCTTTATTTCCGGGTACTTGTGCTGGATTTTATCATCCTGGATCTCAAAATACTTCTCCAATACATCTATCCTTTCAAAATGATACTTCCTGTCGGTTTTCCTGAAGTCACTGGGCAAAAATCCGGTGGCTTTCCTGAATGCCCTTGAAAACGCGTCGCCGGACTCAAAGCCATACTTGACGGCAAGGTCGATAATACAAAAGCCGCTGCTGCGAAGCTCGGCAGCTGCAAGACTTAGTCTGCGGAGCCTGATATACTCCTTCACCGAATGGCCGGTGAGCGCGAAGAATATCCTGTAATAGCCAGGCAATGACATGAATGCCTCCCTTGCGGCATCATTCAGGTCAATATCCTCTTCAAGCCTTCTTTCAATAAAATCAATGGATTTCTGTACCCTTTCATAGTAATTCAAACAGGAGCACTCCCATCACCTTAAGATAAATAGATAATATCATACTCATGCCTCAGTCATCCGACTTTTTTTCTAAAATATCCGGCAGACGTTCCTATCCGGAGTTGTCATTTTACCTCTCACATAATGTCGAAAAAGAAAGTATATTGATATCTATCGAAAATTGACAATAAACCTGCGAAATTGTATAATTTTATGTAAGAATTCGATATTCCCTAAGGCTTTCGGACAAAACAGACGCGGCATTAGGAGGTTAAATATGGGCCATCAGGATACCGGCTCCATAATGGCTCTTCGCCATTATTCACATTCCAAACCGATTACATGCTCGTTTGTCAGCGGAAATTTGGAGAACTTTTTTTCCGTCAGGATCAAGGGGCCTCTCGGTACCTATATAAGCATATTAAAGGGTGATCCCGTCACGTTTGGTACGATTGACGGAAATCAAACCAATGTATACGGCGGCTTCATATTGTCAAAAAACGATAACGACATAACGATTTCTCCTGATATGACTTCGTTCCAGATGGAAAGGAGAAAAAACATCAGACATCCGGTATCACTGCTGGGGTCTGTCAGGCATATGTCGGGCAGGTCGAACAGCAACTCTCCTGCATGGATCAAGGATATAAGCTACGAGGGCATACGTATATGTACTGAGTGTGATTTTGAAGTAAATGATGAAGTAATTATCAACATATTTGACCAGAACAGAGTCGTTGACCTGGAAGGAGCAATTGTCAGAAAGTCAATGCTGTTCGGAAGGAACGAATATGGCGTACTTATTTCATTCAGGTATAAAAGCAGCGTGTTTTCTGTCAGGGATACCATCGATTCACTGGTGCTGCAGGAGAAAAAGCTCATCATAAGTCACCTGTCAGGGCTATAACGAGGCGGCAGATATGCTGTGGGAAAGCCTGCCTTATGCTGTCATTCAACTATATCGATGCTGAGCAGGCCTGACTTCATGGCTATCTTTCTCAGCAGTCCATTATACATCGCAGGAGATTTCAGATTTTTCAAAAGTATATTCCTTTTTACCGAAGCAATATTATCGCAATACCTGGGCAAATAATCGTCTATACCTGCTTCAAGCGCTCTTGCAAGCGCAAGCGCGCTTTTGAACGCATAGCTCATCCCCTCTGCAGAACTGGGGCTGATAAATCCGGCTGCTTCGCCTACAAGCGCTGTCCTCCCCCTTGCAATGCTTATCTGGCTGTTTCTGACAGGTCTGTACAGATATGCGCCGTTTTTTCTGATGCTGTTTTCAAAATGAAACCCATATCTCTCCAGTTTTTTCTTCAGCAGCTCAA
The DNA here is from genome assembly GCA_023412665.1 of Bacillota bacterium. GTDB lineage: Bacteria > Bacillota > Clostridia > Acetivibrionales > DTU013 > DTU013. The sequence goes on from JAEZCA010000021.1 coordinate 19,416, forward strand.
ACCTCTCCTGCACATCCTTGCCCGGCACTAGTGCAGAACCCAGTATTATCTGATCCTCCTTCGGAATCGTCCATGAGTAGAAATCAGTTATATCCTCATCAAAAATTGCGCCATAGTAATTCTTTGCGTCATTTGTCCTGAACCATTCCTGAATCGATACATACAACCTGGGAGTATCCATCCCTGCAAAGCACTGCCTCCTGACACCGGAAAATGCCCCATCGGCTCCGACAAGCAGTCTGGCTGTTTCTTCGCATTCCCTGCCGTTATGGTGAAATTTTACTGATATATGCCCATCCTTCTCTTCAAATGATTTAAATATGCCGCCGTTGATTATATCTACACATGGTGGTATGATCGCTTCGAGCCACCTGTCGAATTCATTCCTGTCGATATTTATGTAATGGCGCTGGTAATAACGTTCGACACCGCTTTTGATATCAATAGTCCGAACGGCAAACAGCTGGGGACTGACAAGAACGGATTTCGGTATCCCCAGACCGAAGCCTGCAAGCATTCTCTGGGCATCGGGATCCAGAAGACCTCCGCAGGATTTCTGCCCGGAAAACTCCATATCATCTGCAAATGTCCTTTTTTCCAGCACCAGCACCTTGTATCTCTTTCCGGTCAGTCTGGCCAGTGTCGCACCTGCAGGCCCTCCGCCTGCAATGATTATATCGTACATACTCACCTCATATGGATCAAAAGTCGTTTTAACAGCTTTTTCAATTTCCAATGGGGGCAAGCCCCCATACCCCCTCGCTACGAGCGAAATGAATTCGCCCTGCGCTACACTCCGTGCGCCACGCCTAAACGTGGCGTTTGAACAACGTCAGTGGGAGATTGTACTCGCCACTGACATCGTTCAAATACCGGCGAAAACCTCTCCAAGCCCGCATTGCAGCAAAAGGTCCGCGTATTTGTCGTATGGTGTCGGCGATTTATTCACAAGGACAAGCCTGTTTCCCTTATAATAGCTTACCAGCCCGGCCGCCGGATAGACTGACAATGACGTCCCGCCGACTATCATCATGTCAGCCTGCCCGATCAAACTGACAGCATCGTTTATCACATCCTGATCCAGTCCTTCTTCATAGAGCACCACATCCGGTTTTACAATACCGCCGCAATCACAGACCGGAACACCGGATGTATCCACCACCTTATCGATCCCGTATGCCCTGCCGCAGCTCATACAGTAGTTCCTGTGTACAGATCCGTGCAGCTCCAGCACTTTTTTACTGCCGGCTGCCTGGTGCAGTCCGTCAATGTTCTGTGTCACTACAGCGCTTACCCTTCCCTCAGCTTCCAGCTGTGCCAGCTTTATGTGAGTTGTATTGGGCTTTGCATTAGGAAATATCATTTTATCCCTGTAAAATTGATAAAACTCCGCCTGCTTCTGCATGAAAAAGGAATGACTCAGTATAGTTTCAGGAGGATACCTGTATTCCTGGCTGTACAAGCCGTCAACACTTCTGAAATCAGGTATGCCGCTTTCGGTTGAAACACCGGCGCCTCCGAAAAATACAATATGATGGCATTGCTCTATCCACTGTCTGAATTTGATTATACCATCCACTATTCTCACCTCAATGAAGTCATCTATCAAAGCTCAGTAATGGTTCCGGTAATGAACCATATTTCTATTATAACGCATCGTTAAAAGAAAAATTTTCGATTGTAGAAAATTTTTCTATCTTTATACAAATAAAACACACGATAATAATAAATTATGTTTTATTTTGCATTATTAGGGAAAATATTACCTGTTTATGATTCTACATAAAAATAATGTAATGTAAACGTAACCTGAGAATGATTGATAATATAGTAAAAATATTGATATAATGTATTATGTTTATATATGTAAATGTTTGTCAACAGGGGTGAAATATGCCGGTACTAACCATAAGAAAAAAGATGGTCCTGTTGGTGCTGATCGTACTGATACCGATTTTTCTCCTGGAAATTGACCGGATCAACGACGATTTCACAAACAGAGTGAACATGGAGTTAAAAGCGGGTGAAGACCTGGCAAACTCTGTTACCTCCTCCTTTTCCAATTATATAGAAGAGTTGTGGTTAAGCGAAGCAGCGATAGGCAGCCTGTTCGTGTCTAACGGCATGACTGCTGAGGATATACAGAAATTCCTCCTTGAAATAAAAACAGAAGATGCTCTTCTCTCGGAACTTTCATGGATAAGCGCCGACGGCACGGTCATAGCCAGCCAGAACCCTGAATTGGCAGGATCTTCAGTGTATGACAATGAATATTTCACAAGGATAGCCGCCGGTGAAAGCAAAATCCTTGCCGAGCTTAAATATTCTGAAGAAAAAGCCGAGCATTACACATACGTCGCAAGAGGAATAGTAACAGATGACGGACTGCAGGGTATTCTGGCAGGGCGTATCTATCCGGATATGTTTGCTGAAAGGCTGAACATGTCAGATAGCTCCTACAGCAGAGATTTCGGTTTCATTGACAGAAAAGGAAGTACACTTTCAATACGCCCTGTGAAAAACGGAACCGCCGATCACAAAATGGCAACAGTGATAGATGATAGCATTCCGGGCACTTCATCAAATAAAAACATTGAATACCCTATCGGGTTAAGCGGCTGGAAATGCTTTGTATCGGTAGACTACGACTTGATGATGAAAAATCACAATAGCCACCTTACAAGCAATATAACAATATTGCTCCTTGTTTTGGTTATTTCGATCCTTGCTGCGCTGATTCTGGCAAAAAAAATACTGGACCCCCTCACAAATATAAAACAAACCATATCAGCCGTGAAAAAAGGAGATTATAAGGTACGATCCAATATTTACGGCAATGATGAGGTTGCTGCAACGGCACAGGATATTGATGTAATGGTCGACATCATATTGAAAAACGACTTGATAAAATCACAGGCCTTTACTGACCTGTCACATGAGCTGAAGGCTCCTCTGAACGTTATATTTGCATCCTCGCAGCTGATTGAATCAATTGCTCCTGAAGCCTGCACATGTGAAAATCATAGCAAGGTACTCAAATATTGCCGATCTATCAAGCACAATTGCTACAAGCTGATAAAAATCATCAGCAACCTTCTGGATGTATCAAAATACGAAAGCGGCCATCTGTCTGCCAGAATGGAATATCATAATATTATAGGCATTATAGAGGATACAACCATGTCGGTTATAGCCTATGCAGAAAGCAAGGGCGTCAGCATTATTTTCGACACTGATACGGAAGAGAAATACACAGCGTGCGATCAAAGCATGATAGAGCGCATCATGCTCAATCTTTTGTCCAACGCTCTAAAGTTTACAGACAAAGGTGGTAGTGTTTTTGTTAATATCACCAGTACGGTAGACAGGATTATTGTCAGGGTCGATGATACAGGCATAGGCATCCCAAAGGATAAGGTCAAGAATATATTCGACCGGTTCAAACAGGCGGATTCATCCTTAAGCCGGAACCACTATGGAAGCGGTCTTGGTCTTTCTCTCGTCAAGACACTTGTCGAAGCACATAAGGGTACAATATATGTCACAAGTGAAGAGGGAAAAGGAACAAGCTTTATCCTCCATCTTCCTGTCAGAAAGCTGTCAGAAAATGAGCTTGCTGTCTTGAACGAAAACAATTCTGTCAAGGATAACCAAAGCTTAACCGGAAGAGTGAGCATAGAACTATCGGACATAGATGATTCAACAATGTGGTAGACTTATCAAGCATGCCCTTCCTGCGCCGTTAGAGCTTCAGCAAATCATTTCCGCCGCTTCGCGTGACGCACCCCCGCCATTTCGCTTAAATCACAAATATATTGGCAAAGGAGAAGTAGATCGTAAGTGTCACAGCATCAACTATGGTCGTGATCAGAGGGCTTGCCATGATCGCCGGATCCAGCCTGAGCTTCTTTGCAAACAGCGGAAGCATGCCTCCGATCACCTTTGCTACGATAACGGTGAACAGAAGCGTTGCAGAAACAGTGACTGATATGGCAAATGAATATTGCTCCAAATAATAGACCCTCAAAAAGTTGATAATGGAAAGAGCTGTCCCAACCATCACACTTATCCTTAGTTCCTTCCATACCACCACGATAGTGTCCCTGAAATTGACCTCTCCCAGTACTATACTTCTGATAACGAGAGTTGATGCCTGCGAGCCTGCATTGCCCCCGGTATTCATAAGCATCGGTATGAAGGCGGTCAGCGCCACGACTGTCTGCAGAGTATCCTCAAAGCTCTTTATGATGTATCCTGTAAAGGTCGCGGAGATCATCAGTACCAGCAGCCAGAGAATCCTTTGCTTTGCAAGCTTGAAAATACCGGCTCCGATATACCCCTCGTCAGTGGGCTGGACAGCCGCCATCCTGTAAAAGTCCTCTGTCGTTTCTTCTTCTATGACATCTATGATATCGTCAATGGTTATGATGCCTACAAGCCTGTGTTCATTATCAACAACAGGGACAGCAAGCAGATCATATTTTTTAAACATGTCGGCTATAAACTCCTGGTCGTCATGTGTATTTACAAATATCGGGTCATAGTGCATAATATCCTCAACTTTTTTATCAACGGGGGAAAGCACAAGATCCTTCAGAGATAAAAAGCCCTCCAGATGTCTTTGAGCATCCATCACATAGCAGGTATATATGGTTTCCTTGTCGGGAGCTGTTTTTCTGATCCTTTCGATTGCTTCCCCGACCAGCCATTCCTTTTTAAGGTCGACAAATTCTATGGTCATCAAGCTTCCGGCAGAATAGTCAGGGTACATCAGAAACTGGTTTATCATTTTGCGCTCCACGTCACTTGTGTTCTTAAGTATCTTTTTTACGACATTTGCAGGCATTTCCTCAAGCAGGTCAACTTTATCGTCAAAATAGAGATCGTCCAGTATGTTGGAGAGCTCTCTTTCATTTACCAGCTCCACTATGTCTGCCTGTCTGTCCTTCGAAAGGTATGAAAAGACATCTGCCGCGATCTCCTTAGGCAGGAGTCTGAATACAAGCAGCGTCTGCTTTTCGTCTAGGCTGTCCAGTACCTCCGCTACATCTACCGCACGCGCGCTTTTTAGTTCGCCCTTCAGCATGGTATAATTCTTATCGACGATCAATTGCTCAATGAGTTTAAAATCCATTGCCATGACCTCCTGTGCATATTAGTTGCCAAGCGCATACATGAATATACAATCAAAGAGAAGCAAGGGGACGGTTCATCTGCTTCCAGGAAGCAGATGAACCGTCCCCTTGCTTCTGTCTTGCTTCTGTCTTGCTAATTTTATCTGAAGCTGAGACTTCCCTTTATTTTAAGTGTGCCCAGATCGTGTGCCTGGAGCTTATCCTGCGAGAACGTATACAGATTATTGCCTATATATATTCCTCTGTATATCATATCCTCCTCTTCTATCTCGATCATAGCCGCATTTTCCGGAACATGGCTTACGCGTCCCTTATAGGTAAAATTCTTATTTGTGATATTGTACAGGTAATAGCCTGCAAAATAATCCGTATCCGAGTTTATATAAGCAATTGGGAATCCCATGAGGCCCTTGTCCAGCGATATCATCAGCGCCTTGTGATCCTCGGCCGCCGAAGATTCAGCTTTCTCGCCGATAATTTCATTTTTGACCTCGATGGGGTCGGTAACGTCTGACACATCAAAGAGCGACAGCTTGAAGCCCTTCGTTTCGATTCCCCAGCCGTTCCTTTCCTCTGTATCATAACCCAGCCCGAGGACGTGGTCCTTGTCAAGTATATGCATATATGAACTGAATCCCGGTATTTTAAGATATCCAAGCATACTCAGTTTTTTCGGATCAGCTGCGTCGATGACAAAAAACGGATCCATCTGACGAAATGTGACCATATAAATACGTTCACCTGCAAAGCGTGTACTGTATATTTTTTCACCGGGTGCGATACCCTCGAGCCTGCCTGTGATCTCCATGCCTCCATCCAGCGCATATACGTTGTTCCTTGTACCGCCGGTACCGTTTGTGGTCGTTGCGATCCTGAAAACGCCTTTGTATTCGTCCATTGAGAACTGGTTCAGAATAGTGCCCGGAACCGAGCCCTTCGTTTCGTATGTTATCCTTCCATCCTTCAGCGCGAACCTATGCACAGATGTCATTTCTTCATAGACAGGGTAACCCTGCACCTTGCTCTTGAGTGCAATATATTCATATCTTGAAATCGCGGTATACATATGATCGGCTGAAGCATAAAGCTGGCCCGAGCTCCCCAGGTATGCGCTGACATCATCCCTTCCGCTGTCGAGATCCACGCCTATGGTCATCATATAATTCGGCGTGACCAGATCCCTGAAGTAATGGATTTCCTTCAAGCCGATTTCGTAATCCACGTCCGCTCGATTATCCCTGTACCTGGGCGTTACATATGACGTCACCGCGCTTCTGAGAGCATCATAAAGCTCATCATAGCTTTTAAAGCCGGTTACAGCAAGCAGATCCTGACCTTTCGCCGAGGCCTTTGACATTTCGTCCATAAACACCTTCTTATTATCGGTGCTGATAATTTCAATCACATCTCTGAGATAGGAGGTGTAAAATCTGACTCTGGAATTTGTCACTATATACACATCATCGTCTATCATCCTAGATGAAAGATATGACCCTTCATAATCCTTATCGCTGAGAATAAGAGGTTTCGAACGATCTGTTATATCATATACCCTTACATTCGTGCTGTTTATACTGATCTGGCCGAACAGCATATCTAGAATTTTACCCTCCCTGTTGTTCCGGAGCTTAAAGGGAATATATGACCTGCCGTTTATCAAAATAAGCTTGTCCTTATAGATGAATATCTCACTTACTCCATTATCACACGGTATCTCTGAAACGATTTTAAGATTACTCGGATCCGAATTCACAATAGCGATTTTTTTGTCACGTACGATATAGATATATTTCCCGTCAGTCTTGACAAGATCGCCCTCTTCTATGCCCTCCACCTGGTTATTGGTGCCGGAATAATTGGACCCGCCCTGTGCTGAAGGAGCTGACTGTGGTGCTGAAGCATTGGAATCCTTATTCATTTCCTGCGAAACAGGGGAATCTGCAGCAACATCGGCAAAATCCCGCTCAATCTGACTCGTAGCCCATCCGTTAAATTTTACATACCCGGCCAATTTGTCATTATATCTGAACAATTGGTACAGGTTCTCAATGCTATCCACAGTAGGAAGGTATGCAGTATAGCCAGAAATGTTGGAATTACCGGATTTCTTTGCTATATGTACACTTTTTGTTTTGCTGTTCCATTGAACATCATAACCAAAGCTCTCGGACACGTACCTGAGAGGTATGTATGCGCGTCCATCCCTGCTGATGACGCTGCAGTCCAGATAATGTACTGCGCCATTGTTCAGTACGGCTGTATTGCCCACCTCCAGCATGATCTCCTGTTCATCGTCCTTTACTATGACCACCTTGTCGCCGCTGTTCCAGTCCACCGTCACTCCGATCCTTTCAAAAAAGCCGCGCACCGGAACCAGCACCCTGGTGCCGGTATGGACCGGCTGGGCATCCGTGAATTCTACCTTTTTCCCGTCAAGGAGAATCGTGACCGCTTCCTCGGAGGAAGCCATGCCAAAACCGCTGAGCATACCTGTCATCACCACAATAACAAGCAGAATGGCTGTTATTTTTTTCATTTACCGCACCCCGCAATCAATAGGATTTCATAAGGAAAATTTTTTTGACAATTCTTATGACGAACTATGCTGCAAGATAGTTCCACTTCTTCCGTTCGTTAGCTCGATTAGACTTCCATCAACAGCTTGCAGCCGCTTTGCAGCTTACCGTCCGGACAGGCTGAGCCCCTGAGGCAGGTACCGCCCTCAGCCCTCATCAGGCCTGCCTCCCGTATCTCTGTAATGTCTGGGAGAGTGACCGAATTCATTTTTAAAGGAACGAATGAAATTCGAATAGTCGCCGAACCCGCATTTCAGACACACCTCAGTCACCTTCAAACCTCCCTTTAACAGCATCCTGGCCATTATCAGACGCTTTTTGTGTATGTATTGATGGATGGTATATCCCGTATGCTTCTTAAATTCCCTCAGCAGATGGTATTTGCTTGTGAAAAACTTATAGGCCAGCTTTTCCAAAGAAAGCTCCTCGTTTAGATTGTCATTTATATATCGGATGACATTGCTTACCTTGTCATTGTAGACGACATCAAGCTCTATATCCTCATCGCGGCTGTCAAGAAATGCCCGGTTCAGATAAACCAGCAGCTCTGCCAGATAGCTTTTCTGCAATATCCTATTGCCGTACCCGTCGTTGAAAACAGAGCTTTCCAGACATGTCAGTATCTTTTTTATCATTATGTAGAACTCTGTCCTCGGACGCAGTATATTGTAATTGCTTTCAGCGGAACGTTCAAAGCAGAGGGTCATATCCGTATCCTCGCCGAGGGACCTGATAAAGTCGGGGTCCAGCCAGAGCACATACCGTTCATAGGTCTTTCCTGGCTCCACGACAGTCTTGTGCAGCTCCCTGTTGTTTATGAGCACGATGTCACCGGGCTTTATCCTATAGGATTTGCCTTCAATGATATAAGTGACATCTCCGGACAGGAAGAAAAACACCTCATAGAAAATGTGATTATGATATTCCACTTCAACAGGAGCCTCATCCTTGTAGTGGAAGAATTCAAAATCGCTGCTGATCATATGCTGGCGTGTGGTGAATTTCTGTTCTACCTGCTTCATAACATTGTCCTCCGGTCACCAGTGCTGCTTTATAATATATTTTATAGCAACTTTTGCATGCTATCAAGCAACATTAACAAAGTAACTTGCTTTTTATTAATATATAATTCCTTTGTATATTCGTTTCAAGCATATCGGAGGTGCTTCTATGTCCGGATGGAAAATTTTCCTTGCTGATAAAGAGTGCTGTAAAGCGGCAGAAGATCTCAAAGCTCTGGCATCAATGAATTTTGATAAATATCAGGTATACGCTGATTCCATACATCTGCTTTTTGACACCTTGTTTTTTATAGCAAGAGACAGCGGCATAAAAACCCTCATCATTGCCGGAAACGATCCCAGCGCTTCTCTTTTCAGCGGGCGCATAGCTGAATATGGCAGCCTTGCGGTAAAGCTGTGTCCGCTTGATGTTCAGAACAGCAGAGTTCTTTTTGATGTCTTTCCGTTTACAAGGCCCGTCAGCTGCAAAGGACGGCCTCTGTCAGCCGGCCTTGGTGACAGGTTGGGTCTGGCATCGCCCGGCCACCTGAGAGCGATAAAAAAGTATGATGTTTTTCCTGTGCTCGCTCAGCAGTCCATCCGAGAACTGATTCTGACGGGGCGGACATATGAAGAGATCCTTGCCTGCGCGGCCTGGGCTGTCTTCCAGGAGGGCTTCAAAAACGGCTATGGCGCTGACGGTGACCATCTTAAAAACAGAGATGAAATAATTTATGCGCTTCGATGTGGATTCACCCGCATTACACTAGACTGCTCCGAGCATATTCAGAACAGTGTCCTGTCCTTATCCGATGATGAAATTAACAGCAGATACATGCTGCTTACACAGGCGGACCGTGAACGATATGAATCCACATATCTGAACAGGAGCATTTCACTGGATTCTACAGTCGCTCTCCATTATTCTGAGTATGTCTTTAAAAAAATGGTCCTGTTGTACCACGATGCAGTGAAATTCATTATAAGTGTGTATCGCGAATTCATTGAGCCTTTTAAAGATTCATTGGACTTTGAGATCTCCATCGATGAGACCCTCACCGAAACATCGCCCGAGGATCACTTTTTCACGGCATCAGAGCTTATTGAGGCGTCAGTTGTATTTGATGCGCTTGCTCCAAGATTCTGCGGAAAATTCGAAAAGGGTATCGACTACAAAGGTGATTTGAAGCAGTTTGACAATACACTTGAGGTTCACTCAAAGATAGCTCAAAAGCTTGGATATCGCCTTAGCATCCACTCCGGCAGCGACAAGTTTTCCGCCTTCCCCTTCATAGGAAAAAGAACAAACGGCATATACCATATAAAAACAGCAGGCACACATTGGCTGGAAGCAGTCCGCGTAATTGCCCGTCATGCACCTGAGCTTTACAGAAGGATGCATCATTTTGCACTGGAACACATAAATGAAGCTAAAAAGTATTACAGCATAAGCGCGGATATGACACTGATACCTGACATCGATCAGATATCCGATAGTCAGCTGCCGGACTATTTGGAGATTGAACACTCACGGCAGCTGCTTCACATAACTTATGGGGAAATTCTGGCGGCCAAACACGATGACGGTTCCTATCTATTCAGGGATGAAATATATCGATTCCTTGACAGACATGAGCTGCACTACGCAGCAGCTCTTGAGTCGCACCTGGGAAGGCACCTGGAAGCTCTGGGAGCCCCAAAGCTCCAGGAATGAAAATTTAATAACCAAGCTCCTTAAGGACTTCCTTAATCTCATCCTTGTATTCCGCTGATGCATTGATAAAAATCATGGTATTGTCTATTCTCGAAACCACATAATAGCCTTCACCGGTGCTCAGTCCATAATAGTTGTAATTTCCCAAATTAACTTCACTGGTGCTTGCCCCGCTGCCCTTCATTTGCTCAAAGCTGCTCTTGTTGTTATTGAATGCTCCTACAGTCTGATCATTCGAGGGCAGCACATAAAACTCAATTTGGTATTTTTCATCCATCATTGCAAGAGTTACGGCCTCCACATCCCCTTCCCCAAACTGATTGCTGGCATCAACTATCTGATAACCCGTGGCTTCCATTTTCTCAATGAACTGGTCATTAGTCAGAGCTGTCTTAGATCCGCAAGCGGTGAGAAACAGCCCTATCACCAGAACATAAACAAGCAATACCTTCAACCTCATATACATTTCCCTCCATCATATAAACTATAGCGCATCTTCTCTGTTGCGCATCTATAACAGGACAAGCTGCCCCGCATTATTGAAATACTACCACACTTAGTCGATTCGTGCAATATTTTGGAAATTACTATTTTCCACCCCTGGCATAATATGTCCATCAGGAACAAGGATACTATTGATAGAGCAGTATAAACTATATTCCAAAATAAAAAAGTCTGGAGGCTGAAATATGCGTGAAGGAATAATTCCAATGGTACTTGGCACAGCAGTAACTACCGCAGGCGCAGTAATGCGGGGAACAGACATGAAAAAGCACCATATGACAAAGCATGAGACAAAGGTTGCAATTGGTGCTGGCTTGGTAGGTCTTGGCGCAGCTCATATCATACTTGGTGCGATAGATTTTTTCCAGGACAGAAGGCATTGATCAAATTTACTGCCTGACAATCGGATCACCAGTTGAAAAACCGTGCTGTCTCTATTGAAGAACTGCACGGTTTTCATATCATGGATGCTGCCATCCTGGATGCTACTAATCAATAACCTCCACTGCTGCCTCCGCCGCCTGATCTGCCTCCGCCTCCGCTGCTGCCTCCGCCGCCGAATCCACCTCCGCCCCAGCCTCCTCCGCCCCAGCCACCTCTTCCTCCACGACCTCCGCGGCCTCCGCCGAACATTCTGGAATAGAACGCTATTCGCAACAGCATCCCGGTAAATCTGAATCTGAAAAATATACCGTCAGCAACAAGAAAAACGAAGAATGCAATGATCAAAAAGAATGTTCTCATATCAGTATCGGAGCTATCGTTGCTGTCATACCTTGTGCCTTGGGGCAGGCGCTGCCCAAGCTCGTATTCCGACACTCCATATTCTTCAGCAACAATATTCACAACTGCTGTAAATCCATAAAACATACCTTTGTCAAAGTCGTTTTCCTTTAGGTACGGGTTCATATATTCAGTTCTGATCTCTGCCGTTTCAATATCGGTAAGGGCTCCCTCAAGCCCGTATCCAACCTCGATCCTCAGCTGTCTTTCTGATACGGCATTGAGTATAAGCACGCCGTTATCCTTTCCCTTTTGGCCGATCCCCCAACGTTTAAACAGCTCATATGCATAGCTGTCTATATCCTCTCCATCCAGTGAAGAAACCGTAACAACAACTACCTGTGCCGTTGTCACATCCTCCAGACTTTTTCCGATGCGCTGAATATTGTCCCGTGTTTCATTGCTCAGCACCCCCGCGAAATCATTGACAAAAAACTCCGTGGTTGGAGCCGGATAATCAGCCTCAGCGCGTATCGGCACAGATATGCTTATTAATAAAATAAATATCACAAGGCCTGCGGCCCGTAACTTTTTCATTGCCGACCTTCTCTCTCTATTTGCTCGTTAAACGCCAACCGTCAGCTGCCAAAATCTACTTTCGGTGTCTGCTGTGCATCCGGCGAGGCTTTAAAGTAATCTATCTTTTCAAAGCCCAGCAATTTTGCAAACAGGTTCCCGGGAAATCTCGTCAGCTTTGTATTATATATCTGCACTTTTCCGATAAATTCACCTCTTGCTCTGGCAACTCTGTTTTCAGAGCCCTCTATGTCTGTCTGAAGATTTGCAAAAAGTTTGTCTGCCTTCAGCTCGGGATAGTTCTCTGCCAGTGCCAGTATCTTTCGGCCGGAGTCGGCCATTTGCTGATCCGCGGCAATCTTGGTATTCATATCCGAGTAATTGTCATACAGCACTGACCTGGCATTTGCTATATCACTGAAAACCTTCTCCTCATGCTTTACATAGCCTTTCACCACTTCGACCTGGTTTGTGATCACATCAGCTCTTCTCTGCATCTGGTTTTCGACCTCGCTCCATTGCATCTGAACATCCTGGTCAGCTGTGATCAAGCCGTTGTACGTAGTGACTGACCCGAAAACAAGTATGAGGACAACCAGCGCTATTGAACCCCATTTGATCCAGCTTCCAAAAATATATGAATTATAATTATTTCTCATCCAAATCGCCCTTTCCTAATAAAATAATGTTTATTGATGCCGTTTTCCATACTGATACCAACAATCGTGCAAATCAATTCATCCTACATGTTAAACGCCTTCAAGCCTTGATTTGTCTGATTGCAATATAAAAATAAGCCTCGCTAAAGGCTTTAGTTATATCCTTGACTCCCTATTATAACGCATCCTAGGCGGGAGATATACTCACCGCCTGTAAGCAAATTGGTATATGCCACCAGGCGTTTTTCAGCCCGAGGGCTGAAGATACGCATAGAGGTGAGGCGGAGGGCCCATCTATCGCCTCGTTATTTATGATTCGGAAATATTTTGCACTCATCATCGATTTTTATGTATCAGCAGAAAAGCGTTCTTCACCGCTAACCCGTTATAACACTTCGGTTAAAAGAAAATATCTGAAAGGTAAATCGGTACCCGCCACCAAGCGTTTTTCAGCCTGAGGGCTGAAAATACGCATAGAGGTGAGGCGGGGGCCCATATTTCGCATCGTTATTCTAATGTCACGCAGCTGTATTCTCTACATTACTGCTGGACTGTGCCTTTCTCTTCTTTATCTGCCAAAGAAGGCCAAGAACAATCAGAGCCAATCCAATCAGGTCTGTTATAAGTTTGGGCTCGATCAAAAGTAAGCCTCCCACCAGGAACATAGCTCTTTCGATCCACCCGGCATGTGTAAGAAAATATCCCTCCATTGCAGCGCCTACGCCCAGCATACCAATTAATGAGGTTAAAATGATCTGCACTATTTGCAGCGGGGTAGTATCGATCAGCAGCAAATCCGGACTCAATACAAATATATATGGTATTATGAAAGCGGCAATAGCAAGCTTTGTCGCTGTGAGACCGGTCTTGAAGGGATTGCTTTTTGCGATCGCCGAACCGGCATATGCTGCCAAAGCAACAGGAGGTGTTATGTCAGCAACAATACCAAAGTAGAAGGTGAACATATGAGCAGCCAGCATCGGCACTCCCAACTGTACGACTGCCGGAGCTGTTATGGTGGAGGTTATGAGATAGTTGGCTGTAGTGGGGACCCCCATACCAAGTATCAGCGAGGACAGCATTGTGAAAAACAGCGTGAGGAGCATATTCCCGCCCGATAAGTCCAGCAGTCCTGATGCCATTTTAAGGCCAAGACCCGTTAATGTCACTACGCCGATGATTATACCTGCCATACCGCATGCTATAGCAACGCTCAGAATATTTCTGGCTCCTATTTCAAGCGCATCAATGAAATCCTTGAATTTCATGCGCGTGCTCTTTTTTATCATACTTGCAACAATTGCAAAAATAATGCCGTACATGGCTGCCTTTATTGGTGTAGCGCCTTCGGAAAGGAAATAGATGATTGCAGCCAGCGGCAATATAAGATGTCCCCGCTCCTTGAGCACATTCCACAATCTTGGAAGCTGTTCCTTACTCATACCTTTCATACCGGTCTTTTTCGCCTCAAAATGCACCATTATCCAAATGCCTGAAAAATAGAGCAGTGCAGGGATTATAGCAGCTACAGCCACCTGTCCGTAGGGTATGCCGAGCGTATCAGCCATGAGGAATGCCGCAGCCCCCATTATAGGCGGCATTATCTGGCCGCCCGTTGATGCGGCTGCTTCAACTGCAGCAGCAAATTCCGGCTTGTAGCCGAGGCTTTTCATCATCGGGATCGTAAAGCTTCCCGAACCGACTGTATTTGAGACCGAGCTTCCGGAAACCGTTCCTTCGAGTGCGCTGGTCAGGACCGCCACCTTTGCGGGTCCACCGGCGGCAAAGCCGGCTATCGCATTGGATATATCGATAAAGAACTTTCCAATTCCTGTTTTTTCAAGAAAAGCGCCAAACAAAATAAAGAGGAAGATAAATGTGGAGCACACTCCCAGCGGTATTCCAAGTATACCCTCTGTTGTAAACATAAGATGTGACACTATCCTTTTGAAGGAATAGCCCCTATGGTTCAAAAAACCGGGCATATATGGCCCCAGATATGCATATGCGATAAATACGCCTGCAATGATCAGTATGGGAAGTCCCACCGTTCTCCTGCATATTTCCGCTAAAAGCAATATGCCTATTACGCCTACAATGATATCCACAGTAGTGAATGCACCTGACCTATCGATCAGAGCACGGTAATTCCAGATGAGATAGCCCGCCACACATGCTCCTGCGATTCCAAGTATGATATCGAGGATCGGGAGCTTTTCTCTTGACGACTTTGATGTAGCAGGATAAAGCAGGAATGCCAGCAATAAAACAAATCCCAGGTGGACTGCTCTCTGCAGCTGGGCCGGAAGCACACCAAACATAGCGGTGTACAGCTGGAACAGCGAGAATATGACAGCAATAGCCCCCACCACATATCGGGATATTCCTTTGAGATCCCTGTATGCAGATGCTTTATCGTATTTTGCCATTATTTCGTCAATTTCTTTTTGACCTGGTGTATTCAATTCTGGTACTGTTGTCTGCAATTCTTTTTCACTCACTAGTAATCCCCCTTAAGAAAAAAGTGACCGGAACACTCCGCACCTCCAGCCTGACTGTTCTCTTGGGCCTTGTAAGGCTGTCCATCCGGATCTCGAGGTCGTTGATGCAAAGTGTGTGCTCGGCGATCGTACCGACCTTTAATAGATAACTGTCAATCTGTCTATTGATATTGCTTATCTCGATCCTGTCATCCCTGACGTCCAATAACTGCCCCTCTTCGAGCTCATATGGGACTCCGGCACCAAATGACCGGAAAATGGTTTTCTTCAACATTATACTGTTATCATCGAGTATTTCAAAAACATCCTCTATAGGGCTCTTGTTAACCGAATGGATATATTTCATACCAAATACATCTCCCGGCTCCACTGCTGTACAGAACAGGATTTCACCCGTCCTGTCATCCGTAACGACAAACTGCCTTGAGACAGGTATGAACAATATGGCTGCCAATATTGACATAATTGACATAATTAGTAGTGCTAATCTGGAAACAGGCCAGGAAATCCTTCTACCTGGCCTGTTTCCAGATATATTTATTTTGTTTTCATTACGACGCATTTCTTACTTTAAAAGGCCCTTTTCCTTGTAATATTTCTCGGCACCTGGATGGAAAGGTACCGATACACCCTTTACAGCTCCCTCAAGTGTCAGATCCTTACCCTTTGCATGGGCATTTCCCAGATCGGTCTGATATTCAAACAAAGCCTTTGTCAGCTTATACACTGTGTCCTCTGCCAGTTCGCTGCCTGCGATCAGAGTAGCCATAACAGCCAGTGTGTTTGCATCAGCTTCCATACCCTTGTATGTGTCCTTACTTATAGAATACTTTGTGTAGAATGGATATTTTTCAATAAGCTTGTCTGCCGTTGCATCATCGATAGAGAGCAGCTTTATGGATGACAGTGCAGTGATTTCCTGAATAGCCGGGTTAGGTGAACCTGCTGTTACAAAAAAGCCGTCCAGCTGTTTATCCTTGAATGCGCTCGCAGATTCGCTGAAGGAAAGGTGGCTGGTCTGGATATCATCGAAGGTCATACCATATGCTTCAAGTATCTGCTTTGCATTTGCCTCAACACCGCTGCCGGCATCGCCGACGGAAATCCTTTTTCCCTTCATGTCGGCAATGGAATTGATGCCGCTTTCAGGTGATACAACTATCTGGATGATTTCCGGATAAAGTATTGCCACTGTTCTAATATTCTGGACCTTTTCTCCGCTGAAGAGCTCAATGCCCTGGTAGGCATAGTCCATAACATCGTTCTGTACTATTGCCAGCTCTGCCTCTTTCGAGCCTATCAGCCTGATATTTTCCTTGGAGGCTCCTGTCGACTGGGCGGTAACATTCATGTTTTCCAGCTTGGTGTTGTAGATCTGGCATATTGCTCCGCCAAACGAATAATATGTGCCGGATGTTCCGCCTGTTGCCATTATCAGGTTGGTTTTAGCGGTCGTACAGCCTGTCAGGACTGTTGCTGCTATGAGCGCCACGACAAGGATCGCAAGTATAAGCTTTTTCATTTTATTCCCCCCGCAAATTTATTTAGAACTAAAGAGCTTTCTAATATTATATAAAAAAACTCATATTTATGCAATCCTTAATTTCCAGAAAGCCTTGATTTTAAGCCTTCCGGAGCTTTCTGCAGAGGAAATAACAAAAACACAGCAAATTGCTGCATAATTTTTCTGACTGCTTCATTTTATTCTGCTGACCGAAAGACTCACCTTGTAATTCCCATATGTGAGCAAGGGCTTAACCCCGCATCATACTTTCTCTATAACGATTATGCAGGTACTGTCAGGGAGCCTGGTCACATTCCGGTCTTCATCAAGGATCCTGATCTTGGGCGACAGTGCTATGCTGTAGCCCTCCTGCAGAAAATGTCTGAGCTCGGTGATTCTCGCTTTTTCACCAAATAAAGCGGCAATAAAATCTCTGAAGCCCGAAGGAGTGAAATAGCCGAACTGCTCGTTCACCTCATGCACGTAGGACTTTTCGCCCCATGTATAAGTATACAGAAATTCCATGGCATCATTGACCGGCATGATCACTTCATTGTGTCCTGACACAGTATATTGGATCTGCCTTCCCCTAAAATCCCCGGCATAGCGTTCAAGAAACTCCATACCATCCTCGGACAAAAACTGTATTATCCTCTTTTGCTCAACAGGCTCTGTCATTATTCCATCCCGCAGTATAATCCTGCCGCCTTTTGACAGTACTTCAAATGCACTCTTCAAAGCACATGCCAGCGTATCGTGATTGAATTTTCTGCCGTCAAATTCAATATATGAGTAAAGCTCATGCAGGATCGAGCAGTATATGATCGTGTCGGCGCTTTCCTTTTGTATGTATTGCTCCAGATGCAGGGCATCTCCGTATACCACGTCCCATTTTCGGCCCTCAAGCTGCTTTTTTTTCTTTAGTGCATCCAGAACATTCTCGGCGATATCGACTCCCAACACCTGTTTCTCCGGGAACCGCTCCTCTATCATATCCATCAATGCACCGCCGCCGGGGCCGATGTCAAGTATCCTGCCGCCGGTAATATAGTCCAGTATGACCTTCTTGTAGTCTATAGACTGGTTCATTGTTGTCAGATAACGCTCTTCTTCGTAAAAGCGGTCATATTTATCTCTTCTCAGTCCAAAAAGATCAAAAAGCAGCACAACGGCGCTCTCGTAAAGTACATCCGACTTTTCAGCTTCGACGCAGAACTCTATCAGCTTGCTGCCTGCAGATGAAAACCTGAAATCAAAGAAGGTTGTTCCGTTGTTGGCTGCGCCGTCAGGCACAACTCCAGTGGCGGACTCATCTCCGTCGATAGATTTTTCTCTGGAAACTGATCTATCTCCGGTGACGGTTCCGTCTCCGGTAACTGATTCATTTCCGGCAACAGATCCACCTCTGGCGATGGATACATCTCTGGAAACGGATCTATCTCCGGTGACGGTTCCGTCTCCGGTGGCGGACGGCTGAAAGTCCATGACCGTAACCTCGTGGAGCACATGGGGATTTTCCTTTACGTCGCCGGCCAATATGGCTTCGATCGTATTATCTCCCAGGTATTTTTCAATGATCCTTTTCATGTAGATATTGACCCTCTTTTTACCGTCATGCTGGTAGTAAAGGTTCTTCATCATATACTCAAAGCTAATATGCCTGGTTCTTTTATGATTAAGCGACTGATCAGCCAGCAGGAATACCTTCACAAATTCCTCAAAGGAAAAATCATATAATGCCACTTCCACATACCAGAGTTCCGTCTTACCCAACAATGCCTCAAGCCTCTCAAATACGCGCGGATCCGAAAAGACCCGCTCATATTCGGTATCATATGCTTCCCCATTTTTTATTGAAACAGCTCTCAGTCTCCTGAGCCTTTCTTTCAGATCGAATTGTTCGCCGAATCTGCCCTCAAGCACCTGGCAGATAACATCCTCGGCCTGTTTGCAGATATCAGTCCAGATACGCTCATCAACAGCACTGATAATACAGTAATTGAGTACCATCAGAACCTTTTTAAGATCGATCATCTCCAGCCCACGGTCTGATACGGCTGTCGAGGAGCCAAGCCCGACTGAAAGCCGGTGCAGAGGCTCATTAGCAACAAGCGGCACCTCTCCTCTGATGTACTGTCCGATCAAACCATGAGTATAAATCAACTCATATATGATTTGAATATTACCCGGTGTATCATCGATGTCCCGGGCATGCTCGCTGTATATCTGTGCCGATCCTATATTATGAACAAACAGATTGAAGCCTTTCACCACCCATTGCTTCCGTTGGTGCGGCAGTCCTGCCTTGGCTGTTTCGGACCACTTCAGCGTTTCTTCAAGAATATGAAGCTCCGCTTCATTCAGTTTGTTCGCACATGGTGCATTCAGCTCCAGAGCAGCTGTATCTGATGCATTCGATTCCGGCATGTCCATCCCTGATACGTTCGGCTCCGATTTGCGCAGGTCCGACGTATTGAGCCTTACACCCTCTAGACACTGTAGCGTTTTTTCAACATAGTTCAGCACGTAATTGTGCTTTATCTCCTCCATGGATGCAAGCCGTTCAAGATTAACATTTCTCTCCGGCGTCAGCGCCAGGTACATGAGCCATTTCTCGTCCTTCAGCACGCTCGCATCTCCGGACTTCAGCCTTCTTATCGCCTCAAGTGACCTCATCATAACCCCACCTCAACATGAAACATTTGAATGGACCGCACATTCCACTTTTAATAAATGTAACAATCGGTACCCGCCACCAAGGGTTTTTCAGCCAGAAGGGCTGAAAATACGCATAGGGATGAGGCGGGGGCCCATATGTTGCATCGCTATATAATAATTTCTCTCTCAAAGCTCTTCCATGGAATATCCACAGGAGCGCGATTTCTGATAATATCATCGATATGCAGCAACAGCGGAAAATCCGAAGCTTCGGATATACCTTTTTCAATGCGGGTTCGGATAGCGGCGACTGCACGTCTTGTTATTACTATCGATTCCAGTGTCACACCGTTCAACGCCTCCATAGCCTTTTCAAATGCTAGTCCGTGACCAAGAAGAGTGCCTATACGCCGAGTCCGTCCTCCGAATATCGTGACATAAAGATCTCCTATACCGGGTATTATGTTTTCTTCGGAACAGCCCGCCATTTCCAGCAGCCGCCGCATCTCACACATGCTCTGTTGAAACAGTGCAGCCTGCGGGTTGTAATGCAGCTCACAGCCCTGCCCACATTCGCGCTCAGCTAAGCCAACTGCAAGTGATACGGCTAATGCATAGGCGTTTTTTAATGCCACTGCACATTCGATACCGTGGACATCAGTCGAAAGGCTGATATGATAGTATTCAGTTTCAAAAATGGATTTCAGTCTCCGCAAAATATCGATATCCCGACCGCAGAAGAAAACCGCGCTGTGATGCCTGTCCGCCAGTTCATAGCTGGTGCAGGGACCGCCGATGGCATTGAGCGACAGCCCGCGGCCGGCGGTTTCACGTTCATAATACTCAGGATAACTTATGAGTCCGCCATCCGGTGTATCAAACATACCCTTGGTAACAGACAGCACCGGCAGGCTATTAGGAATGACCGGCAGCACTGTTCTCAAGAACCATTCCACGCCAAAGCTGCTGACTCCTCCAACCAAAAGCTCAGCCCCCTGCAGCGCTTCCTCGAGCTGTTCTGTCTGAAAATATTTGATACCTGCTGGCAGTTTACGCTTAAGTGTAATATGATAGCCTGCTTCGCGGCAATTTTCAATAATCTCACGGTCCAATGGTGTTCCGGCAATTCTGACCTCATGGCCGTTGTCTCTCAAAGGCACACTAAGTGCAGAGGCCATTACGCCTGCGCCTACAATAGTAATAATACTCATACGATTCTCCGCTTATAGGTCGATAGTATTTGCTAAAAGCCCTGCCCTATAACACTTCAGCAAATCATACTTCTTTTTCTATTATGACCCAAATAGAGCTTAAGAAGCAATAGCCAAATCAACAGTCCCTGCTCTTACTGCTTTAGCTCATCAAACCGACCTCACATGCTCAAATTTGCATGTCTGGGCTATCCTTTTGCTTTCGCCTTCTTAAAATTGCATGTCTAGGCTGACCTTTCGCTTTCGCCCTCTTAAAATTGCATGTCTAGGCTGACCTTTCGCTTTCGCCCGCTTAAAATTGCATGTCTAGGCTATCCTTTCGCTTTCGCCCGCTTAAATTGCATGTCTAGGCTGACCTTTTGCTTTCGCCCGCTCAATTCTGCAAGTTTAGGCCACTATTTCCCAATTGTAAGTTAACATATTCTCATTACCCTTGAATTATGTTGTCCATTTATGGAAAAATCTCATAATTATTTCCCAAAAAGTAGCCTAAACCTGCATTTTTGAGCATTGCATTTAATAGATCGAACGATAATTAACTCATGGATAATACATACCTTTCCGGAATACAGTTCATTCCGCCCCAGAAATTTGACACAAAACTGCCGGACGCAATTACATTATCTCACTTAAATGCGCAAAGTAAAGGCCATGTCAGTATACTGCCCGAAAGAAAAAGGGACCGCCCATGACCTGTCAAAGCAGTTCCTGGAGCAGCCCCATAAAGTATATACCATTACTTCTTAATTTCTTTGATGGCCTTCTCGGCGTAGCTGTTGTCAACCAGGGCTTCATAAGGAGCTTCCTTCTCCAGCTCACCGGCAGTCTTCATGACCTCCTGCAGCAGTCCCAGTGATTCATTTTTCATGATCGGGTCCTTGTTCCATGCATCCTGATCCTTGTACCTTTTTGCAACTGTAGTAAGCAGTTCCTTATCGGAATCCGGGAAAGAATCCTTGATGGCCTCCGCCACTTCCTCCGGCGTATGGGTGTCTACCCATATCTGACCGCGGTATATGGCATTGGTGAACTTCTGTATGACCTCCGGATTCTTCTCCATATAGCTCTTCTTTGCATAATAAGCGGTATACGGGATCTCACCGCTGTCCGCTCCCACCGAAGCCACGATATATCCTCTGCCTTCCCGTTCAAGTGTTGATGCCACCGGTTCAAAAAGCGTCACGTAATCTCCGGTGCCCCCTGTGAACGCGCCGGCCATAAGAGCGAACTGAACACTTGTGTCAACTTCGACATCCTCTCCCGGTATCACGCCATTCTTCTTCAGCACATATTCCAGCGTCATCTCGGGAACTCCGCCCTTTCTGCCTCCGATTATGTATTTGCCCTTGACATCTGTCCATTTGAAGTCAGGGTCCGGTTCTCTTGCCACCAAGAAGGATCCGTCCCTCTTGGTAAGCTGGGCAAAGACGACGGCATGGTCTTCCTTTCCCTCATTGTATACATATATGGCAGCTTCAGGCCCTGAGAAGCCTATATCCGCCTGACCCGACAGAACAGCGGTCATGACCTTGTCTGCGCCCTGTCCGTTGATAAGCTCCACCGACAGGCCTTCTTCCTCAAAGTATCCAAGATTCAGCGCCGCATACTGAGGTGCGTAAAAGATGGAATGTGTGACTTCACTCAGCTTTACAGTAATGAGTTTCTTTTCGCCGCATGCTCCGAAAACCATTAAAAGACTTATCACAAGTACGGCGATCAAAAGTGCTCTCAAAATTTTCACAAATCTGCCCCCTTCCGGCTTATAACACTTCGGTTCAAATAAAATTTTTCGTTTGTAGAAAAATTTTCTTAAGTCAGTAGTGTTTCAACGAGGCGGGAGATATTCTCACATCGTTTTCTTTCGATTATTCGAAAGAAAATATCTGAAAGACAAATCGGTACCCGCCACCAAGCGTTTTTCAGCCAAAGGCTGAAAATACGTATAGAGGTGGGGCGGGGGGCCCATCTTTCGCCTCGTTATATTTCTCTTTCATTCGACTTTTGTTCACGTCCCGTGCCTTGTCAGAAGTATTTCAGCATTTCAGTATATTTGCTGCACCAATATTCTGTGTGTTCCCGCTCCGCTCTTTTGTATGAGACACACGACGGACCCTCCGCATATCACCTCGATCAGCCGCCGTATGTTTTAACATGTCATCCCAATCAAGCAGCTGTGTGTTTTCCGCTTTTCACCAGCGCTTTTTCAAGATATACGACCCCCTGATACATGAGCGCAGCAGCAACAGAAAGTATCATCACGCTTGTCATGACCAAATCAAGCTGGAACACCTGACCTCCATACACGATCAGATACCCGAGCCCGGCTTTTGAAACAAGGAATTCACCCACTATTACTCCGACCCATGAAAGGCCGACATTGACCTTGAGCGCATTTATGATCACGGGGTAAGACGATGGCAGCACAACCTTCATCAGCACCTGAGTACGGCTGGCGCCAAAGGTCCGAACAAGCTTGATCTTTTCCTGATCCACTGAGATAAAGCCGTTAAGCACCTCAAGGATAGTCACGATAAGTGATATCGTCAATGCAATTGCAATGATCGATGAAGGCCCGGCACCGATCCAGACAATAAAAATCGGGCCCAGCGCTATCTTGGGCAGGCTATTCAGTATAACAAGGTAAGGCTCCAGAACCTTTGACAGGAATTCGGACCACCAGAGCACGACGGCTATGACAGTGCCCGTCACTGTGCCAAGCAAAAATCCGACCACAGTCTCAAAGCAGGTAACCCCAGTGTGGTAAAACAGGTCTCCTTCCTGATAAAGGCTGACAAGCGTATTGACTATTCTTGACGGCTGGCTTGTTATAAAAGAGTCAATAAGCTTCAATGCGGCCAACAGCTCCCACAGTGCAAAAAAAGCTGCAAGAATGAATACGCGTGTTATGAGTATCGATATCTTCCTTATCCTGACCTTTTTCAGAAATTCCTTATGTTCATTTGACATACTTATATTATTCTGCAAGCAGTTCATCTCCTCTATCGCCTCGTTATTGCCTCATTATCGCCTCGTTATCGCCTCGTTATCGCCTCGTTATCACCTCGTTATCGCCTCGTTATTGCTTCGTTAACGCCTCGTTATCGCCTCTCTGCTGTATAAGCGGGACAATTCATACATGTATATCCAGGTCCCTCCATATTTTGTTGAAGTAGTACCTGAATTCAGGCGCTTCCCTGCAGCTCATGGGCGTTTTCCTGTCGCAGGTAAGGCTGATGTCGTAAATTCTTTTTATTGTCCCGGGCCTTCGTGTCATCACAACGACCCTGTCGGCCATGCTGATGCTCTCAGCTATGTCATGGGTAACCAGGACGGCAGTTTTGTTTTCCCGCTTGATAATGCCGTAGATATCCTCGGCTACAGCGAGTCTGGTCTGATAATCCAACGCTGAAAAGGCTTCATCCAGCAAAAGTATCTGCGGGTCGATCGCCAATGTCCTGATAAGGGCAGCCCTCTGGCGCATACCCCCTGAAAGCTGATGCGGGTATTTGTCTTTGAACTCCTGAAGTCCGTAAGTTTCAAGCAAGCCAGAAACACGTTCCCTTGATGCATTGTTCAGTGTCCTTGTTATTTCGAGCCCAAGGATGACATTTTCGAATATGGTCCTCCATTCAAAGAGGTAATCCTTCTGCAGCATGTAGCCCACCTGGTTCGCCGACCTGGTCACCTGCCTTCCGCCAACGATGACGGAGCCCTCGGAAGGATGAAGAAGACCTGCCATAAGTGACAGGAGAGTTGACTTTCCACAGCCGCTTGGCCCTACTATACTGACGAATTCGCCCTCTTCCACAGTCAGGTTTACATCCTCAAGGGCTGTTACCTCTCCATTTAGCGAGTGATATTTCATTCCAAGATTATGTACTTCCACTATAGCTCCCAAAATACCATCCTCCGTATCGAGCCCTGACACCTTCGCTGCGTGGCCTTCTTGAACCGTACACTGCGGTCCACCTGCAGGATCGTTTTTATGTACAGTACAGTATATAGTTTTTTTAGGTAAACAGTGAAAGAAAAATTAAGCTCCTCTGTTCACATACAGGCAGTCAACATAATCTAATTACAAGCATTATATATTGAACTATTTTCATAACTTGTGGTAAAATATAGTATATGAAGAGGGAATATGCAATCCCAAGGAGGATATATGTATTTCAAGACACTGGGCGACCTGGATAACTATGTCGCCGGCACCCTTTTTTCATCCTCGGATCAGCTTATGATCATGGTCGGTGAAAAATCTGCGGATCAGGTCCCTGAAATGATCGACCGCTTGAATCAGTACCATGTCAGCTTTTTTGGCGGCATATTTCCTGAAATAATAGTTGGCAATAAGAATAGAAAAGAGGGGTATGTTGTTGAAAAACTTCAACCTGTATATTCTTCTCTTGTTTTTCCCTTTATGATGCGATTCTCACAGGATAGAGAAAAACTGCGAGGTGCGACGGCCATCGTTTTTGTCGACGGATTGTCCGGCAGAATGAAGGATCTTGCTGATACAGTCTATGGCAAGCTCGGAGATACAGTGACATATGTCGGAGGCGGAGCAGGCTTTTATGATATGCATCACAGACCTTGCATATTCAATAATAAGCAGCTTTACGAAGATGCTCTTTACATTTGCATTATCAGCAACAAAACTCATATGGCTCTGGAGCATGGCTGGAATAAAATGTCCGGGCCATATTATGTAAAAAGATCCTATGACAATATAATATCGTTCCTGGACAGTTATAAGGCTTTTGACGTCTATCGCCATGTCATAGAAGAGGAAGAGGACCTGACTCTTTTCAAGGAGGATTTTTTCATCTATGCAAAGGATCACCCCTTCGGGATACATGAAGAGGACGGCTCACTGATAGTAAGAGATCCTATTGCTGTCAATGACAACGACGAGATCATTTGTGTCGCGGGTATCACTGAAGGCTCCGAAGTATATGTACTTAAGGGCGATGCCGACACGCTCCTAGATTCATCACTGCGGATCACACAAACCTGCCGGGACAATGCTCCCCAAAAGTACTTGCCGCTTTTATTCGACTGCATATCCAGAGCAATGTTTCTTGGTAAAAGCTTCTCAGACGAGCTCGACAATATTCAAGCCAACTTAAACTATGGCGTCGAAGGCGCCCTTTCAATAGGAGAGGTCGCCACCAGAAAAAACGGAGAGCTGGTCATCCACAACAAGTCTACAGTACTGGCAATAATAGAGCTTTGATACATTGGATAACTATTCCACCCGGGCTCAATTTGATATAATCATATTCAACGCTTCTATTACGCTGCAGTGTCAGGATATTTCTTCATTGAGCAGATTGAAATATTCCTCAAGGGTCAGTCCCTTAGCCGTTATATCTGCTGCAACATCCCTGCCTACATAGCGAAAGTGCCAGGGTTCATATTTATATCCGGTGACAGCCTCCCGGTCTTTGGGATATCTGAGTATAAAGCCGAATTCTGCTGCGTTTTCAGCCAGCCACTTACCCTCCTGCGATTTGCTGAAGGATTCATAAAGGTTGTAGTTCATGGCTCTGGAGGATATATCAACTGCAAGTCCCGTTTGATGCTCGCTTTGACCCGGTTTTGCACTAACTCTCTGCGCCAGCAATACACCCAGCATATTTGTATACTTAGTAAAAACCGTCGTCTGAAGGTTGTAGGATCTATAACCTGATACAGCATAAAGCTCTATGCCCTCGCTCTTAGCTTTGGCAAACAACTCCGTCAGTGCTTCGGAAGCCTCTTTCCTCATATATCTGGCTTCTGCCCTACCCTTGTACGGCACCTGCAGCATGACAAGGTCATTGGGCTTCCAGGATGCCGGGAGACTTCTATCTTTATTGACAACAACAATGAGGCTGCTTGCATCATTTATGGATGTGGCCTCTAAATACCCCCTGATTGCTTTCGGTTTCTCCGGTGATTGAGCTTCTATTGTTATCTCAGGAGCCTGTGAGAGACCCTGGGGCTGCGATGCAACCGGCAATCCCTGTGCATCATGATCGGATGATTCTGTCTGTATGGTCTGCAAGTCCGTTGTGCTCTGAGTGGACGATGCATTTGGGGATTGTCTTGTTTCTGCAGGGATGTGCTGTGCTGCTTGATCATCCGGTATGACCGGTGTATCTATAACAGCTTGCGAGTTGGCTTCTGCCGGTGCTAGTGCCGCCGGTGTATCTGCTACAGCTGCTGTATCAGTATCAAGTGAGACTTGCTCGTCTTCTGCGGGCAGAGCATCAGGTGTATCAGCTGCAGTTGCTGTATCCGTATCAACTGAGACTTGCTCATCTTCTGCGGGCAGAGTATCAGGTGCCGCCTGCGCATCCTGTGGCTGGGAAGCTTCCAGTTCCTCAGGTATAATTACCTCGACATTATCCGAGGTGATCTGATCAAGCTTCAATGCTTTGCCCGGACTGATGTATATTGTTCCCTTGATGACCAGTCTGCTCAGAACAACATTGTCAGCGTATATATATAAATTGCCGTTCAAAACGATATCCGCCAGCGCAGCATTGTCAGCTGTCACTTTTATATCCTTAGTTATCTCCACAGGAGCTGCCTTGTCTGCAGGTCCGTAAACACAGCCCTCCTCATCAAGCACCAGTACAGGACCGTTTATGACCTTCGTTTCAGAACCGTTTTCTCTGACTATTTCAGCAAGGATCGTCTGCTGATATGCCACATTTTCAGGACCGGCCGTAATTACCGAGGCTGGTGTATTATTTTGATCAGGAGCACTATTTTCCGATGCGCCAACCGATACTTTTGAGCTGCCCAATAGTATAAAAACACTTAAAATGAATACCAAACCTGTCTTGATCCTCATCAGGATACCCCCCAAAGTATGCAGCACTGCCTGGAAAGGACACCGTCCACCAAGCGACTCTCAACCTGTAGGGCTGAATATGCAGGGAGGTGGGGACATCTGTCCCTTCGTCACAATAAGTATACATAAAATTATTCAAAATTTGTAGTCCTGCCGGAAGATTTTTTAAGAATTAAGGTATAAAAAACGCCATCCGGTATTTATCACCGAATGACGTTTTGCTTGATTGCTTATTGTGAAAACCCGAAATTCCCATCTCAGGCCAGCTTCTTTTTAAACTCAGAGATCAAGGCCGGCAATACCTCCAGTACATCACCCACTATGCCCAGCGTCGCAGCTTTGAATATCGGCGCCTCCGGATCCTTGTTTATGGCAATGATGGTATCGGAAGACGACATTCCAGCCAGGTGCTGTACTGCGCCTGATATACCGCAGGCAAAATACACCTTCGGGCCGACGGTCTTTCCTGTCTGGCCTACCTGATGGCTGTAGTCCACCCACCCTGCGTCTACGGTTGCACGGGATGCTCCCACAGCTCCGCCCAGGACATCCGCCAGCTCCTGTATCAGGGCAAAGTTTTTGGGATCTCCCATTCCCCTGCCGCCTGATACAATAATATCAGCTTCTGTCAGGTTCACTTTTTCACATAAGGTCGAAACTATATCAACGGCCTTTACCTTTACATCCTCGGGTATGACCACGTCCGGCCTTATAATTTCACCATTTCTCGATGCATCCGGCTCGGATGCCTTCATCACCTTTGGCCTGACCGTGGACATCTGAGGCCTGTGATTCGGGCAGATAATAGTTGCCATCAGATTACCGCCAAAGGCGGGACGGGTCTGGAGAAGAAGTCTTTTCTCCATATCGATCTCCAGCTTTGTGCAGTCAGCCGTAAGTCCGGTATTCAGCCTTGATGCCACTCTGGGAGCAAGAGAACGTCCGTAGGTAGTCGCACCCATAAGCACGATTTCGGGTTTGTATCTGCCAATCAGCTGTACGAATATATCGGCATACGATTCATCATTGAAATTCTTCAATGATGGGTGATCGACCATGTAAACCTCGTCTGCTCCATATGATATCAGCTTCTTTGCGGCCGCTTCCATATTCTCGCCCAGCAGCACCGCGGCCAGTTTCACACCAAGCTGATCAGCAAGCTTTCTGCCCTCTCCCAGCAGTTCTAGTGATACGCTTGCGATCTCGCCGCCCTTTTGTTCTCCAAACACCCACACATCTTTATAAAGTGAAATATCTGCAACAGCGCCTCCCTCATCCTTCTCAAAATCAATAGCCTTGAACTTGCATGATGAGACGCACGCGCCGCAAAGAGTGCAGTTATCCTGAATTTCAGCTTTCCTGTCGATTATTTTTATAGCACTGAAGGGACATGCACCTTGGCATATCTTACAGCCTACACATTTTTCAAGCAGAATCCTTATACTTGCCATTTTATAACCTCCAAAATAATTTCCATGCACCCTGCATCAGTCCACGCCTGCAGCCGTCCAAACGCTCGGCACACCGCGGTGGAGCAGGCACTGGCTGTCAGCTTATCCGCATACCGGAAACTTCATGGTCATCAGCTTTTCCGCCAGCTTTCTCGCCTGTTCGGCAGCATCGCCCTCAATCATTTCGCTCTCTATCTCGTGGATCGGCACAAAGGTCTTGACCACCTGGGTAGGCGATCCCTTCAGTCCGCAAAGGTCTTTATCCGCACCTATGTCATCGGCGGTCCAGACATTAACAACAGCCTTTTTTGCCCTCATCATATTCTTGATGGACGGAAGCCTGGGTTCATTGATTTCCTTTACGACGGTAATAACTGCCGGCAGCGGCATTTCCACGACCTCATAACCATCCTCCGTCATTCTCTGGCACCTTATATAGCCTTCCCTGATTTCCTCTATTTTTCTTACATAAGTGGTATGCGGGTATCCCAGCTTCTCTGCGAGGCTCGGTCCGACCTGCGCCGTATCGCCGTCGGTGGCCTGTTTTCCGCATATGATCAGATCCACATCCCCGATTTTATCCACGCCCTTTGAGAGCGCATATGCAGTTGCGAGAGTGTCGGCGCCCGCAAAAGCCCTGTCACTGAGCAATACTGCGTCGTCCACTCCTAGGCCTATCGTGCTTTTCAACAGCTCCGCCACAGCAGGAATACCCATGCTGAGCACCGTGACCTTGCCTCCGGTCTTTTCCTTTATGCGCAGACCTTCCTCGACGGCATATGTATCAAAAGGGTTTATTATTGCCTCCACGCCCTCGCGGATAATCGTGTTTGTCTCCTTGTTCATCTTCACTTCCATGGTTCCCGGAACCTGTTTGACACAGACAACTATGTTCATAATGATAATCTCTCCCCATTGCTCGATTGCCCGGTAATATTGATCGTTTCTATTTTTTCGCAGACTCTTTTATAAGCTCCAGAGCTATAACATTTCTCTGGATCTGGTTTGTCCCTTCATATATCTGCGTGATCTTGGCATCGCGCATCTTCTTCTCAACAGGATACTCCTTCATATATCCGTATCCGCCAAGGACCTGAACGGCGTCGGTGGTCACCTTCATTGCCGTGTCGGAGGCAAATACCTTGCACATTGCCGATTCCTTGGAGAAATCCTTCGCTCCGCTGTCAATGAAACGGCAGGTCTGGTAGACAAGGGCTCTGGATGCTTCTATCTGTATGGCCATGTCCGCCAGTATATGCTGTATGGCCTGGAATGATGATATAGGCTGACCAAACTGTACTCTTTGCTTGGAGTATTTCACTGCTTCCTCAAAAGCTCCCTGGGCAATACCCAAAGCCTGCGCAGCAACGCCCGGCCTTGTCCTGTCAAGGGTTTTCATGGCTACTATGAAGCCCATGCCTTCTCTGGCGAGCAGGTTTTCCTTCGGGATCCTGCAGTTTTCAAAAACGAGCTCGCTGGTGCAGGATGCCCTTATACCCATTTTATTTTCCTTCTTGCCAAAGGAGAAACCGGGCGTGCCCTTTTCCACGATAAATGCTGAAAAGCCTCTGGCTCCCTTGCTTCTGTTTGTGCATGCTACAACTGTATATATATCAGCTTCTCCGCCGTTTGTGATCCACTGCTTGGTGCCATTGAGCACATACTCATCTCCGTCTAGAACGGCTGTAGTGCGAACGCCGGCGGCATCACTGCCTGCATCAGCCTCGGTAAGGCCAAATGCGGCAAGCTTTTTGCCTGAAGCTATATCAGGAAGGTATTTTTGCTTCTGCTCATCATTTCCAAACAGTATGATCGGGAACGTACCTAGCCCGGTCCCTGCAAATGCCAGTGAGATACCGCCGCAGGCCCGGCTGAGCTCCTCCACCACAAGCGCCATTTCAAGTATGCCGCCGCCAAGTCCGCCGTACTCCTCAGGTATGTAAACGCCGCACAGATCCGAATCTGCAAGGACTTTCATGATATCATGCGGAAATTTTCCTTCTTCATCATACTGGATCGCAACCGGCGCAATCTTCTCATCAGCTATCTTTGCAGCCAGCTCCTTTATCATTTGCTGTTCTTCTGTCAGGAAATAATTCATTATACACACTCCTCTTCCCCCGGGCTTCTTGTATTACCGCTTATAATATTATTCAGCGTACAGCCCTTCAATGACATTGTTTTAGTATTTGCTATTATTATCAGGTAATAAAATTACATCATCAAGTATACTATAAATTTCCTACAGGTGCAATAATTGATTTTCATTAGGGGGTTATGACCCAAAAAGGAGGCCCCTCATGAGGCCTCCTCTGAAATCTTTAGATATTTCCTTACCACAGCTATCATCAGCGATCCGCTACATCACTCTCAGTATTTACTGTGATATTTTTCCGCCGCAGGCAGAACAGAAAACCGCACTGCTCTTTTGCTCCGAATTGCAATGCGGGCAATGGATAACCGTAGCATTATCTGCAGCAGGTGTCGTCGCTGCTACCATCGGGGCTGCGGGTGCCGTGGGAGTCGCTGCCGTTGCTGCGGAAGATTTATTTTGCTTCCTCTTACCAATAATTACAATTACAGCTACTACAATAACAGCAATGATCAACACATACAGCAGCCATCCTGCCCCACCCCGCTGATACATGACAAACCCGTAGCCTCCGTCCATACTGACGGTTTTACTATCTATCATCCACACATTTGACGACATGTATTTTACATCACCGGGAAGTATTAATTTAAATTCCGTTAAATCGCCTCCGCCGGATTCCATACCCGCTACCATAACCACATTAAGCCTTCCTGCCCCCTTGATGTCATCTGCGCTGACAGGCTCACCTGATTTGGCCTCCCAAATATTAACGAGTTTATCGGGGTATTCCTTCTTAAAATCGGAGTATTTCCCAAAAAACGCCTCATCGTCAAGGAATGCAACATTACTGATACTTATATTTGCGGTAATCGTGCCATCCTTCTCTTTTACATTTTTCAACTTTGCTACATCTTTTCCCGCACTCTCGTTGGCTTCATCAATGCTGCTTTGAAGCTGTTTTTTTACTTCTGCAAGACCGACCATGCCCTCGGTTTTGATTTCGTATTTCAGATCACATGAGCCATTATTTTTGACCTTCATTTCAATGCTTATGCACCCGGTCAGAAGCAGAGCAAATGATAGTAAAAGATAGATTCCGGCAGCTGTCCTCAGAATTCTTTTCATAATAGACTCCTTTCGATATATTTCTAATAGAGCCTATTCGACATATATCAACAATTTCCTTTTTATTGGGGGTCAGGCTTAAATTATTCCATTTTCAGCCAATACATAATGAAGGCGATGGATGTCCCTCACCACTCAGTACTTTTCAGCCTTCAGGCTGAAAGCACCTGGTGGTGGAGGACATCCATCGCCCCCGTTATAAATATTGGCATGAAACTAATAAGGGAATAATTCAAGCCTGACCCAGTTCCACGACCAGAAGGTCGCGTACTATTTGCGGGTTGGCCTTACCCTTGGAGGCCTTCATCACCTGTCCTACAAGGTAACCCGCAGCTTGAGCCTTTCCGTTCCTGTAATCCTCAATAGATTTAGGATTGTCCTTTAGTACCTGTTTAACCAATTCTGTAAGTTCTCCCGCAGAGCTGATCTGGAACAGCCCCTTCTTCTCAACTATTTCCTCAGGCGTCCCGCCGTTTTCATATATTTCCTTGAAAACCTCTTTGCCTGCGGTATTGCTGATGCTGCCGCTTTCAACAAGTGCAATCAGCCTGTGGAGATAAGCCGGATTTATAGTTATATCAGCTGATGAGAGACCTGTTTCATTCATGCTTCTCAGCAGCTCTCCCAGTACCCAGTTGGCCGCAGTCTTAGGAGATGCACCCTCTCTGATGGTACTTTCGAAAAACTCCGAAAGCTTCTTGTCCCCGACCAGTATATCCACTTCTCCTTCTCCAAGCTTGTATTCATTTATAAACCTTGCTGCTTTTTCATATGGCATCTCCGGAAGGGAGTCCCTTATTTCTTTTACCATTCCTTCCTTTATAATGACCGGCATCAGGTCAGGTTCCGGGAAATACCTGTAATCATGAGCCTCTTCCTTTGATCTCATCGGCACAGTCCTGCCCTTGCCGCTGTCCCATCTCCTGGTCTCCTGTATGATTTTGAAGCCCTCCCCAAACCTGTAAAGCTCGGTCTGCCGCTTTTCTTCTTTTTCAAGGGCTTTTTGCAGCTCTCTGAAGGAGTTGATGTTTTTAAGCTCGACCTTTGTGTTATATTCCGTTTGTCCCGCAGGCCTCACGGAAATGTTGGCGTCACATCTCAAAGAACCCTGCTCCATGCGGCAGTCGGATATTTCACCGTACTCCAGCATGGATTTCAGTATCCGCAGAAATGTCACCGCCTCTTGCGGGGAACGCATATCCGGCTCCGAGACTATTTCTATCAGAGGTATACCGGTCCTGTTGTAATCGATCAAGGAAAACGGCTCTTCCTCAAGGTGTATGAGCTTTCCTGCATCCTCCTCTATGTGTATCCTGTTTATCCGGACCTTGACATGCTTCCCCTCACAGTCGAATTCCACATATCCGCCCGAGCACATAGGCAGGTCATACTGAGATATCTGGTAGGCCTTGGGCAGGTCGGGATAAAAGTAATTCTTCCTGTCAAGCTTGTTCACATTGTTTATCCTGCAGTTCAATGCTGTGCCTGCCTTGACAGCCAGCCTCACGACCTCCTCGTTCAGCACGGGAAGAGTGCCTGGAAGTCCGGTACATACAGGGCAGGTATTCTCGTTGGGCTTTGATGCAAATTTAGTAGAGCAGCCGCAAAATATTTTTGATTTTGTATTTAGTTCAGCATGTATCTCTAATCCAATAACAGTTTCGAAATTCATTAATACAACCTCCTAACTCAATCATCAAGTCGAGTCACTTTTTTCATAGCCAATAGCTCTTCAGCCATCATGGCTCCAGCTTCAATTCCTGCTCCAGTGCATATGCAGCCTGCAGTATTTTACTCTCTCCAAAGTGGGGTCCGATCAGCTGCAGCCCCACTGGCAGCCCATCACGGCTGTTGCCGCAAGGAATAGATATTGCCGGGAGCCCCGCCAGATTTACAATGATCGTATATACATCTGCCAGATACATCTGCAGCGGATCACTGCTTCTCTCCCCAATTTTAAAGGGAAGCACCGGAGAAGTGGGTCCGAGGATGAGATCATAGCTTCCGAAAACCTCCTCAAACTGACCTTTCAACACTTTCCTAAACTTTTGGGCTCTGTTATAGTACGCATCATAATAGCCGGAGGAAAGTGCATAGGTTCCAAGCATTATCCTTCTCTTTACCTCTGCGCCGAAAGCCTCACTCCTTGACCCCTCGATCAGCTCATCAATATTGGTGTATTCCTTTGCCCTGTAGCCGTATCGAATGCCGTCATACCTGGCAAGATTGGAGCTGGCCTCTGCCGATGAAATTATATAGTAAGCGGACAATCCGTCGCCTGCGGCAGGAAGAGATATTTCTTCAACTATTGCACCAAGGCCCTCGAAGCACTTGATACTCTCCCTTATGGAAGCTGCGATTTCCTCATCGAGCCCCTCCATGAAAAACTCTTTCGGAACGGCGATCCTCATCCCTTTTATATCTTTGCCGAGGCTGTCAGTATAGCTCTTTTGATATTCTCCCCTATATGATGTACTGTCCCTTTTGTCATTGCCCTGGATCACCTCAAGCATCAGACCACTGTCTAACACTGTTCTTGAAACCGGTCCTATCTGATCCAGCGAAGAGCCGAACGCAATCAGACCATAGCGTGAGACCAGCCCATAGGTCGGCTTCAGGCCGACTACCCCGCAAAAGGAAGCAGGCTGCCTGATCGATCCGCCGGTGTCTGAGCCCAGTGATACCGGCACCATCCCGGCTGCAACAGCTGCAGCCGAACCGCCTGAAGAGCCTCCCGGAACCCTGGTTATATCCCTTGGGTTTTTCGTTATTTTAAAAGCAGAATTTTCAGTAGAGGATCCCATAGCAAATTCATCCATGTTTGTCTTGCCTATGATTATCGCATCTTCATTCAGCAGCTTATCCACAACAGTGGCATTGTATGGAGGAATAAAGTCCTCAAGCATTCTGGAGGCACAGGTAGTCCTGATGCCATCCGTACACATGTTATCCTTGATTGCTGTTGGCACTCCTGCAAGCCTGCCGACAGGCCTGCCTTCACTGATTTTCTCATCAACGGCCCTGGCCTGGGCCAGCGCCTGATCTTCACAAAGGGTCAGAAAAGCACCTATACTGCCATCCTCCGCCTTTATTTTACTAATATAGCTTTCAGTGATTTCCACTGCGGAGAGCTTTTTCTTTGCAATTCCATTGCTTATGTCCAAGGCAGTCATATAATCCCTCTTCATCTGCACACCTCCCCTTATTCAATGATCTTTGGAACCTGAATGTAGGTTTCACGCATTGTCCCGGCATTTTTGAAAAGCTTTTCCCTGTCCTCAAAAATAATATTCTCATCGGGTCTAATAACTGATTGCTGTTCAACCGGAACCTTATCCAGATCTACATTTTCCAGATCCATTCTGTCGATAGATTGAAAATGGGTGAGAATACTTTCAAACTCTCCGGTCAGCCTGACAAGCTCCTCATCACTGAAACGCAGCTTTGCCAGCTTTGCTATATAGGCAACGTCTTCTCTTGTTATCTTCATATGCCACACTCCTTTATCAAATCCTCACGGTTCGAGTCGCTTGATATCTCTTGGAAACAGTGTCGATTCGCGTATATTTGCCAGATCCAGTATCTTCATAGTCAGCCTTTCAAGTCCTATGGCAAACCCTCCGTGGGGAGGCATGCCATATTTAAAGCTGTCTATATAAAACTTGAAGTTGTCCGGCTCAAGTCCGAATTTCATAATATTCTGCCTGAGCATTTCATAGTCGTGAATCCTCTGGCCGCCGGTGGTTATTTCAAGTCCTTTATATATCAAATCAAAACTCTGTGTCAATTCCGGATCCTCAAAATCAGGCATTGCATACATCGGCCTTTTGGTAACAGGATATTTAGTCAGGAAAACAAAATCCGAGCCGTACGTTTCCCTCACATATTCCGAAAACAACTTCTCACCCTCTGCATCAATATTGCCGGAAGGCGACCTTTTTCCAAACCTTTCAAGCAGTATACCCTGGGCCTCTCCAAGCGGAATCCTCGGTATCCTTACCTGCTCGGGCAAAGCTATGCTGTAAAGCTCCAATTCCTTTTTGCAGGAAGCTTTGAGATGACTGAACAAATAGTTGATATATCCCTCTTCAAGATCCATTAAATCATCTGCGCCATCAATGAAACCCATCTCCACATCCATACTGACGTACTCGCTCAGATGCCTCCAGGTATTGTGAAGCTCAGCCCTGTATGCATGCCCTACCTCGAATACTCTTTCAAAGCCCGCCCCCACCATCATCTGCTTATAGAACTGGGGACTCTGCGCCAGGAAAGCCCTCCGTCCGAAGAAGTCCACAGTAAACATTTCTGAGCCGCCCTCAGTAGCGGAGCTGATGATTTTAGGTGAATGTATCTGTGAAAATCCATTCTCTCTGAGATAGTTTTTAAAGGCTTCCTCTATCTCCTGCTGTACCTTGAATATAGCTCTCATTCGTGGCGCTCTCATGCTGATGGTCCTAAAATCCAGCTGCGTTTCCAGCGAAGCCTTGATCCTGCCCTTGTTTATCTCAAACGGCAGCATGTCATAATAGGCCTTCCCTGTGATTTTAATCGAGTCAGCATGTATTTCGGCTCCTGAAGGAGCCTTATCGTTTATTACTTTTTCCCCAACTGCTTCAATACACATTTCAAGTCTCAAATCCCTGGCCATAGAGCTATCAACAACAAGCTGAATTATTCCGGTTTTGTCCCTTAGCTGCACAAAAGCTACTTTGCCGATGCAGTTTATACTGTGCACCCATCCTTTAACAAGCACTTGTTCAAGCTCATCCTTAATAACTTCCGCCGCGTACGATCTTTTCATACGATATCTCCTCCTTCTCTCCATTTTTGTCTGCAAAGGGTACATTCCCGTCACCGGGATATCCACCGCCTTGCTGTATCAAAATCATGAAGTCTCGAGCCTTCCTGATCCGATTTCACATTATCCAAAAAACAAAAATCCCGTCCCCATACAAATTAATTGTATAGGGACGGGATATTATTCACATTCCGCGGTACCACCCTAGTTAGCCTTAAAGCTCACCTCTTTTCGGTACGGACCTGATCTGCATTCCCAGATTTGTTTCATATCAGATCTGTCGATACCTATTCCCTTTATCGGTGGAAATCCGTCCAAGCCTACTTTCAGCTGATTTGGGTTGGATGCTCTGAAGGGTTCTTCGATACACGCCTCATGCGGAGCTCTCACCTTCCCCCGCTCGCTTTGAATCGGCCTTGCATGTACTCTCTTCATCATCGCATTTGCTCAATAGAATTAATTGTCATTTATTATACCCGTATTTATTAACAAATACAATAGCTTTTTCAAAAAAATTTCGTAGCTTTGCGACCGTTATTTTTATAATTTTTGTGGCCGGGATATTTTACCAGCTGTTTCCGCCGCTAAAAACCGCTTCATTTACTATTCTAACCTTTATTTGAATCATGCCTCACAACATACAGCTTCTCTCCGGCCGTATTTCCTTTATTGTATTCGTCGATTATATCGAAAATATTTTTCACGTTATTTCTGTCCAACTCCCGGAAATTACACTTTTTGATCACTTTCTCCCGTTCTTCGCCGGATGTGCTGGCCGCGGCGATCTCCTTCATGGTGCTCTCCAGCCACTCTAGTCTGTGATGGGGTATCAGGCAGGCATGGGCCTTTATCCTTTCATCCTTGCGGTCTTCATACCGTCTGACTTCCTCGATAGGCTTTGTGATCCAGCCGGTAGAGATGTGGAACCCATTCCAGCGAAGCTGCTCTGTCATCGCCAGATTGTCAAATAACTCTTCATTTGATTCAAGTAATGCATGGTATTCACTCTCGATGACAGCATCATCAGGAATGTCTCCCCTGGTCTTTTTTAGTTTAAAGCCCGTAACATGCAAAAACACCTCGATGTACTCCGCGGCCGCCCTGTTGGAATTCTTCAGGTGCACAGACAGACCGGCCCAGTCCGTTCCGCCGTAATGCCTGTCTACCGACTTTGCCATCAAATCCATTTTTTCGTTGAGAATGATGTCGCCGGTATAAATGTTCTTATGATAGCCGAAAATCATTATATCGTCCCCGTCCACTTCTTCGTTCCGGTATAGATCATTGTTCTCACCTGTTATATTCAGTGCGTATATCGGCTTGTGTAGAAGAGCTGCCCTGTCGATATACTTTTTAATGTTGGAAACCGTCTGTATATTGACCAAATCATCCCCAAGCGCTGAAATTATCAAATCAACAGACTCCTCTGCAGAATTGCGTGACTTATCAATGTACTCATCTAAAACGGAGTAAAAATGTGTACTGCTGACATCTGCATTCACAAACCTGATATCAGCATTAGACAGCTCACAGTCAAACAGGGATGGATAGCTTCCCCTGAATTCTCCCTCGAGCTCACTGATCCGTTTGTCTGTGACCACCGCATGAAATGTACAGCCGACAAACTGTGAGCTGCTGTATATTTTCCTCAGCATTTGCCTTCCAATACTTCCAAAGCCGAGAAGCATAACGGTAATCGTCTTTTTGTTCTTTACCACGGCTCTATTTTTATCAAATTCTATAAGCTTGTAAATCGGGCACTTTAAAATAAATTCTCTAGATGTCAGGTCCGGTTCGCTGAAAAAGCTAATGCTGTATTTTTGCTTGCGTGCAACCTCCTCTATCCTTTCGGTTATAACATCCGAATTGGACTTGACAAATATTCCACTCAGCCTGTCAGCGGGAAAGCCTGCATTCTTCAGGTGCTCCAATATACCTGCTGCCAGCTTGTAGTTTGATATTTCATCATCTGTGAAAACAAGCAAAGTCACTACGCCCGAAAATATTCTCTTCCCCTTGAGCCCGGCCTTCACCAGAGCCTTTTTGTTGATGGTAGCATCAGAAAAAACAGGCATTTCCAGGTACATGCAGTCCAAATCATTGATCTGTGCGGCATCGACAGAATCCACGACCTCATCGATAAAAACTATCCTTTTATTTTTTGCGGCTATGTCCTTGGCAAATATCAGCGATTTGCTGTTGACCCCGAAGATAATATATGTATCCTTTTTTGTACCGATCCACAGACGTACACTGGTGGACAGCTTCTTCCCAAAAACCGACATCACAGTACTGGCCGATATAAGAATCGCCACTGTCTGACAAAACCAAAACAGCATCCTGAACCCGATACCGGCAACAATCTCGCTGTTATTCAGCTCCGCAATGACACCATAGTCATCCTCCATTATAAACATTCGAACGGTGCTGAATAGTGCTCTCATCACAGAATTTGCATATTCGGAAAGACTGCCTTCAAAAGGCATATAGCCAATAAAATACAGTATGAATCCAGTGATAAAGGTTGGTACGAATAATATGACTGTCACTGTAGAAATCCTGGCATGCAGTTTACCGGTCGCCAGCAGGAACGCAATAAACAACACAGCAATGAATAGTCCGGCTTGAAATATATCACTCATTGTTGCCCCCATATGCACAAAAAATATATAAAGCAAATAAATTCAAATCACAGACACTATTCGACAAAACAGGAATATTTCCCTCTAATGTCAGTAACGACCTTAACATATCGCTAAATATCCAGTATATCACTGCTGAAATCTTCCGGATTGGTACTCAGCTTATAGAAATCCAAGTTATCTATTGTAACACCGGCCAGACCATAATCCCTTTCTATCATATCCGAGTCAAAATCAAGCTCTAATTCAATAGCTCTGAAGGTTTCCAGTGGTCTCACCTTATATTCGGCACCAATGATTTCCTTATCGGTCCCCGAGCCCGGATGTTCAGCATCCACGAGTTCTCCACCTGCCAGTATGCCCTCTCTTTCCGCCCTGAGATAGAGGATACCGTCCAGAATAAACCACTTTCCGGCATGCGCGATTTCTCTTTCATCCATGGTCATCTGGCTGAGGGTATATTTGTAGGTACCATCCTCATAGAATCTGTATATGTCGCTGTATCCTGCGCCAGCACCGGCGCCTAAATGCCATAGGCCTACCATACCCTTTTCTTCATCGCTCAGCTTGATACTTTTCTCGCTAAACCTCTCAGCCTTCTTTATAAGGGTAATACCTAACTGATCCTGTTTCGTAAGCCTGCTGTTGACATCCTCCAACACAGGCTCATACCAATCAAAGGATGAAAAGTAGTCGGAGTACTTCGCCGTTTTAAATATGTACCCGTGCTTTGCAAATATGGCGTTTCTAAGAATACCCAGCTCATCTGCAGTAAGGTTAACAAGATCCATATAATTGATTTGCTTTTCAATATCAATATTAATACCGGCAAGGCTTATAACCATACCGCCTGAATCACTCCCAAACTCATCACCGCTGATGACACCGTCTGGATCACTCCCGGATACTTCACCGCTGTTGACCATGCTATCCGAATCATTTCCGGATACTTCTCCGCCGTTGTCATATGAATTATTATCAGCAGCCACATCGTCGTTAGGATCTGCTGATCTTATTACAATTCCGCATCCGGTCAAAAGTATCGCAATACATAAAATACACAAAAATACCCTTGTCAATATATCACTTCCAATCTATATGTTAACAATAGTATATCTTATATTTCATATGTTGCAAATAAAAGAGACCGCTGTCAAGGCTGATCACCTCTCAACGGTCTCCGATACTTATAATGTTGTCAAAACGTTGCCGCAGGGAATTCACCTGTTTCCATATTATCGCTGAACACGGCCAGAAGCATTGCCCTTTGCCAGAGAAGTTACCTCCTCCACACTGACTAAATTGAAATCGTGCTCTATGGTGTGTTTCAAGCAGGATGCCGCAGCCGCAAAATTGACTGCCTCCTGCCGATTGTATTCATTCATTAGTGCATAAATGAGAGCACCTCCGAAGGAATCGCCTCCTCCGACCCTGTCAACGATATGGATCGGATATTCCGGCGAAAAGCTTGCCATGCCATCTTTATAAAGCATACATGACCAATTATTATCATTTGCCGAGATACTTCCCCTCAGGGTAATAGCAACAGTATCGAATCCAAATCTTTCGGATAATTGCTCTGCTACATTGATATATCCTTCCCTGCTCAATTCTCCGCTATCGATGTTCGTCTCCTCTGCTCTGATGCCAAAGACATCTGCGGCGTCTTCTTCATTAGCAATACAAACATCTACATAGGTCATTAGCTCTGACATAACCTTGTTGGCTTCTTCTCTACTCCACAATTTCTTTCTATAATTTAAATCGCAACTAATAGTAATGCCCTTCTCCCTGGCCTTCTTACAAGCATCAAGGCATATTTTCGGAAGCTCTCCGCCAAGCGCGGGTGTTATACCCGTAAAATGAAACCACCGTGCGTCCTCAAAAATACTATCCCAGTTGAAATCACTTCTTTGAGCGAGCGAAATAGAGGATCCCGCTCTGTCATAGATGACCTTTGATGCACGCTGGGACGCTCCTTTTTCAACAAAATAAATTCCAAGTCTGGTGCCGCCCAAGAGCATATATTCCGTATTCACACCATACCTTCTCAGCGAGTTGACTGCACTTTTCCCTATCTCATTGTCAGGTACTTTTGTGACAAATAAGGCGTTCATTCCATAATTCGCCAAGGATACAGCTACATTGGCCTCGCCTCCGGCATATGATGCCTCCAGCTTTTCAGCTTGTACCAGTCTCAAATAGCCTTCCGGATTCAATCGAAGCATTATTTCTCCAAAGCATACGACTTTGCCCATATCAATTAGCATTCCTTTCCTTTTGTGACCTGTAGTGCGCTTTATTTTTATATCTCGGTCTTTCCTGCGATTCATTCATTGCAATGCAGTTGTGTAAAGCTCTGCAAGCTTTGTCAGCTCATCAAACTTGCCTTCATTTATGAGTGAGGATTTTACAATATTTGAACCGACTCCTACACCCTTAAGTCCGATTTTTAGAAAATCCTTTATATTTTTTTCATCCACACCGCCCACCGCAAGCATGGAAATATGGTTAATAGGAGACATAACTGCTTTAATATATTCAAGTCCAAAGTTTCCGGCCGGGAACAATTTTACAAAATCTGCTCCTGCATTGTGTGCCATTACTATTTCCGAAGGTGTAAGCGCTCCCGGAATCGATACTATCCCAAGCGATTTTGTTTTCTTAATGATATCTGCATCGGTATGCGGAGATATTATATATTTTGCTCCCGCATCATATGCTGCCTGTACCTGCTCTATGCTCATAACCGTGCCGGCGCCTACACACAATTTATCTCCGAACGCGCTGCATAAAGCTTTTATTGACTGGACTGTATCAGTTACTCCGTTAGGACTTGATTGGTTAAATGTAACTTCAATCAATCGTATTCCGCCGTCATACAATGCTTGCGCCGTTGGCACAACCAGCTCAACTTTAACATTGCGAGCTATTGCTATTATTTTATTTTTTTCGATACATTCCATTATACTATTAATCATTAAATTCACTTCTCCTTATTTAGTATTCCCGCCAGTTGTCATAAGACTATACTAAAGGACTTGGCCTGCATATTAGATGTAACAGATTTCCTTCCGGGTCTTCAAAGAAAATAGTTTTTATCCCTGACTCAGATATTTTCGGCTCAATTACCACTTGGACATTTTCCTTGCGCAGTTTGTCAACTGCGCCTTCAAAATCATCTACTACTAGCGCTATATGCCTTATACCTCTAGCCTTATCACCAAATCTGGGCGTTTCTTCTTTTGCGCTGCATACCTCAATCATCGACTTGTCTTCAGCCTTTATGAAATAGTTTCCATTCTTTGCAACAACAATTTCAAATCCAAGGGTATCAACATACCACTCCGTTAAAAGTTTGCTGTCCCTGGCATAAATAGCAACATGCTCAATTGATTTTACCATTTTAATCGTCCTTTCAAAGCTCATATGCTTTAGTTATTCACAATCTATTATTCTGCAAATTCTTTATGAATGTATTACACTAAAAAGCCACGGCATATTGCTTAACCATATCCTCATCCACCTCGATGCCTAAACCGGGTGTATTATTAATTGTAAAATAACCGTTCTCACATTGAATAGGTTTTTTAAGCATCTCATTTGCAATAGGCAGGATAGATGGTTGAAACTCCTGCATGCCATAAAAATTAGGCATAGATGCACACATGTGCAACGTTGCCGCAATACAGACACCTTGTCCGACACTGAGGTGAGGCGCCAGCTTCTTTCCAAAGCTTTCAGCAAGAATAGAGATTTTTCTCATTTCACTGATGCCTGTGCGTCCTATATCAGGCTGATATATATCGGCTACATTCTTCATCAGCATTTCCCGATACTGATAATGGGTGCGATCTGCCTCACCCAAAGCCACAGGTATATTCAGGCTTGCTGTGACACTGGCGTTTTCATCTAAAAATTCAGGGAGGCACGGACATTCAAGGAACTCAACATCAATTTTTTCAAATGCTTTGCCCAGTTTTATTGCCTCCTTTGAGCTATATGTCCAATGAGCGTCTACCATCAGACGAAAATCACTGCCCAGGGCTTGTCTTAGTGCAGACATAATCTCTACATCCTTATTAAAGTCAAACCCTGCTTGGATTTTTATGCTTTTAAATTCTTTGCGCTGCCATTCCTTTGCAAGCTTAATCTTTTCGCCAGGTTCGGGCACAGGCAGGTTGGAGACATAGGCAGGTATTTTATCCAGATATGCACCGCCAAGAAGCTGATAAATCGGAGCGTTATAATACTTGCCCGTTATATCCCAAAGAGCAATATCCACAGCGGTTATGGCATCGACCATAAATCCCGAGTAGTACCCCCGTTCTCGCATTGTATTATAGAGCATATTCCAGATGACATCGATATCTCTTGGATCCTTGCCAATTAGGAAGTCGCAGAATAGCTTTTCAATAATTGTACCGGCGACTTCAGGCACCACAGGTGACAGCGCCTCTCCCCATCCAACAATACCTTCATCGGTGGAAATTTTGACCATGAGTGTTTCCATATTTCTGGAATAACAACATCTATATTCCGGGCGGACGTAATAACTGTCCTCTTTAATGGAACTACTCTCTCCAAGATATACATAGTCCTTTTTAATCTTTAACGGATACACTTTTATTTCTATAATTTTCATCTTATATTTACCTTCTTCGTTTAATTAAGTGAGCATACCTTTTAAGATTAATTATTCAAGTCAAGATCTGTTCGCCAGTTCAAAGCGAGCAGCTCCCGTCCGGCTAAAGTATCAAACACTTCTTTTCTCATCCTGTCATCAAGCGGAGCATTGGG
Organism: Bacillota bacterium; assembly: GCA_023412665.1. Classification (GTDB taxonomy): domain Bacteria; phylum Bacillota; class Clostridia; order Acetivibrionales; family DTU013; genus DTU013. The sequence continues at coordinate 63,933 of JAEZCA010000021.1, forward strand.
ATTCCTTACATACGCCGATCTGATAACTCCGCCTTTCTTAAGTATTTCCTTGTGTACGGACATCGCAAAATTCGGTATTGTACCAAAACGAATCATGGGAAGATATTTGTAGAATAGTTCCCTTGACTTATCATGATTTCCAGCCATGTATTCACTGTAAATTCCCACCGTTACATCAGGGAACTCACATGCAGGCATTGTACCTACAGCGCCTCTGCAAAACTCCTCATACATATACATGCCGTTCAATCCGCTAAAAACTCTTACATCTCCCTGAGTTGCTTCAAGTACTTCCGTAATCTTATTAATTGTCGGAGGCGCCTCTACCTTAACATACAGTATGTTATCAAACTCCCTTACAAGTCTTGCAATGGTTGCTGCAGGGATATTTACGCCGCTTGTATTGGGTGCATCCTGTATCATAATCGGGACATCAACCGCATTTGCAATCTTTGCATAGTACTCATACAGGCGTTTCCCATCGGGTTTTACCATTGAAGGGGGCATAATCATAAGCGCATCTGCTCCGTTTTGCTGAGCTTTAAGGCTTAGCTTCACCGCTCCCTCAGCCGATGTATGTCCGCTTCCATAAATGAGCGGTATTCTGCCCTTTATTTCATCCTTGATCACTTCTGTTATTTCATTTTTTTCACTTTCCAGCAAAGTGTAGGCCTCGCTTGCATTGCCAAATAGCCCCAGGCCATCTACTCCCGCTTTCAGCTCAAACCTAATAAGCTCCCTCAGGCTATCGAAATCCACACTTCCATCGTCATTAAACGGGGTTGCAAGAATAGGGAAAACACCTGCAAGTTCCTTTTTGTTATGAAGACTCATTTTAATATCCTCCATACTAATTTATTTTTATATGCTCGGTAACATATTTGCTTAACACGCTCTCATCCATATCGATGCCAAGCCCAGGGGCATCTGATATATTTATACAGCCATTTTCCAGCTTTACTCCGCAATTTGAATATTCATTTGCGACATTTATTGCTACAGGCTGGTATTCAAAAGAATGCAGATTGGGTATTGCTGCTGAGTAGTGCACAGTTGCAGCAAAGCCAACATTCTGATGCACACTTAAATGCGGCGCTACTTTAAGGCCGTTTGCTTCAGCAATTGTCGCAATACGCAGCATATCAGTGATCCCGCATCTTCCCATATCCGGCTGCAGCACCTCAACAGCGCCAGCCTTTACCCACTCATTAAAGGTGTACAGGCTTCTCATTGATTCTCCCAACGCAATTGGGGTGTTCATTCCCTCTGCAAGCTTTACATGACCATACAGATCCTCCGGGGACAGCGGGCACTCAAAAAATTCCATATCCAGTTCGTCCATGTAGATTCCAAACTTCCTGGCTTCTCCAAGAGTATAATTCCAATGTGCATCATGGCTCACCTTGAGCTGCTCCGGGTTATACTTCGACCTGATAGTCTCAAGCATTTCAAGAGCATCACGCCAGCTCTCACCAACAGTATGCAATTTTATAGCCTTGTTGCCATCTGCGAAAAGTGAAGCAATGCTTTCCATACGTTCCTCAACAGTTGACCCCGCTATTGATGAAATGTAAACCGGTATTTTGGTGCGGTATTTGCCTCCCATCAGCATGTATAACGGTTGATTCAGGTATTTGCCCTTTATATCCCATAATGCAATGTCCAGCCCTGTCATTGCATCCAACAGGAAGCCGCCTGTATAGCCCCTTACCCTGAACATATTGAGCATCTTGTCCCATAAAACCTGGTTTTGCAAAGGATTTTCTCCGACAAGTACAGGCGCCAGTGCAGTTTTGATAATCACCGCTGCTACCTCCGGGCTTGTAGGTGCAAGAATTTCACCCCAGCCAACAATGCCCTCGTCAGTAGTAATTTTTACATATACAGTTTCAATATTATTAGAATAAACCACTGACAGGGGTCTGTCCAAAACATAGTATGCATCTGTTATTTGCCTTTTCTTCATATCACTTTTAGGCTCTACCCTAGGTATTTTTGTAACAAGCACTTCTATTTGCTTAATTTTCATTTAGATATACTCCCTGTCACTGTGTTTGTTGCATCATTAAGCTTCTCTGCCATAAAGCTTGTGCGTGCTAAGGTTTGTCTGCCTTAGGTTTGTCTGCCTTAGGTTTGTATCACTTAGGTTTGTCTACCCTTTTATTCCGGTGCTTGCGACGCTTTCAACCACATACTTCTGAGCGAATAAAAATATAATTACTATAGGTATAATACCTGCGCTTGCCACCGCCATCATACCGTTGTAGTCAATTCCATCCTCAAGCACAAATTTACTCAGTGCCAGCGGCAAGGTATACAGTTCCTGTGATGATATGAAAATCAACGGGTTGTTATAATCATTCCAATATGCTGTAAATGTAAGTATGCCAAATGACGCCAGTATAGGTTTTGACAGCGGTATTATAATCCGCGCCCATATTGTGAAATGTGACGCACCATCCACTATCGCTGCTTCTGAGAGTTCTTTTGGTATTGACAGGAAATTCTGCCTCATCAGAAACACACCGAATACACTAAAGCAATGCGGGAGTATCAGAGCCCAGTGGGTATTATATATCCCCATAAAATCAAACATTAAGAATTTAGGGACGAATAAAATCTGGGGAGGTATCATCATCATGGATATATACAACATGAATATTGCATCCCTCCCTTTAAAAGTAAGCTTTGTAAAACCGTAAGCAGCCAGGCTGCCCGTTACGGAAGCAACGAGTAAAGGAATGACAGTCGTTTTTAATGAATTTATATAATAGACAAGTATCGAATCTTCCCCTGTCCACACTTTAATATGATGACTCAAATCAACTCTTTTAGGGATCCATTCTATCGGATAATTAAATACATCTGCTCCAAATTTAAAAGATGTAGATATCATCCATATGAATGGTATTATCATAACGAACCCAATAAACCCAAATATTATTGTGCTAATAATCTTAAATATCGGTACTGTTTTCCTTCTCTTTTGCAATATACCTGCATTCATTCAACCACTTCCAATCTTAATAAATTACCCAGCGCTTTTGCATTTTCCACTGTATTAATGTCACCACAAAAATTAATGAGAACAGTACCCAGGAGATGGCAGATGCATATCCCATATCGTAGTATTTAAATGCCTGATTATAAATATAGTATCCAAGTACTGATGTGGATCTGATAGGTCCGCCCTGTGTCAATGACGCTACAATGTCAAACACCTTAAACGAGTTGATAATACCTGTCATTAACAGAAAGAATGTAGACGGTGTAAGTAATGGGAAGGTTATATGGATAAATTTCCTAAAACCTGTCGCACCATCAACATATGCGGCTTCATAGATATCTGCCGATACACTTTGCATGTTTGCAAGATAAATGACCGCGTTATATCCGACTGTTGCCCATATATTAATTATTATGAGAGCAGGCAACGCCCATTTAGTGCTTGAAAGCCATCCGGGCGGATTTGCAATCCCAATTGACCTCAAAAACATATTAATCGGGCCTGTCTCTGGTTGAAACAGCAGCATCCATACAAACGCAACCGCAACTCCGTTAGTTATATATGGTAAAAAATAGGCGGCACGAATTACCGTTTTTCCAAAAACATTATTATTCAAAAATGCTGCCAAAACTAGTGCCAATATTATTGAAACTGGTACTCCAAGAAATGTATAAACAATATTATTTATAAATGATTCCTTAAACCAATCATCCTCTGCAAGCCTGGCTAAGTTGTCCAGACCAATAAACCTGATCTTTGACAGCCCCTGCAAATGATTCCAGTCCGAGAATACCAGCACTAAAGAGAATAAAAACGGAATGAGTATAAATATTGTAACACCAATAACATTTGGTGCTATGAACAGGTAGCCTAAGTACCTGTTATTCATCTTACTTGATTTCGTCATAATTACCTCGCAAATAAGAATTAAGGACAAAATTAAATATAGCTATTAAATTTTGTCCTTAATCTTAACTTTAATGATTTTTGCTTAAGCTTCTATTTCTGAGCGTTGGCAATCGCTTTATCTGCCTGTTCTTTTAATTCTGCTATCGCTTTTTCAGGTGTTGATTCGCCAAGCAGAACTTTTTCAAATTGTTCTCCCATATACTGGTTGATCTCTGATTTTGCAGCAGTCTTGTAAATAACGTCATCTCTGTGTTTTGGATCCGACATTACATATTTTTCAAATGCAGCAGTGTCAAATATCTTATCCTTATCGGGTCCGAGTATAAGATCAGCAACCTTGGAAGTATCCGCTCCCTTCCATGCCGGGAAACGGTTTGATTTACACATGGGATAATAGCCTTCCATTGCATAGTATTTGAGGAATTCCCATGCCTGATCCTTGTTTTCACTCTTTGTTGAAATAGATATCCATTCTCTGAGGCCACCGCTGTATACTGTTTCCTGCCCCGGCATCACAGGTGAAGGAGCAAAGGAAGTAACAAAGTCGTGAGGATATTTCTCAAGATTTTTTACATCGCGCAGTGCATAATTTGCCAGGACCATTGCGACCTTACCCTTTGTAAATTCAGCAGATACATCCATTTTTGTGGTCTTAATACTCATCCTGCTTATAAAGGATTTATCTACTGCTTCCATTCTATGACGAAGCTTCAAGCTATAGAGGAACAGAGGATCATCGAAATTAGACTCCGTATCTGAACCAGGTTTATAGTAGTAATCGCCGCCAAATGAATAGTGTGCCGGGAAAGCCCAATCATCGTTTGCCAATGTGCTTCCTACACTGGCGCCAAACACTTTGTCAGTTCCCTCTCCTTTGGTCAATTGCTTTGCAATGTCAGCAAACTGATCCCATGTCCAGTTTTCTGGGATGGTTATACCAGCTGCATCAAACATGTCCTTATTGTACAGCAGGTATGACGAGCTTCCTCCATATGTGGGTATGAAGTAACGTATTCCGTTTCTTTCATAATTACTGTCTCCGAATTCTTTTTCGAGATCAATTCCGTCTCTCACTAAATAGTCATCAATCGGAGAGAGCAATCCTGCCTCAACTCTTTTTTCCAGTGAAGGTGCAAGATAGTTGATAAACACGTCAACCTGTCCTGCAACAAGAGCAGTCTCAAGCTTTGTGTTTCCTGCATCATCATTAACAAATCTGGTGTACTCAACTTGAATCTCAGGATGATCCTTGTTCCAGTTATCCACTAATTCCTGTGGCCCATTCTCAGGAGGTATAGCTCCCCAGAACTGTAAAACGACTGGTTTAACCGTATTCCCCGTATCAGCTGGCTGATTGTTTGTAGATGTTGTTGCCTGAGGTGTTGTCTGAGTTGCTGTCTGACCGGAGTTTTGTGTACTGCCACAGCCCGCTACTGATAATAAAAGAATGGCTGTAAGCATTAACGTTAGGATTCTTTTCATCGTTTTATTCCCCTTTCATTTTTTAAATTGCTATATTTTAATTATAAAGACACAAAAAAAAGAGTGTAATAGCTTGAATTTGCGAGAATAGATGATTATTTTTGTATGATTCGTCCTGCTTCTTCGTTAATTAAATAAAATTCTAAACTTTTTACCCTAAGAAACCAAACATTATCTCTCTTACTGTGATCGTTACTATATTACAATTGAAATATCTATAATTACGAACAGGAGGACAATTCAATGGCGAATATGTCTGTATCAAAAATAGGGGTCGGCAGGTACGTACAAGGCGGCGGCTCAATTTCTTATATAGGAAAGGAAGCAAAAAATCTGGGCACAAATGCACTCATAATTGGCGGAGAGACAGCACTTTCCCTCTCTCTTCAGCAAATGGAAAAAGCTTTGATAGAGGAAGGGGTTAATTTTAATGTAAAAATAAATAAAGGCTTTTGCTCATACGAAAACCTGGAGTTGTTTTCCGAGGCTGCAGTTTCAAAGGGGGCTGATATGATAATTGGTGTTGGAGGCGGTAAGAGTATTGATCTTTCAAAAGCTGTCGCTATGAAAATGAAAATGCCTATCATTACAGTTCCTACTATTGCCGCCACTTGTGCGGCATGGGCGCCTCTGAGCATTATGTATACGCAGAACGGCAGCCCTTTAGGCTCTCTTCCCCATGAGCATGAGATAAATTGCTGTATAAGTGACACTGATATAATTGCAAATGCTCCTGAACGAACTCTTGCTTCAGGAATAGCTGATTCTTTTGCCAAGTCTGAAGAAATCGCAAATGGCGCGCCACAAAAAAACATTGAAGATACGGACGTAAGAGTCTATACAGCATACAGGCTTGCAAAGGTAATAGATGAAATCCTCTATAATAAAGCTCTTAATGCATACAACGACTGCAAAAACAGAAAAGCAAGCAGCATACTTAACGATGTTGTATATGCAAATATTGCAATAACCGGGGTTTGCAGCGGATTTGCATCCGGCAGCAACCAGCTGGCGATGGCACATACCTTTAACAATGCTCTGCGGACAGGTTATACCGAGCTGATGAACGAACACCTGCATGGAGAAGTAGTAGGTGTCGGAATAATTGTACAAATGTATTATAATGAAAGTCCATTTATCAATTCCTACAAAGAAATTTGCAGGGATCTTAATTTGCCCACCACTATAAGGCAGCTTAATATTACCCCCAATGAAGAAGCTTTTGACTATATCCTGAAATTTACTCTTAATAGAATGCAGATACAGGACGATGGCATTATACGCATAAAGGCCGGGCTTATTGATGTTTTTCAATGAGATTGTTATAATGGAAAGGGGGGTAAACAAGGTGGCTTCACGCATGAAGAAGTACTCTCTTTCAACTAAATTAACCATTTCCTTTTTGATATTCCTTTTACTGCCGGTTTATATAACCCAGATAATACTATTTGGGATGTATAAAAGCAGTATGGACTCTTTAGTTAATGATTATCTTCAAAAATCATTTAATACTACCTATGAATCTGCAAACAACCGGTTTTCAGATATGGCCAATGCTTCAACCTATTTTACTTTGAATTCTGAATTTAAAAACATTTTAAGTCACAGCTTTAATGGCATTGACAGGCAGTTCTACGAAGACATTGAACAAATGGACAAGTTTTTTGATTTTGCTCAAAGCATCACGAAGATCAATAAAATATATTTCACTTTACTCCTGAATGATGGAAGAGTTTTTGGAAATTGGGGTACGCTTCCAACCGGAAATGATCAGATGGAAATACGAGAATGGATAAATAGTATAATTCGCTCAGAGGATCCTATGACCTGGACTAATATCGACACCTCCAACTTATTTGAAGGTTCTACTGCCTTCGGGCCACCATTAGTTTCATTAATCAGAGAGGTCGGTAAGCGCGAAGGCTTTTTAATTGTTACCATTGAAGAAGCAGCAATAACTGAATTCTTGGGACTTAACGAATCATCTGATAATGATCTGACTACATTAATCTGTGATAATACTGGTAAGGTCATGTACAATTACAATAACATGCTGCCGGATAACATTAAGGAAATACTGCCGGACATTGTTAAATCAACATCCTCGATTGCATCAAAGCTAACTGATAAGGGTGGTTTCTATATATTTTCCAGAGAAATGACTACAAATAATTGGACTTTATTGCAAATAGTCAATGAGTCGTTCACATATAACAGAGTACTATATATGCGCAACCAATTTATGATTATATCTTTGATTTTTTTGGTTATATTTATAGGTATAACATACTTGATTTCTTTTGGTACAACCCGTTCAATTAAAACCCTGGAAGCAGGTATGAAAAAGTTCGGGGAAGGCGATTTTGATGTGGAGGTAAAAGCGAACGGCTCAGATGAAATATCAGAGCTTACCATGAAATTTAATAAGATGGTAAAACAAATACAGTACCTTATTGGTGAATTGAAAAAGAATGAGAGAGAAAAGACTCAGATTTATTATGAATCTCTTATCGCTCAAATAAATCCACATTTTTTGTATAACACGCTAAACTCAATAAAATGGACTGCTGCGCTGAGTAACTCATCGAACGTCGTTGATCTTTTAGTATCACTAGGAGCGCTTCTGGAAGCATCTACCTCGCGCAAAGGTGATATAGTAACGCTAGAAGAGGAAGTCAGTTATGTAAAGCATTATATGAATTTGCAATATTCGCGTTATGGAGAGAAGATCAAAATACATTTTTGCATTCCGGCTCAAGCTTATAAATTGCTTATACCCAAATTTATTATTCAGCCCATAGTTGAAAATTCAATAATTCATGCATTTGACCAGCATGAAATTAAAGGCGATATTTATATACATGCCGTTCTAAAAGAAACATATCTTTTACTGTTAATAAGAGATAACGGCAAAGGAATCGATTATGAAAAAACCATGGAAATAATCAGCGGTAAAAATGAAAAACCTAATTCAAACAAGTATATGGGAATAGGAATATCAAGTGTGCATAAAAGAATTCAAATATTGTACGGCGAATCTTATGGACTGGTTTTTTCAACAGAAATCGGTATAGGCACTGTTTTTAGATTGAAATTACCTATTTATAAACAGGACGAGGCTTATGACGGAGAAAATAATGTATAAGGTAATTATTGTTGATGACGAAATGGTGGTGCGAGTAGGACTGAAATCTTTTGTCGACTGGGAGGCACTGGGTTATGTGTTTGCAGGCGAGGCTGGAAATGGTGAAGAGGCTCTTGCTTTATGCAGAAATATTAAGCCGGATGTTGTTCTTACAGACTTAAAGATGCCAAAAATGGATGGCATGGAGTTTATAAAAGCCCTATTATTGGAACAGCCAGGTGTAAAAATTGTTATTCTTAGCTGCATTGATGAGTTTGATACCCTGCAACAGTCGCTTAGGCTGGGTATAAAGGACTATTTCCTTAAACTGTCATTTAGTCCTGAGCAGCTTGTACTAATATTGAAAAAATTAAAAAAAGAGCTGGATCTCCAATCAAATAACGCAACAGCAAGCATCGAAAAATTAAGCTCAATTAGAGAAGTAGCTATAGCTAAAGAGAGCTTTTATAAAAACCTTATCGCTACACAGGCAAATAAAATACCTGCTTCAACAGAAGCCCAGATATCCGTGAATTCAGAAACAGACTCAAATGCATTTATGCTATTGCTTTCCAGAGACATTCGATATGAAGAGGATTTGATTAAAATTGATGAGAACTATTCACAAAAGTTCACAATCATAAATCTTATCAATGAAATACTCTCCAAAGAGTTCATCTGCGATATAGTAGAGGTTGAGAAATATCAATTTATGGCAGTTTGTAAAATACATGATGTAAAACATGAGAAAATATTTACCATTGCAAATGAGATACAGAGCAATCTGATAAGAATAATGAATTACAGCGTCACTATTGCAGTTAATTTATACGATAACTGCTGCGATAATTTTTACAAATCATATCAAATGTGTATGGAAGCGCTGCAACAAAGGTTTTACGAAGGTCATAAATCCATAATCTTTTATGAAAGAAATTCGAAGGCCTCAGCAAACGGTACGTTAAGCAGCACCGCGAATGAAATTGAGAGAAAGATACAGGAACAGCTTGAATACTTTGAATTTGAGCAGCCAAAGCAAATCGTTCTGGAATTTCTGGATCGAACAGCAGCAGAAAAGAAATGGTTACCTATGGAGTTTAGGAAATACTTCCCTGGACTTGTAGATCCATGGTACAGGATATACAAGCATTTCAACAATGGCTGCACCAGGCAATCTGATATTACCAGCCCTTATATACGTATGGAGCATTTTCAGACTATCAGCGATTTACGCAAATGGTTCCTTGAATATGTAAATAACATCGAAGTCCATATCAAAGACTTATTAAAGTCCTCAAAAGTAAGAACTGAAATTGAATTGGCGAAAAAGTATATAGAAAACAATTACAGCGAAAGCATCAATATCAATGATGTTGCAAGCATGGCGGGGTTTAATAGTTCGTATTTCAGTCACCTGTTTAAAAAAGAAACCGGTGAAGGCTTTTTAGATTATTTGTCAAAAGTCAGATTGTCCAACGCACTTAAATTATTAAAGGAGACATCATATAGCATAAACCAGATCAGTGAGATGGTTGGTTACAACGATGTTGCCTATTTTAGAAAACAGTTCAGAAAATTTTATCACAAGTCGCCAAGCGAGTGTAGGGACTAAGCCCTCCGTCTTAACAAATAGTATAACTCATATTTCATATGGCACCCTTGTGCCGACTGCTTTGTTATATGAAGTCATCGCCAACCCCCAGCCGCACGACCGGAGTCAAAGCTGGAATACAAATCATTTGAATTTTTTCATATAATTCTTTTGGTCTTTTGTGTGAATATATCCATGTCTTTCGTAGAACCTATGTGCATTAACTCTCATCGGGTGAGTAAGCAACTTAATTCCAGAAAATCCGTTATCTTCTGCCCAACTTTCAAGGTGTCCAATCAACATGCTTCCTATACCATTATTTCGATACTTTTCCTTCACTACAAACCCTAAAACATTTATACGAGAACAGCAATTCATATGGGCTTCCATGAATATATCCTATTACCTCATTATTCTGTTCACTAACAAAAATAATATCTTTTGTATTACATAGAATATAATCAATACGCTCTTTTACCTTTTCTGCTGAAAACAGATATAGTTTGGGGTTAAACTCATTATTTAGCAAATAAATATCATTGTAATCCGCTGTTCTAATTTTCCTGACATTTATATTCATCATATAACCTCTACAAAAGTGAATAATTATGTTTCGTAATTCCAGCAAATTCGCTCGAAGAGCGCTTTATTTTCGCCCGGCGACCTGAGACGGGCGATGTAAACGACGACGATTTCATGTAACGTCCCGCAGTCGCGATGCCGATGAGCTGGACCCTCGAAGCCCTTCTCCCTGGCGGTGCTCGCACCTCGGTTGCATAGGCGAGCAGTGAAGCGAAGCGAAACGACCAGCCCAGCGAATCGGTGTGGTGCCTGCTCGTGCTTCTGCTGCCATTGGTATAAGGCCGGATGTCTTTCCCCTGGCACCCTTGCGCTGACTGCTTTGTTCTCTGAATTATGGCACACCCCCAGCCGCACGGCGGAGTCAAGGCTGGGTCATCTTTTTTCAGTTACACATTTTATAAATATTGCGAGTCAAATTTATTACGTTCTATTCAGTTTGAATAAACATAAATCTCTGACTGCCACTTATCTATCCATCCATGATATATAAACCCCAACTTAAGCAACAAATTTTTTGAAGGTGTATTTCCTTTTTCAGTCATAGCTATAATTTCACAATCAGAATAGTTTTCTTTAAGTTTTAGTAATAAGGCTTTCAAAACCTCGGTTATATATCCTTTTCGAGAATAACTTGGATTAATAGAATATCCAATTGTAATAGTTTTTTCTTTTTTTGAAAGATACAAATCTCCTAAAAGATTATCTGTGGTTTTATCCGCAATAGCAAGTTGCATTCCCTTTCCCATATCTAGAGGTACTAATAAGGCTTCTCTATATTCATCTTTTGTTAAATTCTTAAAACCTTGATATTGCATCCACTCTTCATTGTTTCTGTATGTCATAAATGACTCTAAATCTTTTTCTTCAAAAGGTCTTAATATACATCTACCAGTTTCAAGCACTAAAACACCCCATTTAGGATTTTTTATAAATAATCCTTGCTTCGCTATATCAAACAACTACGCATTTGCTGATAAATCCGCCCGACGGCTGGAAGCCCGGGCGGCGTCCGTGTGCCATATTTCAGAGAACGTCCCGCTTTCCCGACGTCCACGAGCTGGACCCCCGAAGCCCTTCTCCTTGGCGGTGCTCGCACCTCGGTTGCATAGGCGAGCAGTGAAGCGAAGCGAAACGACCAGCCCAGCGAATCGGTGTGGTGCCTGCTCGCGCTCCTGCTTTTAATGGTAAAAGGCCGGATGACTTTCCTCTGGCACCCTTACGCCGACTGCTTTGTTATGCGAAGCCACACGCCTTCCTGCTCGGAGGCTGCCACGGATGGCAGCCCCTAAAAAACCTTATACCAAAACAACGCAAGAGCTCCTCTATCTTCGGTATTATAATACAACATGTTATCTACACTACCTAATACAAATCCATTCTTAATATAAAAACGACAAGCACCTAAATTATAATCTTGTGCTTCAAGCATAAATCCAAAAAGACTTTTCCCTTTTGCCCATACTTCTGCTTCGTACAACAATTTACTTGCTATACCTTGTTTTCTATAATCCTTACTTACTGCTATATCTTCTACAAAACAATATCTGTTCCAATTCTTCCTTATTCTTATCTGACCCACACATTCAAAATCGACATAGGCAAATATTACTGTTTTATCCGGGTTATCTATATATTCTGAATAATTACTTTCATCATTAGGAAAACAATGCATATACGATTTATCATGGATTTTTTCATCGTAATCCCATTTTCCGTTTGTAAATAAGGGTATCAATCTCCCGAACACTTCAAATTCTTGATTTAGACGATTTATATCACAAATATTCTCTTTTGAAATGTTTGTAATTTTCAAATCTACTGCCATAATAGGTTACCTCCAAAATCTCCAGCGAAATACTTACATATGCCGTCACACGATGTGGCGGACAACTTTGCGTGTGGTTTTGTATAACGTCATGCAGTCGCGACGCCGATGAGCAGTAAAACCTCTAGATGAGCCGCGCCAAGTTTATCAAGGGCAAGCCTGCCCGGCGAAGATAGAGGTGGGCGGTGCTCCGTCACCGCTCTGCGAATCGGTGTGGTGCCTGCTCGCGCTCCTGCTGTCAATGGTATAAGGTCGGATGTCTTTCCCCTGGCACCCTTGCGCCGACTGCTTTGTTATGCGACGTTGCCAGCCCTCCCAGCCGCACGACCGGAGTCAAGGCTGGGATTCCTTTTTATTTTCCTCATACTCTATCGTATAAAACCAATTAACCTTATTAACATCTATTGTATATAACTGCTTTCTCCATCTATTAGAGTCATATGAGAACTTAATAACTCCATTAGAATTAGAGTCTGCTATTTTGCCTTTAATCCATAATACTTCATCAAAATCATCAGATACCTTTATACTTATATAAATAGGTACAACACTCTGATCCGAGGTTAAAATACACATTCCTACTAAATTCAATTGGTTAGAGTCTTCTAAAGATATATTACCTGAGTAAATTCCATCAAGACTTTCATATTTCCATTCCTCATATTTTTCTCGAAGTTCTAAAGTAATAAATACTTCTAATAAGCTAGGTAACTTAGTCGAATCAATAATATCGATTAGAGTTATATCTTCAGTTTTCTTTTGTATCAAAAATGCAGTCTCCTTACATACTCTACCTAATAAATCTTCTGCCATGTTTAATCCTCACTTCCAATTGCGCTCGTCGGCGGAGTCCGAGCGCCGTATCCGGGCTGGCAATGTCGTATAACTATATTGTTAGCGAACCAAAAGGTTCGTGAATGCTAATTAAAATAGCGGTATTTGCGAAGTGTTTCGTGAATGTAAACTATAGCTGTAGAAAGACATCAGAAACACATATAAATATATTGTACCATGGATTGCCTATGTAAAGAAGCAATATATCTACATAAATTACTTGCATCCACAATACTGAATCTATCAACGCATCATTCAAAGAAAAATTTTCGATTGATTGAAAGAAAATATCTGAAAGGCAAATTGGTACCCACCTCTTTACGTATTTTCAGCCCGAGGGCTGAAAATACGTAAAGAGGTGAGGCGGGGGCCCATCTATCGCCTACTTATTAACAAATAGTATAACTCATATTTCATATGTTGCAAATAAAAGAGACCGCTGTCAAGGCTGATCACCTCTCAACGGTCCCCGCTACCTCATACAAGTTACTGAACGTCATAGCCCTGTTCTTTTATGGCCTCAGCAATAGCAGCCAGGCTTACCTTCGCCGGATCAAACTCAACATTGACCCTTCTGCTTCTAAGGTTGACATTGACGCTATCTACACCGACAAGTATCCCAACAGCTTTCTTAATACTGTTTTCACAATGGCTGCATGACATTCCGTTTACTGTCAGAGATTTGGTTTCCTTTTGCATGCTTTACCTCCTTATCCAGCAACTATGCTTATTATTAGTATATAAAATTATACATGTTACCTACATAACTTTATATACCCAATAAGTATCATTCCTAAACAAAGAATAGAAAAGAGTTGACGCATCGCTTAAGAGACGCCTAAAAAGCGAATAAAATTACATTAAACGTATATGGATGTCGCGGCCTGCGTCCGATTGCATCTAACGTCCTGCAGTCGCGACGCCGATGAGCTGGACCCTCAAAGCCCTTCTCCCTGGCGGGTGATCGCACCCAGCGAATCGGTGTGGTGCCTGCTTGTGCTCCTGCTGTTAATGGTATAAGGTTTGATGATTTTCTTCAGCACCCTTGCGCGACTGCCTTGTTATGTGAAGGGCGGCTCACTCTCCGGCTGCACGGCGGAGTCAAAGCCGGAACGCCTTTTTACAATATGTTCCCACATTCACTCTCTACCCATATATGTGCTGGTATTTCATCTACTAATTCGAATCCTAAAGAAAGCGCTAATTTCTCGGATTCTATTCGATAAGGCCACGTACACCAATCCGGTTCAATATCGCTTTTAATCAATTCACTAATCAACGCAATTGAAGCTTCTTTGGCATACCCTTTTCCACGATATACTTCCCCTGTAGCAACATCAATTTCAGCATGACCTTGCCCTAACATAAAACCCGAACAAAAACTTACGCACTCCTCACCTCTAAAGATTCGGCTTATAGGATAAGGTTTTTTAGCTCCTCCATCCTGTATATATGATATCTTACTTTCTACATCTATAATTCCATCTCTTTTATCCTTTAACTCTACAAACTTGTCTTTATTCAGATGAAATATCTTACGCCGGTCCTTTAATCCATGATATTTTCTAAATACTGCATCTAGTACTTCGTCCCACTTGGCATCAGGACAAAATACAATTGCTTCCTTTTGTTTTGTTTCAGGTATATATTGCTTGAAAATAATCTCATCTAATATATCAACAGCATTATCAGTTTCAGCATTACCTGTTATAAAATGAAATGCAAACGGTGTAAATAGAACGGCTATTTGTGGGTTATTCTCCGAATCCAAATATAATTCTCCATCATATTGTCCTTCCAATGATGAATATATCACAGGAATGTTGTGGGTATAATTACTAAACAGTTTAAAATATTTTTCCTTATTCTGAACCCTTTCCATTTTGCACTCCTTATTAATATTTTTTACAGTATCTTCATTGGGTGTCCATTATTCGCCCGACGGCTGGAGCCCGGGCGACGTTGGTGGAATGCCTTTTGTATAACGTCTCTGCAGTCGCGACGCCGATGAACTGGACCCGCGAAGCCCTTCTCCCATGGCGGTGCTCGCACCCGGTGAATCGGTGTGGTGGCGGCCCTTAATTTCTACCTTATTTTACCACATAGACCTTTCTTAGGTCAAAATCCGGCCGCCACCCAAGGCGTGAATACATTGTTATATGATGGCTGGGTGCCACCAACGCAAAAGCTGCACGGATGCAGCTTCTCAAATGAATTTACAACTCAATGTCTAGTTGTTCAGCAACACCCATAACAAAACTAGCATAAGGCTTTGTAATATTCTCATTATACTCCTGCATTATAAGATCTCTAGCTATATTTTTATCTCCTCTATAAAAGAATAAAATTGCAATTGATAAACGTCCTCTTGGTGGAAATCCAATACCATTTCCGTGAATTTCCCATTCTCTAATTATTTGATCAGTAGAGCTAAACCTTGCTAAGAATGGTATTATAAACTTCTCAATTTTCACTTTTATATCCGTCCCTATCACACTTTCCTCATAATTTAAGTCCCACCACAAATCATGTCCTTTATCTATAAGTTCTCCGATTCTTTTCCTTATTTCGCAATCGGGCTCTGATATAAAGTTAGTTACCTTCCATTTACATAAAAGATTATGTACTTCTTCAATATACACTCCTATATTTATAGTAAATTTCCCATATAGGTTAACTCTATATGGTGGAATCTCTTGATAATTCTCACCCTCATATTTACCCATCTGAAAATTAATTACATGAATAAGTCCTGGCTGGATGGTTCGATTATAAGTATGGCCTCGCTTTTTATACTTCAGTTCTCTTAGCAAAGGACTAACGCATGAGATAACTGAATCCATTTTTTTATATACTTCACTTTTAGGCATACCCTATTCTCCTATCAAGACTTATGTTTTTAAATCCGCCCAAGGAAGGGCGGAATATAAGCACCCGGCTTTCATATAACTCACAAAATGAAGCATGTTGCTGCAAAAAGGATAAAAAAAACTCTAGTACCATTTTATAGCATAACCTTGCAATAATCCATACTATAATCTTGGGGGCGATACTGCTGAAAGTAATACATCCCATTTGTGCAGGAATCGACGTGCACAAGAACTTTATGACTATTGCAATTTTAAAGACAAAAAACGGTGTTTACGAAACTCTTCCAATGACTTTCTCCACAATGATGGATGGTATCTTACATGCCATGCGCTGGCTCAAGGAAAATGAGTGCCATGTTGTTGTGCTGGAAAGCACCGGCAAATATTGGATTCCCATCTACAATCTGATGGAAAATGACTTCGCAATGAAACCGGAGGCAAGAGGCGTTCTGCTAAAACAAAGCCGGGGAATGGGTACTTGTTAGCTATTCTGGTTCAATGTGTAAATGCTCTATCCCGGAGCAAAAGTGATTCTCAGCTTGCAGCGAGATTCCATGCGATACGTGCTCGGCGGGGTCACAACAAGGCAGTAATTGCAGTTTGCCGTTCTATGTTAACTGCAATCTACCACATGCTCTTGAATGGGAATCGTTTCAGGAATGTAATGACAGCAGTCCGGCAAAAGTTGCGAGAAGATCTGATTTTGAGAACATTGAGGATGGTCTGCTGGTCCAGGAGTTAATAAAGAGAGGGTATAGGCTAGAAGCCCCATCATGATTGTTTGGCCACCGTTTTTACTTTGAACTACACCCAAAAATGAATGTGGTTTTATTTTGTGCTTGCTATTTTTCGATAGTGGTGTAGGATTTTGGGTCAAAGGCCATTTTCAAACTACGTCCTGCAGTCGCGACGCCGATGAGCTGGACCCCCATAGCCCTTCTCCCTGGCGGTGCTCGCACCCAGTGAATCGGTGTGACACTGCTCGTGCTGCAGTCGAATGGTATAAGGCCGGATGTCATTCTCCACGGCACCCTTGCGCTGACTGCTTTGTTATGTGATGGATGGCGCCTCACAGAGCCAGAGCCGCCACGGATGGCGGCACCTGAATATCTTTATCATTTTGTTTCGGTAGTACTCATGTTTTCCGAAACTTTCTTCAACAAATCTTCATTGAAGCACAATAATTTTGTTGCTTCTTCATGACTTTTTTGATGTGTCGTGATGTAAGCTCTTAATATTAGTGCTGCAAAACATTGGGCTTCAATAGCTCTCTTTCGTTCTAAGTCAAAATGAATATTCCCATAACTATGTGCTGACGGATTTCGCAAGTCGAAAAATAACTTATAGTAGAAATCCAAATAAGTTGTTCCAGTCTTTTCGAAAATATCGTCTGCACTTATTTGTAAACGTTCTTTCCATCTTTCTTTATGCCTTAATATACTGTTTTCCTTGTTCCTATTTGGTGGTTCACCTAAAATACTTTCTACACACCGACATGCCTGAATAATTGCTGCTTCCATTTTAGTTATGAAATATGAATGCTCCCATATTTGTGGTTCGTGAGATAAATGCTTCATTACAGGTGAGAGACCTAATTCACAAATCAAACAGCAATAATGTAATTGGAAAGATGAAAGTAATTGGTCTAGTGCTGTATAACACAAATCATCTCTTGATAGAAGCTCAATCAATGGTGCCATTGCTTCAACATCAATAGCTTTTTTAATAACACCATTTATCAAGTGCATCTTATCAAAAATAGAGTTTTCCAACAGTTCCATTGTATCAAATGATTTTTCGGGGTCAAAATAGTAAACCCAGTTATAATTTACTTCAGTATCTGATGTAATCTCAAATGCATCATAATAATATTGAGCTAAATGCAAAATGTGACCAATAGTTTTCCAAAATGGCAACTCTTTCACACTGGAATCTACTTCTGACACTAATGCTGAATATGCATCTTTCGTATGTGTCCAAATAAATATTCTTTCATATTCTGTTTTAAAAAGAAACGAACAATCATGGACTTTCGGCTTAAAGCTATTCTCAATCAGAATCCCAGATAATAGAGCATGGTAACAAACACTGTTTGGTGGATTTGGAGGATACAATTTAAGCATTTTTTCATTGTAATCATTCATTTTTCTCACATAATCTTCAAGGGCCAATGTCAATTTGTCTTTTTCACTCATAATTCAGACTCTTTCATTAGGTTTTTAATCCGCGACACGACGTCGCGGCAACTTTTGCGCCATCTTTCACCTAACGTCTCGCTTTCCCGACGTCCTCGAGCTGGACCCTCGAAGCGCCTTTCCCGTGAGCAGTGCTTGTCACCCAGCGAGAGGATGTGGGCACGCATACATCGTGCTCGGGCCACTTGACTCTGCTACATGATTGGCCCCTTGCGGGAAAGTATTGTTAACCGAAGTACAATGACCACTTGTTCAGAAAGTGCCACGGACGGCACTTCCTTAATATTTTTGTGCTATAAATGATAGTTAGTTTCCAATTTAATTCTTTTACCAGATTTATTAAGAAAAAAAACTTCTCCATCCAGCTTTTCAATCTGAAAATAACCACCGCGTTCATAATGTAAGACTTTATGGTGAAATGGACAAACAATAATCATATTTTTATAGTGATCTAATGTTTCACCTTCATCTTCCATTGAAATATTAGATATTGGATTAATGTGGTGTGCTTCAGAATAAATTGTACCATCTTCCTTGATTATTTGAGGAATTGACCCATCCTTACATAGTTGACACCCGCTTCCATACAATTCTTTCAATTTATTAACAAGCACTCGACTTCTTTCATGTTGCTGAACATTACGATGAATAATATCACTTGCACCTTGTAGTTTTTCAAGCTCATCCAAAATATTCTGCCGGAATGTGTTATTTAAATTATGTTTTATGACATCATTGTCCGTATAGTCAAAATCGTCATCCTTGTTTATACGAACGAATCCCAATTCTGTCAATAATTCATCCAATGCCATCCCTCTTCGCCTAGCGAAAGGGTACAAATTCCTATATAAATTAGTATATGACGAGAGTTCTATCTCTCTGCTCCCTTCACACATAACAAGTTTTTGCAACTCAGTTTTATAGAACTCCATTTTTGATTTACTTTCAGCTTTAAAATCTCGTGTTGCTTTTTCATATCCAAAAAACTCGACAAATTTCTCAATACTGTAGCCTCTACGCGAAGCTAGTCCCCTAATCCATTGATTACTAGGATCAGAAGAAATATACGTCTTCCCTTCAAATGTATTAAGGGCTAAAAATCTTAGTACCTTTTCGTCGGTATTATCCCTTGCTTCTTCCGGCCCATATCCATAAAACCCTAAAAAAACTGCATACTCTTGAAAGGTCATATTGCGTTTTTTTGCCAAGTTTCTATATTGAACTTGTTTGCTAACAGGTGGATAAATATATGGCTTTTTCATAACACTATTAACATTGCTAATATTTAAAATATCATAGTCTTCTTCTCTTAATTCATGCATTCGCTTACTTACTATTTTTTGTAACAAATTTGATGGAATATCATTATTAAAAAAACATTTGACTTCGTTTTGATTATTAACAATAATGCAAACATTTCCATTCATATCATTCTTAATCAGTACTAATATATCATCATCTTTCCATTCAAAGATTATATCGTCAACCATCATCTCTATTAATTCTAAGACCTCTTCAGCCATAAGTTCTCCAGCCCAAGAACACTTTGTTTTTCTCGGGTTGTTAATTACCTGTCTTATTCTTTCTCTCGATAAACCCACAATATCTGCAATTTCCTGTCTATTAAATTTGAACTCATCAAATAGCCTCTTTGCGCAAAAGTGATCTATACTCGATTCTGTAATTCTTTGATATGTAAACTTCCATTGTGATAATAGATTTTTCAATGATATTTCTTTTATTCTTGCTACAGATAGGATTTTGAGATACAAGTCCCTATTTTCTGTTATACCTGAGATTATTCCACTAGGATATGCATTTTTCAGTTCTTTTCTTACTGCATCTTCGTCAATCACTTGATGATTATTACGATTATAAGTAAATCCATGGATACTCAGCCAATCTGCAAGACTTTTATACCCTAATGTTTTACTTACAGATATAGCTTTTTGATAAATTGAGTTATGTTCTGTACTAAGGTTTGTAATGACCGAATCGGGATATAACCGTCTCAACTTGGAAATTACATATGAACTTTCAAAATTATTATTAGCTATCATTATAAGTGTACTCCTGAAAATAATTATTTTAGTATAAAAGCTTCTATGAACTATTTAAATTATCCGCGCAAGGATGCGCGGCTCTTTCGGTGTATTTCGGCTAACGTCTCTGCAGTCGCGACGCCGATGAGCTGGACCCTCGAAGCCCTTCTCCCTGGCGGTGCTCGCACCCAGTGAATCGGTGTGGTGCCTGCTCGCGCTCCTACTGTCAATGGTATAAGGTCGGATGTCTTTCCCCTAGCACCCTTGCGCTGACTGCTTTGTTAGCTGATGTCGGACGCCTTACAGAGCAAGAGCCGCATGGACGCGGCGTCCTTAAACAACACACCTTAGATCTTAAATAATTTTCCGAATGGTTCTTCTATAAACAATGGCGAAAACTGGCCTGTTTTCAAATATTCCATTAATTGCTCATGAATATATGGTACATAATTTATATCTTTCAGTTTAGAAACCGGAACCCATCTTGCTTTACTTACCAAATTTGGATTATCAGGATTTATATCAGGTATTGATGCTAAGCTAATTATGTCATCACCCTTTAAATAACAACGAAAAACCAAACTGATACTCGGCATTTCGCCATAAATAAAGTTACACTTATTGGGTTCGTATTCAAGTGCGTATATCAAATCTCCCACTTCCACATCTAACCCAGTTTCCTCAAAAAGTTCCCTTACAACAGCATCTTTTACTGTTTCACCTGGCTCTACTCCCCCACCAGGAATATTATAGTACTCACCATTTCCAAACTCATTTAATAAAATCATGTCATTGTTGATTACGATTCCTCTTGCACTTACTCTAATGTGAAAATTCATACATCCTCCTATCAATTCTTCGAAGCATTCCCCGCACAAATCCGTGCCAAGGATGGCACGTCATTTGCGTCCGATTTCAGCTAACTATATTGTTAGCGAACCAAGAGGTTCGTGAATGCTAATTAAAATAGCGGTATTTGCGAAGTGTTTCGTGAATGTAAACTATAGCTGTAGAATAACACCAGATCCACATATAGACATATTGTACCATGAATTACCTTTATAAAGAAACAATATATTTACCAAAATTACTTGCATTACACAATACTGTATTTATTTTTATCATATCAAAAAAATACAGCAGTCGGTTTGATTTGATTTTCGACCGATCTGCCGTACTATAACTTGCTGCCGTATTATGACTTGCTGCCGTACTATAACATGCCGCCGTACCATGACTTGCTGCTGTATAAAGACTTGCACATTTCCTGTTATATCAATACTAATAAAGCTTGATACGCTTCAGGCTGAGTGAATTTGTAACAACCGATACAGAGCTGAAGGCCATCGCTCCGCCCGCAATCATTGGATTGAGCAGACCCAGTGCCGCAAACGGTATGCCAATGATGTTATAAATGAAAGCCCAGAACAGATTCTGCTTTATTTTGCGCATAGTCTTTCTGGAAAGCCGGATTGCAGCAGGAATTGTTTTAAGATCGCCTCTCATCAGTGTAATGTCAGCTGCCTCGATAGCCACATCGGTGCCCGTTCCCACGGCCATTCCAATATCTGCTGTGGCAAGCGCAGGCGCGTCATTTATACCATCTCCAACCATTGCGACCTTCTTGCCCTGCTTTTTAAGCTTCTCAACCTCGTCTGCCTTGTTTTCAGGCAGCACCTCTGCCAGCACATTCTCAATGCCGACCTGCTTGGCAATGGCAGCAGCAGTTCTTCTGTTGTCTCCGGTTATCATATAAACGTCGATGCCCATATTCATTAATTCTGTGATTGCTTCTTTAGAGCTCTCCTTCAGTGTGTCCGCAACTGCAAGGATCCCTTCGAGTTTACCGCCGATTGCCATCAGCATGGCCGTCTTGCCCTCATCCTCAAGCTTTACAACAACATCCTCCGCTAAGTCTGCACTGATGCCAATATCATGCATCAGCTTTCTGGTGCCTATAAAAATCTCCTTACCGTCAACAACTGCTCTGACGCCCTTTCCCGGAACAGCTTCGAACTGCTCAGGGTCAGGTACCGATTCGTATTCCTTTTTGCCCCTATCATATATTGCGACTCCCAGAGGGTGCTCGGAGTTTTTCTCCGCTATAGCAGCAAGACGCAGCGTTTCACTGCTCTTGATGCTGCCGAGCGCTATCACATCAGTCACCTCGGGCTGACCCTTGGTAATCGTACCCGTTTTGTCAAGCACTACCGCATTCAACTGGTATGTCATTTCCAGATGCTCTCCGCCCTTTATCAGTATACCGTTTTCGGCTCCCTTACCGGTTCCGACCATGATTGCAGTGGGAGTTGCCAGGCCGAGGGCGCACGGGCATGCAATAACCAGCACAGATACCGCACTAATAATCGCAGCGGTAAAATCACCGGTAGTTAAATACCATATAACGAATGTAATAATTGCTATGCCTATTACAGCCGGTACAAAAATACCTGAAACCCGGTCCGCTATTTTTTGTATTGGCGCTTTGGAGCCCTGAGCGTCCTCCACCATTTTAATGATTTGTGAAAGAGCAGTATCCTTGCCTATCTTGGTTGCTTCGAACCTAAAGGTGCCAAACCTGTTGATGGTTGCTCCTATTACAACATCTCCGGCTTTTTTCTCAACAGGCAGGCTTTCTCCGGTCAGCATGGACTCATCTACCGATGAATTGCCCTCTAGTATCCTTCCGTCAACAGGGACCTTTTCGCCGGGCCGTACCACAATTACATCGCCAACCTCGACTTCTTCTATAGGAATATCGACCTCGCTGCCATTTCTTATAGCTCTTGCTGTTTTAGCCTGTAGGCCCATGAGCTTTTTTATGGCATCAGAGGTTTTTCCCTTTGCCACTGCCTCAAGGTATTTACCAAGTAGTATAAGTGTAATGATGACAGCGCTCGCCTCAAAGTACAAATCCATCATCATACCCTCTCCCCCATGGGCAAAAAAGGCATTGTATATACTGAAAAAGTATGCAGCGGACGTTCCCATGGCAATCAATACATCCATGTTGGCGCTTTTTGACTTCAGCGCATAGTATGCGTGCTTATAGAACCTGAAGCCTATAATGAACTGTACGGGCGTTGCTAATATCAACTGGAAATATGGATTGTGAAAAATCGGTATATCTGCATTTAAAAGCATCAGTACCATTGCAAATAAAAGGGGAGCTGTGAGCACTGCCGATACTAAAAGCTCCAGCCTCAGATGCTTTATTTCCTTCTCCCTTTGCTCCTTTTCCCTGTCGGCGCTTATCTCCTCAGCCCTCTCAGCTTTATAACCCAAATCCTCTATAGTTTTTATCAGCTCAGAGACCTTTACCTTTGAACTGTCATATTCAACAGCTGCTTTTTCAGACGCAAGATTAACCGCTGCCTTTTCCACACCCTCCATATTGCTCAGCTTTTTCTCGATCCGTGCAGCACAAGCAGCGCAGGTCATACCTCCCACCTTCAACGAAACACTTCCTCCGGCCCGGGACTGTTCTTTGATCACATCATATCCGAGATTTTTTATTACATCATCAAGAGCTTCTGTATTGACAACATTTTCATCATATTCTACAGTCGCTTTCTCAACAGCAAAGTTAACTGCGGCATTCTTTACGCCCTCCACCCTGCTTAAGCCTTTTTCTATTCTTGCTGCACAGGCCGCACAGGTCATTCCCGATATCTTGATTGTTTCCTTCTTACTCATGCATGCTCCACCTCTCTTACCGGTTACCTGTTATCTAAATCAAATCCGTTATATCATATAATGCATCCCTTAGTAATTTTCTCTTTTTCATTAACATACCCTTTCAAAACTCCGGTAAAACATCTGCTTGAATAAATGAAAAATTCTTGTTCATATTTTCTTACAGAAAACTAATAGCCCGCATTTGCCATAAGCAAATACGGGCTATATACCGCTAATTCCAAGGCTTTCGCCTACTCTAAATACTTAAGTGGATTGACCGCCACTCCGTTCTTTCGTACCTCAAAATGCAAATGCGGCCCGGTAGTTCTGCCCGTTTCGCCTACAGTGCCTATTACCTCTCCCCGGGCTACCCTTTGTCCTACCTTGACCTTAATGGTATTATTGTGGCCGTAATAGGTTGTATAGCCATTCTCATGATCTATGATGACAAGCTTTCCATAATTTCCGCTCCAGCCCGCAAACTTTACCACCCCTCCGTCAGCCGCCTTGTTTGGCGTGCCTATGGGCGCCCCAATGTCTATACCTGAATGCTGTTCGCCCCATCTTTCACCGAATCTTGATGTGATGCCGCCCCTACTCGGCCAGTAAAACACGCCGAATGCAAGTGTCCGCGGCCTTGGCTTGGTACCCTGTAAAACCACTGCTGCTTTTGGAGCCAGAGTGATTACCTCATTTAATATTCTGGTCTCCTCCGGTATACCATTAATGCTGATCAGCTCGGCTTTTACCTGCTTTTTCCCTTCCACTCCCTCAACCTTGACCTCGGTATTACCCTTGTAAAGCTCGTCAGAATCTTCATATGCTACATCATAGGGCACAGTATCCTCATATTCCTTTACTGTGCTCTGCTTTATATTTATCATATATCTCGGGACAGCAAGGCTCAGCTCCTGGCCTATGGATATCCTGTCAATATTCAGATCCGGATTGGCCTTTATAATATCTTTCTGACTAACCCCCAGCTTTTCAGCAATTTCACTGATAGTATCACCTTTTTGTACAACATATTTGCGGATTGCCTCATTCTCTTTGGTAATGCTGCTGTACACTGCTTCCGGCTCCTGCAGCTTATTCAGATCCTCGCACAAAACGACCCGTTCTATTATATTTACATTTTCAGAAAAAGCAGTAATAACATCGTCGCCAGCGCCCTCCACATAAGGAGCCTTTACTCTTTCGAGTATCGCTTCGGCAGACTTTTTTTCCTTTAATAAAGCAATATCCTTACCATCCACATTGATAGCATATACCTTCGCCTTGAGCACTACGTCCTTTTCCAGCTCCGACTGGGATGCCTGGGAAGATGTATCTATGACCATTTTATTATCCGGAAGGTACACTTCCTTATAATCAATTATATTCGAAACCATCATCTCAGTACCATATCGGTTCTCTGCGCTTTTTTTGATATCCTCCACCATGCTGCTGAAGGCCTCCTGGCTTTGTACGATCCCCACAGACCTTCCGTCCAGGATGACCTCAAAGGCTTTTGTTGAGCGAACCAGCATAACAACGACAATTATAGTAGTTAGAACAACCATTGGTATCAGTAATAATCTTTTATCGAATTTTTTCATTATTGCTCCATTATGTATAATAATAAATTCATGTAACCTGTAAAAAACACAAACCAATAAAATTTATATCATAGTTACACAGATTAATTATGAACAAAATGTTAAAATTTTAATCCTGCAATCGATAATCTGTGACATATTTCTGCTGTACACTACTAAATTCAGCTTGATTGCTAGCTATTGTTAAAATCGATTTTAAGTATATGGATAATGTATGAGTAATATTCCAATCGTTTTTTACGTTCCACATTGCAGAGTTACCTTTCCTCTTTGCGGAGCAGCAGCCAGCGGAGCACCCACAACCCGGTAGATATTATCCTTGAGGCAAATATGATCAAAAACGAGAGCCGAAACCCATTCAAATCTCCACCCAATGCCGTATATAGTTTTACACCCAGCATAGGCATGAATGCGTTGGAAAGGGAAATGAAGACTGTATATATCGAAATGCTTAGTGTCTTGTTTTTTTCAGGAATAACCTGAAGCAGGCACTGTAAAATATTAAGTGGTATCGTAGCAAATGTCAGATTGAATATAGTATTGAGGATCAAAAATACCGTAGGACCTATGGATATCGGAACGCTTGTTGCGATTATCATAGCGATCGGGCACCCGATAAGGCAAAGGCCGCCGGGAATTATTCCAAACCTGACTCCCATTTTTTCATTGACCCTGCTCCAAAATCCTACAGAAAGAAACTGGACCAGAGTGCCTCCGATTCCCACATAGCTGAGCCAGGCCTCATTCATTCCAAGATAGCGCACCTGGCCTATAAAGTACAGGGTCCAGTCAATATGCCAGGTAAGGTAGAAAAATAATGCAACTCCAAAAAAGCCAAAGAACTTTTTATTTGTAAATAGTTCTGCAATTGCTTTGGCCAGATCCTTTAGTCCTATTACAGTCTTTGCCCCGGTGTTGACGCTTTTTATCCTGCTAAGGACAAATATCTGAAGCATCAGCAATATACAGGCCACCCAGAAGAACACCTGATGTATCCTTATTTTCGCCTGCAGGTCTATAGCAGAAGCCAACAGCGTTCCGGTGACTACAGATACCACAATACCTGCCAAAAATGTTCCCGCTGTTCTTGCAGAAAAAACACGGTTCCTATGCTCTATTGCTATCACATCTGAAAAATAGGCCTGCCAGGATGTATTGTAAACTGTAAACGGACACACTGACACACTTAGAAGTATAATAAAGGCTAATAACCTGTATGTCCCAAAAGCCGGTACAAAACCGATAAAAAAATATGAGACGGCAAGCATCGAAAGAGATAATATGACCATCCGCCTCTTATTGAAAAGACGGTCAGTCATAATGGCTCCCGGTATCAGGAATATCAGGCCTGCTATCTGGGAAAATGTGGTCAGCAGGCTGATCTGCATATCACTTGCTCCAAGACGCATAGCAAAAAGGTTATTATTATTGTTGATCATATTGTTTACCAGCGTGAACAATATTCCTTCGAAGGTAAACAAAAGCATTGTATTGCCTGCCGGTCCGGCGGCAATATCAGCATATCTGCGGCGGGCGTTCTGGAGCGGATTCCTCAATACAGGTATCATATAAGTGGTACAATCCCTTCACAAATTGAACGTCAGCTCAATTATACAACGCCTGCCTCCCTGTCGGCAATCTCATACTCCATTGAATGCTTTGATATATATCTCCTTTAGTTCAGAAACCAAAGGCATTCATGGATTTGCAGTAGTACACTGGTCCTCGAAGGCCTTATCCGAGAGCTCATCTAAAGCTTGCATAAACTGCTGCTCTGCTATTCCGCAAGAGCGAACAGCTTACTTACCATGACCACACAGATTTGTCAGATGACAATAGTCATGATTCTTATTTCCCCGCGTAAAACATCAGATAGTTTTCTGAATTGTTGATCCAATATTCCCCATCATGTCCGCCGGCATTAAGGTGATACTCCGACTTCACTCCATTTGCCTGCAATATTTGCTGCAAATCTTCACAGCCCTCGTAGAATTTATAGCTATCCTCACTTCCACAGTCCAGGTATACTTCCAAAGAGGTCAGATCCTTTTCCTGAGCGATGTAAACAGGGTCTGTTTGCTTTCTGGTATTCTCATCAGGATATAGCCAATAGTCCAGACTACTCGGAAACTCATTAATGAATAGTGCAGGGCTATGGCCCCCTACCTTACAGAACATATCTGTGTGGACAAATGCCAGGTGAAGCGCCGCATACCCACCCATGGAGAGGCCGCCTATGTAGCGTCCTTCCTTTGATGGGATCGTACTATAATTTGAATCCACATAAGCTATAACATCCTTTATCAAATAGTCCTCATACATTCCCTCGTTCAGGCTGTTTGATGGCGTGGACCCAATCTGTCTTGTAGTTTTTGATGAATTGATGCCATAGCTGTTATCTATATCAGGAGAAACGATAATCAAAGGCTGTATTTTCCCGTCCGCTATCAGCTCATCAGCTTTTTTTTCAAGCTTAAGACCAGGCATCCAGACATTCTGATCCCCGGTGTAGCCATGTATCATGTATAAAACCGGATATTGCGTCTCATTGCTGTAATTGGCAGGAAGGTAAATATTCAGATTCATTTCCTGACCCAGAGCTTCACTGAAAAATGATAAATTCAACAGCTGGGATGATTCCGATTTAGTCCCGATGCCTTCAGCAGTATCCTCAGTCAAAGGAGCTGTCCCCTCAGTATTCTCCGATGTATTTGATACATTTCCTGTCGTATTCTGCGGTAAATTATTCGTTGTACCCTCTGCTTCACTGATATCGGAAGTGGAGCCGCACCCGCTCAGGGTAAAAAACATTAACACAGAAAGGGCAATAGCAAATATGCCAATAAGCTTCTTCATATTACACCTCTTTCCCAGTATTTGTATGCCGCACTTTAATTATATATAGATATAATGCCCGAACAAAGAGATTATCTACAATAACCGCAATACATTAATTTATGTAAGATGTCTTAAAATACACATTCCAATAATGTCCAAAATATGATAAAATATTTTATATATCGCTATATTCTACCGATAACTATATAGCGAGGCTGCGACCAGCCTCGTTGAAACGAAGTGTTATAACTATCCCCGGAGGCAAAAATGATGAGAAAACGAACAATCAGGCTTATATCTATAAGTATTATATTGGTACTCACATTTTTAGTAGCTTCATCGGGTACGCTCGCAGCTTCAAAGCCTACTCTGAGAAAAGGCATGAGCGGCAGTGCAGTAAAAACCCTTCAGCTCAACCTTAAAAAGCTGGGCTTCTTTTCTGCCGCTGCCACCGGATATTACGGGGACCTAACAGTAACTGCCGTAAAAAAGTTTCAGAAAAAATATAAAATACCCACTACAGGCGTCGTAGCAACACTTACACACAGTAAACTGGACTCATTGCTAAAACCTAAGCCCAAGCCTGCTCCCCCGCCAAAACCAAAGCCTGCCGGTTTGCAGCAAGGAAACCTCGGAGATGAGGTAGCCCAGCTTCAGCTTGACCTGAAGACTCTCGGTTATATGAAGGCTGATCCGACAGGAGAATTTGACACATTAACTGAAAATGCACTGATGCAGTTCCAGAAAAAATTTGGCATTGAGCAGCACGGAGTAGCCGATGTAACAACTCTTGAGCTGATAGACAGGCTGCTGGAGCAAGATACTCTCTCCTCCAGAGGCGGGGGTGAACGTGAGAACTCTAATCCTATCTATGTTATACCCTTGTATGAAATAAAAAAAGACTGGGTCAGTGGTGTCTATCAGGCGCCATATATTGATGGTGTGGGAAAGTACCAGGGAGTTGTTTTCCATTACACAGACAACCCCGGGGGCACCGCTTTGTCAGAGACTGAATATGTAAAAGGAAACTGGCGCAACGCATTCGTACATGAGTTCATAGATGCCGACGAGATTATCCAGGTGGCAGATCCTGATTATAAAGCCTGGGGCGCAGGCCAATATGCCAACGACAAGTACATTCACCTGGAGCTGTGCCATGAGCGTACACAGACTGACTTTGACATTTCATACAGGAAGATCGTCCGAAGGACTGCCGAGTATTTATTCATGAATCAGCTTGGAGTATCGCCCGCAAAAGCCGACGGTTCTGGCACTTTGTGGGGACATATGGATGTGACCAGGTATCTTGGAGGCACAGACCACTCAGATCCTGTGGAATACCTTGCAAAATGGGGTATAACGTGGTCCGACGTAATAGAAGATGTAACGGCGGAATACAATGCTATTGCATTTGCAGGTGCCCCTGAGGCTATTGACCCTGAAGCAGTCATTCCCGATACATCCGAAGGTGAGCCTGCTGTTTTGGAGCCTTGAACAGCTGTCCTCCTATAGCAAGGCTGGTCGCAAACCTATTATACATAAGTTATTATTCCTTCTGTTTTGTCAACAGGATATAGCTGCATCCTCATCGACCGGTCTGCTGATCAGATAGCCCTGGA
The DNA here is from genome assembly GCA_023412665.1 of Bacillota bacterium. Classification (GTDB taxonomy): domain Bacteria; phylum Bacillota; class Clostridia; order Acetivibrionales; family DTU013; genus DTU013. Next base: position 94,127 of record JAEZCA010000021.1, read on the forward strand.
TCATGTCACATCCATAGTCTCGCAGATATTGGTACTGCTTTTCATGTTCTATCCCTTCAGCTACAACAAAATGTCCCAGCTTGTGAGCCATTGATATGATATCACCGGTTATAGCCTCCTCGGGCTTGAGCATTAGCAGCTTGTCAATAAAGTACTTATCTATTTTCAGGCAGGTGACATTTAGTTCCCGCTCCCTGGCAAGTGATGAATACCCTGTTCCGAAGTCATCAATAGCAATCTTGATTCCACGCTCCTTGAGAGCACCGAGAACACTGTTTATCTCCTGGTAGTTTGAGGCAAATATCGACTCCGTGATCTCAATGGTGATATTCTCAGGATCGACCTGCATTTCATTTATGTTATCAAAAAGATTCTTAACAAAACCATTCCTCAGAAGCTGAATTGCCGAAACATTGACCGATACTCCTATCTTATCGTATCCATTCTCATTGAGCTTCTTTAAAAAATGAAACGCCTTTAAGAATATTTTTTCTCCAAGTGTGATGATCAGCTTTGTTTTCTCTGCTATAGGTATGAACTCCAGAGGCGGAACCAATCCAAGCTTATTGCTTTGCAGCCTGGCTAAGGCCTCGAATGCGCATATCTTGTTTGACCCGAGATCCAAAACAGGCTGAAATTGCAGGAACAACATACTATCGTCGCTGCCTGATGCAACTTGGGAAAGCTCATGTTTAATCCAACTCTCACGGGTTATCTGAGTTTCCATATCACTGTCAAAAAAGCAATACTCAAAATCCCTGTCATTAATATTGATCGATTTCTCAGATGCAATCAACAGATTTTTTAAGAGCTGCTCCACATCGTATTTGTTATAGTCATCTATTTCGACGACTCCTATGCCGCCGCTGATTCTTTCGATAGCAAGCAAAGCTTCCAGTGTGTCAGAAACAATTTCACAAAACTCTGTCAGATCATTTTTATCCTTATAATCCTTTACATAGAATACAAATTGGTTTTCATATGAACTGAACAATAAACGGTTGTCGCTGCTATGCATTTTAAGAGCATTTGCCGTCTTCCTGATCAACTCCTGGCTGTAATGGAACCCGTATGTCATGCTCAATAGCTGTATAGCACTCAAGTTGATTGACACGACAGCTCTTTTCTTTGTCGTTCGCATCCTGGCATCATTTCTGAGCAGGTTTTCCAAATATCTTCTGTTGTAGAGCCCTGTCAATGCATCGTGTTCATTGCTGTATCTCAGATCATTTTCGATCTGCTTCCGGTCTGAGATATCAAGGATGATTCCTTCAAGAGCCTCCACCTCTCCCTGCTCGTTATATACACCTTCTCCTAGCTCCAAAACCCATTTGAGCTCTCCCTTTGCGGTAATTATCTCATACTCATGTCTGAAGGGCTCCCTCTTGGCAAGGATCAGCTCCCATTCCTTCCACAGGACATCATGGTATTCGGGCACGATCAAGTCATTAAAGCACAGATCCCTGTTATGTAAAAGACTCTCTGCAGTATAACCGGTCAGTTCAAAGCAGCCGGCGGATACATACTGCATTGTCCAATCACGGTCATATTTACATCTGTATGCCAAACCGGGAAGATGGGAAAGAAGAACGGATTTGCTTCGTTCGCTCTCAATCAGGGCCTTTTCCATCTCCTTGCGCTTTGTTATATCCTGGACCAGGCATATGTGACTGAAATTTTGATGATGGGCCAAAGCGAAGGAGGAGACGATCATATGGACCCAGACAATAGAACCGTCCGGTCTGATATACCGCTTTTCAATCGAATAGCTCCTGATTTCACCTGATTTCAGCTTTTTAAAGTTCCTCAGATCCTCTTCCAGATCATCGGGATGTGTTATTTTTTCCCACCCCAGCCTAATCAGCTCTTCTTTAGATCTTCCTGTAATTTGCTCAAACATCAGATTTATGATGATAAAATCTCCAAAGTCATCGAGCATCGGCTCATTGGCATACGAAATCGATATTCCTATGGGAGCCTGCTGAAATACCGTGTCGTAAATCAAGATGCTTTCGGTAAGCTCCCGTTTATATAACTCCTGTTTGTACAGCTCCAGATAGAATTCCGTTCTGCCCTTAAAATACTCTGCCTGAACAGGCCTGAAAATAAACTCTACGGCAGCAGGGCCCAATAGCTCTGGCTTGTTTTTGATTTCCTTATGATCTGCCAGAACGATAATATACTTTTTCTTAAGCCGTGGAGCATTAGCCAATGATACAAGGAGCTGGTACTCATCAATATTCGACAGGTTCACATTGAGAACAACCAGAGCTATATCAGGATGTATATCAATCTTCTCCATAGCTTCAGTGCTGCTATGTACAGTCAAAACACAATACTCACTCAATGCGTTTTTGATAAAAGAATGGTCAGTCTCTGAAGCGCCGACCACCAATATTTTAGATGACATGCTTCCCTCCCGTCAAAACAATACAGGGCCTTAAAAATCCTCAATGAGAAATAATTACCACTTTTATTCCGTTCTCAACCAGTAAACCTTAACTCAAATTCAGATAAATCTCCTTTTTCTATCGTCATAACCTATATATTGACACACCCCATTACTATTATGTTTACTTACTTTTATTTTTTTGTTAAACATGATAACATTTTAGCAGTGGTATAAATAACCTTTTTTAAAGGAGGAACAAATGATTACTTACATTATCCTGGGAATCGTAGTCTTAATACTTTTATATGTTCTCATTACACACAATAGCTTGATACGGCACGGTAATGTTGTCAGGGAAGCCTTTGCGACAATGGATGTCTACTTGAAAAAAAGGTGGGACCTGATCCCAAATATAGTAGCAACAGTTAAGGCCCATGCAGCCTACGAAAAAGAGACTCTCGAAAGAATAACCGTTCTTAGGAGCAAAGCATATGAGAGCCTGTCCCAGGGGGATAAAATCACCACCAACGAGAAGCTATCCGGAAACATCTCAAGACTTATGCTCACAGCAGAGAGCTACCCCGTGCTCAAGTCCGACAAAAGCTTTCTGGAGCTGAGCAGGCAGCTTGCAAGTGCAGAAGAGGATATAGCAAATTCGAGAAAATACTATAATGCGGTTGTTAAAAACTACAATAATAAAGTCGAAATGTTTCCCGGCAATCTCATAGCAGGACTGTTTGGTTATAAGACGAAAAGGATGTTTGAATCGTCATCTGCCGAACGAGAAAATGTGGAGGTTGAACTGTAATGAAATTTAAAACTCCCTGCCTTATTTTATTTACGATGCTCATAGCCCTCTTTCCTTTTACCGGTGTGCAGGCTGAGAATAACAGCAATGAGTATGAATTGCACGGTTACAGCACCGATAGGGTAGTAAATGAAAATAGCAGCTATGATTATGAACTGACCGGCTACAATATCGATATGGTAGTATATGAGAATAATACCATGAGGATTACAGAAAGAATAAGGGCCGATTTTAAAATTTATAAGCATGGTATTATCAGAGAGCTGCCGATAAGAAACACAGTCATCCGACTCGATGGCACTACAACAAGGAATGTGGCAAAAATCACGGATATTAGTGTGGATGAAACCTTTGATACATATAATGAAAACGGCAACAGAGTTATCAAAGTAGGCAGTGCCGACCACACTATAATAGGCCCGAAGGACTATACAATCAGCTACCTGTACAATATTGGCAGGGATCCAGTCAAGGATTATGACGAGCTGTACTTCAACCTGGTTGGAGATAAATGGGATACTACCATTGATAATATAACCTTCCGGATCGAAATGCCAAAGGAATTTGAACAGTCAATGCTCGGGTTTTCCTATGGCCCCTTCGGTTCTGTCAGCAGCTCCGATGTATCCTGGTCAGTAGACGGCAATGTAATATCCGGAAGGTATAACGGAAGGCTTAATCCGGGAGAAGCGCTGACAGTTAGGCTTGAACTGCCTGAAGGGTACTTTGTTAATGCCGGTCAAGGAATTGATTGGTTCAGTGTGCTTACAATTATTATTTCCCTGTTGTTTATATTGATCGTATTTACAATGTGGATAAGGTATGGCAAGGATGAGCCTGTGGTTGAAACCGTTGAATTCTATCCGCCTGTCGGCTTTAACAGCGCCGAGGTCGGTTTTCTCTATAAAGGCAGATCCGACGGGAAGGACATAACCTCTCTTCTGATCTACCTGGCTAATAAAGGCTACCTTAGGATAGTCGAAGAGGATGAGCCAGCTCCGGATAACAGTAGAAAAGGGTTCCGGCTGGTCAAAATAAGGGAATATGACGGAGATAATGAAATCGAACGTACTTTCTTTGACGGTTTGTTTAAAAACAAATATGAAGTGACATATGAGGATCTCCATAAAAAATTCTATAAAACAGTGAATAGTATCGAAACAATGTTTGGTAAAAATAAATATATGCATATGATATTTGAAAAAACCTCACTAAAGAGAGGTCTCCCGATAGTATTGATGATTATCGCAGTCTTCTGCCTGATTACCATCAAGCCGCTAAGTGAATACTCGGGCTTTTCGGGTTCAGTCACAGGTCTGTTATTCCCTGGGATCGGTCTTACAGTTTTGTTCGCCATGGTGTTCGGTAGATTTCCAATAGGAGCAAAAATATTCGGTGCTTTGTGGGGAACCCTTTTTGGAGGTATACCGCTTGTTTTTCTGGTATTGCCGGCTCTCCTTGTCAATCCCATATATTTGATAACCTATATGGTGGGAATCGCTTGTGTATTTTTGTTGATAATAATGATGACCCATATGCCAAAGAGGACTCCCTTTGGCACCGAGATCCTCGGCAAGCTAAAAGGCTTCAGGACCTTCCTGGAAACTGCGGAAAAGGTGCAGCTGGAGGCAATGGTAATGGAAGCGCCGTCATATTTTTATGACATCCTCCCATTTACTTATGTTTTAGGCGTATCTGATAAATGGATAAAAAAATTCGAATCCATTGCTCTGTCTGAGCCCAGTTGGTATTCCGGACGATCAGCCTTCAACTACAACTCCTTCAGAGCTTTTTCCGACAGGACCATGTCGTCCATGTCCAGCGCCATGACCTCCAGTCCATCCTCCGGCGGCTCCGGTGGAGGCTCCTCGGGTGGAGGCTCCGGTGGCGGCGGCGGCAGCTCCTGGTAGAAAGCATGGCGCGGTTCCTGATAGGTGGTGTCCAGCAGCATCTCTTTTAACTGCTGGACACAAGGGAGATTTTTATGTATAAGATAATGATCGTTGAAGACGATGCAGTAATTGCAAAAGTAATACACAAATACCTGAGCCGATGGGGCTACGAGGTCCGGTGCACAGAAGATTTTGCCAACGTTCTGGAGGATTTCATCAGATTCGAACCCCAGCTGGTGCTGATGGATATTTCACTTCCTTTTTATAACGGCTACTACTGGTGCACCGAGATCAGGAAACTCTCCCGGGCGCCAGTAATATTTATTTCTTCCGCAGGAGATAACATGAATATAGTCATGGCGGTGAACATGGGCGGAGATGACTTCATTCCCAAGCCCTTTGACCTGGAAGTGCTGCGGGCCAAGATACAGGCTCTGCTCAGGCGGACATATGCATACAACGAGCAAAGCTCCTGGCTTGAACACAGGGGGATAATGTTCAATACACTGGATGGGACAATCACGTACCATGGACAAAAAATAGAGCTTACAAAAAACGAATTTAGGATAATGCAGCTGCTTTTCGAAAACATAGGAAAGACAGTTTCAAGAGAAATGATAATGAAACGGCTTTGGGACAATGACTGCTTTGTTGACGACAATACGCTGACAGTCAATATGAACAGGCTTCGAAGGAAGCTTGAAGAAGCCTCGATAACCGATCTTATCCAAACAAAAAAAGGTATGGGCTACCTGATCGGCGGTGAATAATAATGGATAAGCCTTCTGCCCTGCGGCTTCTGCCGGGCTATATAAAGGACAAACGGAGGACTGCCGGCTTTTTCCTGCTGACGATGCTTTTTTTCTTCACGGTCTGCCTGCTCTACCAATTCAATAATTTACAAAGCCTGATCTATGCATTCTTCGTATGGGCTTTTTCAGCGCTGTGCTTCGTAGCATATGATTTCATCAGATATGTAAAAAAGTACAGAGTACTTCAGATTGCTTTTGAAAATATTGAGAACATGTCGGAATTGCTGCCCAATCCTTCAGGTGTACACGAGCATCAATATCGCCAGATCATAGATTATCTGACTGAAGAGCTCAGACAGCTCAGGTCTGATGTAAATATGAAGGATACTGACATGACTGATTACTATACTATGTGGGCGCACCAGATAAAAATTCCGATCGCAGCAATGAGACTGCTGCTGCAAAACAGCGAAGAAAAACCGTTATTGTCAGAGGAGCTGTTTAAAATCGAGCATTATGTTGATATGGTCCTCTATTATCAGAGGCTTGACAGCATTACATCGGACTTCCTTTTCAAAAAGTATGACCTTTCCGACATTGTTAAACAGGCTTTAAAAAAGCATTCCATGTTTTTCATAAACAGCAGGCTATCTCTTGATTTGGAGGATTTCAGCCGTTCAGTTGTCACCGATGAAAAATGGCTATTGTTTGTGATCGGGCAGATTTTCTCCAATGCGATCAAGTACACCACCCTCGGAGGTATCTCAATACATCTTGAAACGGCGGGGCTGAGAACTCTTCTGGTCATTGAGGACACCGGGATCGGCATCAGACCTGAGGATCTACCCCGCATATTTGAAAGGGGCTATACGGGCTACAACGGAAGGCTGGATAAAAAATCCACGGGTATAGGCTTATATTTGTGCAAAAAAATATTGGACAAGCTTTCGCATACCATAGAAGTGACATCGGTAGTCGGAAAAGGTACAAAAGTGATAATCGGTTTTCCCGAAAGCCCGGAAATGTTTTCATGACAACCCTCCCGGCCGATTTTACCCTTCTTGCCGGTTTTCAACCTTACAAAAATGTAAGCTTATGATTTTAAATGTAAGCAAGTATTATGGCACAAAGCTTTCCATCATTATAAAATGATTTATATCGTGGCAAGAGATATACTGCTTCGATGTATAAAGTTATTATTTGAAAGGAAGACACAAATGACGCTGCTTGAGATCAACAATGTAAAAAAGGTATACAGCACAAGGCTTGGCGGTAATAAGGTCCAGGCTCTTGACGGCGTGACGTTTTCAGTGGAAAAGGGCGAGTATGTAGCAATCATGGGGGAATCCGGCTCAGGTAAAACAACCCTTTTAAATATACTGGCATCCATAGACAGGGCAACCAGCGGCCAGGTGCTGTTGGAGGGCAAGGACCTGTCAATGATACGGCAGAGCGAGCTGGCAGCCTTCCGCCGTGACAATCTGGGCTTCGTTTTTCAGGATTTTAATTTACTGGACACCTTTACGCTTCAGGATAATATATTCCTCCCCCTCGTGCTGGCAGGAAAGCCCCTGGACGAAATGAAAAAGCGTCTGGAGCCCCTGGCACGTAAACTGGGTATAGATGAACTGCTGCATAAATACCCCTATGAAGTATCGGGTGGTGAAAAGCAAAGGGCTGCAACGGCCAGGGCTCTGATCACAAATCCTAAGCTTGTGCTTGCAGACGAGCCCACCGGAGCGCTGGATTCGAAAGCATCCTCAAGGCTGCTGAAGCTGTTTGCGGACATAAACGCTGAGGGTCAGACGATCCTGATGGTGACCCACAGTATACAGGCAGCAAGCCACGCCGGCAGAGTACTATTCATCAAGGACGGCTGCGTTTTCCATCAGATATACCGTGGAAATGCCTCCACCGAGGAAATGTATGTAATGATAACGGATGCATTGACAGTCCTGCAGACAGGAGGCTTCAAAAATGAATAGGTTTTTGCTTCTTCCTAAGCTGTCGGTTATGGGAATCCGCAAAAATGGCTCTGCATATGTCCCATACATCATGGCCGGAGCATTCTCTGTCTTTACCTTCTTTGTGTTCTCCTCGATTATTAGCAACGACATAATGGATACCCTGCCCCGAAGCGCATATGCCTGGGTACTCATGCAGGTTGGCCAGGTACTGCTGGGTATTATCCTGTTTCCCTTTATTATCTATACCAACAGCTTCCTTATCAAGCGCAGAAAAAAAGAGCTTGGGCTATACAGCGTGCTTGGACTTGATAAAAAGCATATCGCACTTATGATGCTCTGTGAAACGCTTGTTATATTTATCATCGTCATCCTTGCCGGCATCATCTTCGGGCTTGCATTTTCAAAGCTGTTTTTTCTTGCACTGCTCAACTTGTCAGGACTGCCGGTAGTTGCATCATTCACCTTCAGCATGAAAGCATTTGCTCAAACTATATTCTATTTTATGGGCGTATATCTGATCAACCTGGTCATTAATGTGATCCATGTATTCAGGACTAACCCAAACGACCTGCTCAAAGGAGCCAAAAAAGGCGACAAGGAGCCCAAGCTACTCTGGCTGTCGGCATTATTCGGCCTGTTGATTCTTGGAACAGGCTACGCTATTGCCATACCGGCTAAAGTCGACTCCAATATTTTTCTCAATTTTCTGCTGGCTGTTTCTCTGGTTTCCCTGGGGACCCATCAGTTCTTCAAGGCAGGACTGCTTGCGCTGTTGAAAATACTGAAGAAGAGCAACAGCATTTACTACAAAAAATCCAATTACGTGACGATCTCAGGTATGCTCCACCGAATGAAAAAAAGTGCCTCAAGCCTGTCAAATATATGTATTTTTAGCACCATGACGATTATTACATTGCTATGTACACTCTCAGTCTGGCTGGGCACACCGGGCATACTTGATCACAAGCATCCCTACGATACGATACTGAATTTCAATACACAGGCCTTCAATACTGCTGACGAACTCGAAAACAAGCTTCAGGTGCTGGCAGAAAAAAATCAGGCAGTCATTAAAGATAAAGTGGAGTTCACTTATCAGAGGCTGTTGGTACACGGAAATGGAAATTCCTTCACCCTCCGGACTCCTTCAAGCCCTGCGGCAATGCTCTTTGGAATTAAGGTGATCTCCCTGGACGATTATAATGCTTTTGAGGGTAAAAACGAGACCCTGAATGAGTATGAAGTATTGACGTTCTCAACAGGAGCCAATTTGGGTTATGATCATATCAACCTGGGAAATGAAACCTACAGGGTCAAAAAAGAGCTCAGCTCTATAGTGTTTGAAAGAAAGGCCCTCAATGATACCTTTGGGCAGGAATGCTATATGATCGTTAAAGATACTGCAGTAATGGATAAACTGAGTAATGCTTTCGAAGCAACTACTGAGAATGACCGAATTTTTACTGTACGCTTTAATGTTGAAGGCTCGGCTGAAAGCAATGACGCCCTTATAAAGAATGCTATTGATTGGAGCAGCACGCAGCCAGGTTACATCAGCCATGTCAACGGCATCGCCAAAAGGAGTGAACTTCTGTCAACGAACGGAGGTTTGCTTTTTATCGGAATCTTTTTCAGCATCATCTTTGCCATGTGCCTGATACTAATAATGTACTACAAGCAGATCACAGAAGGCTATGATGACCGCGATAATTTCGACATAATGCAGAAGGTCGGCATGAGCGACGCCGAGGTAAAAAGCACCATCAGGAAGCAGATACTGCTAGTCTTCTTCTCTCCTCTTGCTGTTGCCCTGCTTCATACCATGGCAGGTTTCAATATGACGTCATCACTTCTGGGTACCATTGGCCTGTTTGACACCAGACTGATCATTATATGCGGGCTGATTGTTGCCGGCCTATTCGCAATCCTATATGGCTTAAGCTATAGCCTTACATCAAGGACCTACTACAAAATAGTAAAGAAGATGAATAACATAATAAATATTTGAGGTTATTATGAGACTTTTTGAAATAGTATTAGCAGTAGCAGCAGGTATCTCCATAATTAATATGATATTTTTCCACAACCCAAGAGCAGGTCTCTTATTGCCCGCCACTGCCGCTTCCGCAGCTGCCTTAAGCATAGCTTTTAAAGGATGCAGGCTGATCATGGTCCCGTTGTACCTGCTTTCCCTGATACTTTTGATACCTGGCATCACCAGAAGTGTCCGGAGCACAAGGGCAACCGGTTTCATGAAGGCCAAGACAGCGGCTATCAGGATAATTAACGCAGCCGGCATAGCTATGCTTACCCTCATATTCATAGCTTCACTCTCTCTGGCTGTCCTTTTCCCGGTAATAGATCTGCCCGAACCATCAGGCTCACATCCTGTCGGAACCACCCTGATGGCTTTCATCGACACCTCCAGAGCAAGCACCGCAGGAACATCCGCTGGATATCGGAATATACCGGTCCGCATATGGTATCCGGCTTCGAACACCTCAGGAAAACAATGTGCCAGTTGGATGAGCAGCAGTGAAATAAGCAGCTTGTTCGCAAAGTGTAAAAACGTGCCGGATATCTTAGGCCAGCTTACACTGATAAAGACAAATAGCTATCTGAACGCAGGTCTTTCTGAAGGAGAGGAGAATTATCCCGTGATCCTATTTTCCGGAGGCGGTGCTATGTTCAACGGCCAGAATGTCATACAGATGGAGGAGCTTGCAAGCCATGGATATATCGTGTGTGCTGTTGGACATCCCTACGATGATTTTGCATGCGAATACCCGGATGGCACGATTATACCCTATGATCCCCAGCATCTGAAAGCTTTGAGCAAAGATATACAAAGTGCCCTTGAAAATGCAAAAAAACAATATGGTGAAGATGGCAGCAACCCTGAGTTCATTAGGTATGTATTGCACAACTGCACGCTGAACACTGCTGATGCTATTAATTGGAGCGAAGATATGAGCTTCGTAGCCGATGAGCTGACAAGGCTTAATAACGGTGAAGGCACAGCAAGCGGAGAGCAAAACATGATAGATGCGGCAATGCCTCCGGTAAATGCAGAACCAGGTATGACAGATATGATGGATATGTTTGCGGGAAGATTTGATATGGAAAGGCTCGGAATATTCGGCCACTCCTTCGGAGGCGCAGCAGCAGGAGAAGCCTGCCTGCGTGACAACAGGTTCAAGGCCTTCATAAATATGGACGGCACCCCCTTCGGCACTGCAATTGATAATGTTATCCCCCAGCCCTTTATGATCCTTACAGTCGGCAAGGATGAGAAAAGTATTATCAGCGAGGCTTACAATGAAGGCCAGAAAAACTTCACTGTTGTACATATAGAAGGCGCTGAACACATGAACTTTTCCGACTTTAACACTATACTCCCCAGCATCGGGAAGATAACCGGACTGCTTGGAAAGATCGACAGGGATCATCACCGGTTGATAATGAATAAATATATCCTTGCCTTCTTCAACAGCCACCTGAATGGAATCCCGGCGCCTATCCTTGAAATGGGCACACCGGAATACCCTGAGGTACTGCTTGAAGCTAATTAGAAGAGTTGTCTTGGCTGCCATGGTACCTGTACAGGTACCATTTGAGAGGGGCAGGCAACCAGCCGCTCTGGTGGGCGCGCTTCCTGCTCCGGCCGCAGCCGCTATTCGGTATATGCTTTTGAGGTATCTATTGAGATAGTCTTTGAGACGCCATCCCATGAGACCGAAAAATTGAATTGGCTGCCCAGATCCCTCAGCTTGAAATAATTATTGTTATTTATGCTGTAAGCCGTAAGCTTGACTTCTTTTCCGTCTATTAATATTTTAGATGCATTAACTGAAGCCTGCACATTCTTAAGCTCAGTGGATACCGCCAGTTCACCGCCCATTGCGGTATACGACTTGCCTGAGGTCAGCTCTATCACCTTGGCCGCGCTGTTCCATCCCACATCGAACTGCTTTCCGGTGCCACTTATCACCTTTGCTATGTCACGAAGCTTAAAATAATTGTTGTTATCTATATTATAGGCCTCAAATGATATCAGCTGCCCGTCTACCATCACCTTTGATGCAGTTGGCAAAGCGCTTTTAGCTCCAGCTGACGGCTGACTGCCGCCTGATGCTGCTCCGCCTTGGGCACCTGGTACTGCAGGTGCAAACTCCTTTATGATGGACGCATCGTATACGCTGTCCGTAGTTATCAGCAGCTTACTATCCACATACTGAATACTCTGAGCGCCCTCCTTTATACTATATTCTGTGAAAGACTTCATATCCTTTGTAATATAAAGCTTATCATTGTGTATGTTCTCACTGTTTTTGACCTTATACGGCTGCAGTATCATATAATCATTGTAAAGAGATACTGCCGGAGGCACCAGCCGTCCATCGGCGCCCTTTATGTTAAAATCAGCAAGACATGACGGCTCCATCGCCCAGTTCTCACCGTCACCGGAGGAGTACATCATATCGCTGTAACCAAGTACAAAGTATTTGCCCTTAAACATATGCAGCTGCAAATATCCTCCGATCGATTTAGCTTTATCATAGTAAACTATTTCCCAGTTGATGCCGTCTGCCGACCGCAGTATCCATCTGCCTCTATCCATGAAATGAGACCCTATTGCATACAGGAAAGACCCGTCCGATATTACCGACGCTGTGTCCATGGTACCGTTTGATCCCAGGAATTTGAAGCCTCCCGGCGCTAATCCCCGAGGGTCGGTAACATTAATTAATCTTTTTTCAAAACCGGCGCCATCCTCGGAAACCATGACCCTATCATATGAGGAATAGTCGCTATTCATCCCTGTTGAACCAAAAAGGTAAAGCTTGCCCTTGAACCATATCAGCTTTGACTCCAGCGGTGTCGCTATTACGTTGTCTTTGGGCATTATCCCGGAAACAAGCCTCCAGTCCGTACCGTTTTTAGATGCTGCAACTCCCACATCATCAAAATATTGAGCGCCGGTTATGGTATAGACTCCATTATTGAGCGCTATGTCGCTTGGATTGTATATGTCGAGGGTTTTATAGCTCCACTTCCTGCCATCCTTTGATGTAAAATAACCGAATCCGCCCACACTGATATATTTGCTTCCGTCCCACACAACTGATGTCACGACAGGATTATTTTCAAAAAAATATAGCCGTTCTATTGTTTTACCGGCCTTTGATATTACTGCCTCTGCACTGACCCGAGCAGTATTGAAAAAAATGCTTGTGAACGAAAGTATAATGCAAACAAGTAATATGATAAATCTTCTTTTGGTAAAGCTCATACAGTCCTCCTGATTACCCTTATATGTAATATAAATAATACTGAATAAATGTTAGTTAGTCAATTTTTACATCGCTGCCTTTATTTCGTGGATATTAATCAGTCCACCTGGGCCGTATTTGATTACCCTCTTCTGTGACAACCCTTCATTAATGTGTTATAATCCACAAGGGACACTTCCTGCATGATGTTGAACAAGTAATGTGTCCTTTTTAGATAAAAATAATATAAACAGAAGGATGTAGAAAAACATGATAAGCACCACCGGTATATCTCTGAGGTTCGGAGATCGGGTACTATTTGAAGATGTAAATATAAAGTTCACACCGGGCAACTGCTATGGCCTAATCGGCGCCAACGGATCGGGCAAGTCCACGTTCCTTAAGATCCTCTCGGGAGAAATCGAGGCCAACAGCGGAGAGGTCACGATTGAGCCGGGAAAGCGTATGGCTGTTTTGAAGCAGAACCATTACGAGTTTGACGATGTCGATGTACTCAGGACAGTAATGCTTGGTCACAAAAGGCTTTGCGATATAATAGATGAAAAGGAGCAGCTTTATAGCAAATCGGAATTCACTGAAGAGGACGGCATCAGGATATCCGAGCTCGAGGCTGAATTTTCCGAGCTCAACGGCTGGGAGGCTGAGTCGGAAGCGGCTACATTGCTCAACGGCCTCGATATTGGTGAAGAGTATCATTATAAGCTCATGGGCGACCTTGAGGGCAGCCTGAAGGTGCGAGTACTGCTGGCACAGGCTCTTTTCGGCTCTCCGGACATACTCCTGATGGACGAGCCCACAAACCATCTGGATGTGGCCTCAGTCACATGGCTGGAAAACTTTCTATATAACTTTGAAAACACAGTAATTGTCGTCTCCCACGACAGACACTTTATGAACAAGGTCTGCACCCATATTGCTGATATCGATTTTGGAAAAATACAGCTCTATACCGGCAACTATGATTTCTGGTATGAATCGAGCCAGCTGGCCCTGGCCCAGGCAAGAGACATGAACCGGAAAACGGAAGCAAAAATAAAAGAACTGCAGGAATTCATACAGCGTTTCAGTGCAAACGCGTCAAAATCCAAGCAGGCAACCTCGCGCAAAAAGCTGCTGGAGAAGCTGACGCTTGAGGAAATCAGGCCCTCCTCCCGCAAGTATCCCTTTGTGGATTTCAAGCCTGACCGGGAGGTCGGCAATGACCTTCTGACTGTCAAAGGCTTGACAAAAGAAGTTGACGGCGTCAAGACCCTCAACAATATCAGCTTTACCATTAACAAGGGTGACAAGGTTGCATTCGTTGGAACGGACGGACTTGCTAAGACCACTCTGTTCAAAATACTGATGGAGGAGCTTGAGCAGGACAGCGGAGAATTCAAATGGGGCATAACCACCTCCCGCTCATATTTCCCCAAGGACAATTCGGCCTTTTTTGACGGGGTGGACCTGACACTTGTAGAATGGCTCAGACAATTCTCCAGCGACCAGACAGAAACCTTCCTGAGAGGTTGGCTGGGCAGGATGCTGTTCTCCGGCGAGGAAGCGCTGAAAAAGGCCAGCGTCATATCGGGAGGCGAAAAGGTGCGCTGCATGCTGTCGAGAATGATGCTTTCAGGAGCCAATACACTGATATTTGACGAGCCCACAAACCATCTTGACCTTGAATCGATCACAGCGTTGAACAATGGAATGTCCAATTTCAGGGGAACAATACTGTTCAGCTCCCATGACCATCAGTTGGTCCAGACTATTGCAAACCGCATCATGGAAATTACCCCCAAAGGTCTGATAGATAAACAGATGACATATGACGAGTACCTGGAAAGTGAAGATATCCAGTCCCTTAGAAAGGAAATGTACAGCTAGTGAACCTTCTGACTGCAGATAATATTTCAAAAAGCTACAGCGAAAAAATACTCCTAAACCAGTTATCCCTGGGAATCAATGATGGGGAAAAAATCGGTGTCATAGGAATAAATGGTACAGGCAAATCCACGCTGCTCAAAATACTCGCAGGTGAAGAGACATCTGATACCGGAACCATCGTAAAGGCCAACGGCCTGCAGATCGGTTATCTTCCCCAGAACCCTTCCTTCGAAGGTGACACAACAGTTCTTGAATATGTATTTAAGGGTTCATCTCCGGTCATGCAGCTTTTGAGAGAATATGAAGCTGTCCTGAAAGGCGTTGAGGAAACGCCAGGCGACAGCAGGCTTGAAAAAAGGCTGCTGTCACTGACACAGCAAATGGACGCACTGCAGGCCTGGACGCTGGAAAGCGAAGCCAAAACCATACTCACAAAGCTGGGGATAACCGATTACAATGCAAAAGCAAAAACACTGTCCGGCGGTCAGAAAAAAAGGACGGCAATGGCTGCAGCCCTGATTAGTCCGGCAGATCTGCTTATACTTGACGAGCCGACCAACCATATCGACAACTCGACCGTCGACTGGCTGGAAAAATATCTCAACGGCCGCAAAGGAGCTCTGCTCATGGTCACTCACGACAGATATTTTCTGGACAGAGTGTCAAACAGGATACTTGAGCTCGACCGCGGCAGGCTGTTTAGCTATCAGACTAACTACAGCGGATTTTTGGAAAAGAAGGCTGAGCGTGAAGAGCTGGAACAGGCCTCGGAAAGAAAAAGGAAAAACCTGTACCGTCAGGAGCTTGCCTGGATCAGGCAGGGCGCCCAGGCGCGCTCGACAAAGCAGAAAGCCCGTATAGAGAGATTTGAGAAGCTGGAGAACGAGAAGGCTCTTCCATCAGATGGAAATGTAGAAATAACCGCGGTTTCCTCACGGCTTGGAAAAAAAACGATCGAGCTTTCACATGTGGATAAGAGCTATGGTGACAAAAAGATAATAGACGAGTTCAGCTATATATTGCTCAGAGATGACAGGATCGGTATCATAGGTCCCAACGGAAGCGGAAAATCGACACTGCTAAAGCTCATTGCAGGGGTTCTGCAGCCGGATTCTGGATTCGTGACCACAGGTGAAACAGTGAAAATAGGCTTTTTCACCCAGGAAAACTCCGATATGGATCAGAGCATGAGAGTAATTGAATATATAAGGGATGAGGCTGAGTACCTTACCACCCCCGATGGCATCATAACCGCGGCACAGATGCTGGAGAATTTTCTCTTCCCTCCCGCAGTACAATGGACACCCATTTCAAAGCTGTCCGGCGGAGAGAAAAGGAGACTGTATCTGCTGCGCATTCTAATGAGCGCTCCAAATGTATTGTTGCTGGACGAGCCTACCAACGACCTTGATATACAAACGCTCTCAATATTGGAGAGCTATATCGACGACTTCCGCGGCGCGGTGATATCTGTATCCCATGACAGATACTTTCTGGACAGGGCTGCCGAGAAAATATTCCTGCTCAAGGGCGACGGGGCTGTGGAAAGATTTGAAGGCAATTACTCTTACTATCATGAATGTGTTCAGGACATGCCGGGAAAAACATCTGCAGCGAATTCGACCGGCACGGCTCAGGACAGCAAGCCTGCTACAGCCGGCAGCGCCGGCAGCAAAGATCGTCCCCTTAAGTTTACCTATAAGGAGCAAAAGGAATTTGAAGGCATTGACGATTTGATCTCCGGACTCGAAAAAGAGATCTCCGGTCTCGATCAGCTCATAAACACCGCAGCTGCGGATTATCAGCGTTTACAGCAGCTGCTGTCCGAAAAGGAAATGCTGGAAAACAAGCTGAGTCAAGCGATGGAACGCTGGGTGTACCTCAATGAGCTGTATGAAAAAATCAATCAAAATTGAACATACCATAATTCCATAGCCACTGACTCCGTATTCGTAATACATAAATTTTGTATCCCCTGCTATTTGCCCAGCTCCTCCCAGTGTTCATATGCTTCCTTCAGCTCCATCAGCGCGCCCGGCTTGTCCTTTGCCATGATTGCGCCGTTCAGCCTTGCCATGCTCATACTGAAGTAATTGATCTCATCTCTTTCGGAGCTGAACTGCACCCTCGCGACAATCTTCCTCCATGCTTGCTGCAGCTGTTCGGCCTTCTTACCCGCCTGATCCCATTTTTCTTCTTTGATATCCTCAATAATATTATCTATGGACAACGGAACATTATCATCCTTTCCCAGCGGCTTTTTCAAAAAATCACCGCTTATCATGATCAGTACAAAGAAGATGATCGTCACGACTGGTATGGTAACTACAAGGAATTTTCTCATATTTCCTCCCAAACGATGCAATTATCAATCTATAACACATCGCAACAATAATCTTTGCTTCAGTTCTGTTTTTATTCATTTCACGCCAAAGGAAAAGGGGCCGGAATACCACTGACGTAGTAACGACCCCCGTTTTCACAATGATTACCGCTTATTTGTCAGCATATGTCAACATTTTTTGTTGCAGCCGACCCCGCCGAAACCTCCGAATATACCGGGGCATATCAGGATAATGACCACTATAATAATTATAATCCACCATATCCAGTTATTTCCGCACCCGAAACCCAGACCAAAGCCTCTTTCTTCTTCTGCCATCCGCCTCACTCCCTTCAGGGATATTACCGGATCTTTTTATTTAAAGTCTTTTATCCCCTCATTACATTGTATTATCACACGGTGGTTTTTGTTACCCGCACCAAATCACATTTACGGCAGTTTGAAATATAGTATGGTACCCAAAGAGTATATCACAGAAAATAGCCACAGGAAGTATACCCGCCTGTGGCTTCGTCATTTGACCTATATTTTACTCAATGGTCTTTGAATATATGCTTTCTGTGATTATGGCCTGAACAGCCACCACTTCAATACGGCAGTATTACTATCAGCAACAGCCGAATCCACGATCAAAGAAAAGCAACAGGAAAAGGATGATAAAAAACAGTATAGCGCAGTTATCATTGCAAATGCTTCCGACGCCGCCGCATCCTCTGTCAATATCCATAAGTCAATACCTCCTTATTATAATGCTCAATTCATATTATGATGCATACGGCAATTATGTTAATCATTTCTTTTCCCAAAAGCCAATAGTTTCACGGGTTGGTCCACAGCTGAGGTACCCCGCACTGATATGCAGCTTGTCAAAAACTATTTCAAGGAATTCATTAACCGGTGTTTTCATATGCTCCTGTCTATATATGAAATCAACAATCTCCTCAAGTTGATCAAGGCAAGTAACCGCAAGCCTGACATCACACTCCAGTCCATCCGCATTTTTCAAGTCTTTTTTGATTGCTCTGTCCAGTGTGTCTATATCCAATAATCCATATCGCAGGACATCCTGATACGGGTTCGGAACATTGGTCATGTCAGCTATACGGTGATACGGCTTCTCTGGCAGTTCTGAAGGAAACGGTCCGGCGCCGTGCCTGGTCATATATGCCCTTGTGACATATATGACCTCAACCGGTCCTGAGTTGCTTGACAGACCTGCCCTGCTGATCAATTCCACGGCGTTTTTAATCCCCGTATTGGAACGTGTCACATGAGGGAAATATTCATGGGACTGATCAAGCAAAAGCCCCTGGGCGCCTTCAAAAATAACATTATCAAAGCCGGAGAGCACTCCTATATCGGTTACTTCTATATGCCGCAGCATATCGGCAATGTCCGCACAAAATCCTTCTGCAATTCCATCATTTTCAAGCAGATCTTTGTATGGATGAGGTACAGAATCAATGCCAAGCTGCCTGAGCCTTATTTCTATGTACTCATTTCTTATGCCCTCCAGCTTTCTTCCCATAGCTGTCCAATCCAAAAGATCTCCGGTATAAAGTCTGTAAGCCTCATTATACAGGCAGCGAGTGATGGTTTCATTAAAACCCACGCCGCAGCTGCCATGCTTCCCGCTGCCTCTTGATATTTCTGCGATCTGATTGATCATCATATCATAAGGAGTCGTAACCATGCAGCTTTTATCTACAAACAGCCTTGTGTTTATATCAGGAACACCTTTTACACAATTCTCCGCATCCTTCCGGCACTTCATGCCGCCGATCCTTTCAAGCTGCGCGAGTTCCTTCAGAAAGAGCATGGGGTTGACTACAAAGAACTCACTCAGGTAGCCCGGCAATCCGGCAAAGGCGCCGGAGCAGAAATGACCGTAAATATGCCTTCTGCCATCAGGAGAAGTTACAGTGTGCCCTGCTTGGGCTCCTCCGTTGAACCTGACTGCGATGCTCTTCCCGTTTTTCATTTGGGAGGCAAAATAATCCGTCATCAGGCCTTTCCCCTCATCGCCGAAATTTGCACCGATAACCACCTTAATGCTCTTCATGGAATCATCCCCTTTCATCATTAATTGTTTAACGGTAAATACGACCGACCACATAAGTAGATACTGCGGCGCATCCGGGCTGAAAGAAAATTACATCAGCCCGGATACAATCCTCAGCTCTCTGCTTCAGAACTTAATGATTCCGCCTGCTGCGTCATCAGGCTTTTTCAGCAAATTGACCGCTTTAGCCACCACCAGGCCTGTCGCGCCATCCCAGCTTGAGATTACAGCTCCCTTATCCTCGCCGGCCATGATCTGGAGCGTAGATACTATCACCTCACTCATTTTTGTATGGTCTGACAGCAATATGGCCCTCTGACCAAGCAGCTTCCTCCATTCGTCCGTCACCCAGGCCCCCGCGTTACGGAAGTAGCTGCCTTCCTCCACCATGATATGGAATACATCATACTGGCGTGATGCCATAGTCAGCAGTTCTCTGGCACTGATCCTGTCAAACTGGGGCTTGTACCCGAAAACCCTTTTTATGTCCTCTGCCCTCAGGTACGGCGTGGGTTTTTCATCGCCAATGGTGAACAGAATGCCCTTTTTATTCCTCTTCTCAAAGCAGTCTATCCTTGTATGCATTGCTGCAAAATACCATGCAAGGGCATATGACTCGTAGTGGTTTCCTCCTCCGCCCCTTTCGAGGTAAATCTTTGTAAGCTGCTCTGCAATGCGAATGTCCGCTTCAAACTGAGTTACCTGGAGCGGCGCTCTGTCACCGGCCTCCGCATCTCCTATCCCCATGAACATAATGTGCGGATCGGTGACCGGCTTGCGGTCGTAAACCTCGCCGGCAAGTGTTTTCAAGCCGTCCCTTGCCATTGCATCGAGCACCATGCCCATTGATCCGGTTACGTCGAGAGCTACTATCAGCGCAGTAGACAGCGGATTGTCAACTGAGTCGCAGGACTCCCTCACCTTTACCCCTTTAGGATCCAGTTCCCTGGCGATTGATCTGTGAGTGTAAATGTCGTCCACAGATGCCTTTCCCGTAACGTGCGCCGCCGCGTATCTTTCCCAGTCCTTGTCTGTCCATCGTCCATAACCCATAGTGATGCCTCCTTTCAAATACTTATTACTGACGGTATCAAGCTGTCGTTCACATTAGCAGGCTCTATTTTGAATAAACCTTATCAGCATCCAGCTCCATTTTGACAAACCTCCTTGCACCGTAGCTCTCCTCCAGTACTCTTCCCCATCTGCCGTATTCCTCAAAAGCAGTATCTGCACAAGCGCCTCTCAGCCAGGCGGCAAGTGGTCCGGGGATGCCGTAATCCTCAAGCCTCATTCCTGTCCTGTCCCCCAACAGCTCTCTGCCTGCCAGCCGGATAGCTTCCAGATCCGTCTGTATGCTGCCGCGCCTTGTATTGACAACATTCGGCGGCAATATATCAAATATCTTCTCCGGCACCCCAAGCATCTGATCTCCTGCCGGCACTGCAAACCACCAGCCTCCCAGGATCGCACCCCAGTGTCCCTTTGGAGAGATGAAATATGTACCGGTCGATATCGCATTTATCGTGATCCCCGCATAATCCAGGTAGCATGCCAGATTGTAAAGCGTCCCCAGTATCCATGCCGCATGCCTGTCAGTCATTTTTCCGTTATAGTATGAAAGCACATCCGCAAGCAGCAGCAAATCAGGCTCCTTCTTTACCACCATCCCCAGCCGGCCATCCATTGTTTCAAACTGTGAAATGATTTCAGGCAGGCATTTTACCATTTCAGCCTTCATATTTTCGTCAGCAAACTCCAGTCCTTTTATTCGCTGCTCCGCATTGATGTACAATTCCCTGAAGCGGCTGTCAACAAGATAGGCGACTACGCTGTCGCAAATATACATGGTACCAAGCTCAAAGGCTGCTTCACTCCTGTATTTCAGCTCACGTACCTTTCCGTCCCTGCATCGGAGCCTCAGAAATCCCGGTTTCCTCCACTTGCCCGAAAAGATCAGTTCCAGCGCCCGTTCGTAAAGCGCATTAATTTTTATCATTACTTCATTGGATTCGGCTGAGTTACCGTTGTAATCAGGGTGCCAGAGCTTTGCCAGTCTAGTGTATTCCGACTTGAGCTGCGCTGCGTCCCCACTGAATATCTCGCCCGGCTCGGTACATTTCAATATATCCTGTGCCGTCATTGTCATGTGATCTCCTCCTTTCCATACTTCATGATCGATACTCCGTCCTCTGAAACTTGTTCCGGCTCAGTTCTCCGCCTGTGCCTTATTCCATAGCTGTGATTTCACCCATACTTCATTTGTTCTGTCCGAAATTTCGTTTATTGGTTTTGTTATTAATTTTTTGTTATTATCTATTTGTTATTATCATTATATTTATATATTGTTCTGTTGTCAATACTTTTCTTATTGATATCTCAAGAATTTCAAGTCCACGGCAGGAAAAATTTACTTTCCAATTCAGACAACTGAACATAATCATCATAATTTGCATATAGTATATTGAATTTATGCCAAAGTAGAAGTATAATTACTTTGACAAATCAAATATCGTTAGGTGAGGCTACCATACAGATATATGCTGCTGCCCGGAAACATCGAGAGATGCCAAGATTGGGTCAACAGGTACTACCAAAGCAAGGTTTTACTTAATGCAGCTGGATGAGGATTTCCTAAGCTTTATGGTGCTAAAGCTCAACGAGTGGAATGGTTGTATTATGGTATTACCGTCACTCGTTGCTGACGGTTTTTTATTTGTATCAATCATTTTTACTGACGGAGGTGAACGGTATGGAATGTGACGCTGGCAACAGTAGTCACTTGCGATGTCCTGAATGCAGTGAGGGATTGTACTATCATACCGTTTGCAGGCTTTACCGCGGTATCGTCAGATAGCCCTCACTACAAAATATTGTAGAAAAGAGGGTGACTGCTATGTACGAGATCTTCAAAACAGTAAATGGTGAGCTGATAAGCACCAGCTCCTTTGAAGAAGGCATCTGGGTCAATGTGACCAATCCAAATGAGGAAGAAATTAATAAAGTCAGCGCGGCCCTGAATGTGGAGACCGATTTCCTGAAAGCCGCACTTGACGAAGAGGAACGAGCCAGAATTGAAAGCAATGACGAGGGCCAGACCTTGATCATCGTCGATACGCCTATTATCGAAAAAGAGGGGCAGATGAATCTGTACACCACTATTCCTCTTGCGATGATAATCATAAAGCATACAATTATAACGGTCTGTTTAAAGGAGGACACTCTCCTTAATGACTTTAAGAACAACAAGGTAAAGTCATTCCTGACCCAGTTCAAAACGAGGTTTGTGCTGCAGATCCTTCACAGGAATTCCACAAGGTATCTCCAGTACCTGAAGCATATAGACAAAACCAGCAGCAGGATCGAACACGACCTGCACAAATCGATGAAGAACAAGGAGCTCATACAGATGCTCAAGCTCGAAAAGAGCCTTGTTTACTTCTCGACAGCATTAAAGTCCAACGAAGTTGTTCTGGAAAAGCTGATGAAGTTCGATCATATAAAAAACTATCCGGAGGACACTGATCTGCTGGAGGATGTAATAGTAGAGAACAAACAGGCCATAGAGATGTCAAACATATACAGCAGCATACTCTCTGGAACAATGGACGCATTTGCCTCCGTTATTTCGAACAATTTAAACATCGTTATGAAATTCCTTACATCAGTTACGATCGTAATGGCTATCCCTACGATGATCTCAAGCTTCTTTGGGATGAATGTCGGGATACCTCTGAATACGCCGGGAGCCTTCTGGATCATAATAGGCATTTCATTGGTAATGTGCCTCGTTACAGGGTTTACACTATATAAGAAAAAGCTGTTCTGAAAATTTCATGAGAAAAAACAAAAAGCGCTCCTCTTGGGGAGCGCTTATCTTTCACACAAATTGCCTGCGCCGTCGTAAAAGCTTTCACCGGGGTGCCTCAATATTCCCTGACTGTCATAAAACTCTTCATCTGCCTGTCTCAATACGCTCAGATAGTCAAAGTAATCTTCACCCGGTTCACGGGCAATGCCTTCCTTGTCCAAATACCTTTCTCCCGGATTTCTCAGAAGACCCTGCCCATCATGAAATTTCTCTTTCAGCGAATACAAAAAATATCACTCTTTCATAAAAGCTCCGATATAATTATACCACAAGCCTGATCTACAATATATATTATCACAACTGTTCTTGCTTTTTCCACACTATGGCGGCAAAAAATCGGCACCGGTCAAAATTTTTTTGAATCACCGCACGTAAGGGTCTTCCGCAGTACCTGATCCATTCAGCACCATTTTGGATCCGGTCAGGTACATTGCCGGACGTATACATGTATTGGCCAGGAATGCATTTTTCTCATCCAGATATCCGTCATAGCTGACATAGTATACACAATCAGGTGATGTGGCGCATGGAGTACTGAGCCACCATGACCAGTTGCCGTCAGTTTCGTGCTTGAGTTCCTCATAATCCGACTCATCTCTTGCTTCCGCCTGGGGAGTTGGCGCAGCCTTTATATCCCAGCCTCTGTCAAGGACATAGTCTCTCAGTTCCTTTATCGACAGCAGGAACACCTTGTCCTTTACAGTTTTGCCAAAAGAGCTGTCATAGTTTCCATAGATCCGGTTCATTTTATCCCTGCTTGTTGAGGAGAATAACTCAGTGCCAAATTCCTTCAAATCCTTCTCCGTTTCCGGCAGCAGTATTTCATGGGAACGGGTCTTTATCAGCTCCTGCTCTTCGGCAGTAAACCCGGCCAGAAAACCCGGTTCGTTAGCGGATGAGTTTTCGCCATAGCAGACATTTTCAACTATAGGCGCCGATGTTGAATAGCTGACTGTCTTGGCCGAGCTGTTCAGCCATTCTCTTATATTCGAGTTCTCCCAGAAGTTGCTGCCGTAGGTCTTTCTGACCTCATTGGCGGACTTGTCCCTCTCGGCCGCATCAAAGCACTTAAAGCTAAGCAGCTTGTCAGACAGCAGCAGCGGACATCCATCATCATCCACATTTATTACTCTCCAAACCACAGGCTGACCATAGTATTTTCCAAAGCCGATATAATCACCCACCTTCAGTTCTGTACCCTGAACAGCGGTAGCCTGCTCTGCCGGGCCCTGCACGCCGTCTGTCCCCTTGCTGCCGCTGTCGCTGCTGTTGTCACGGGACTGAGTATCACCAGACTGTCCTGCATCTGTTACATTGCCGGAGGGTTCTTCAACTGCGATATCTTTGCCTTCTGTACTTCCATCTGCTTGATTGCTTCCATCCTTCTCTCCGGCAACAGAATCAATCTCTGAATTGTCCCCACTCATGTCATTGTCAGTCTGAGCAGATGATTGGTCATCGGATGCAGGCTGTAAGTCCGAATTATTATCATCTATGCCTGCATTATCTACACTATCATTGTCTTCATTTTGCTCCGCTGTATTCATCTGCTGTCCATTTGCCGTAAATGCATCAGCAGCATTTCCACGGCCGGGTGCGAACCAAATCCCGTATACACCGAAAGCAACCGCCAGCAGTACAACTACACATGCAGCGATTAATAGTAATCTGCTGCTCTTGCCCTTTGCCTGTTTTTTTTCTCCCATCCTGCCTGCGTCCGGACGCAAAACAGCAGCGCCGCTCGAAGTACCTTCCGATGAATTGTCCCGGCCATCAGCTTTGACATTCGTATTTCCGGAGCCGATAAGATTTGATACTGTACCGGTCAGCATAGCTATATGCTTTGACATATCATGAGTCAATGCATCAAGCCAATGGGTCGAATATAGAAAATACTCCATTGATTTGGTTGGTACGACATCTTCTATCCTGAAAGGTATTATTATTACATTTTTATTGACTGCCCTTTCAACCTCGCGAAGGACCTGCTGCGATTCATTGGAAGCGGCAGAAAAAATCAGCACCATTACCTTTGCCTCGGATATCGCAGTTACTATCGCTTCTCCCCATTCCTTGCCGGGCGTGATATCTCTGGGTGCTATCCAGCAGCGGATATTATTGTTTTCAAGAGCATTGCAAACCGCATCGGCAGTATTCTTGTTTTTTTGTGAATATGAAATGAACACATCATGTGCCACGACCTCAGCCCCCTGTCTAATTATGTCAAATTTATAGTAAAATCTCATAAGATTCTATCATTTTACAAATATTTCTTCAACTACAAATTAATATTGTCGTAATATCTGCCAATTTCATTTTGTTTTGACTGAGTTTGGTTGATTAATAAGGCCCCTTGTAATCACCGATATCAGTGATTTTTCTGATATGATCCCTATATTTATCAATATAAAAACTTCCTGCAGAGTTCAGCGCGGCGAAAAAAACTTCGGTCTCATCCGATATCCCATGCTTCCGCAGCTCCTTCATAAGCCAGTCCCTGGTTTTACCCATCTGCCTGAGGTTTTCCTCTATGATCACACCGTCATATATCAACTCAACAGCTATACCCGAGGGAGTCACCTGAATGTTCATGTCTTTTGGGGTCAAAGGCAGGTGTTCGGGCTTCTTCAAAACAGAAAGCTGCCCATTGGGCTCCATTATCGCAAAGTCTACCTGGTTCACATCAAACACATCTTTATTCCTCAGCAGCTCCATTATATCGGTAGCCCTTATCTTCAGCTTCTTCAGTGCATTTTCCATTATTTTGCCGTTCATTATAACTATCGTAGGCTCTCCTTCGAGATATTTGGCTGCATATCTGGATTTTAGGCTGATAATCTCAAGCAGATACCCCAGCGCAGCCCAGGTCAGCAGGCCTATCCAGTGCGGCAGGGCTCTGCTGGAAAGATCGGTTGTCAGAGTGCCGGCGATAGACCCTATTGTGATCCCAAGCACGTAGTCAAAAAAGGTAAGCTGACTGATCTGCTCCTTACCAAGCAGCCTTGTGAAAATCAGAAGTGAGAAAAATGCTATTATTGACCTGACAAACACTACCAAGCCTTCATTCAAACTGCCCTCACCTCCTGAGACCTATTCATCTCCATCAAATGAGCAATTTATACTTCATCCGGCCTGAATAAAAGAAAAGACCGGACAGAGTTACCCTCCGCCAGGCCTATAACAGTGCTCAGCTATTTTTTGTCGTTGGTAAGGTCGCCATTACCGTTCACCGGTATGGCTTCGCCAAGATATTTTGGTTCGGGCTTGAAAATAACATAGATGAAATCCTTTACTCTCGCCAGCGATTCTCTGAAATCCCTGTAGGACTGACCGCTGTAATTATTTGTACGAGCTGCAACACCATAAGCTTCAAGACCAAGCCTGTCGGCAATGTACAAAGCACGGTAAAGATGATATTCCTGTGTAACGATTATGATTTTCCGGGCCTTGAATATATC
Source organism: Bacillota bacterium (assembly GCA_023412665.1). GTDB lineage: Bacteria > Bacillota > Clostridia > Acetivibrionales > DTU013 > DTU013. The sequence continues at coordinate 120,830 of JAEZCA010000021.1, forward strand.
CCTTGCGCGATATAGGCTTTCATATGTAGAAAATCCTGCATGGTCCATAAATACATGCTGAGACGGTATACCTGTATCTACGGCGAACTGCTTCATGACGTTGACCTCATCGTAATTGACCCTGCCATGATCACCGCTCATCAGGAGCCTTTCGGAGGCTCCCTGGTTGTACAGCTCGATACCGCGGTTCAATCGGTCCTGTAAAATAAAGCTTGGTGTTTCATCGGTCCTGACCAATGCACCAAGTACCAGTATGCAATCAGCGTCCAATTGCGACGCCTGCTGTACAGTAAGCATTCTTTCAGAAACAGATGCTTTTACGTAACCGTCAATACAAAGCATAGCAATAACACTGATAATACCTGCAATAAGGATAAACAGCAATACTTTTTTGAATATCAGTTTTTTTGTCTTTGATTTTTCTGATTTTGACTTTTCTTTCTTTGGCTTTTCTGCTGCCGGCTTTATTATGTTTGGCTTGCTTTTGCTTCCCATAATGTTTATCTCCTGTAAAGCTTCTTCATAATACAATTATGTTTTCATGCTGTTAGACATGCCGGTATGGGCAAATGTTCCGCTTATGCACTTCTCCGGAGCTATTTGCTCCTCCACTCGGGATCGAACCTGTACAGCTTGGATGGCCTGTGGCCGGCATCCTTTGTAAAGTGGTCTGTTTCTATGACCATGTCTGCGATCTTTCTTCTGAAGGCCGCCGCAAGCAGCTCTTTGTCCAGTATAACTTCATACACCTGCTGAAGCTCCGTCAGAGTGAACAACCCCGGCATCAGGCTAAACGCTATATCGGTGTATTCGATCTTGTTTCTGAGTCTTTCAATGGCATAGCCTATCATCATTGCATGATCAAAAGCGATCCCCTTCGAACTGACGACATGCCTGTCCACCCTCATCGCTCTTGTGTCGTATCTCTCGATCACCTTTATGACTGCCTCCAATGAGTCAGCATCATTTGTAAGCTCTATCCTGATTGTTTTTTCGTTTGCAAAGCCCTTCTCCAGAATCGTTTTTCTCTCCTCAAGCAACCTGTACCTGACATTGAACCATGCTGCATCAGCCGCATCATCACCAGCCTTCACTTCAAATGTACTGCTGTCCGCCAGAGCCATGTAGGAGCAGCTTATTACACGCGTCCTCGGATCCCTTCCAACACTGCCCCAGGTAAAAAGCTGTTCCATATAAACATCATCCACATTAGTTTCTGATTTCAGCTCCCTTTTTGCCGCTTCCTCAAGGCTCTCATCCATTGAAACGAATCCCCCCGGCAGCGCCCAATCCCCCAAATACGGGTGGCCGCCCCTTTTGACCATCAGCAGCTTCAGCGATTTCTCCGGAAGCTTGCGATAATTATCCTCTTTCTTATTCATAATAGTGAAAATCAGCATATCAACCGTCACCGATGGCCTGTCATATTTACTGGCGTCATAGTTCCTGAGGAATTCAGCTTCAGTGGACCCTTGCTGATTTTTTAAATCAAACTTATTCATTCCCGGCACCTCAATAAATTCTAATACATCAATCTTATGTGATGGGCTTGATAAATTCAATCTGCTGCCCATATCGCTTTCCATTGAAATAAACCCGATTTTGATATTAATATAAAGTTATTATCATGGTATTTAATTTTACACATCCTGTCAAGCTTATTCATATTGAATATCTTGATAAAATGTACCATTTTTCAACTGCATATAATATAATTTTCATATAGTTACATTAGAAAGAGGGAAATATATGAATAAACTGATCCGGTATCTTGTCATCTCATTGGCAGTTATACTGATTTTTATCGGTCTGGGGTATCTCACATACTCAATATTCGAAACACCGTTTCCAGCGCTGAGAATGGAAGGCGGCGAGATCAACGTATATGTGGGAATAGGTTATACTGTTGAAAAATACTATCCACTGGTATCAGTCTTTGATACTAATGATTACACGAGATCGAAATTCTTTATCTCTTTTGTCTCAATAATTACCTGTACAGTAATATTCACCGCTATTCAGCTGGTAATAGCATCTGTAAGAAAAAAGAGGAAAAATAGAAGTTCTGATCATATTCCATCATGATCATAAAAACCTTAAGGCCTGTCAGCTATTCGTTGACAGGCCTTTTTGGGGGCAGTATTCAAGTTCTGCTGACCCAATACGTCAAAGGGTTAACCGAATAAGTACTGATATATGCCGTACCTATCCGGCAAAAACTATTCAACAGTCAGTACTACGACAGACATGGCAGGTAACGTAACCTTTATGCTTCCATCCTTCAGCCTGGCTCCCGTGAAGACTGCAGGCTTGATATTGTCAGGTCTGTCAAAGGTATTGTGTGCGTTCATGACAGGCGCAGTGAGAATGGTGCCGCTCACTGATGACGGCGTTATGCCTCCGCCCGGCAGGCAATCTATCTCAGCCGAATTCTCATGGCTCAGGTTGCACAATGAGATGTGGACCTTTCCGTCCTTATCCACTGAAGCAGATGCGCTGATCTGCGGCAGTGTCTCATCGCCAAGGCGATAGTCATCACATTCGAGCATCACGGGCAGAAGCTCTGCATCCTGGTGTACCTTGAACATATTGAACACATGGTACGTAGGCGTCAGAAGTATCTCATCGCCATCTGTCAGTATGACAGCTTGCAGAACATTTATCACCTGTGCAATGTTTGCCATCCTCACCCTGTCGCAGTGATTATTGAAAATATTCAAATTGATTCCGGCAACCAATGCATCACGCAGTGTATTCTGCTGATAGAGGAAGCCCGGATTAGTCCCCGGCTCCACAGCATACCAGGTGCCCCATTCATCCACTATCAATCCGACTCTCTTTTCCTTGTCATACTGGTCCATGATTGCGGAATGACGCGTTACCAGCTCTTCCATGAACAAGGTCTTCTTCAGCGTCTCAAACCATCCGTTCACGCTGAAGTCCACAGCCGAACCCTTATGCTCCCAGTCCGTTCCGGGGACTGTGTAATAATGGAGGCTCAGCCCGTGCATCATGTTGCCGGCTTCGCGCATCAGCACCTCGGTCCAGCGGTAGTCTGCGGTGTTTGGACCGCAGGCGATCTTGTACACCTTGTTTCCGCCGAAGTTCCTGATATAAGTCGCATATCTGCGGTATTCATCAGCATAGTATTCCGCCCGCATGTTACCGCCGCAGCCCCAGTTTTCGTTGCCTATCCCAAAATACGGGAGCTTCCAGGGCTCCTCTCTTCCGTTGGCCTTTCTAATATTGGACACCGGCGATTCGCCGTCAAAGGTGATATATTCTACCCACTGCTGCATTTCCCTTACGGTGCCGCTTCCAAGGTTTCCGCATATATACGGCTCTGCTCCGATGAGCTCGCACAGTCTCATAAATTCATGGGTCCCGAAATGGTTGTTCTCAACCACGCCGCCCCAGTGGGTGTTGACCATTTTAGGCCTCTGCTCGTAAGGTCCGATACCGTCCTCCCAGTGGTACTCATCTGCAAAACAGCCGCCGGGCCATCTGAGGACCGGTATTTTTATTTCCCGCAGTGCTTCGATCACATCGTTGCGTATTCCGTCGGTATTGGGTATGGGAGAGTCCTCCCCGACCCAAATCCCCTCATATATGCATCTTCCAAGATGCTCGGAAAAGTGTCCATAAATGTTCTTGTTGATTATGTTCTTGCTGTTGCCGGTGCCCATGATCAAACGCGCCATGACTCTGTACCTTCCTTTCGATTATGACATTCTACTTTCGTACCTTATAACACCCGGCTGACCTGGAATTGCTTATCTCAAGCGCCAGATTACATCATTCCATTTTAACTCGTTCTTAAAGTCATGCATTTTTGTTTCATTGTTAATTAATAAGTATTCGATACCGCACATTTCCGCCCAATCGACCATATGCTCCTGGGTAATGTCCATGGAGAATACGGTATGGTGAGCTCCTCCCGCCAATATCCAGGCCTCCGTGGCATCCCTCAGCGACGGCTGGGGCTTGAGCAGCACCCGAGCGACCGGAAGCTGCGGCATGTCATTCTTCTGCTCAACCGCATCCACTGAGTTGATGATCAGGCGGAACCTGTCTCCCATATCGATCAGAGAAGCATTCATCGCCGGTCCTGAACGGCCTTTGAATACCATTCTGGCCGGATCGGCCTTGCCGCCGATCCCAAGAGGATGGACCTCTATCCTGGGCTTGGAGTCAGCTATGGTCGGGCACACTTCAAGCATATGCGCTCCCAGGACCATTTCATTGCCCGGCTCCAGATGATATGTGTAATCCTCCATAAACGAGGTACCCTTATCAAGGCCTGTGCCCATCACCTTGACCAGCCTAACCATCGCAGAGGTCTTCCAGTCACCCTCGGCTCCAAAGCCGTAGCCCGCTTCCATAAGGCGCTGAACGGCAAGTCCCGGAAGCTGCTTCAGACCGTGGAGATCCTCAAATGTGGTTGTAAAAGCGCCAAAGCCGCCTTCCTGTAAAAAAGCCTTCAGTGCAAGCTCGATTTTTGCCTGCACTCTGACGGCATCTCGCATCACACCCTCTGTAACAGCTTCGCTTGCAAGGATGTACCTCTCCGAATATTCGTCAACGAGTCTGTTTGCTTCTGCATCCGACACTTCATCGACGAGCTTTGCAAGCTCTCCGATGCCATAGCCGTTGACCGACCAGCCAAACTTGATCTGAGCCTCAACCTTGTCACCCTCGGTTACCGCAACCTCTCTCATATTATCAC
>JAEZCA010000026.1 GCA_023412665.1 Bacillota bacterium
TTGGCCACTCGGGAACCCCTCCGTACTGGTGGGCCTTCAGGGACTCGAACCCCGGACCAACCGGTTATGAGCCGGTTGCTCTAACCAACTGAGCTAAAGGCCCGCAAAGTGACAAAATCAAGTATAAAGCATAGGAAAACTTAAGTCAAGTAGTGTTTTAATGAAATTCACTGTAATATTCAAAGGAAATGTGCTAATATGTGTCGAATACCATATAAAAGCGTGTCATATAGAATATATATATATTATTTAATAAATATTTTTTTGTGAGGTGCTATTGATGAAAATATCATTTCTAGGCGCGGCCAAAACGGTCACGGGCTCCTGCTTCCATATTCAGACCGATACATGCAATTTTCTTGTAGACTGCGGCATGTTCCAGGGCAGCAATACAGATGAGGCGCACAATCATGATCCATTCCCGTTCAATCCTGGCAAATTGGATTTCATGATATTGACCCATGCCCATATAGATCACAGCGGGCGTATCCCGAAGCTATACACGGACGGATTCAAGGGTCAGATATATGCCACTAAAGCAACAGCAGAGCTATGCGCAATAATGCTGCCAGACAGCGGACATATACAGGAGTTTGAAAACGAATGGGTGAACCGCAAGCGTGAAAGAGCTGGCCTGCCGCCGGTAGAGCCGCTGTATACGACACAGGATGCTATAGATTGTATTAAACTGTTCAACAGTGTCCATTATTTTGAAGACGTAAGGATCAACGATCAGATAAGAGTCAGGTTCAATGATGCAGGCCATATCCTTGGCTCATCGATAGTCGAGATTTGGGTGAAGGAGAATGACAGGGAAATAAAGCTTGTTTTCTCAGGCGACCTGGGAAACAATAATATGCCTATCCTTCGCGATCCCAGCATAATTGACAGCGCAGATTATCTTTTCATCGAATCTACATATGGAAACAGGAATCATTTGAATGTGGAGAACAAAATAGACAGATTCGTTGAAATCATCAGCTCGGCTATGGAAAAGGGAGGCAATATAATAATACCGTCCTTTGCGGTAGGAAGAACACAGGAAATACTTTACGAGCTGTTCAAACAGCGTGAGAAATACGGTGATAAGCTTACCCAGCTGCTGCGGATACCCGTATATGTCGACAGTCCTCTGGCTGTATCTGCTACAAAAGTCTTCAGAAACAATCTTGACTGCTATGATGAAGAAGCCAGGGAATACATTGAAAACGGTGATAATCCGCTGGATTTCCCGGGCCTGCAATTTACACAGAGCGCAGAAGATTCAAAGGCGCTGAATGATAGGAAGGACAGTCTGATAATCATATCAGCAAGCGGTATGTGCGATGCGGGCAGGATTAAGCACCACCTGAAGCACAACCTCTGGAGAAAGGAGTCTTCGGTAGTATTCGTCGGATACCAGGCTGAGGGGACCCTGGGGAGAAGACTTGTAGACGGCGCCGAAAAGGTCAGGATATTCGGCGAAGAAATATCCGTAAACGCAAGGGTGGAAATGATAGAAGGATTCTCGGGACATGCCGACAGAGATGGACTGGTCAGATGGATAAAAGCATTTGGACAAAAGCCACGCAAGATTTTCCTTGTTCATGGCGAGGCGGATTCGATGAATGAGTTCTCGAAACTGATTTCCAGTGATCTGGGAATAAGCACGATCATACCCGATCGCGGAGAGTCGTACATGATCACAGCTGCAGGCGTTGCCAGCGCTGAGATCGCTGAAATTCCGCAGGAAAAGAAAGAAAAATACGGCTTCAAGCGTCTTGAGATCGTTTATATGCTCGATAAGCTCAGAGAAGAGCTGGAGGAAGCTTCATCCATCATACGTGACGATCTGAGGACGGAGAAAGAGGATATAGAGCTTGATGAATTAATGAACAGGCTTCATAAGTTTGAAAAGTATATAGTAGATATCATTAAATAAGTATGTAAAAGCAAAAAGACAAGAAGGGGACAATACAGCTGAAAAACCACTCTTGCACCGTAGTTGAAAAATGGACCATAGGCTGCTGAATTTAGACTCCAGGCTGATCACCACTGTATTACAGCATAGTGTGAGATGATTGGAGGCGCAAGGTCTACAGCAGCCTGACAGCTGTATTGAAAAACCTCTTTATTTTTTTATGTATTCGTTGTATACTATATGTGGTTTTATGTTGCAGAACGGATATTATGGCAGGTATGATTTCAAATTAACGGAAGGATGGTAGGTATGCTCAAGTATGTCTTTTTAGGTCTTTTCATTTTTATCATGATCATTGTCGGAATCATCAGCAAAAAAAAGGTAAACAACGTACAGGATTTTTTTCTCGGCGGCAGGAAGATGGGACCGTGGCTTTCGGCATTCGCGTACGGCACAACATATTTCTCTGCAGTAATATTTATTGGATATGCAGGTAAGATAGGCTGGGGCTTTGGTATTTCCTCCACATTCATAGGCATAGGAAATGCGGTGCTTGGCAGTCTGCTGGCATGGATAGTGCTTGCAAAGAAAACGAGGAAAATGACACATGATCTTGGTGTGTCCACAATGCCTGAGTTTTTTGAAAAACGTTATAACAGTAAGGCGATGAAGATAGTTACGGCCTTAATAATATTTATATTTCTAGTTCCTTATTCTGCTTCAGTATATCAGGGACTTGGATATCTTTTTGAAAGGACTTTCAACGTACCATTCGTATACTGCATGGCTGCTATGGCTCTGCTGACCGGTATTTATCTGCTGCTTGGCGGATATGTGGCAACAGCTGTGAATGATTTTATTCAGGGAATAATAATGCTGGTTGGTGTAGCATTCATGATCTATTTTATTCTTTCAAATCCCGCAGTCGGAGGCTTGTCCGGTGGATTGAAGAAGCTTTCGGAGATGCCGGATGTGGGACCGGGACTGGTTAGCATATTCAGCGCACAGCCCCTGAACCTTTTGGGACTTATCGTTTTAACCAGTCTCGGAACATGGGGACTGCCCCAAATGGTGCATAAATTCTACGCAATTAAGGACGACGCTGCCGTAAAAAGAGGTACGATCATTTCCACTGTGTTTGCTTTGATTATAGCGGGAGGAGCTTATTTTGTCGGCGGTTTCGGAAGGATTTTCCTTAATAACGTTATGCCTCTGGGAGCAAATGGCAAGCCGAATCCAGATATGGTCATGCCAATGGTCCTTGAGTCAGCCCTTCCTGATGCATTGATCGGTATAATTGTCATTCTGGTGCTTTCTGCCTCCATGTCGACCTTGTCTTCTCTGGTTCTTGTTTCAAGCTCGGCAATATCACTGGATCTGGTAAAAGGTACGCTTTTTCCGAAAATGAAGAAGGAGAGTGTAATGCTGCTAATGAGAGCTATTTGCGGGCTATTCGTAATACTTTCCTTCATGGTGGCAGTGACTCCAAATTCAATACTCAGTCTTATGTCATTTTCCTGGGGCACAGTAGCAGGCGCTTTCCTTGCTCCGTTCCTTTACGGACTGTATTGGAAGGGGACTACGAAAATTGGCGCCTGGGCTGGCTTTATAAGTGGTTTTGCAGTTTCGGTAGTCGGTGCTGTCATATACAAGATGGATGCAGGCAAGGCCCCGAACATTGGAGCGATCGCAATGGTCGTATCACTTCTGGTTGTACCGGCAGTGAGCCTCCTGACCGCTAAATTGCCTCAGAAGCATATTGAAAAGGTATTTGGACAGAAAGAAAGCGGAGAGCTTGAACTGGAAGCCTGATTTTAAATGCTTGCCCAATAGGGGAATTAAAGTATAGAGGAATAGAATAGGTAAGGGGATACTCCTTCAGCAGTGGCTTAAAGCAGTACTGTCAGGAATGTCCCCTTTATAAAAGCAGTTTACAAAATTGAGAATACAGTTTAGAATATAATGAGGCAAAATTGTAAGTCTCGACTTTCATAATATTAAAAATAAATTCTTGCATATAGAACAAGGAGTGCACTATGAAAAAGTTGATGTTGGGGAATGAAGCTATAGCAAGGGGGGCGTATGAGGCCGGTGTGAAGGTCGCAACCGCATATCCCGGTACTCCCAGTACTGAAATAACAGAAAACATAGCAAAATATGATGAAATATACAGTGAGTGGTCACCAAATGAAAAGGTAGCTTTAGAGGTCGCTATCGGCTCCTCAATTGCCGGTGCGAGAGCCATCTGCTCAATGAAGCATGTCGGTCTCAATGTGGCAGCCGACCCGCTGTTCACCGTATCATATACGGGAGTCAACGGAGGTCTTGTCATAATGGTCGCTGATGACCCCGGCATGCACAGCTCTCAGAACGAGCAGGATTCCAGATTTTATGCCAGGGCATCAAAGGTTCCCATGTTAGAGCCCTCAAACAGTCAGGAATGCAAAGATTTTGTCAAAGCTGCATTTGATATGAGTGAAAGATTTGATTGCCCTGTGATAGTCAGACTTTCAACCCGTATAGCTCATTCACAGAGCATAGTGGAAATATGTGAAAAACAGGATCACGAATTGAAGCCGTATGTAAAGGATCCTGCAAAATATGTCATGATGCCGGCTATGGCAAGAGCCAGGCATCATGTGGTAGAAAAAAGGATGGCGGAGCTGAAAGCCTTTGCTGAGGAATCCCCGGTCAATACTCTGGAATGGGGCAGTACCGATATAGGAGTCATAACATCGGGAATTTCGTATCAGTATGCGCATGAGGCCTTCGGAAATGTCTCATACCTTAAGCTCGGAATGGTTTACCCTCTGCCGGATAAGCTTATCACCGATTTTGCGGCAAAGGTAAAAACTCTTTATGTTATAGAAGAACTCGAGCCTTTCTTTGAAAACCAGATCAAGAAACTGGGCATCAAGGTCATCGGCAAGGATGTATTGCCGGTTACAGGAGAATACTCCGCTTCTTTGCTGAAACAAAAGATATTCGGTGAAGGGTTTGAGAGAAGCTATGATGTGGATGCACAATCTCCTGTAAGGCCCCCTGTAATGTGCCCGGGATGTCCGCACAGAGGGATGTTTCATGTGCTTAAAAAGCTCAAGCTCAATGTAACGGGAGATATAGGCTGCTATACGCTCGGAGCGCTTTCTCCGACTGAGTCGATGGATACCTGCGTTTGTATGGGTGCCAGCATAGGAATGGCTCATGGCATGGAGAAGGCCAGAGGCAGGGAATTTGGCAAAAAGACAGTTGCAATACTTGGGGATTCAACATTCATACATTCCGGTATAACCGGGCTTATTGATATAGTTTACAATAAGGGCTGCTCAACAGTAATAATACTTGACAACTCAATCACCGGTATGACAGGACATCAACAGAATCCTACCACAGGCTTCACTATAAAGGGTGAACCCACGAAGCAGGTAGATCTGGCGCTTCTGGCAAAAGCAATCGGGATCGACAGGGTAAGGATAACTGATCCGTTTGATATCAAGGAATTTGAAAAGGCAGTAAAGGAAGAGACAGAAATAGATGAACCATCGGTCATCATTTCACAAAGGCCCTGCGCTCTGCTAAAAAGCGTACGGTATGAGGGTCCAAGGATGATAAATGAAAACTGCAGAAAATGCAGAAGCTGTCTTAAGATAGGCTGTCCCGCAATAGTGGACAAGGGAGACAGGATAGTTATCAACAGCGCACTTTGTGTGGGCTGCAAGCTCTGCACCAAATTATGCAGCTTTAATGCTATAGTAAAGGCCGGTGATAAAAATGAGTGATCTGAATATTATGATAGTAGGTGTGGGCGGCCAGGGGACATTACTGGCAAGCAGGCTTCTGGGCAATGTGGCAATGAAGCAGGGCTATGATGTAAAGGTGTCCGAAGTGCACGGAATGTCACAAAGGGGCGGGAGTGTCGTCACATATGTAAAAATGGGTGATAAGGTTTATTCACCTATAATAGAGAAGGGTGAGGCGGATTATCTGCTGGCCTTTGAAAATCTAGAGGCTCTGCGATGGATAGACTATCTTAAAAAGGGCGGGACTCTTGTGCTCAATGATCAGCAAATCGATCCGATGCCGGTTATAATAGGGAAGGCAAAGTATCCGGAAAAAATTATAGAAAGACTCCGGGATGGCGGAGTCAAAATGAATTTCATCGATGCACTGCAAATCGCAAAGGAATGCGGCAATATAAAAGCAGTTAACATAGTCCTGATAGGATTGCTGGCGAAAACCTCCGGCATAGCCAAAGAAGTGTGGCTCAAGGCTATGGAGGAAGTCATACCGCAAAAGATACTCGATGTTAACATAAAAGCATTTAATGCCGGGTATGGTGCATAAATACAAACATGAATCGAACTTCAGCCTGTTGCTTTTGCGTGGGGCGGGCGGCTGCCCGTAAACCCTGAAAGCTGTTCTCGTGGGAGGATGGAAGGGCATAAAATATAATCAAGGAGGGGTTCTGAATGTTATATTGGAACCAGTCGCGTGAGTGCATGCCCAGGGAGGAAATGCAAAAGCTTCAAAGCGAGCGGCTGATAAAGACTGTAAAAAGAGTTTATCACAATGTGCCCTTTTACAGGGCAAAAATGCAGGCAAAAGGGGTGGAGCCGGAAGATATAAAAGGCATCGAGGATCTGTCAAAGCTGCCGTTTACGTACAAGCAGGATCTTCGTGACAATTATCCCTATGGATTGTTTGCAGCGCCTTTGAGCGAAATCGTGAGGATACACGCCTCTTCCGGCACAACTGGAAAGAAGATCGTTGTAGGCTATACCAGAAATGACCTCGAAAAATGGTCAGAGGTCATGGCAAGGACTCTTACAAGCGCCGGAGCTACAAAAGAATCGGTGATTCAGGTCGCATATGGATACGGACTATTTACCGGGGGCCTTGGAGCTCACTATGGCGCTGAAAAAATAGGGGCATCAGTTATCCCGATTTCAGGAGGCAATACTAAGCTGCAGCTAGAGTTAATGAAGGATTTCGGTACGACTATTCTGGCGTGCACGCCTTCTTATGCGCTTTATATGGCTGAGGAGCTCGAAGAATCAGGCATGAAGCTCAGCGATCTCAAGCTCAAGGCTGGTGTCTTTGGAGCAGAGCCGTGGTCGGGTGCTATGAGGGAAGAAATTGAGAGAAGACTTGGGATAATGGCCATAGACATATATGGACTAAGTGAAGTAATAGGTCCTGGCGTAGCGACTGAATGCCCGTGCAAATGTGGACTTCATGTGCAGGAAGATCATTTCATACCGGAAATAATAGACCCTGACACTGAAGAAATCCTGCCTCCTGGTTCAAAGGGAGAATTGGTATTCTCTACAGTTACAAAAGAAGGTATCCCGCTGCTCAGATACAGGACCAGGGATATATCTTCACTTGATTATTCTGAATGTGATTGTGGAAGAACACTTGTCAGGATGAACAAGGTGACAGGACGTACTGACGATATGTTGATAATAAGAGGCGTCAATGTATTCCCAAGCCAGATAGAGAGCGTGCTTCTTGAGCTTGGCGAAACTGCGCCCCACTATTTGATAATAGTTGACAGAATAGGAAATCTGGATGTCATGGAGGTTTGGGTCGAAATGACACAGACCCTGTTCTCGGATGAGGTTAAGAAAATAGAGGATATGGAAAAGCTGATAAGGAAAAAAATAGAGGATACCCTCGGCATCAGCGTGAAGGTAAAGCTTGTTGAGCCAAAATCCATACAAAGAAGCGAAGGCAAGGCTAAAAGAGTTATAGACAAGCGTAAGATTTAAACAAGTGGTCAAGAATAAACAGGAGGTGCATTCAATGTTTGTAAAGCAAATATCCGTATTTCTTGAAAACAAGTCGGGAAGGCTTGCAGAAGTTACATCGATCCTAGGGAGCAGCAATATCGACATCAGCGCTTTGTCTATAGCAGATACCACGGATTTCGGGATATTGAGGCTCATCGTAAATAAACCTGAAGAGGCCGAAGAAGTGCTTAGGTCAAATGGCTTTACAATGAGTATTACCAATGTGATCGCAATTGGCGTGAAGGACGAACCGGGAGGATTGGCAAAGGCGCTGAAGGTACTGGAGAGCAGAAATACTGAAATCGAATATATGTATGCTTTTGTCAGCAAAAAAGAGGATGAGGCGCTGGTGATACTGAAGACCGGCGATCCGGCCAAGGCGGTAGCTGTACTGACTGAGCAGGGAATAAGCGTATTGTCGTCCGATGAGGTTTACAAGCTATAAAGAAGCGAAAGATAGCCGATCAGCCTCGTTGAAACACTGCTGAGGTAAGAAGATTTTCTACAAACGAATAATTTTTTTTAAACCGAAGTGTTATAAAATCGATATTTTCAGCCTTACATACTTATGAGAAAAGCCGTTCTTTATGGAACGGCTTTTCTCAACTACTGATTTTATGGAGGAGATCGTGAATAAAGCTTTAAATTCTGCCCAATATATACCTGAATACAAAATATTTGAATTTACCCATATTGATTTTGATTTCACTCAGGAACCCCTGATAGAAATCGGAATACAGCAGCTTCTCCTTCTCCGCGATTTCATTTTGACTGTATCTTGATTTCACGAATATATCGGTGATCACTCTGAACCTGACCGGACTGAAAAACAGCGTGGAATCAATTCTTTCCGAATACTGGTATGGTGTTTCTGAAGGCATGAGTGCAAGTCCGTGCAGCTTCAACACCTTTAAATAATAGTCATAGGATTTTAGTATGCACTCCCTGACGGGAAGATTGATTATCCTGAATATTTTGATCTTACTTCTGAGTATGTTGAAAAAAATCAGCAGAAGCAAAAATGCAGTGAGTGAAGCAAAACAGATAAGTATGATCTCTGAAGCAGAAGGGCCTTCTTCAGTTTCAACTGTACCAATATCGATCACTTCGCCGGAATTCATCTGACTGTAGTATTTCATCATCATTTCCATATAATCCTGATACTGCGGATCATAGCTCTGGCTGTAAGATACCTGTTCAGGAACTTGTACAGTGTAAAAGGCAGACCTGAAGGGTGAGGTAGGTTCAAATGGCAGCCAGCCATATCCCTCAAAATATATCTCCACCCAGGCATGGGCTTGCATATTTGTAACGATATACATATTGTTGTAGTCCTCGACAGGATCGGGCGGTAGCATGTATCCTTCCACATACCTTGCCGGAAGGCCTGCGCATCTGGCGAGTATTGTCATGGCGGATGCAAAATAAGTGCAGTAGCCTTCTGTCTGGTCAAACAGGAAATAGTCGACAAAATCCCTGTCACGTGGGACAGGCGGAACATCAAGATTATATGAGTAATTTGCTGCAAGGTATTTCTCTATGGCTTTTGCTTTATCAAAGTTGTTATCGGCCGATGCCGTCAGTGATGCTGCAAGATCCTTTACCCTCTGGGGCAGCAGTTCAGGAAGCTGAAGATATTTTTCATATACCTGCTTGCTGCTTTCGTTTAAAGCCTGTAATTCTTTAAGCATTTCATACCTTTTTATCTCTTTAAAGCTATTTGCAGCAACAGTTGATTGATATACAGTATCAGTATTAGTATCAGTATCAGTGACAGTAATAGTATCAGTAGTAACATCAGTGGCAGTATCAGTAGCAGTGACAGTAATAGTATCAGTAGTAGCATCAGTGGCAGTATCAGTGGCAGTATCAGTATCATTGTCCACGGATGCATCACTCTGACCGGATGTCTCTTCAGGCGGCTGCAGGCTTGTAAATATATACAGGAAAGGCTCAGGATCATAGTAGGATGGGAACTTCAGCTTCTGTATATACTCCTCATACAAACCTTTTTTACTTTTTCGCATCAGATCTTCAAATTCCACGCTCATTCTCGGCACATAAGCTTTCATACTGTATTGATAGTCTTTTTTAAGTCTGGTGTCAGAGGAAATATCGCCTGTATCACTCATGCGTGCTGATATTTCATAGGTGATACTGTTAAACTCCTTGATTTTTGACGGTTTAAAAAGCGATTTTGTCTTGAGATTGAGAAAATCTACATATATCTGGTCTGAATCAAAATAATCATTGAAGTAGTTTTCTTTGCCGGTCAGTATTTTCATTCCCGTCAACATTTCCGCAGTGTCATCATAAATGCCGGTAAAGTGGACATCCAGCGGATTCAGCTCTTCATTGCTGTTATTCCACATATTCCCGGTATACACATCTCTTGACACACCGCTGAGATACACCCTTTTATTTGCATAAACTCTCAATACGTTCTTTCTGTCCAGTCTAACCCTGCCGCCAAGGAATTGACTGCTTTCTCCGAAGCCGGAGGTCGCTGAAAGAGAGAAGTAATCAAATGCCTCATAATCAAACTTTTTTTGAATGTAGTTGTATACAGAAATGACCTTCCGATCCAACCAGTTCCAGGTGATAGGCCTTTCGCTGGCATGTATAGACATTGACAGGCCGATGATCAGAATACTTACCGGGATGCTCCACATTATTAAAGTACCGGGCTTTGCGTATTCGTTTTTCTCCTTTGAGGCTTTAATGCTGAATACATATTTCAGATATGACATAAGAACCGCAAGCAAAAAGAGATAAAACGGCGTATTACTGTTTGTTATCCTGTATGAAGCCTGAAAACCGAACAAACCCATTCCGCCGATCAATATCACAAAAAAATTGAATTTCTTTATTGTGAAAATATATGATAGCGTTGAAATTATTACGCACAGCAGTATGACAGTAATTTTTTCGAATAACGGCTCTGGATAATAAGGATACATGACGTAATCATAGAGCCATAATGCATATTTACTGATGGATTCGGCGATATTTTCAATACCCGCAAGGAATAATACATAAGCCGCACCGACAACAAATACAGCGCTTAGTACTATTGTCGATACAATGGATGTCTTTCTGTTATAAAACAATAAATACAATGCTGCAGTGCAAAGCACTGTGATCAGCAGCATTTCTGCAAGCGGATAAGCTATGCAGAGTGATGACGATGTAAGAGCATAAGTCAGGCTGAATGCCACAAGTATGGATAGAAAAATATCTGGTATTTTATTAAGTATTGCCTTTATCATCTTTTCACACCCCCCATGCTTCTAATATTCCAAAATTTCCTTGATATCGTCATCTATTTCTATCTTGTAGCTGTTGATGCCGATTTCAGGCAGAGAATCCAGTATATTTTTTGTATCACTGCTTTTAATGCCTGTTATTTTTTCAGGTGAAATGTATACCAGACTGACGTCATAGCCGGAGTTCAAGGTTTTATGAAGCTGGTCGTACAGGTCATAGTCCAGATTTGATGTGAAAATGACCACACTGGTGCTTCTAATGGCATTAATGGTATAAATCTCGAGCAGATCCCTTACCGGCACATTGTCGCTGAATTTAACCTTGGCAAGTACTTCATAAATCTCATTGAACATTTGATGGTTCTTGGCATGGATATTTTGCAATCCACCGCTGAAGAAAGCAAGACTGACCGGTATCCATTTGCTAAGGCAGTAGTACAGGACTGCTACAGCAGATTCGATAAGTTTGTCTTCAATGATAATGTTCTCTCCCGGAGTAAAATTGTTTTTCTGCAGGTCAAGCAGCATCAGAGTGTTTGCTTCCGAGGTGCTCTGGAATTTTTTGACCATCAGCTCCTGGGCTCTGGCTGTCAGCTTCCAGTGTATCCTCTTTAAATTATCGCCATACTGATATTTCCTGACATCGCTTATGGTGGTCATGTCTTCGTCCCTGGAATTCATCATTGAATGGGACTCGGACATAAAGTCAGTCTTCAGCAGGAATTTTTTAAGATAAACTATACGCGGATAAACTGTAACGTATTTTGGTTCGAAGATGTTATATCTGAATCTGAAGAGACCGAAAAAGTCTTCTAATACAACCGAGTTTATGCCTACCTCATAATTCCCCCTGTAATTGCATTTGAGTTCAAATGAATAATTCCTTCCGGAAAAAGGAGTAAGGGAGAAATTCTCTACATGCACCTGATTTTCAAATATTGTCTGCGAACCATAAAATGAGACCTTTATATAAGGGTAAATAAAGAAATCCTCATTGTTAATACTGAAGATGAAGTTTATTCTATCACCCTTTGTAACAAACTTTTTGTCCAGTTCCTGCCCATATTTGAAGCGAAAGTATATCACGGCCATATATGCCAGTGAAACAACAGGCAGCAGAATGACCGTATAAAGCATCATATATGGTATTTTTCCGCCGTTGAAATAGGTGAATACCAATGCTGATATAAAGAGGCACAGGTAAAGTAGTCTACTTTTTTTCATGTTGTACCACCACTGGAACATTAATCCTTGATATAATGGAATTCAATATTTCCTCAGGATTGATCTTCTTGAGTTTTGCTTCCTGCTTCAACATAAGCCTGTGGGACAATACGGGTATGACCATTTTCTTGATGTCATCCGGAAGGACATAATTACGTCCGTTATAAAATGCCCATGCCTGAGATGCCCGGAACAGAGCCAGTGAGCCTCTCGGACTTGAGCCGAGTGTCACATCCTGGTGTTTTCTGGTCTGGCTGACTATCTCAACTATATAATTGCTCAGGCTCTTATCCATGTGAACGTTCTTGATTTCTTCCTGCAGGGCAATTATATCTGCGCTTTCGGCCACCGGCACAAGCTTTTCGATAGGATTAGTGAACTGGAACTTGGAGAGGATATAGCTTTCCTCCGTATTGGTTGGATATCCTATTGATATTTTCATAAAAAAGCGGTCGATCTGGGCTTCGGGAAGAGGATAGGTACCGAGGTATTCGACAGGATTTTGTGTTGCCAGCACCATAAAAGGCCTGGGGACCTTGTAGGTTATTCCGTCCACAGTCACCTGATACTCTTCCATAACTTCAAGAAGGCTTGCCTGTGTTTTGGGAGACGTCCTGTTTATCTCATCTGCGAGGATTATCTGACTCATGACGGCACCGGGTCTGTATTCAAAGTCCCCTGTTTTCTGATTGTATATGGAAAAGCCCGTTATATCGGAAGGGAGTATGTCCGGTGTGAATTGTATCCTTCTGAAGGAAGCGTTGACGGATTTGGCCAGGGCAGATACAAGGCTGGTCTTACCAACGCCAGGAACATCTTCTATCAGCACATGACCGTTGCATATCAATGAAATTGCAGCCAGTTCTATGGCATAGCGCTTTCCAATAATAACATTTTCGACATTGTCAATTATGTTTTTAAGTATCCCCACTGAATCATTCATAATATCCCATCCCCCTCAATTGTACTGTTTATACGATACGGCACAGCGCTTTGTTATAATACAATGATAATACATGAAGGATGGCGAATAAAGTAGACTTTTTTAGGTCAATTGTAGTTTTTTTTCAACTTGCGCCGGACAGATCGAGAGTATCGATTATATCCCTGACAGATGCGGCAGATTTTCTGAAAAGGACTGTTTCTTCATTATCGAGAGGAAGATCGAGTACTCTGGAAATGCCATTGCTGTTCACCACCGTAGGAATACTCAGGCATACATCATTTACTCCATGCTTGTTCTCCAAAAGGCTGGATACGGTAAGTATGGAGTTTTCATCCCTTACTATAGCCTCTACTATTCTTTTCACCGCAAGCGCAACAGCATAGTAGGTGGCACCCTTTTTATCAATTATTTCGTATGCAGCGTTTCTGACATTATCATATATTTCATACCTGGAAAGCTGACCTTCGCATTTATTGCAGCTATTGCAGTATGCTTCCATTGACATGCCTGCTATATTGGTCAGACTCCAAGCGGCTACCTCAGTATCTCCATGCTCTCCGATAATATATGCATGCACATTGCGTGGATCGATGTTTGCATGCTGCCCTAACAGAAACCGGAACCTGGCAGTATCCAGGACCGTGCCTGAACCAATGACCTTTCCTGCCGGAAAGCCCGAAAGCTTCCAGGTCACATATGTGAGTATATCTACAGGATTTGTTACGACCAGCAGTATACAGTCATTATTGTATTTTTTGACTTCAGCTATTATTGTTTTAAAAATGGCAGTATTCTTATGTACAAGATCGATCCTCGTCTCACCGGGCTTTTGATTTGCGCCTGCAGTTATAATTATTATATCAGAACCTGCACAGTCACTATAGTCACCTTGACGTACTCTTACAGGTCTGACAAACTGCATACCGTGGTTCATATCCATTACTTCACCCTTAGCTTTGTCCTTATTGATATCAATAAGGACCAGCTCTGAAACCAGTCCACTTATCATAAGAGTATAGGCGGTAGTAGAACCGACAAATCCAGCACCTATAACTGTTATCTTTTTTACCTGTCCTTCGCTCATAATTACCACTCCTTGTATTGACAGCGCTGATTCATTCAGTTATATTATTTATACCCCCATGTTTACAATAGAATCATTCAATTGATATAATATAACGAGGCGAAAGATGGGCCGCCTCGTTGAAACACTGCTGTATCACAAAATATCCTTTGGATATTTTGTGACTTGGTAAGAAAATTTTTCTACTAAGCGTAATTTGCGAGGCAAATTATCGCATTACAAAAATTTTCTTTGAACCGAAGTGTTATTAACCAAGAGTTTATCATGTGGTGACAATTCTTAACCGGCGGAAATTAGTGTTGCGATGACAAAGCAGCTATATCCTGCTGTAAGGAATGCCGCTTTAAATTTTTAGGAGATGAATGATGAAAGCAGAAATTCTTGCAGTTGGAACAGAGCTGCTGATGGGGCAGATCGCAAATACAAATGCCCAGTATATTTCTTCAAGATTGCCTGATGCGGGTATTGGAGTGTACTACCACGATGTAGTCGGCGACAATCCAGAAAGGCTCAAGCAAAGTCTGGATCTGGCGCTTTCCCGGTCTGATGTGATCATACTGACAGGAGGACTGGGTCCCACCCAGGACGATCTTACCAAGGAAACCGTGGCGGCGGCTGTGAACCGCCAGTTGGTGCTGGACCAGGAAAGTCTTGATGTAATGGAGGAGTTCTTTAAAAAACATTGCAGAAAGATGACCCATAACAATGTCAAGCAAGCTTACTTGCCCGAAGGCTGTATCATAGTCAGAAACAGAAATGGTACAGCACCCGGATGCATAATGGAAGATAATGGTAAAATAATAGTGATGCTTCCGGGACCTCCCTCGGAAATGAAGCCTATGTTCGAAGAAACTGTGATGCCATATTTTGCCGCAAAATCTGACTACAGGCTGGAATCAAGATTTCTGAGGATATTCGGGATCGGTGAATCCGCAGTGGAGGATATGTTGCTCGATCTCATCGAAAAACAGACCAACCCTACAATAGCGCCGTATGCAAAGGATGGAGAAGTAACTCTCAGGATAACCGCAAGGTATGATAAAAGCTGTCCGAATGAGGATTTGATCGGTCCTGTCGAGGATGAGATCAGACGCAGGCTGAGAGATGCGGTCTACAGCAATGATAACAGCAGTCTTGATGAAATAGCTGCAAGGCTGCTCATTGACAGCAAAATGACGCTGTCGATCGCCGAATCATGCACAGGAGGAATGGTTTCATCAAGACTTACCGATATGCCCGGCATTTCGGAAGTATTTGACAGAGCTATAGTAACTTACAGCAACCGAGCAAAAATGGAAGAACTCGGAGTGGCCCAGGAAACCCTCGACACATTCGGAGCAGTCAGCGAACAGACTGCCCGGGAGATGGCAGAGGGGGTCAGGCGAGTATCGGAAACTGATATAGGCATATCTGTTACTGGTATTGCCGGACCTGGAGGAGGCTCGGAGGAAAAGCCGGTAGGCCTTGTTTACGCAGCACTTTCCCATAAGGACGGCACTGTCGTAAAAAAGCTTGATTTATGGGGCAGCCGTTCCAGGATCAGAAATGTCACATGTCTTCATGTTTTCGATATGTTAAGAAGGCACCTATTAAAATTGATATGAGGTGATTATTACAACACCTCGTAAAGCGCGGAGGAATGGATTTGAGAAAGACAGGGAACGGCAGCTTATCTACCGCTGCTATTATTGTAATGTCATCCATGATCCTGAGCAGGCTTACAGGCTTCCTTCGTGAAACCATGCTTTCCTGGAAGGTCGGGCTCAGCTGGGTCCAGGACGCATATGTTGCTGCATTCACAGTTCCGGATCTCGTTTATATGCTGCTGGTAGGAGGAACAATATCGGCTGCCCTTGTTCCGTTTCTCTCGGGAAAACTGGAGAAAGGCGAAGAAAAGGAAGGCTGGCTTGCAGCGAGTTCATTTATGAATATCGTCTTATTGGGCATGGTAGTCATCTGCGTACTGGGTATAGTTTTTGCGCCGCAGATAATACCTGTTGTGGCTCCCGGTTTTTCAGACTCAAGTCCCCAGACCCTGGAGCTGGCTGTAAAGCTCTCAAGGATACTTTTTCCTTCAGTTTCATTTATTATGCTGGCAGGTATCTGCAACGGAGTTCTGAATTCATATAAAAAATTTGCCGCAGCAGCCTTCGGGCCTTCAATATACAATTTGGGATGTGCGATAAGTATATTTCTTTTTGCGGACGCCGACCCCGAGAGCATGACAAAAACTGCGATTTTCGTGGCTCTGAGTGCATTCGCATACTTTCTTGTACAATTATTCTTTTCCCACAGCAAATTCAAGCTATACAAGCCAGTCATACATATTTCCGACAAAGGCTTCAAAAAGCTGTTCAGCCATGCAGTGCCCTCGCTGCTTTCCTCGTCGATAACTCAGGTCAATACAATTATTTCTACTGCGTTTGTAAGCCTTTGCGCTATTGAGGGAAGCCTTGCCGCCTTCAGAAATGCAAATACGCTGTGGCAGCTGCCGTATGGTATTTTTGCAATGGGTATAGGAACTGCAGTGCTTCCGTCTTTGTCAGGGAAATATGCTGTCGGTGAGCATGAAGAATATAAGAACCTGTTGATGAAATCGCTCACATCAGTACTGTTTCTGGCAGTTCCGTCCGCAGCAGGCTTCATAGTATTGAGGGAGGAGCTGGTACGGGCTGTTTTCAAATGGGGCGGCAGGTTCATTGAAGAGAATGTGCCTTTTGTAGCTACAATACTGGCGTTTTTTTGTTTTTCAATGATTACGCAGTCAATAGTGGCAATCATGAACCGTGCGTATTATGCCAGGCAGGATACCAGGACGCCGCTTGCTGCCGGCGTAATATCCATAATTCTGAATATTGCACTTGGAACGTTATTTTATCTTTTTACTGATCTTGGTGCATCGGCAATGGCACTGACATACTCCATTATCAGCCTTGTAAACTCTATACTGCTGCTGATTTTTCTGCATAAAAAGATGGGAGGCATTCACGCAGCGAGGCTTTCAAGCTTTTTTATCCGTGCGCTGCCGTCTGCTGCAGTAATGGGAGCAGCTATTATGATAATCAAGTATGTAATTCCAAACCCTGCGGAAAAATCGCTCCAGTTATTATTTTTAACAATAGAGATCATTGCAGGATCGATAATTTATATTATAATGATGTTATTGATGAAGTCAGAGGATGCAATATATTTGATGAAAAACATTAGGCAAAGATTAAAATTGTAAAAATATGTTATATAGTTATTGACTCATTCAAAGAAATAATATATAATTTCATTAGAACAAACGTTCGCTCATCCAATATAAGGAGGTCTGCTCGAAATGATCGAAAAGAAAAAGGCTTTGGAGATGGCGCTTGGCCAGATAGAAAAGCAGTTTGGCAAGGGAGCTGTCATGAAACTGGGTGAAAATGCCCATATGAATATTGAAACCATACCAACCGGTGCCATCGGGCTCGACATAGCCCTGGGCGTAGGCGGTGTCCCAAGGGGAAGGATAGTGGAGGTGTTCGGACCGGAATCCTCCGGTAAAACCACCGTTGCGCTTCATATAGTCGCAGAAGCACAAAAAGCCGGCGGAGATGCAGCATTTATTGATGCTGAGCATGCATTGGATCCGGTATATGCAAAAAAACTGGGTGTTGAT
Organism: Bacillota bacterium; assembly: GCA_023412665.1. GTDB lineage: Bacteria > Bacillota > Clostridia > Acetivibrionales > DTU013 > DTU013. The sequence continues at coordinate 17,859 of JAEZCA010000026.1, forward strand.
ATTGACAATCTTATCGTTTCACAGCCGGATACGGGTGAGCAGGCTCTTGAGATAGCAGAAGCACTTGTCAGGAGCGGAGCCATTGATGTTATTATCATCGACTCCGTTGCGGCACTGGTACCAAAAGCCGAGATAGACGGTGAAATGGGTGATTCTCATGTAGGTCTCCAGGCGCGTCTCATGTCACAGGCACTCAGAAAACTGGCCGGTGTCATCAGCAAGTCCAAAACGACTGCAGTTTTTATTAACCAGTTAAGGGAAAAGGTCGGCATAATGTTTGGCAACCCCGAAACGACGCCCGGAGGAAGAGCTCTCAAATTCTATGCGTCCGTTAGGCTTGATGTCAGAAGGATAGAGTCTCTGAAGCAGGGCACGGATGTCATCGGAAACAGGACAAGAGTGAAGGTTGTAAAGAATAAGGTCGCACCGCCTTTCAAGGAAGCCGAATTTGATATAATTTACGGTCAGGGAATATCAAGAGAGGGCAGTATCCTTGATGTTGGCGTAAATCTCGACATAGTGAACAAGAGCGGCGCATGGTTCTCATACAACGGGCAGAGGATCGGCCAGGGCAGGGAGAATGTCAAGCAATACCTGAAGGAAAACCCTGAAATGGCAAGAGAGATAGAGATGAAAATAAGAGAAAATTATAGTCAGGCCTTCGTCAACAGTATGGCACATCCGAAAAATGACGATGATGACGAGGATATGGATATTGATATGGAGTAATACATGATCTGATTTAGCAGGAGGCGGTGGTGTTGGAAATCACATCTGTGGAAAAAAACAAAAAAAACAAGGACAGGCTGTCGGTATATATCGATGGAAGGTTTTCATTCACCATCGCCGAGGAAGACTATATATCGCTTAATTTGTATGAAAAAACAGAGATAAGCGAAGAGACTATCGGGTATATAAAGGACACTCTGAACTTCAGAGAAGCAAAGTCAAAAGCAGTCAGATATCTGTCATTGAAGCTTCGGACAGAGAAGGAAGTCAAGGAAAAGCTTCTGAATGAAGGATACGATCCGGATTGTACCGCTAAGGTGATTGATGAACTGAAAGCCATAGGTTATATAAATAACAAGCTTTATGCCCAGAAATATATTTTTGACAGGAGCAAGCTGAAGCCTCTCTCCAAAAGGATGATGAGGCTTGAACTGCTATCCCGGGGCATTCCTGAGGAAACAGCAGACGAGGTGCTGGCCGACTGGAAGGTCGAGGATTCGGTCGTGGCTGAGAGCCTGCTTAAGCGCAAGTTCGGAAAATATGATATGAGTGATGAAAAAACACTTAGAAAGGCTTATATGTTTCTTGTACACAGGGGGTTCTCAAGAGAAACAATAAAAGAAGCGCTAAACGACCTGGGTACAGACCTTTCTGCGGACCTTGACGAAAAAATCGGAGACTAGTACAGAGTGACATTCCTCGACCCGTTGTAAATTGATATTCCAATCAATTTGCAATTAGGAATACCTCATGGAGAGGAGTGTCACCTAACCTTGGTCAGGAGTGTCACCTTACCTTGGTCACCTTACATTTTTCACAGGTACAAATAAGCGCCTGTGTTTTTTATTGAGCAAAAACCATTTATAGTGTATATTATTCTATGTTAAAAACAAAAGAAAACAGGAGGCACTTAATTGAATAAAAAAATTGGGCTCGTTTCACTGGGTTGTCCAAAAAATCTCGTAGACAGTGAGCTAATGCTTGGTCTTCTCAAGACCGAAGGGTATGAAATAGTCAATAACAGCGATGTGGCAGATATCATCATTGTTAATACATGCGGATTTATTGAGAGCGCAAAGCAGGAATCAATAAACACTATTATTGAAATGGCTGCTTTAAAAGAACATAAATGTGAGCTTCTTATTGTTACAGGCTGTATGGCCGAACGATACAGGCAAATGATACTCGATGAAATACCAGAGGTCGATGCAGTCGTTGGGACAGGCAGTTATGGTGAGATAGCTGCAGTCATAGAAGAGGCTTATAAAGGAGTACGAGTATCCAGATACGATGAGCTGAGTGATACATCATATATGGAAGGTGAACGCATAGTTTCTACAGGCAAAGGATATGCATACCTGAAGATAGCTGAAGGCTGTGACAATAAATGTACCTATTGTATTATTCCTTCATTGAGAGGCCCATTCAGAAGCAGAAGCATAGGTTCGATTGTCAAAGAGGCTGAGAAGCTTGCTTCATTGGGGATAAAGGAGCTGATACTGGCAGCGCAGGATACGACAAGATATGGTGTTGATATATATGGTAAGAAGTCGTTGGTCGAACTGCTGCGGGAACTGAGCCGGATCAATGGCATCGAATGGATCAGGCTGCTTTATTGTTATCCCGAAGAAATAGATGATGCTCTGATAAATGAAATCGCAAGTAATGAAAAGGTATGCAAATACCTTGATATTCCTATACAGCATGCCAGTGACAACGTACTCAAAAGAATGGGAAGAAGAGGCACCGGTGCAGATGTATGCAAGCTGCTGGACGATTTGAAAGACAGGATACCGGGACTGGTGATCAGGACAACATTGATCGTTGGATTTCCCGGCGAGACCGAAGAAGATTTTACCGAACTTATGGAGTTTGTGAATAAATATAGGTTTGACAGACTTGGTGCTTTTATGTATTCTAAAGAGGAAGGAACTCCTGCATATAAAATGAAGGATCAGATACCTTCAAAAGTAAAAAGATCACGATATAACAGGTTGATGAAGCTACAGCGGAAAATTTCAGCAGATTCAAATGCCAAAAGACTTGGTATGACATTCAGAGTGCTTGTCGAAGGTGTTGCTGACGACGGGATATTCTATTATGGAAGAAGTTATGCAGAAGCCCCAGGTATTGACGGTCTCGTATATTTAACATGCAGTGAGCCTCTGGAAATGAACAGTTTTGTTGATGTAAAAATACTGGACAGCGATGAATATGATATAACAGGAGAAGTGCTGATATGAATCTTCCAAATAAAATTACTCTTTCCAGAATTTTTTTAATACCGGTATTAATGATCTTTATCATACCAATACCGCAGGCGATCGTTGATGCGGGAATTTTGGGATTCATAAGGCCTCAGTTGACAGCTTTCAATGAATTTATCAATGCATTCGGCGGATATATAGCTGCCGGAATATTTATAATTGCTTCCAGTACTGATGCCGTAGATGGATATATAGCAAGAAAAAGAAAGCTTGTGACGCGGTTCGGTAAATTCCTTGACCCAATTGCTGACAAGCTGCTGGTAACAGCTGCTTTGCTGGCACTTGTGCAGAGCGGAGATATAAACGGCTGGGCAGCAATGCTGATCATTTCCCGTGAATTTATCGTAACAGGACTGAGGCTGGTTGCGGCGGGCGAAGGCATTGTGATAGCAGCAAGCAATCTCGGCAAGCTGAAAACAGTGCTTCAGGATATCGCCATCGTAGCTGCGTTGCTGAATAACTTCCCAATCAGTTTGTTTACCAGTATCCAGTTTGATGATTATGCAATGCTTCTGGCAGTTATTGTAACGATCTATTCTTTGTTTGATTACATCAAAAAGAATCTCAATGTCATAAATACCAACGCATAACGTTGTAAGCCACAAAACCCAAACATGTGCCCAAAGTCTGAGCACATGTTTTTTTATGTGCCGGACGTGTGGACATCTCAACCAATGGAACACCTTATTGTAACCTCGGTTTTTCTGATAACACAAATAATTTCTAGAAATTGTTGCATACTTATTAAAAATATAATATACTTTTAGTAATAGGATATAGTATCAGGTAATAATTATAAAATAAAAAACAGGAAGTGTTATAATGAGCCGGTCATCTTTATTTAAAAAAGAAAGACAGCAAATTTTATCGGATAAGATCAAAAGTGATCCCTTCCTTACTGACGAGGAATTATCGGAGCTGTTTAACGTCAGTATACCGACAATAAGGCTAGACAGACTTGAAATGGGAATTCCCGAACTCAGGGAGAGAATAAAGAATGTAGCCGAAAACAATTACAGCAAGGTTAAGTCGCTGCAGGGCGGTGAAATAGTAGGTGAACTGATAGATATCACACTTGGCAGGTATGGCGTTTCAATATTGGAAACAGATGATTCAATGGCATTTGAAAAAACAAGGATCATCAGAGGTCATTTCATATACTCGCTGGCCGAGTCCCTGGCTATAGCTGTTATCGATGCACATGTCGCCCTGGTTGGTGTTGCAAATATAAAGTATAAAATTCCCGTATATTCAGGCTGCAAGCTGATAGCAAAGGCTGAAGTGAAGCAGGTGAGAGGCAGCAAGTATATAGTCTGGGTCAGGATCTTTGAGAAGCAGACAGAAATGTTCCGAGGGAAATTCATACTTGTTTCCCTTGAAAAACAGCAGGGAAAATAGTATTTTATATGTAGTAGTGATATGTTGTGTAGTAGAGACAGGTCATTAACAACAGTAAAATACGGGGTGAATATTTTGAGAATATTAGTTGATGCTATGGGCGGTGACTATGCGCCGGATGCTATAGTCAACGGAAGTGTAGATGCAATAAAGCTCCAGGATGGATTTGATATAGCTTTGATCGGTGATGGAGACCAGATTGAACGGATACTTGAGTCTCGAAATTTTAAAAGTCCGAGGCTGGAAGTGATACATGCAAAAGAAGTTATAACCAATGATGATGTGCCCACCAGAGCAATTAAAAGCAAAAAGAACTCATCGATGGTCGTTGGCTTCAATATGCTTAAAGAAAAAAAAGGTGATGTGTTTCTATCTGCGGGCAGCACCGGAGCGCTTCTTACCGGAGCACTCTTCATACTTGGAAGATTAAAGGGTGTGGATAGGCCTGCCCTGGGAGCTGTGATACCAACAAAGGCAGGAAAATGCCTACTTATAGATGCCGGATTGAATACGACCTGTAAACCTGTCAATTACATTCAGTTTGGGATATTCGGTTCAGCTTATATGAAAGGTCTGTATAAAAAGGAGAATCCGCGCGTAGGTCTTGTAAATATGGGGACCGAAGCTAAAAAGGGTACGGAGATATTAAAACAGGCTTATACTATGCTCAAGTCCACGAAATTGAATTTCGTAGGCAATATAGAAGGAAAGGATATTCCCATGGGAAATGTCGATGTCGCCGTATGCGACGGGTATGTCGGCAATGTAATGCTTAAGTTCCTGGAAGGAACAGGATCATTTTTCTCAGGACTCATTAAGGGAATGTTTACAAGGAATATTTTTTCCAAGATCTCAACTCTTTTTGTGATGAAGGATATGAAAGCATTCAAAAAGATGATGGATCCGTCCGAAGACGGCGGAGCTCCAATACTGGGAGTAAATGGCATAGTAATAAAGAGCCATGGAAATTCAAATAGCAAGACCATAAAAAATGTTATTATGAAGGCCTACAATCTGGCAAAAAGCTCAGTATTCGAAGAGATAAGGAATAGTGTTGAAAATATGGAGGTTAACACCGATGGTGAAAAAACAAGAAGGGAACGTAAGCGTTGGCATTTTAGGTATCGGAAGCTGCGTCCCAGAAAAGATTTTGACTAATGCTGACCTTGAAAGAATGGTTGATACTTCAGATGAATGGATATTAAAGAGAACAGGGATATCCGAAAGAAGAATTCTTGAAGAAGACGCTCCTATTTATACAATGGCTGTTGAAGCAGCCCGGCAAGCCATAACAGATTCAGGCCTGATGCCTGAGGACATAGATCTTATTCTTGTTACCACATCAACTCCGGATTATTTGACACCATCCACATCATGCATAGTACAAAGAGAAACAGGCGCGGTGAATGCCGCCGCCTTTGATCTTGTGGCTGCATGCTCCGGCTTCATTTATGGGATGACAGTTGCGCAGCAGTTCATACAGACAGGCTACTACAAAAATGTTCTACTGGTTAGCAGCGAGGGAATGAGCAGAGCAACTGACTGGAGTGACAGAAAAAATTGCGTTCTTTTTGGAGACGGCTCCGGGGCAGCAGTGCTCGGAAGGGTCGAAGACGGATATGGTATACTGAACACTCATATCGGCGCAAATGGTGCGGAAGGCAAATACATAACTATTCCATGCCTGTACATGTCCGATGAAGATAAACGAAGCCGAGAGGACTATAAAGACAAAATGGCTCTATGGCAGGACGGACAGGAGGTTTTCAAGTTCGCTGTGAAGATCATGCCATATGCCACAGAAAAGGTTATAGAAGAAACTGATGTAAGTCTTGACGATGTAAAATATATCATACCCCACCAGGCAAACTGCAGGATAATCGAGGGCGCTGTAAAAAGACTCGGCGTTGCCCTTGAGAAGGTCTACACCACTATCAAAAAGTATGGAAACATTTCGTCAGCATCAATACCTGTAGCAATGGATGACGCATACAGAAAAAAATGTCTCAATAAGGGCGACAATCTTGTGCTCGTTGGTTTCGGCGGAGGACTCACCTGGGGTTCCGCACTTGTAAGATGGAGCAAATAGGAGGATTTTATGGGAAAAACCGCATTTATTTTCCCCGGGCAGGGAGCGCAATATATCGGTATGGGCAGAGAAATAGCATCTGAGTACAGATATGCATCTGATATATTCGATCAAGCGTCGGAAGCGCTTGAGCTTGATATGAAAAAGATGATTTTTGAAGGTGACGAGGAAACACTGAAAATTACTGAAAACACACAGCCTTCGATTGTAACTGCAAGCGTTGCGTGTCTGCAGCCTTTGCTTGAGAAGGGAATTACTCCTGACTTTACCGCAGGTCTGAGCCTTGGTGAATATTCTGCTCATATCGCATCCGGGACTATGGATTTTGCGACCGCGGTCATGCTTGTCAAAAAAAGAGGCAGGTTTATGCAGGAGGCAGTGCCGCTGGGTGTCGGAACAATGGCTGCCATATTGGGTCTGGCACGGGAGGATGTATTGGAATGCTGCCGGGAGGCGTCAGCTTCTGGTATAGTTGAGCCTGCAAATTTCAATTGCCCTGGACAGATATCAATAGCCGGGGAAATAAAGGCTGTGGAAAAAGCTATGGAACTGTGCAGCAGTAAAGGCGCCAAAAGAGCTGTACTTCTTGCAGTCAGCGCACCATTCCATTGCAGTATGTTAAAGCCCGCCGGAGATAGGTTGATGTCGGAGCTTGAAAAAATCGAGTTTTCAGATATAAAAATTCCATTGGTCGCAAATGTGACAGCAGACACGGTCAGATCTTCTTCTGATATCAGGGGACTTCTGGCACGACAGGTAAGCAGCCCTGTTTTATGGGAAGATTCCATCAGACTAATGGTGGATCAGGGAGTTGATACATTTATTGAAATAGGCCCTGGAAAGGTTCTGAGCGGATTTATCAAAAAAATAAATAAGGAAGCCAGAAGCTTTAATATAGAGGATTTGGCATCACTCGAAAAAACTCTCGGGGAAATAGGTGTTTAGGATAGGAGGAAGCCAATAAAATGCTTTTTAACGGAAAGACTGCTGTAATAACCGGATCGGCAAGAGGATTAGGGAAAGCTATAGCGCTGAAGCTAGCTGCATTGGGCGCCAATATCGTTCTGAACGATATACCCGGATCCGAAGCGCTTGACGAAACTGCAGAAGAGTTTAAAAAAGCAGGTTATAATGTTGCCGTTACAAGAGGCGACGTAAGGAACCAGGAAGACGTAAAGGCTATGGTTAAGGCAGCAGTCGAAAATTTCGGAAGTCTGGATATACTTGTGAACAATGCAGGAATAACAAAGGACAAACCGTTTGCCATGATGTCTGAGGAAGATTGGGATTTGGTTCTGGATATCAATCTGAAGGGCGCATTCATATGTACAAAGCTTGCGGTAAAGCAAATGATGAAGCAAAGATATGGCCGGATCGTCAATATGGCATCAGTAGCGGGAAGATATGGCAATCAGGGACAGGCCAATTATTCCGCGTCAAAAGCCGGTTTGATCGGATTGACCAAAACAACCGCAAAGGAATTTGCTTCAAGGGGCATCACCTGTAATGCAGTAGCACCGGGAATAATAAAAAGCAAGATGACCGATGTATTGCCGGAGGAAGTTAGGGAAAAGTATCTTGAGAACATACCGCTCGGAAGGTTCGGGACACCTGAAGACGTGGCAAATGTTGTCGCCTTTCTCGCATCCGACGATTCAGCATATGTTACAGGTCAGGTAATAGATATTGACGGCGGACTTGTTATGTAATAATATCTTTATGTAAAAGTTGGGCATTACAAGCATAACTTTTATTGGGAATTATTATATATAATTACCCTCTTTGGGAGGAGGTGAATGTATGGTTTTTGAAAAGGTTAAAAAAATAATTGTCGAGCAATTAGGTGTTGAAGAAGATGAAGTTGCTATGGAATCATCCTTCATAGACGATTTGGGTGCAGATTCACTTGATATCGTTGAATTGATTATGGCTCTCGAAGAGGAATTTGACATTGAGATTCCCGATAGTGAAGCTGAAAAAATAGCTTCGGTAGGAGATGCCGTAGACTACATTAAAAATAACACATAAAAAAAGTCCCTTAAAAAGGGACTTTTTTTATATCGGCATGTATTGGACAACGAAAGTGCTATTATGGCGTCATTTCACATATAGGTCAATATGTAAAGTTATCCGCTAGGAGGATTTTTGATGAAAAAGAGAGTAGTAATAACCGGTATGGGAGTAGTACATTCCCTGGGTTTAGGCCTTGATAACTTCTGGAACGCGATACGTGAGGGAAGAAACGGGATCAGCCTTGTAACGAAATTCGATACTTCAGCCTATGATGCAAAGGTAGCCGCAGAAATCAAGAATTTTGAACCAACGGATTTTATCGATAAAAAAGAAGTAAAAAGGATGGATATTTTCACCCAGTATGCGCTGGCTGCCGCTAAAATGGCCATTGAGATGTCCGGTCTCGACATGGAAAAGGAAGACAGCTTCAGGGCAGGCTGTGTCGTGGGATCCGGCATTGGAGGCATCCAGACACTGGAGGATCAGCATCAGATCCTCGTGACAAAAGGTCCCGGAAGAGTCAGCCCTTTTTTCATAACATCAATGATAGCAAATATGGCAGCGGGAAGGATAGCGATAGAATACAACCTTCAGGGCTTTAATGAATGCGTGGTTACAGCATGTGCCTCAGGCAACAATGCAATAGGTGATGCATTCAAGGTTATACAGCGCGGCGATGCTGATATTATTGTGACAGGCGGTGCAGAATCAGCAATTACTCAGCTGTCCTTCGCAGGCTTCTGTTCGAATAAGGCACTTTCAACAAATCCTGATCCATCCACTGCCTGCAGGCCTTTCGACAAGGACCGTGATGGTTTTATAATGGGAGAAGGCTCGGCTATTCTTATACTGGAGGAATATGAGCATGCCAGGAAGCGCGGAGCTGTTATTCTGGGGGAAATAGCTGGTTACGGCTGCACCTGCGATGCTTACCACATTACAGCTCCCTCGCCTGACGGCATAGGCGGGATCAGATCCATGAAAAACGCAATAGAGGATGCAGGCATCAGGCCTGAGGACATCGGCTACATCAATGCTCATGGAACATCGACTCCGCTCAATGATGTGGGTGAGACAAAGGTAATAAAAAATGTTTTTGGAGACCACGCATACAAGCTGGCCATCAGCTCGACAAAATCCATGACCGGACACCTGCTTGGCGCTGCGGGAGCAATTGAAGCTGTAATAACGGCTATGGCTCTAAAGGACGGCATACTGCCTCCAACCATTAACCACATAAATCCTGATCCTGAGTGTGATCTGGATTATGTACCAAACAAAAGCAGACCTGCTGATATAGAATATGCCTTATCAAACGCTCTCGGCTTTGGAGGCCACAACGCCGCACTGGTGCTGAAAAAGTTCAAAGAGTAGTCAGGCGTCAGATCCCGGTATTTTGATATTTGCATGATAATAAAAAATGAGGTAGAATCTATTAAAGGCGGGGATAATATTCCTGCCTTTAAGTTTTTGCCAAAGCAATAAAAAGGAGCATGTGATGAGTAAAGAATTGGATACGCAGGAGAATAACAGAATATCAGAGCTTGAAGAGAAGATCGGCTATTGTTTTAATGACAAAGGCAAGCTGCTGCTGGCGCTTACCCATAGTTCATATGCAAATGAGAGAAGGTCTGAAGGCTTTACGAGCAATGAAAGGCTTGAGTTTCTCGGCGATTCGGTGCTGAATATAATCACAAGCGACTACATATACAAAAACCATCCCGAGCTTCTCGAGGGTGAAATGACAAAAACAAGGGCAGCTATAGTCTGCGAGTCATCATTAATGAAATGTGCCGAAAAAATCGATCTGGGTGATTATTTATACCTTGGAAAGGGAGAAGAAAATACCGGAGGCAGAAAACGGACATCAATACTTTCAGATGCGTTTGAAGCCCTGATAGGAGCCATATATCTGGACGGCGGGATAACAAACGCCGGAGGATTCATAATCAACTCCATGCAGGACATCTATCGCAACATTAAAAGTAAAGAAACATTCAAGGATTATAAAACGCAGTTCCAGGAAATTATACAAAAGCAAAGCGAGCAGCATATAAGCTACAGGATAATTGATGAAAAAGGACCTGACCATGACAAGGTGTTCATATCTGAACTGCTGGTGGGCGGCAAACCATATGGGACAGGTGAAGGAAGGACAAAGAAGGAAGCTGAGCAGAACGCCGCAAGGGCTGCAATGGACAAGCTGACGGTGAAAAAATGAGTGTGAAGCATGCAATAATACCCATTTTCGTTCCTCATAAGGGCTGTCCCAATGATTGTATATTCTGCAACCAGAAGAAGATAAGCGGGCAGATAACCGATATGACCCCGGAAAAAATAAATGAAATCGTCGAGGAGCATCTGAAAACTATAAAACAGAATGCAGTCGTAGAAATCGCATTCTACGGAGGCAGCTTTACAGCTATTGAAAAAGAACTGCAGCGAAGCTTTCTGACAGAGGCACACAAATATGTAGCAGCCGGCAAGGTTGCAGAAATCAGGCTGTCTACAAGGCCGGACTGTATTGATACAGAAACACTTGACATGCTTGGACAGTATGGAGTCAGAACCATAGAGCTAGGTGTTCAGAGTCTTGATGATGAGGTGCTGAGAGCCAGCTGCCGCGGTCATGACGCAAATATAGTATACAGCTCCTGTGAGCTGATAAAAAAAATGGGCTTCCGGCTTGGCATCCAGACAATGACTGGTTTACCCGGCGATTCCAGAGAAAAGTGCATAGCTACTGCAAAAAAGGTGATTTCATTATCACCTGAGCTGGTACGGATTTATCCTGTTCTTGTCATCAAGGGCACAGGCCTCGAAGCGCTTATGAAAGACGGTCATTACAAGCCACAAAGCCTGGATGAAGCGGTTGATATCTGCGCAGAGCTACTTTCGCTGTATGAGGATAATAGCATAAATGTGATCAGGATAGGTCTTCAGCCAACAGACAACATACGAGAGGGCAGTACAGATGTGGTATCGGGACCGTTTCATCCCGCCTTCAGGCAATTGGTCGAATCAAGGCTGGCCCGGATGAAGATAGAAAACATCATAAATTCTCAAGGACTGCAAGGGGCGCAGGAAGTAATAATTCACACCGGTATTTCCAATATTTCCAATGCGGTGGGTCAAAAGAAATCAAATATTTTGTATCTGAAGAACAAGTATGGCTTTAAAAATATAAAGGTCCTGCCATCAGCGGATCCTTCAAGGGATATTGCCTGCACAGCTATATCCTGCGAAGCCTGCAGGACTTGACCTTGTCTGATGTAAGGAGTAAATGCTTGTTGAATAAGTCGCAATATATGTTAAAATGAATATGCACAACTGACATACGGAGGGGTCCATTTGTACTTAAAAAGACTAGATCTGCAGGGGTTTAAATCATTTGCTGAAAAAATCTGCCTTGATTTCAATGGCGGTATAACATCCGTAGTCGGACCAAACGGCAGCGGGAAAAGCAATATTGCAGATGCCATCAGATGGGTCCTTGGAGAGCAGAGCATCAAAACACTCCGCGGCACAAAGATGGAGGATGTCATATTTGCAGGCACAGAGCACCGAAAGCCCCTTGGATTTGCCGAGGTATCCATTACTTTGGACAATTCCGACTCATCGCTTCCCATAGCATATGACGAAGTTACCATCACCAGAAGAGTTTTCCGTTCAGGCGAAAGTGAATATATGATAAACAAAACCGCCTGCAGACTGAAGGATATAACAGAACTGCTGCTGGATACCGGTATTGGGAGAGACGGTTACTCTGTCATAGGCCAGGGCAGGGTCGACGAGATACTAAGCACGCGTTCTGAAGACAGAAGGCATATATTTGAAGAAGCCTCAGGTATAATGAAATACAAGGTCAGGAAACAGGATGCCGAAAAGAAGCTTGAACTGACAAGGCAGAATCTTGAGAGAATAAATGATATCATAACTGAGCTGGAAACGCAGTTGGAACCGTTGAAGCAGCAATCAGAGACAGCCCGAAGATTTCTTGACCTCAGAGAGGGTTTGAAGGTTCTGGAGGTCAATGTATATCTTGACAGTATGGAAAAATTCCGTGAAAAGCTAAATGCACTGGACGAACAGTACAAAACCGTAAAAGATCAGACGGAGGCTGAAAACAGAAAGCTTGATGAAATAACAAGCTCCAACAAGGATAAGACCGACATGCTGAAGTCAATGGATGAGAGACTGGAAGCTGTCAGACAACAGTTTTATGAGATGGAGGGCAATCTTGAACGCTGCTATTCAGAAATCAAGCTCAATAATGAAAAAACAGCAAATCTACAGCAAAACATAGAACGGCTCGATTCTGAAAAGGCTGAGCTTGAGGAAAAGATCAAGGCCCTTGACAAAGAAGAAGCAGGAAAGCAGGACAAGCTCAAATATCTTGAAAGGCAGCTGAGTGATTACAGCAATAAGCTGTCCGAGTATGAAAAACAGATGAAAGAGTTGCTCAGGACACTCTCCGAGGACGAACGAAACATAGAATTGATGAAATCAGGCATTATGGACAAGATGGACATACAGTCTGATAAAAAGCTGCAAATTAACAATGTCAGAACACATATTGAGAATATACAAAAACGCAAGCGCAGCATAGACAGCGAGGTTTATCAGAACCTGATCGAAAATGACAGGGAAAAGATGAAGAAGGAAGATCTGGTTGAGAGCGTCAGACATGCGGACGAGCAGATCAAAAAGCAGAAGTCGAAGCTTCAGGAGCTGTATAACGAACGCTCAGAGTCCGATAAACTCCTTGAGGATTTAAGGACGAAGCAGAGCAAAAATAAATCCGATATTCAATTTAAATCCTCCAGAGCAAGGACACTCAGAGAAATGGAGCAGAACCTGGAAGGCTACAACCGTAGTGTCCGCCAGGTGCTTCAGGCCTGCCATGAATCTCCTCAGTTCGGAAATGGCATACATGGCGCTCTAGCCCAGCTGATCGAGGTAGAAAAAAAATATGAGGCGGCTATTGAGATTACCCTTGGCAGTGCGCTCCAAAACATAGTTACACAGGATGAAGAGGATGCTAAAAAAGCTATTGAGTACCTGAAGACGAACAAGCTGGGAAGAGCAACCTTTCTCCCTATAAGCTCTGTCACAGGCAGAAGCTTTGACAGCCAGACACTGGGCAAAATAAAGCAATGCGGCGGTTTTTGCGGCATCGCATCCGAATTGGTCAGGTTTGATCAGCAATACAGCGGAATAATAGGGAACCTGCTGGGGAAGGTAGTTGTAACAGATAATCTGGATAATGGTATCAAAATGGCCAGAAAGTTCGGTTATTCCTTCAGAATTGTTACATTGGAGGGAGATCAGCTTAATACCGGAGGTTCAATGTCCGGCGGAAGCCTTGAAAACAGAGGTACCGGTATTCTGAGCAGAAGCAGGGAAATTTCCGAGCTTGACGCCGAGCTCAAAGTATTGATGGAATCAGAAAAAGTATTGGAGAAGGATATAAAGCTGCTTGTCAATGATATCGGTCAAATAGATGCTGAAATATCTTCGATCTCTTCTGATATCAAAAATAACGAACTGGTTAAAATAAGGGATGAAAGCCATCTGGCACAGATAGATGAAAACATGAACAAGCTGGCTGCCAGAATAGAAATGCTCAAGCAGGAAAAAGAGCAGCTGGAAAGACAGATGAATGACATAAACAAAGAGCTGGAGAAGTATGAATCTGAGTTAGCACAGATTGAGCTGGATATAAGTGAAGCAAAGAAGACCGTTGCTGAATATCAGGAAAAGCACAAGGAGGACCAGACAGCAAGGGACGCGCTGCATGCAGATATTACAGATTTCAAGATCTCCGTAAATTCCATAACCGAGAGTATAGCAGGCGTCAAGGAGCATTCCGAGAGGCTGAACTCCGAAAAGGACACTCTTGCAAAGAGCATATCCAGAAAGGATATGGAGAAGACAAGATGCAGTATAGAGATAAGTAAGCTGGAAGAGCAGAATGAAGGCCTTAATGCCAGGATCAAAAAGCACAATGAAGAAAAATCAGGAAAGACCTTTGAATTGGACAGGCTGACCGAAGAACGGAAGATCCTCGAGGAAGACCTTTACGATACCGTAAATAAGATAAACGACGCAAATAAGACAATACTGCTGCTGCAGGAGGAGTTTTCAAGGGTAGAGGTGAAAAAGGCGAAGCTGGATGCAGAAATGGAAGCGTTGCAGGACAGGATATGGAACGAGTACGAATTGACATATTCTACTGCTTTGGAGCTGAAAAAGGATATAGGAAGCCTGACAGCCGCACAAAAGAGGATCAATGAACTAAAAAACAGCATAAAGGAACTGGGACCGGTAAATGTAGCTTCTATCGAAGAGTATGTAAAAACTAAGGAACGTTATGAGTTCATGAACTCTCAGAGAAACGACATGGAGCAGGCAAGGGAAAAATTGCTTCGGGTAATATATGAAATGACCTCTATTATGAAAAAGCAATTCCTGGAGCAGTTCAAGCTGATAAATGAAAATTTTAATATAGTATTCAAGGAGCTGTTTAACGGAGGAAGAGCCGGACTGATCCTTGTAGACCAGGACAATGTGCTCGAAAGCGGTATCGATATAGAGGCACAGCCTCCGGGTAAAAAGCTGCAGAACATGATGCTGCTCTCCGGCGGCGAGCGAGCCTTTACGGCGATAGCACTTCTATTTGCCATACTGAGACTCAAACCAACACCATTCTGCATACTCGATGAAATTGAGGCAGCATTGGACGAAGCAAATGTTTACAGGTTTATTGAATATATCAAGAGTTACTCCTCCAATACGCAGTTTATCATGGTAACCCACAGAAAGGGCACCATGGAAGGCTCCGATACGCTATATGGAGTTACGATGCAGGAGCACGGCATATCAAAAATAGTATCCATGAAGATGGGAGAAAAGGTGGGATAAGATGGGCTTCTTTGACAAGCTTAAGGAAGGGCTTTCAAAAACAAGAAAAAGTATTACAGAGAAGATAGACCAGGTACTGGTATCCTTTGGAAAGGTGGATGACGACCTTTTCGATGAGCTTGAAGAGGTGCTCGTCACTGCGGACCTTGGAGTCGATACCGCTGTAAGGATAATTGAAGATACAAAGAAAAAGGTCAGAGAAAGGAAGATCATAGATCCTTTAAAGGTCAAGGAGATAATCAAGGAAGCACTTGTAGAAATATTGGGTGAGGAAACAGAGAAGCTGGATATAGAGCCGTCACCTGCGGTAATAATGGTAATAGGCGTCAACGGAGTGGGCAAAACCACCTCGATAGGCAAAATTGCCAATATGCTCAAAAAGCAGGGCAAGAAGGTAATGCTTGCGGCTGCCGATACTTTCAGAGCCGCCGCTATCGACCAGCTTGAGATTTGGTCAAAAAGAGTGGACGTTGAGCTTATAAAGCAAGACGAAGGCTCCGATCCCGCAGCAGTTATTTACGATGCGATTCAGGCAGCCAGGGCCAGAAAGGTCGATGTTTTGATCTGCGATACTGCAGGACGGCTCCATACAAAGAAAAACCTTATGGAGGAGCTTAGGAAGGTATCACGCATCATAGACAGGGAAATGCCAAATGCAAAGCGTGAGAATCTTCTGGTGCTGGATGCAACTACAGGCCAGAATGCAGTAACACAGGCTAAAACCTTCAGTGAAGTCAGCGAGGTTTCAGGTATTGTGCTCACAAAGCTCGATGGTACAGCAAAGGGCGGCATCGTGATAGCGATAAAGTCTGAGCTGAATGTGCCTGTAAAGCTTATAGGAGTGGGCGAGCAGCTCGACGACCTGCAGCCTTTTGATGCAAAAGACTTTGTAGAAGCATTGTTCTCTTAAGAGGGTATACGAAACTGCATTTACTGACATTCACAAGCAAGCTTAGGTAAAGAAACGATGTCAAAGCATTAACATATATAAGTCCTCAACCTTTTCACTCATATACTTTTGTGTATCTGTGATTGCCTGGTTGTATATCTGAGGACCGATTTTTTCAAGTATGAAATCCAGTATGAGACCGGAAGCGAGATCTCCAAGGGTTTCGTCCCTTTCCTGTTCAAAAAACTGCTTGATTTCATTGATGGCAGTCTTTTTGTTTTCAGCTGATAATTCAATTTTTGCCATATCTACCTCCGTGTACAGAAATATCTGATTTGTAAAATTATATCATATCACTTGGATGTTTTAGTATCATTGTGCTATATTGTAATAAAGATTACATTTTAAAAGGGTCTGATAATATGAACAACAAGCTGACACAGGAAAATATTAAGAAGCTTCAGGAAGAAATGGATTACAGATTAACTGTCAAAAGAGCCGAGATAGCAAGGGAAAAGGCAGTTGCCGCCGCACATGGCGACAGGTCTGAGAATGCCGAGTACAAGGAAGCCTGCGCTAATTACCGGGAAAATGACAATAGGATACAGTACCTGCTTAGTATGATCACCACAGCGATCATAGTTGAAGACAAGAGTGATGATAAATCCGTAATGGGAGTTAACAGTAAAGCCAGGATCAGATTTGTTGAAGAAGGTGATGAGGATATCGTTACTCTTGTGACTACTATCGATATCGATCCGGCCAACATGAAAATCAGTATCGAGTCTGATCTTGGCAGGGCATTGGATGGTAAAAAGCCCGGTGATACAGTTACGGTCGATGCGCCGAATGGCAAATACACCATCGAGATATTGGAAATATTGTGATGTGAAGCTTTGGCCCATGTACTGAAGTGTCCGTAATATGGGTGTGCAAAAACCGATGACTTATCAGGAATGTATTTAAGTGTAACTCAGTAGGTTTTCATGCTTCAGCCCAAGTTTAGCCTTTACAAGCGAACACATGTTTGGTATGATTTATATATCAATTTTTAAATACAGCTGTTTTGGTGAAAGAGTATTCTGACAGCTGTATTGTATTTTAACGAGGAAATTATGAGTATAACAAAGCATGTCGGTGATAATGGATGTATGAGCAGCTTCAGTTCATTGGTAAGGGATTGGTTCATCGAAAACATTGGTGAACCCAGTGAGCCGCAGAGAAGGGGTTGGCCTGAAACAGCTTCCGGAAGGAATGTGCTCATTTGTGCGCCTACCGGCTCGGGCAAAACCTTTGCTGCTTTCTTGAAATGTCTTGACCTGATCTATACGGACAAGATTGCCCAGACTCATTCAAACAGTACCATATCTGCAGAAAAGAAGTCTGTATCGCGCAGCACTTCAAGCAACGCCGGCATAAGAATAGTTTACATATCTCCTCTGAAAGCTCTGAACAATGACATATACAGAAATCTTGAGCTGCCCATAAAAGGCATAAAGCAAAAAGCTGAGGCTGCGGGTATAGAAATGCCTGATATCAAGGTCTCTGTCAGGACAGGCGATACTCCTCAGAAGGAAAGGACCAGGATGGTGAAGGACCCGCCAGACATCCTTATCACAACGCCTGAGTCACTTTTTATCATGCTTACGGCAGACTCCTACCGAAAACTATTCAGTACCGTCGAATACCTGATCGTTGATGAGATACATTCCATTTGCGCAAATAAGCGGGGAGTGCATCTGTCCGTCACTATGGAAAGGCTTGAGAGGCTGGCGGGAAAGCCTTTGAAAAGAATAGGTTTGACTGCAACAGTAAATCCCCTCGAGGAGGCAGCAGGCTTTTTGAGCGGTGGAAGAAGTGTCAGCATAGTCAACTGTGATAAAAGAAGAGCCTTCGACCTTATGGTAAGCCTGCCGGTCAAGGATATGAAGGTGCTTCCTGAAAACACTGTCTGGCCGGCGATATATGCCGAACTGATGACTCTTGTAAAGGCACACAGATCGACTCTTATATTCGTAAATAACAGAAAGATTGCTGAAATGGTAGCAGCAGGGCTCAATTTGCTTGCAGATGAGACTTTTGTCAGGACACATCATGGAAGTGTATCGCGAGAAATCAGGCAGGAACTCGAAAGACAGCTTAAAGACGGAGAAATAACATGTCTGGTCGCTACATCCTCACTTGAGCTGGGGATCGATATTGGCAGCATAGACCTGGTAGTACAGATCAGTGCGCCCGGATCGGTTTCACAGGTACTTCAGAGGATCGGACGGTCTGGACACAAGCTTGACGCTGTCAGTAAGGGCGTCATCATACCAAAGACAAGAGGCGACCTATTGGATTCATCCTTTGTTTCATATCAGGCGAGACAGTATGAAATTGAAAATATAAAGGTCCCTCAAAACTGTCTTGATATACTTGCACAGCATATCATTTCCATTGCATGTGAGGGGGAGCAGGACAGAGCAGAGATTTACAGTGTCATCCGAAGGTCATTTCCCTACAGGGAACTTCCTGAAAAGCAGTTTGAAGATGTTCTTCTGATGCTGTCGGACCCGTCGCCCGTCGATGCACCCGGTTCGATCAAGCCAAGGGTATATTATGACAGGGGCACAGGTAAAGTACACAGTACTCCCCTTGGTAAAAGAATGTGTGTCATGAGCGGTGGGAGCATACCTGACAAGGGCAATTACAATGTTTATCTTAATGACACCGGCATAAAGGTAGGTGAGCTTCAAGAGGAGTTCGTATTTGAAAGCAGGATGGGGGACAGGTTTTTCCTGGGCAGCTCTGTCTGGCGTATAGAAAGGATAGAAAAGGACAGGGTGATCGTCAGCCCTTCAAATGCATCAGGAGCAAAGATACCCTTCTGGATAGGCGATAAAACATTAAGGAGCTATGAAACAGGAAAGAAGCTTGGGAAATACCTGCTTAGGCTTGAAAAAGAATACGCTTCCGATGATTTTTTCGATTTTATGAATAAGGAATGTGGTCTGGACAGGACAGCTGCAGAAAACCTGAGGACTTATATTGCCGATCAACTGTCCGTCACAAGACACTTGCCTTCATCGAACAGGATCATCTGTGAGTATTTCAGCGATGAAACGGGAGACAGGCGCATAATCGTGCATACTCCCTTTGGAGGAAGGATACATGCCCCATTGGCTGTGCTTCTCAATTCAAAGCTGTCCAGACTGCTGAACTGCCGCATGGAGTACATTTATAACAACGACGGCATACTGTTTCATATATTTGGATATACAGGCAGACTATCAAACCTGTTTTCACTTCTGGATAGAGAAAGCATGGAGAATGAGATATTCGAGCTGCTGCCGGAGGATCCTCTTTTTAACATAAACCTGCGTTACAATCTTACTCGATCACTGCTTGTGGAAATGAATGGCTTCGGCAAAAGGAACCCGCTTTGGATACAACGGCTCAGATGTGCCGAAACAGCAGGTCAGGTCCTAAAACAGCAGGATCACCCCACTGTTGTGGAAACCTATCGTGAATGTCTGAACGATATATTTGATATAAAGAGCCTTTATGAAGTTGTTGAGCAAATCAGTGCGGGAAATATTGTAGTAACGGATGTTTATTCGGAAAATGTCTCTCCATTTTCATCAGAGCTGCTGTTCAATTTCTGGCAGATTTACCAATATGCCTATGAATTGCCGGTAGCTGAGCGCAGGAATCAGCTGCTGGTCAATGACAGGGATTTTATTCAGCTTGCTGCAGGCTTGAATGCGGAGTACGAACTGCTGGATCCGAGAGCAATAATAGAAGTACAATCAGAATTGAAAAAATATAAGTATGATAGAAGATTTAAGAATGCTGATGAATTGTATTTCTTTCTTTATTCCTTTGGAGAGCTGAAGGCCGAGCCTTATTCCACATCTGTATTTAGTGATGAAACATACGAATCCCTCGCTGTATATCTGGAGCAGTTGGAAAGACAAAGAAGGATAGTACGTACACGCATCGATAACAGCAATGATTTATACTGGATGGCGGCCGAGGATTTTCCGCTTTACGCAGTCGTAGCCGGCAAGGAGTCTGAAAGCATTGTACTGAAAACAGGCCTTCCTGGAGAGGAAATGGAAGCAAGGGCTGTTGAGCTTCTGAACAGCTATGTTTTTGCATTGTCTCCTAAGCCTGCAGATGCCGCAGTCAGGCTTATACGCCGCTGTGCCATGTTCTCGGGTCCTTTCACCTTAAATGACCTGGCTACTAAATATGATATGAAGTTCGAATATATGAATTCAGCAATTAACGTGCTTGTTTTGGGGAGAGAGATATTAAAGCTGAAGGAAGAGAACAGGCCTGAAGAAAGCATTTACTGTCATAAAAAGGTTTATGAGAGGATCAAACACAAAACCGTTCTGATTGCAAGGAGCGATATAAAGCCAAAGGCTCCGGAGGTCTATTGTTCATATCTTCTAAACAAACAGCTGATAAGTGACCAGGTGCTTTCACCTGATGAAAGGCTGCCTGAAGTGCTGAATATCCTTAATGGACAGTATTATCCCGCCTCATGGTGGGAGGATTTTATCCTTCCTTCAAGAATTGCCGGGTATGAACAAAAGCTGCTCGATTATTTATGTGCAACAGGGATCGTGAAGTGGAGTGGAAGGCTTAACAGAAATACAAGGGAAGTCGCTTTCTTCCTTAACCGTGATGAGTATGAGCCACCTGAATATGAAAACGGCAATATGGTGGGAAATACCGCTGAAAACGATTTTACAATGGATGCCCATGAGGAAAAAATTCTCAAAATACTCGATGCAAACGGTGCCGTTTTTCTTAAAGACCTTTCCAAAAAGCTTGCTATGTCACCTGCCGATCTGCTTGCAAAAATGGAAAGGCTGCTATGGTGCGGTATTATTGCAAATGATTCTTTTTCTGTTGTAAGGTACTATATGGATAATGAAAAAAAGAACTCTCCCTGGACAAAATACAATACCTATCCCAATATGGGCAGATGGTACAGGTGCGCAGAATATAACCGCAGTATGGGCATGACAATCGAAGAATATATAAAATACCTGCTGGAACGCTATGGTATAATTTCAAAAGAAATAGTCAATCACGAAAAAGGCCGTTATAGCTGGACCGAGACATATACATGGCTGAAAAACAACGAATTCACCAGTGGTGTTAAAAGGGGTTTTTTTGTCTCAGGTCTTTCAGCAATTCAATTTGCTCGGAACAACGATATTGAACAGATCCGGAACATAGATATACTGCAGGACAGGGATGAATACATCACTTTGTGCAGCTGTGATCCTTCAAATCCATTCAGCGACATATTGTCAAACTCCTTCAAAGTGGCCAGACTTCAGAAACTGCCGAGCAACGCCATAGTATTCAGAAACGGTGAACCGGTTCTTGTCATACGGGAATATGGGCATATATTCCAGCCGCTTGCCGAGCAAAAGGATATACTTGAAAAGGCTGCAGCAAGTTTCATTGAAGCATATCAGAACAGAAGACTGTGGGTTGGCAAAAAGAACATATTCACTGAGTATTGGAAAGACCCTTTCGGTGATGAGTATAAAATAGAGGATTGGAATTTGTACGAGGTTCTGCTGCGTCTTGGATTTGACAGGGGCTATAGCGGCATGACACTTTGGAGAAAGGCATTGTGATACTTTTTTATGCCGATATCAAATTTTTCTTGACACTATTGATCGCATCACTTAAAATAAGGTGTAAAGTAAAAATACTTTACACACAATAAATTATGGATGAATTGTTTAAAATAAGCCTGTTGCTGGATTTCTACGGGCAGATGCTGACAAAAAGACAATATGAGATACTGGACCTGCATTACAACAGCGATTATTCCCTTGGTGAGATCGCAGAGGAGCTCGATATAAGCAGGCAGGGTGTCTATGATAACATAAAACGCGGCAAGGCCGCGCTGTTTGATATGGAAAACAAGCTGGGTCTTGTATCCAGATTCAGCCGACAGAAGAAAAGGACCTCTGAAATATTAGAGCTGTTGGAAAGCATTGATATTTCAGCAATGGGCGGACAGGACCGCCAACACATTGAAAAGGTCAGACTTGAGCTAAGAAGTATTATGGAGGATTGATATATGTCCATTTTTGAAGGACTGTCAGGAAAGCTTCAAAGCACAATAAATAAGTTTCGTGGCAAGGGCAGGGTCTCTGAAAATGATGTAAAGGAAATGATGCGCGAGATAAAGCTCGCTCTGCTTGAAGCCGACGTCAATTTCAAGGTTGTTAAGGATTTTATAAACAAAATCTCTGAACGTGCAGTAGGCCAGGATGTCCTTGAAAGCCTGACACCGGGGCAGCAGGTCATCAAGATCGTGCATGAGGAATTGATAGAGCTGATGGGCAAGGTTCCTGCAAAGGTTACTTTTGCGAACAGGCCGCCTACGGTATATATGATGGTTGGACTGCAGGGCTCAGGTAAAACAACGACCTCAGGCAAGCTTGCCAATCTTCTGAGAAAGCAGGGCAAGAGCCCGCTGCTCGTAGCATGCGACGTATACAGGCCAGCTGCTGTTAAGCAGCTGCAGGTCGTTGGAAACCAGCTGAATGTGCCTGTATTTGCTATAGAGGGCAATACTGATCCTGTCTATATTGCAAAAAAGGCGATAGAGCATGCCGCGTCAAAGCTGTACGACCTTGTAATCATTGATACAGCGGGACGTCTTCATATAAATGAAGAGCTGATGGACGAGCTTGACAATATAAAAAATACAGTCCATCCCCATGAAATACTGCTTGTTATCGATTCCATGACAGGGCAGGATGCTGTTAATGTAGCTGACAGCTTCAATCAGAAGCTGGGTGTTGACGGTCTCATACTCACAAAATTGGACGGAGATACAAGAGGCGGAGCTGCGCTCTCAGTAAAAGCTGTCACAGGAAAACCGATAAAGTTTGCTGCTACCGGTGAGAAGCTAAGTGATATAGAACCCTTTTTCCCGGACAGAATGGCATCGAGGATACTGGGGATGGGCGATGTGCTCAGCCTGATAGAAAAAGCCCAGGAGGCCTTTGACGAGAAAAAGGCACTCGAGCTGGAAAAGAAGCTCAGGACACAGCAATTCACATTGGATGATTTCCTCGATCAGATGCAGCAGGTCAAAAAGATGGGTCCTCTGAATCAAGTTCTTGGAATGATACCAGGAATGAATACGAAAGCGCTTCAGAATGTTGAGGTGGATGAGAAGAAGCTGGGACATGTGGAGGCTATCATAAAGTCCATGACTGCAAAGGAAAGGAACGATCCCGGTATCATTAACGGCAGCCGCAGAAAAAGGATAGCGGCAGGCAGCGGCACTACAGTTCAGGAAGTGAACGCCCTGCTTAAGCAGTTTGAAGAAATGAAAAAAATGATGAAGATGATGAATGACATGGGAAAAAGAGGCGGCAAAGGATTAGGAAGATTCAAAATGCCTTTTTAATAAATTTCAACACCTGAGAGGAGGTGACAGGGATGGCGGTAAAAATCAGACTTAAGAGAATCGGAGCAAAAAAGAATCCGTATTACAGAGTAGTTGTTGCAGATTCAAGATATCCACGCGACGGCAGGTTCATAGAGGAAATCGGAACATACAATCCATTGACTGATCCTTCTGAAATAAAGATAGACAGCGAAAAGGCTGCACAGTGGATCAAAAACGGTGCTCAGCCTACTGAAACAGTGAAGTCATTATTGAAGAAGACAGGAGTCATACAGTAACCGGCTTCGGCAATGTCTAGCTTTAAGGCGGGAGGTAAACGGAATGAAAGAACTTCTCGAAACCATCGCAAAGTCACTTGTAGATTATCCTGATGAAGTCAGGGTCAATGAAGTGGAAAGCGAAAAAACCATCATCCTCGAGCTCAGTGTCGCCAAGGAAGACATGGGAAAGGTGATAGGCAAGCAGGGAAGGATAGCCAAGGCTATCAGAACTGTAATAAAAGCTGCGGCCATAAAGGAAAACGTCAGGGTTGCAGTGGAGATAGTCCAGTAAAAAGGTGTTGCCATAACACCTTTTTATTGCACTTTTCAGAAAATATGAGTCAGGATCAAGTGTGGAGGTACTGTGCGGAATGTACGAATATCTGCAAATCGGTAAAATAGTAAATACTCATGGAATAAAGGGTGAAATGAAGGTAATCCCGCTTACAGACGATCCAAGGCGTTTTGACGATCTGGATTGGGCCTTCATCGAGAAAGACGGCATGCAAAAATGCCGTATAGAATCAGTTAAATATTTCAAAGGATCAGTTATTATAAAGATTGAAGGCATAGATACTCCTGAGGCTGCAGCAGCTTACAGGGAACATTATTTGCTGGTAGACAGAGAAAACGCTGTAAAGCTGCCGGAAGACACATTCTTTGTCTGTGACATACTAGGCAGCAAGGTTTTTGATGAAAACGGAAGAGACCTTGGCGAGCTGAAGGACGTAATTCAGACCGGAAGCAATGATGTCTATGTGGTAAAAGGAGATTTAGGCAAGGAAGTTCTGATACCGGCATTAAAAAGTGTTGTGCGCGGTATATCACTTGATCAGAAGAGAATTGATGTAGCTATTCCGAAAGGATTATTGGATGATGAAATTTGATATATTAACAATATTCCCGGAAATATTTGATGCAGTCCTTGGAAGCAGCATTATCGGCCGAGCACAGGACAACGGAATATTAAGTATAAAAGCATGGAATATCCGGGACTATACACTGGACAAGCACAAAAAAACAGACGACTATCCGTATGGCGGCGGCAATGGCCTTGTAATGCTGGCTCAGCCTATTCAGGCCGCATATGAGGCAGTAGTCGGAGATCTTGATTACAAGCCGCATTTTATATATATGAGCCCTCAGGGCAGGCCTCTGGACCAAAAGCTTGTGGAGGAACTGGCAGTCCATAAGCACATAGTTCTGTTATGCGGGCACTATGAAGGTGTAGACGAAAGGATAATCGAAAGCCTTGTTGATGAAGAGATATCCATAGGTGATTATGTCCTTACAGGAGGAGAGTTGCCTGCAATGGTTCTCATAGATGCAGTCAGCAGAACAATTCCCGGTGTGCTGTCAAACGAAGAATCATATTCAGATGAGTCCCATAAGGATGGAGTCCTTGAATATCCGCAATATACCCGTCCTTATGACTTTAATGGAATGAAGGTTCCAGACATACTGCTGTCAGGACATCATGCCAACATAAACAAATGGAGAAGGCTTCAGGCATTAAAACGCACAAGGGCAAAAAGACCGGACCTTT
>JAEZCA010000038.1 GCA_023412665.1 Bacillota bacterium
TTTCGCTATCCCTTCTTCCCGCCCAAACGTCGCCGCTTGAACCTTGGGAGTTGCTATCGGGTTCGTCGGTAACTACGCCCCTTAAGACTTTCACTCAAGCTTCGGGACATGCCCGTCATACTAAAAATATCATGGGACCATTAGATCCCATGATACTATATTGAAGTAAATATCTTACTGATATCAGCCGAACAGTGCCAGCAGGACACCTGCTGCAACTGCTGAGCCTATAACTCCGGCTACGTTGGGTCCCATAGCATGCATGAGCAGGAAGTTGGACGGATTGGCCTTCTGCCCTTCCACCTGGGAAACCCTGGCTGCCATTGGTACTGCAGATACTCCTGCGGAACCGATAAGCGGGTTTATTTTTCCTCCTGAGAGCAAGCACATCAATTTTCCAATGAGAAGTCCGCCAACTGTACTGAACATGAAGGCCATCAGTCCCAATCCAATTATCTTGAGTGTTTCAGGGCTGAGGAAGTTTTCTCCTACGGCGGTAGCTCCTACAGTTGTACCGAGGAATATTGTAACAATATTGATCATAGCATTCTGTGCAGTATTGGACAGCCTCTCAACAACCCCTGACTCCCTGAACAGGTTCCCAAGCATAAGCATGCCTATCAGCGGTGCAACTGAAGGCAGCAGCAATACGCAGAAAATCGTTACTGCGATCGGGAAAATGATTTTCTCCAGCTTGGATACTTCCCTGAGCTGTTCCATCTTTATTTCCCTTTCCTTCTTTGTTGTCAGCAGCCTCATCAATGGCGGCTGTATCAGCGGGATCAGTGCCATATACGAATATGCGGCAATAGCAATAGCCGGCAGTAATTTAGGAGCAAGCCTTGTAGTGAGGTAAATAGCTGTCGGGCCGTCAGCGCCGCCTATTATGCCAATCGAACCGGCTTCCTGGGGGGTAAACCCAAGGGCAACTGCAATAATAAATGCTACAGATATTCCAAATTGAGCACCTGCACCCATGAAAAGACTGGAAGGTCTGGCTATCAGCGGACCAAAGTCAGTCATAGCACCGATGCCCAGGAATATCAGGGACGGATATATACCCAGCTTAACTCCCTGATACAGATAATACAATAAACCTCCCGGTTCTGTTGATCCTTCCTGTGGAGGGCTCATCAGGCCGGCCAGCGGAAGGTTTGCCAATAATACTCCAAAAGCAATAGGCAACAGTAACAGCGGTTCAAATTTCTTAACAACAGCGAGGTAAACTAGAACGCAAGCTACAACTATCATAATACCCTGCTGCACCGTTATGGCAGCAAAACCTGAATCCTGTAATATAGTCTTTATTGCATCAAGAAACATTTTAGTCACCTCTCTACTGAATGACAGCAAGGATATCTCCCGTATTTACGGATGAACCCTTTGCAGCCTGAATTTGTGCAACTGTACCGTCGATAGGTGCTACTATTTCATTTTCCATTTTCATTGCCTCGAGTATCAGAAGAACCTGTCCCTTTTTGACCTTGGTTCCGGCAGTGACCTTAACATCCAGGATCGTGCCCGGCATCGGTGCTTTAATAATATCTCCGCTGCCGACCGCAACAGGTGCAGGTGCAGGAGCGGATGCCGGCGCAGCCTGTACCGGAGCTGCGGGAGCAGCAACTGGTGCGGGTGCTGTCTGAGCAGCAACTGCGGCAACTGTCTTCGTTCCAACTACAGCCGCCTGACCTTTTTCAACTTCGACCTCATACTCTTTGTTGTTTATCGTAACTATATACTTCATATTAACCTCCACTCCATATCTTTAAAAGTTCAGTTTACTAACAAGTCTATAACCAATTGCTGTACATGCTTTCTCCGAGCATACTGTCCGGGTGATCACTCTGCTGTGCTTATTGATTTAAACACCAGCTCATTGAGCGGTATTTTCGATTCGTGACTGACTATGGCCATTATCATGGCTGCAGTTTTCTCATCAACATTTTTCAGCTTAAGCTCGCCGGCTGAATAATCAGCTGCGGCCACTGTCTGCTCCTTAGCCTCATTCAGCTCCGACACCGGATCATTTAATATAATTCCGTCCGCTTCAGCAGCCTTACTCTTTTTTCCTGAGCCGGCCAAAGCCTTTGACAATATACTTATCATACAATAGAGCGCTGCCAATACAGCAAACACTATTACCATACATATAAGACCGACTACCAGGCTCTCAAATATCGACATACTAATCCTCCCCTACTTTTTAACGATCGTATAAGAAACTGTTGTAGTTGTACTCTCTTCCCTGTCATTGAAGAATTTCTCGGCGATCTGCGGGAATGCAATATAAGACAGCACATCCTTATCGCTTCTAGCCAGCTTTCCAAGCTTTGCCTTAGCTTTCTCAAACTCCGGCTCCAGAGTGTCCGCAAACCTTCCTTCGATTGGCTTCTCATCACCCAGCACCTTTTTGACCAGCTCCGGATCTATCTCACCGGGCGCCTTGCCATATTCGCCTCTCAAATAAGCCTTGACTTCCTTTGACACATTCTTGTATCTTTCACCTGCAAGAACATTTGCAGCGGCCTGGACTCCTACCATCTGGCTCATGGGAGTAACCAGCGGAGGATATCCCATATCCTTTCTTACTCTGGGTGTTTCCTCAAGCACTTCGTCCAGCCTGTCTATAGCGTTTTGCGCCTTCAACTGGGCTATCAGGTTTGAAAGCATGCCTCCCGGCACCTGGTATACAAGGGCATCCGTCTCGGTACCCATAACAAATGCATCCATCTGTCCTGATGAGATATACTTCGATTTCAAAGGCTTGAAAAAGTCATTTATCTGCTTTAAAACACTTTCATTCAACCCTGTGGTATAGCCCATCTGCTTTAGTGCATAATTCATTGTCTCTGTGGACGGCTGTGATGTACCGCCTGAGAATGAGGATATCGCACAGTCAAGACCGTCGCATCCGGCTTCAACAGCTTTAGTCTGCGTAATAGGACCCAATCCTGTAGTTGAATGGGTATGGAGATATACAGGAAGCTTTACTGTCTCCTTGATAGTCTTAATCAGGTCATATGCCTCCTGGGGCCCCATAATACCGGCCATATCCTTGATGCAGATCGAATCCACGCCCATTCCTTCGAGCTGCTTGACCATCTTTGCGTAATTCTCCAGGTTGTGGATCGGGCTTGTAGTATAACAAATGCAGCCCTGGGCATGCGCTTTTCGTTTCTTTGTCTCATCCACAGCAACCTCTATGTTCCTGAAATCATTTAAGGCATCAAAAATCCTGAATATGTCCATGCCACACTCAACCGCCTGTGCGACGAATTTGCGCACAACCTCGTCGGGATAGTGCTTGTAGCCAAGTATATTCTGTCCGCGCAGAAGCATCTGCAGCTTGGTCTTCTTAACCTTGCTCCTGATCTTCTCGAGCCTCTGCCATGGATCCTCATTCAAATATCTGAGACAGGAATCAAATGTCGCTCCGCCCCAGCATTCAAGCGAGTAGTAGCCTGCGTCGTCAAGTGTGCTCAGGATATCTGCCATATCGGAAAACGGCATTCTTGTTGCAATCAACGATTGGTTCGCATCTCTAAGAACAGTTTCGGTAATGCTTACCTTTCTCGTACTCTGATTTGTACCCATTAAATGCTTCAACTCCTTCGATATTTTAATATAACAATTATTGAATGAATTACACTAAAAATGTGGTAATACTCGGCCAACGACATTTTTTCCCTTGCCGGCGACCGTTAAAATTTTAACACAGTCTCTTTAATTATAAATTAAACTGTTAAAATGTCAATAAGAACACTTTCAAAAAAAGAAATTTTGTATTATTACACAAAAAGCGTTTTAAAAGGTGCGTCAAGATGGTAAAATTGAATAGTAGAAATACTTCTCGTACATCAAGCCCGTACAGAACAGAAGATTCCGCAGTTTTAAAACATTAAAACGCCGCTGGAACATTTCTGCGTGCTATACCTAATTATCTGCTCTGCATAGATTATTTCGGGGAGGGAGAATATGAGAACCAATCAATTAATCATTTCGGGACTGCACATCACCGAAGACGAGTACAGCTATAAAGGCCAGTTCATCCTAAACGCTCCGGGAAAATCAAGATCCATCGATATGGATGATCTTGAGCGCAGCTCCTTTATCAGTGAACTCAAAAAATATTTTGAGCTTGAAGAACAGGTCGGTGATATCCGGAACCTACTAATGGATATGATAGTCGAAAGAGCACATGTCGGTTCCAAAATCGTCGAGGGTGAAAACTACGAAGAATCATCAAAAAAGAAGAAGGTCGAACGCAGCGCAAGAAGTCTTGACATGTCTTAAAACCCAAAAGGCGGCATTTGGCGGATTATGATCAATCCGCCATAATGCCTGGATCAGCTTGTACATCAGAATGCAATTTTTTAACTGCTTCCTTCTCGGGAAGCGGTCTGCTTACATAATATCCCTGCAGCCTGTTGCAGCCGAGGCTGGCAAGATAATCGAACTGCTCCTTTGTTTCAACACCTTCGCCTACGATATGCAGGTTGGCGCTTTTACCCACCTGGACCATAAAGTCGGTCAGCATCCTGCTGTTTTCTCCATAGGCTATTATGTCTGAATATGTCCTGTCGATTTTCAATGTCGTAATAGGTAGTCTGTGCACGTAATTGAGTGCGGAATAGCCCTTTCCGAAGTTGTCAATGGCAACCTTTATTCCTTTCTGCTTTAAGGTATTGAGCTTATCTGACACAACATCGTATGACTCCATAAGAATGATCTCAGATACCTCTATTTCAAGGTTATGTGGATCTATATCCGCCATCTCTATGTACTCCATTACATTTTCGACAAAATCATCCTGCAATATCTGCATCCTGGATACATTTACCGATACGGACTTATTCGAGAACCCCTCCTGCTGCAGCCTCTTTAAAAATATACATGCATTTCTGAGCACCCACTCGCCTATCGGAATTATCATATGCGTATCTTCAGCTACCTTAAGGAACTTATTGGGCATGATAAAGCCCATTTCATCGTTCCTCCATCTAATAAGAGCTTCAAAACCGTATATCTCATTTGCTGCAACATCCAGCTGAGGCTGGAAATAGAGCTCAAATTCACTTTTGGCCAAAGCATTGCGCAGATATTTCTCCGTATCTATCCACTCGTGCACTGACGTTTTCATGGGCTCGTTATATATCACTATTCTGTTTTTACCCGACTCTTTTGCCTTAGTAAGCGCAATTTCCGAGCACATGATCAGCTCCATCAAATTCCTGCCATGCTCCGGATACAACGCTACACCTACGCTCACCGTATAGTAAAAGGTTTTGTCATCTACCATTATCGGGTTTTTAAAGCCCTTTAGAATATTGACCGCAAAGCCTTCCAGATCAATCAAATCATTCCCGCCAAACAGTATGATAAATTTATCACCACCTAGCCGGTACAGGCTGCAGTTCTTCTCCATCAGGCCCGTCAGCAGATCTGTTATGGCCTTTAGCACCTTGTTGCCAAAAATATGTCCCAAAGCATCATTTACATACTTAAAGTTATCAACATCAATAAAGATCATTGCGAACCTGTCATTCACCTCAATGACTTTTGCCATGTCTTCCTGCAGCGATAATTCGTTTCTCAGTCCTGTCAGCTGGTCATAATAAGCCATGTCGTGCAGCTTTTGTTTCATTTTGAGCATTTCATTATATGATGATGTTATTTTATCCTTCGCTTTTGAAATATCACTATTGGCTCTTAACAGCTCTGCCTCTGCCGCCATAAGTTTTTTAAGTGAGCTGAATACAATTATAAATACTATTAGACCGGATAAGGCAACAAAAATCCACCCTTTTATAAGGCTGATCCTGTTGATAACTTCCTTATCATTGGCGAACCTGGCCAGAATGGTGTCTGTGACCAAAATCCACACAACACCTGCAAGCAAATATATAAGAGCGGCCTTAAGAGCGGTTTTCCTGTTCTTATCCATATTTCGCTACCACCATCTTTCATACTTCTTTTGACAACATTGTTCTATATAAAAACTCAAATTGGTTTTATAGGTAATTGAAAAAATACGGAGGTTCCCTCGTCTGCCCTGCTTTCTATCCACACCTTGCCTCCATGCTTCTCCACTATCTTCTTTACCGTGACCAGTCCTATACCGCTGCCTTCGAACTCGTCAGGCGTATGGAGCCGCTGGAAAAGACCGAACAATTTACTAGAATATTTCATATCAAAGCCTACGCCGTTATCCTTTATATAGAAAATATAATGATCCTCGGTAATAGTGCAGCCCACAGTAATAACTGCCTTATCTCTTCCCTCTGTGAATTTAAAGGAATTTGACAAAATATTCTGCAGCATCTGACTGAACATGACACGATCCACATAGACCTCAGGCAGTCCTGTCTCTATCACAAGCTCAGCTTCGCGGCCCGGGTACGCATGCTGCATTTCAGTAAACACCATTTTAACCTTCTCGCCAAAATTAACATGCTCCCTGTTCAAGACAGCCCTGGAGGTCTTGGAATACTGTAATATTTTATTGATCATATCAATTGAGTCTCTGCTGATAGTTCTGATATTATTAAGCATTTGTGCAGCATCGCTGTCCAGTTTTTCTCCCAAATCCTCCAGCAGTATCCCCACATAACCATCCACAGCTCTAAGGGGCGATTTCAGGTCGTGAGATACGGTATAAGAGAAGGATTCCAGCTCCTCCACAGCCTCCTGAAGCCTTGCGGTCCTGTCGGCCACACGCTTCTCCAGCTCTGCATTGAGCTGCTTTACCTCCTTTAATGCTTTCTTGTACTCTGTTATATTCTCGAACATGACACCGATCTGGTTTTCAGTAATAAGAAACGGTTCAATCAGAAAATAATTTCCTACATGAGGACTATAAACCTCAAATCTCTCTGACCTGCCTGTGTCAATAAGATTCTGGAAATATCCCAGCGTGATGCTCGGCCAGCCGAAAACCTCCAGCCAGGTCTTCCCAACGATATCCTGCACAGGTATTCCCATATTGTGAAAAAATCCCGGAGTAACCTTCAAAAAACGCATATCGATCATTTTATTCCATGAATTAAACACCGGCTCGAATATGTAGAAGCCATTGATCATTTTATCAAATAACAGTTCAAGTCTGTACTCGCTGCTGCTCAAATCATTCTGCACAGCAGCAAGCTCATCATACTGTTTTTTCAGCTTGCTGCTTGCAGCCGACAGGTCTTCGTACAGACCCGTCAGTTGTATATTGCTCTCTGAAAGCTCTTTTTTCATTGCCCGCAGCCTTTTGAGGTAAAACAGAAGAATAGTGATAAATATCAGAAGCATTACAACAACTACAACTGCAGTTAGTAGAACATACTTGTATTCTTCAAGGACGGAATTCGGCTGATTAATCAATTCACCTTCCTCGGGAAGAAGCCCGGGATCTATCGAAAATCGCTGTAGCACCTCATAATCAAACATATATCTGGTAGTAGGCCTGGTTATAAAAGGGATCTGTGAGATATCCTCGCCGTTCATGACCCTCATTGCAAGACCGGCAGCTTCTTCACCCTGCAGCCTGCCGATTATCATACTACCTCCTATGGCTCCATTTCCAAGCGCAAGGTCATACAGGTGATAAACAGGTACGCTTGAGGCCTCGCACAATAAACGGCTCATCCTTTCAAGCCCAATTATGTATCCGTCACTGCCGGCAGTGTATGTCGTACAGATTACTATGCTGTCATCACCGGCATTACTTACTGTCTGAAGTATCTGATAGGTGCTTTGATTATTGAGGGGGATGACGTTGATAAGCGGGTTATTTTCATGGATAGTTTCTATAGTTAACTCTCCTGTAGTAAGGCCGCTCTCAGTGTTATCAAACAGTACATATATATCCTTTATGCCGGGATTTAATGCAAGAGCTGCCTTTAAAGTGCCGGCAGGGTCGATTTCCTCGATTACCCCCGTCACTGCTGCCTCTCCCCCTATTATCGCTTCTACTCCCAGTATATTGACACCGGAAAAAACCACGGGCACGCCGGGAAACAGCTCGGCTCTGTTGTTCAGTGCAAAGCTGAGAGCCGCATCGTCTGTGGTAATAATGATATCAAGCCTCTTATGTGAATATTTAAATGCCATCCTTTCTCTGAACTGCTCAAGATTCTCATCATTGGGATGGTTCTTCCAATCCATATACTCAACATAAAACTCATATGTTTCATCAGCATTTCTGAATTTTCCGAGAATGCCTTCATTCTGATCACTGGTCCATTTAAGCCCCTCATCATAAGAATGCAGGATCAATACATTTCTTGAGTCGGAATCGGAAACTGCCGCCGATGAAATGGTACCCATGCACATAAAAAATACCAGCATGAAAACAAGCGGTATAGAAGAAAGCCTTGCACTACGTCGATTAATAAATTTATTATTGCTGTAATCTGATAATATCATAACATATCTGCTTTCAGCTGCTGTATTAAACACCGCGTTCAAATGACAAGAAACAATTATCTGTATTTATATCGGAAAAATAAGTATGGGGCTGAAATATTTTCTCTAATATCCATTAACACCAATAATAATTATAACCTATTAATATGATGTTTTCACTAATTATTATCGTTTTTTGATGTATTTTATCGAATAAAAATCTTTAGAAGGTACCAGTTTCCATAATAAGACAGGAGTATGGTTGATTTATATTCAGACTGCTTCGTGTACAGCCTTTATTAATGCTGTTTTCCATACAAAAATAGGATGCTGACAGGCAAATTCTATCTGCCAGCACCCTATATATGTGATATT
Source organism: Bacillota bacterium (assembly GCA_023412665.1). Classification (GTDB taxonomy): domain Bacteria; phylum Bacillota; class Clostridia; order Acetivibrionales; family DTU013; genus DTU013. Next base: position 8,764 of record JAEZCA010000038.1, read on the forward strand.
AATATTCCTTTAAACCATTACGTCACAAGGCTTTTACACCATCTACCTTACTTCTGTCCCAGATCTCCCTCTTTTTTAACAACCGCATGGACGGCTGCTACCATAAAAGACCACTCAACCCTTTTTGCACATTATGGAGCACTTTGGCGGGGCATTAACATCTCAATAAAGCGGTGAAGCATCGCCGCGACTTCCGCCC
>JAEZCA010000050.1 GCA_023412665.1 Bacillota bacterium
CTCCCTTTCGTTTTCTTTTTAGGACTCTGCCATGCACAATGTTTCCTGCTTTTCCTTATGGTTCATCCCCCCTTTTCTCTATTATAACACGTCGGTTCAAAGAATAATTTTCGTTTGTAGAAAAATTCTCTTACCTCAGCAGACCACCGAGCATCCAATGTCAGAAAATATGAAAAATATTTTTATTCGAAATATAGTATTGAGAAAAAAGTTTTTTTATTATATAATGTGATTGACATAATATATTAGATAGGAGATGTTGAAATGGGAGTCGATTATGCTAATCTAAGAGTTGGTTGCGGTAAGTTTATTTATGGAAATGGCTGTATCAAGGAGCTTACTTCTGAAATAATCCGTCTAGGCGGAAGGCCCCTGATAATAGGCGGACCGTCTTCTGTTGATAAAATCTGTGAAAGGTTTGCTGATGAATGGAAAAATCGAGGCATAGACGCATATGTCTGCAAGCATGTGGGGGCATGCTCACGAGGGTGGGCAAATACTTATGCGGAAATGGCTGCAGAGCATAATTGTACTGTCATTATCGGCGTAGGCGGCGGAAAATGTATCGATCTGGCAAAGGCAGCTGCGACTATTGCAAAAATGGATATAATAAATGTTCCTACATCTGTCGCTACATGTGTTGCCAGCTCTGCAGTTTGTATCATGTATAATGATGACGGCACCCCGGACGGTTCTATAGCGATGCTGAAGGAAGTCGATGTAGTAATTGCCGATACCGATATTATTGCAACTGCACCAAGGAAATTATTGGCGTCCGGTATTCTTGATTCTATCGCTAAGTTGCCTGAAGTTGTCCATAACGTTCATATTGAAACATACTCTGATTGTCCTATAGAGAAATACATTTGCGTTATCAATTCGAAAGGAATCTATGAATTTTTGATGGGAAGTGCAAAAGGAGCCTATGATAAAGGAATAGACTGTGGGTATCTTACGGATGTGATTTTGGTAAATCTTTTGCATACATCTGTGGTGAGCGGATTTTCCTCCGGTGTTAATCAGTTGGCCATAGCCCATGGATTCTATGATTTCATGAGACGCTATTTCCCGTCTGAATCCCAGGCTCACTTACATGGGGAGATCGTTGCAGTAGGTATCCTTTCTCAGTTAAGGTTCAATAAATCTGATTACAATGACGTCCTATCCTTGATGAAGTACATGAACATGCCGATAGATGCAGCTTCTGTGGGCTTCATCAAAACCGAAGAAAACATTGCCCTGCTCTGCGATTACCTTGTAAACGCTACAGGACTTAAGCCGCAGGACAGGGAAAGAGTAATGGATGCGATTTCAGTGATCCTGTAATGGCTATTCCATAGATGATCCAATCCCTGATAATAGATACCTGATCGACTCGTTATATGTATCTGCTGTACCGGCAGGAAGGATATGCAGTTATAATAAAAAACATTTTTTGGTATGAATAAATAAATAAAAAAAATATCTTTTTTTCATTGACTTAGCATAACCTCTATGCTAATCTAAATTTAGAAGTAAAAAAAATCGCAATATTTGAGGGAAAAGGGGTGGAAGCACTAAATGAAACCAAGTGAGCTAAGAGAAAGACTTAAAGGAATTAGCATTATAAGCATTACACCATTTAAAGAAGATGGCAGCTTTGATGCAAAGGGTTATGAAAAAAATCTAAAGTTTCTCTTGGATGGCGGGCTCAACAGAACAAATTCAACTATCGTTGTCGGCGGCAGTACCGGAGAATGCGGTGCAATGAGCACAAGAGAACGAAAAGAGGTTTTTGACTGTGCGTTGAGCTTTTTGGACGGAGAAATTCCTGTAATAGCAGGATGTAATTCGACAAACCCGGACGAGTCCATTGAACTTGCAAGGTATGCACAGGAGCATGGAGCAGCAGGTGTCATGGCATTGTCGCCCTACTATTATCCGGCAAAGGATGAGGAAAGCATCTATCAGTTCTATAAAAAGCTGTCACAGGGTACTGATCTGGGTATCCTGCTTTATAACAACTTTGAAGTAATGCAGATAGATGTACCGTTATCTGTCCTGAAAAGAATGGTCAATGATTTTCCGAACATATCCGGAATGAAGGAATGCACGCCTGCATTTTTCAAAATGACCAGAGTAGTTCAGGAAATCGGGGATAAGATAAGTATAGTTAACGGCCATGGCGAGTTCCTTGAGCCATATGCAGCATTGGCCGGCACCACAGGCTTTATCTCCAGCATGTCCAACTTTGCACCGGATAGAGCTATCAAGATCTGGAATGCACGCTCAAGTGGGGATTATGAGACAGCAAAGGCAGTAAAGAACACTCTCGTTCCTTATATGGAGCTGGCAATAAAATATTCCGGTATGGGCGGAGAGTACAAGGTTATTTCGCTGATCAAATTCATGACAGATACGGTCGGTTCCTGCGGCGGATATCCAAGGGTACCCTGTGTGCCGCTTACCGAAGCTGAAAAAGCAGAAACACTGGATGTTATGAAAAAATGTAATTTGATATGATGCAAGGTCTAAAGTAATAATTGAGCTGTAGTGTTATCCAAATACATATTGATTGAAGGAGAGAAACAAGATGAAGAAAATCACTGCACTATTTATCGTATTTTCCCTGTTATGCCTTTCATTAGTTGGATGTTCACAGAACAATACGGCACAGAATCCTACAACTCCTACAACTCCTACAACCCCTTCGACTTCTACAGCACCTGAAAGCAGCACCCCTGAAACCAAAGAGCCTGTAACGATCACATTCGTCCGTACAGGAACGCCTGAAATACTCAGAGAAATATTTGAGCCCATCATTGCAAAGTTTGAGGCTGAGAATCCGGATATAAAGGTCGAAATGCAGGACCTGGGCTGGGCAGACGCTGAAAAATCACTTCAGACATGGTCGGCATCCAAAACGCTTCCCGATGTAATGTATCACCTTCCCGGTACTATATTCGATCTGGCTTCAAAGGATCTGGTAATGGATTTGACACCATACCTGGATGCTGAATTGACAGGGGATATGTATACTTCCATGCTCGAAGCCGGCCAATATGACGGAAAGCAATATATGATAGCCTGTGGCGGTTCCACACTGATGTTCTGGTATGATGTTGAAATGTTCGAAAAAGCAGGACTTGATCCGAACAATCCTCCTAAGACCTGGAACGAATTTTTAGCTGCATGTGAAAAACTTAAAGCTGCCGGCTTAACACCATTTGCAATGTATGGAAAACCCAGCGGCGGTGAGACAAGCTTTGTTTTCGAGTCACTTTACACCACACAGAAGGGTGGAGGAGCTTGGGACTTCACTGCAAATCAGTATGTTTACGACACTGATGCAGAAAAAGCAAATGCTACCGAGACACTCAAATTTATGCAGGATATATCAAAATATGCTCAGGAAGGCTTCGTGGAGATGGGAAGATTCGATGCACGTACTCTGTTTAAGGACGGAAAGGCTGCTATGATTTTTGACCTCATCAATATGGCCAATCAGATACCTGAGAAGCTCGAGGCAGGTACCGTAAAGGTAACATCTATCCCGGCGGGAGCATCCGGTGTCAATTCCAGTGCAGTTAATCTTGGCGGCTGGTACATTCCGAAGAATTCAAAGAATCCTGATGCTGCATGGAAGTTCCTCCGTTACCTGATGGAGTCGGAAAACCAGCTGGCTCATGCTAAATATGGTTCCGTACCGATCCTGAAGTCTGAAGCAGCTTCTTATACGAGCGGATATATAATGGATGTAATCAAAACAGTCGAAAAGAGTTATGCTGAAGGCATCTGCACCAAAACTACTGCTTTATGGTCGGCTACCGGCGAGCAATTACAGGTTATGCTTATGGGAAATCAGACACCGGAACAGACTATAAAGAATATTGTTGAATCTCATAATGAGATCAACAACTAACAATTGAGCTTGCCACAATAGGAAATGACTGTTCAGGTCATTTCCTATTGTTAAAGGCACAGCTTCGATAAAACCCAGATCATGTATTGTGAGAATACGAGGTAATCAGATGCGATCTAATACTAAAAAAAACATTGCCAGAACAGTTGAGCCATATTGGTATATATTGCCTACGATCATTCTTTTTATTTTCATTCTGGCTATACCGATATTTGATTTGATAAAGTATTCCCTTGGTGATTCGAACATTATTCAGGGCTATAAAGGGTGGAACAGTTTTAAGAATTTCAAGTATTTATTGAATCCAAAATTTCTGAACAGTATTAAGATCACAATTTTATATGTTATATTCGGTGTTTTGGGTGTCGTTGTCTGCGGCACAGTCGTTTCACTGGTGCTTGACAAGCCGATCAAGGGCAGAGCAATTTTTCGCTCTATTGTTATCATACCCTGGGTCATACCGCAGGCCTTTGCGGCAGCAATGTGGGGATGGGTAGTCAATCCGCAGTTTGGGTTTTTGAACCAGCTTTTAAATACTACAGGAATCATTCAGAATAATATAAGCTTCCTGTCCAAACCTGAAATGGCTCTTGCAACAGTGATTGTGGTCAGAGTTTGGCAAGGAACGCCTTTTATGATAATATCGCTGCTTGCCGCTTTACAAACAATTCCGGAAGATATCCATGAAGCGGCATCTATCGATGGTGTTAACGGGCTGCAAAGATTTTGTTATATCACTCTGCCCTATATAAGGTCTGTTCTTACAACAACAACATTGATAATTGCTGCCTGGACAATGCAAATATTTGATACGGTTTATATCATGACAGGCGGCGGACCGGCCAGAGGCACCCAACTGGTGGCAATAGAGATCTATACTAAAGCATTCCAGCAGGATGATCTGGGAACAGCCTCAGCGATTGCACTTCTGGTGCTGGTCGTCATTCTTATATTAAGTATCGTTAATATGAGAAAGAAGGGTGAAATCGAATGAACAATAAAAAGAAAAAAGCAATTACGCTTACTGTCAGGTATATAGTGATCATCTTTTGGTGTATTTTTACACTCATACCGATATATACAGCTTTTGTCGCTGCCCTTACGAAGGCTGAAAATCTGGGAAACAATTTTTTGTATCCAGTGGACTGGCAGTTTAAAAACTTTATTGAAATTTTTGACAGGATAGAATACGCAAGCTTTCTGAAGGCCACATTCATTTATGCTGTTGGAAGCGCTTTACTCAATGTTATTCTGGCGACATTCGCAGCATATGCATTATCACGGTTTGCATTTAAAGGCAAGGGATTTTATTCTGCTGTAATATTTTTAACCCAGGTGCTGCCTCAAATCGTTATCATTGTGCCTGTGTTTATTATGATGCAGAGATTGAACCTGTATAATACGTATATTGGGGTAATATTAGTTATTTTGGCAACTTCTATGGCCTTCCCCATACTATTGATGAGGAGCTTCTTTGACAGTGTACCTATTGCACTTGAGGAGGCAGCCGCAATAGATGGATGTTCAAGACTGGGGACTTTGGCAAGAATAATATTACCGCTTGCAACTCCCGGTATAGCCACTTCCTTCGCACTTTCCTTTTTCACAGGCTGGGGTCAATACTTATACCCTCTCCTGCTGACAAGAGATGCGGCAAAAACTCCTGTAACCGTAGGGATCTCAAGACTGATGGACAACCAGACACCATGGGAAATGGTTATGACAGGCACATTGCTCTCTGTCATACCAGCAATAATAATTTATTTGATAGTTCAAAAGTCTTTGATAAGCGGACTTTCAAACGGAGCAGTAAAACAATGACGCAGCAGACAAAAAAGTTTTATTTGGATTGAAGTGTAAGAATATGCTTTAGAACGATTTTATGTTAAAATTTAAAAAAAGGACAAAGAGGTGTGCTCATGGTCGAGAATGAATTCCTGTTACAAATTCATTCAGCTTATCCGTCATTGACAAAGGCCGAAAAGAAGGTTGCCGATTTTGTTTTGAAGAACCCGAAAAAAGTGCGGTTCATGTCTATACATGATCTGGCGGAATCCAGCGGCACAGGCCTGACCAGTGTGTTCCGTTTTTGTAAGACCATGGGACTGGCAGGATTTCAAGAGTTTAAGATGAGGCTCTTATTGAGCGATTTTTCATCTGAGGAAAACAGTGTAGTGGAAGAAACAGAGCTGCTGACATCAGAGATAACTAAAAATGACAGCATGGAAGTGGTTGCACAGAAGCTGTTGCAGAATTATATGAGTGCTTTTACGGACACCAGGACGCTGTTGAACTATGATGATATAAAACGCGCGGCAGATATGATAAATGATTCGGATCAGGTGAGGTTTTTTGGGGTAGGTGCTTCTATGCTTACGGCAATGGAGGGGATGTATAAATTCCTGCATATCATGCCCAATGTATACTGCCTCTCCGATGAGCATATGCAGATAATGGCTGCCTCTACACTAAACGAAAGGGATGTGGCGATATTTATCTCTCATTCCGGAGCAAGCAAGGAAATCGTCCATCTCATCAATAAAGCAAAAGAAGTCGGTGCAAGAACGATTTGCATAACACGATACAAAAATTCACCTGCTACTGAATATGCAGATATAGTCCTGCTTTGCGGAGGATATGAAACACCATTGCAGGATCACGCTTATTCAGTAAAATTTGCGCAGCTGTATGTTTTGGATACATTATTTGTACAGGTATACAGAACAAAATTCCAGTATTCCAAGGAGATAAATAAAAAGGTATCATCCTCCATATTGGATAAGAACTTCTGATGTATTTTTTTGAACTTTATTAATATACCTGGCGTTGATATTGTATTATTAACGAATGACAGATGTCCCCCCCGCCTCTTGACTTTCTTTTACAAAAGCCTTGGTGGCCGGTGCTATTTTGCCATACATTTTTATTAATTATTTGTTATAAAATGGGCTGCTTAGCAATAAAATAGCAGAACCTTAGATTTTCTCTGCGGTTCTGTAGCATAGCGACATTACTAAAGATCGAGGTACTTATTTATGAAAATTATGGTTTGTGTCAAGCAAGTCCCTGATACCAACAAGGTCGATATTGATGAGAAAACCGGTGTCTTAAAGAGAGATGGCATTGAGAGCAAGTTGAATCCATATGATGCATATGCCCTTGAAACTGCTATTGTTTTAAAGCAAAAGCTCAATGCTGAGGTTTCATGTATAACCATGGGCCCGCCTGCAGCGGAAGAAGTCATAAGAGAAGCATTTATGATGGGTGCGGATCATGGCTTCCTGCTCACTGACCGCAAATTTGCCGGGGCAGATGTGCTGGCCACCTCAAATACGCTGGCTCATGGTATCATGAAGGCCGGAAGCTTTGACCTGATCATCTGCGGAAAGCAAACCACAGACGGCGATACGGCTCAGGTCGGTCCGGCCATAGCAGAACACCTTAAGATCCCGCATGTCAGCTGGGTGAAAAATATCATCCATGCCAGTGATACCAGTATTACAGTCAGTGAAGACATGATAGAATATGTAGCTAGCGCAAGGATGCAATATCCTTGCCTGATCACTGTGGAAAAGGATATATATCAGCCAAGGCTTCCTTCTTATTGTCTAATGAAAAAGAGTGCCGCAAACCCGATCCATTATATCAGTCTATCAGATTTCGAGGGCGAGAATGAAGACCAATATGGTCTTACAGGCTCTCCGACCAGAGTCGAGCGTATCTTTCCGCCGGAAAGCAGCCATGATACCACGATATGGAAATATGACAGCGAGGGGAACGCTTCTATGCTCTATGAAAAGCTTCGTGAACTAAAATACTTATAAGGGAGCGTTATAATCGTGATTGGAATAGATATCAAAAAATGTACTCTATGTAAAAAGTGTATCGGCGCATGCCCTTTTAATGCCATCGAGCTGAGAAATGAGGGTATTTGCTTCAACAGCAGCTGTAAAATGTGCAAGATCTGTATCAAAGCATGTCCTGAAAAAGCGCTCTCTTTTGAAGAAGTGAAAAAGGAAGCCGTGGACAAGAGTAAATACCGTGGGATATTGGTATATGTAGAGCATTACCATGGGGAGATACACCCTGTTACATTGGAGCTTATAGGCAAAGCAAGCGAACTGACGAAAAATGTTGGAGACGATGTATACTGTCTTTTCATTGGACATGATATAGAAGGATCCGCACAGAAGCTCTTACATTATGGTGTCAAGAAGGTTTTTATATACGATTATCCCGGTCTGGAGGACTTCAAGGTCGATGCTTATGCAAATGCATTTGAAGACTGCATAAACAACCTGTTACCAAGTATCGTGCTCGTCGGGGCAACTTCCATCGGACGCTCTTTGGCCCCGAAGGTAGCAACAAGGTTCCGCACAGGATTAACGGCAGACTGCACGAAGCTGGAACGAAGAGAAAACACAGATCTGGTGCAAATACGCCCGGCCTTCGGGGGCAATATCATGGCCCAGATCCTTACCACAAACAGCCGGCCCCAGTTCGCGACCGTACGCTATAAGGTGATGGAGACAGCAAAACGCCAGCCGGTCACGGGTGAAGTGGTCAAATGTAATATGTCGGAGGAAAAGCTGGTTTCCCGAATCGAAGTCCAGGATATCCACAAAAAGGAGATAGGGACTTCTATTTCCGAGGCTGATATTCTGGTTGTGGCCGGCCGCGGCATCAGAGATGTAAAAGACCTGCCTATGCTGGAAGAACTGGCATCTCTTCTGGGTGGACAGTTAGCTGCCACCAGGCCCATGATAGAGGCAGGATTGGTGCACTATACCCGGCAAATCGGACTTTCAGGCAGGACCGTTAAGCCCAAGCTCATCATTGCCTGCGGCGTTTCAGGTGCTGTCCAGTTCACTGCGGGTATGAATTCATCCGATGTCATCGTGGCCATTAATGAGGATCCGGCGGCACCTATTTGCAATATCGCCCATTATGGGATTGTCGGTGATCTATATGAAATAATCCCCAAATTAATTACAAAGATAAAGGATGGAGCCAAGCATCATGAACTTTAAAACAATTACCTCACAAGATATCGAAAAGCTGATCCAGTTCACCTCCCATGACCGGGTACTCGTTGCAGAAAGGATCCATGAGGACTTTACTCATGATGAAATGACGGAGTATGGGACATTTTCCCCTGACGTGGTGGTGGAAGCTTTAAGTGCGGATGAGATTTCGTCAATAATGAAATATGCCAATGAAAACAACATAGCTGTGACTCCCCGCGGGGCCGGCACAGGACTATGCGGAGCCTGTGTCCCGATTTATGGCGGCATAGTCCTTTCCACTGCGAAAATGAATCATGTTTTGGAAATCGACAAGAGCACTATGACGGTTATAACAGAGCCGGGCGTACTGCTGATGGAGCTGGCAAAGACATGTCTGAATGAGGGCTTGCTCTATCCTCCGGACCCGGGAGAAAAAAGCGCTACCGTTGGCGGGAATGTAATGACAAACGCAGGCGGCATGAGGGCTGTGAAATATGGTGTGACACGTGATTACGTCAGAGGGATGGAAGCGGTTTTACCTAATGGAGAGATCGTTACCTTTGGAGGGAGACTTTCCAAAAACAGCTCAGGCTACAGCCTTAAAGATCTGCTTATCGGATCGGAGGGTACATTGGCTGTGGTTACAAAGCTATATTTGAAAGTGATCCCTGCTCCCAAAAGGATGACGTCTCTTCTGATCCCTTTTGATAACATTGAGAATTGCCTGGCAGCGGTACCTCTTGTTATGGGATCGCCCGAAATACCTACGACACTGGAGTTTATGGAAAGGGAAGTAATTTTGGATGCACAGGAATACCTGGGCAAAAAGTTCCCGGATAATGAGTCTGACGCATATTTGATGGTATCCTTCAACGGAAACAGCAAGAAGGAAATCGCACAACACTACGAATATGTGGCTCAGGTTTGTCTGCAAAACGGTGCGAAGGATGTTTTCATATCCGATACCGAGGAGCGTCAGGAAAGCATTTGGAGCACACGAGGCGCATTTTTGGAGGCTATAAAAAGCTCGACCCCAAGTATGGATGAGTGTGACGTAGTAGTTCGGATCGATAAGGTCTGCGAATTTCTTGGATATATCAAGTCGCTTTCAAAGGAGTACGGTATCCGCATTCGCAGCTTTGGCCATGCAGGAGACGGAAATCTCCACGTATACCTTTGCCAGGATGATTTGGATCAGGAACGATGGGCCTATCTCCGGGAGCTCCTCATGAAGCTCATGTATGAGAAGGCAGCGGAGCTGAACGGCATGGTTTCAGGCGAACACGGCATCGGTCATGCAAAAAAGGAGTTTTTGCTTGAATCCCTGGGGCCCGAGCAAATCGCATTGATGCAGGGCATTAAAAAGGTATTTGATCCAAAAGGCATTTTAAACCCGGGTAAGGTAATCTGAGTATTAGCTTTTTTGCATTAGGTGATTATAGATAAGGGGTGTTATTGAATGGAGAAACTAACTTACTTTCAGCAGCTTCAGCAAACATATCACAAGGAGATCATCGGCGTCATGGATTTTTGGACTAAATACGGTGTGGATCGTGAATATGGCGGGTACCTGACCTGTCTTGACAGAGAGGGGAAGGTTTTCGGGACGGATAAATCAGGCTGGTTCCAGGGCCGCGGTCTTTACACCTTTTCCAAGGCATACAACTCTGTTGAAAAGCGTCCTGAATGGCTTGAAGCGGCAAGACTTGGGTATGAATTTCTTAAAAAACACTGCTATGATAACGATAAGAGAATGTTTTTCGTATTGACCAGGGACGGAAAACCTGTACAAAAACGGAGATACTATTTTTCAGAATGCTTTGCAGTAACCGGGTGTGCAGAATATTTCAAGGCCTCGGGGGATACGGAGGCATTGGAGCTGGCGCGGGATACCTTCGAAACGATCATGTACCTGTATGAGAATCCGAAGGTATTACCGCCAAAGTATAATCCGGAGGTTGTCAGGACTAAGTCGCTCAATATCCCGATGATCATAATCGCTACGGCACAGGTGCTGTGCGAGGCAGATCCTGAAAACAAAGCCGGATATGATGAAATAGTCAGCCGCCTTTTTAAGGAAATCGTTACCGATTTTCTTAAGGAGGACGCAAAGGCATTATTTGAAACTGTCGGGCAGAACGGGGAGCGTCTGGACACACCTGCAGGGCGTACGATAAATCCCGGACATTCCATTGAGGCATCATGGTTTTTGATGCATGAGGCGATACTTAAGGGAGACATCGGGCTGCTGGAAAAATCGCTGGATATCCTGAACTGGTCCTTCGAGATCGGCTGGGATAAGCAATACGGCGGTTTGATGTATTTTATGGATATTGATGGCAGACCGTCGGACAAGCTCGAATGGGATATGAAATTGTGGTGGCCCCACTGCGAGGCGCTTATAGCGTTCCTTATGGCATACAAGGCGACCGGTGATGAAAAATATCTTGAAAGGTTCAAACAGGTCCACGATTATACCTTCCCGCATTTTAAGGATAAGGAATTCGGAGAATGGTACGGATACCTGCATCGAGACGGATCTGTATCTAATCATTTGAAGGGCAATCTTTTCAAAGGGCCGTTCCACATCCCGCGGGCTTTGATATTGTGCGATCTGATGCTCAAAGACATTTGTGAATACGGAGTAATGGGTGGATCAGTTTAACAATGGACTATATGGATATCATTAAAACAATTTTGGCCTTTATTCCGATCATATGGATGATCGTGAGTCTTACAAAGCTGAAGCTTCCTGCTTATAAAGCGGGAGCTGCAGCTTTGGCAGCGGCTTTACTGATCGCAATAGCCGCTTTTGGGATGAAGCCCAACCATGCGGCACAGGCAACGGTCGAAGGCATTATGATGGCCATATTCCCCATACTGTGGGTCATACTGACCGCTTTGTTCGTATATAACGTCACATTGGAAACCGGAAGTATGGAAATAATAAAAGCGATGCTTCTGGGGATATCACCGGACAGGAGAATCCAAACCCTCATCCTTGCCTTCTCTTTTGGGGGATTCCTCGAAGCGGTGGCCGGTTTTGGCACTTCGGTCGCCATACCGGCAGAGATACTTGCATCGATGGGCTTCAACCCCTTCCTTGCAGCTTCAGTATGCCTTATTGCGAACACTGTATCGGTCGCCTTCGGAGTTTTGGGGATCCCCATCATCACGCTATCCCAGGTTACGGATCTTTCTTTGGGAACACTTTCATTATATACGGCGCTCCAGCTTTTCCCTTTTGCAATCATACTTCCGTTCTTTCTGGTTTTTGCAGTTACAGGAAGCCTCAAGAAGGTAAAAGGAGTAATAGGCATTTCATTGGCAGCAGGTCTTACATTTGCAGTCGTACAAACACTGACAGTGGTTTTCATAGGACCGGAGCTCGCCGCTGCAACAGGGTCCCTGCTTTCATTGGCTGTTTTAATATTATGGTCAAAGCTTCGGCCTGTCAAAGATGTCTGGCTGTTCGAAGGGGAAGGCATAAAGAAGGCTCCGGAGCTCAAAAAGAGTAATAAAAGCCTGACCGGCGCACTTGTTGCATGGTCCCCGTATATACTGATACTTGTGATCATACTGATGACAAGATTTTTGCCGTTCTTTGATTTCCTAAATAACTATCCTTTTGTGATACAACAGCAGTTTTATTTTGGAGAAGGGGGGAAGCCTCTTTCTTTCCAGCTTGCTACAAGCGGAGGTACGGCCCTTTTCATTTCTGCCTTTATCGGAGGGCTTTTGCAGGGAGTTTCACTGAAAACGCTGTTTGGTGTTCTCTTAAAAACATTGAAGCAGATCAAGAAAACTACTGTTACAGTGATCTCTGTCGTATCCTTGGCAAAGATCATGGGTTACAGCGGGATGATAAGCTCAATAGCAAATATGCTGGCAACAGCAAGCGGAAAATTCTATCCATTCCTGGCACCCTTCATAGGCGCTTTGGGAACATTTATCACCGGCAGTGACACCTCTTCGAATGTGCTGTTCGGAAATCTGCAGAAGCAAACTGCGATCCAGATAGGAAGCGGACAGGAATGGCTTGCGGCCGCAAATGCCAGCGGAGCAACAGCAGGGAAAATGGTCTCTCCCCAGAGCATCGCGATTGCGTCAACGGCTGCCGGACTGCCCGGCAGTGAAGGCAAGCTGATGATCACCACTGTGAAGTATTGCCTGATATATGTCTTAGCCATGGGTGCAATAGTTTTACTATTCAATATTACACAATGAGTGGAGGAAAAGTGATGAAAGAATTTGATTTCCAAGTAAAACCTAAATTTATGCCGCCTCTTGATAAAGACTTCAGACCTGCGTCACTTGCAAACAGGTTTTTCCTTGATGAGGCTGAAAAATCAGGGAACAGTGTTCCTCTTGCGATATCTCTTGAACGGGCAGGAGGTCTTGTACACACATACAGGACAAAGGTTTTCGGCGATGAAAGCAAATATGCCCAGGCGAATCTGTTTTATGTGGAACGTCTGGTCAAGACTCTTTTGTGGCAAATCGGAGGATGGAAGATCACCGTAGGAGGTCCCGTATATATCGGACATTTTATCAGGGACGCTTATTCCAAAGGAGGATTAAGGAATTTTGACATGGGTCACATGACCAGGGTATATGAAAGACCCATCAAGGTGGTAATAACCACTTATGAAAATGTTCCGGGATCATTTGAGGAGACCAAGCCGGTAGGACGTCATCTGGAAGGATGCCGTATAGGCTTTGATGCCGGCGGAAGCGACAGGAAGGTATCTGCGGTCATCGATGGAAATGCCGTATATAGCGAAGAGGTCATTTGGCACCCCAAGGTCAACAGTGACCCGGATTATCACTATAAGGAAATACTGACGGCCATGAAGACCGCCGCATCAAAGATGCCGAGAGTTGATGCCATCGGAGTCAGCTCTGCGGGCATATATGTGGACAACAGGATAATGGTGGCATCACTCTTTATGAAGGTTCCTCAGTACCTGTATGATGACAGGGTCAAGAATATGTATCTGGATATTGCTAGGGAAATGGGGAATGTTCCGATCGAGGTCGCAAATGACGGAGATGTTACCGCTCTGGCAGGCGCGATGGATCTGAATGACAACAATGTGCTCGGACTGGCAATGGGTACGAGCGAAGCGGGCGGTTTTATCGATGGCAAGGGAAACATCACCGGCTGGCTTAATGAGCTGGCGTTTATACCGGTGGACTTCAACCCGGCTTCAGCGGTGGATGAATGGTCCGGCGACTATGGATGCGGCGTGAAATATTTTTCACAGGATGCGGTCATAAAGCTGGCTCCCGCAGCGGGTATCAAGCTTGATGAAAATCTGACGCCGGCTGAAAAGCTGAAGATCGTTCAGGAGCTCCACGAAAAGGGGCATGAGGGGGCGGCTTTGATATTTGAGTCCATCGGCTGCTATCTTGGATATGCGATCGCTCATTATGCGGATTTTTATGACATCAAGCATGTTCTTATTCTTGGCCGTGTCACATCGGGAGCCGGAGGGAACATTATCCTTACGGCTGCCCGAAAAGTTCTGGCGGAAGAGTTTCCGGAGCTCGACAGGAAAATTATGCTGCACCTCCCTGATGAGAACAACCGCAGGGTGGGACAATCGATCGCGGCGGCAAGCCTTCCAGCATTGAACAGGTAATACAGACAATCGAAAAATTTTCTACAATTAAAGTGTTATAATAAAATGCAGAAAGCAGGTGACAGGAATGATCGTTTTCAAAGGTGCGGATATAGTAACAGAAACGCAGGTACTAAAGGGTTATGTTCTCGGGGCGGAGGACGGCAGGTTCACCGTACTTGGGCCTGAGGAGCAATTTGATGCGAAGGATGCCCGGGTAATAGATGCAACGGGGCTGATCATTGCCCCTGGTCTTATCGATGTCCATATACACGGCAGCGGCGGAAGGGATACCATGGAAGGTACGATTGACGCACTGGCTACGATCAGCAGCACAATCGTAAAAAATGGGGTAACATCATTTTTGGCAACAACCATGACAATGGAAAAGGAAATGGTGGATGCTTCGCTTACCCAAATAAGGGAAGCAGTCAAACGCGGAATGCCCGGGGCACAGCTTTTGGGAGCCCATATGGAGGGTCCCTTTATCAATCCCAAGTATAAAGGGGCACAGCCTGCTGACAATATCAAGCTGCCAAGCTGGGAATGGATAGAACCATTCAAGGACGTGATAAAATTGGTTACACTTGCACCAGAACAGCCTGGTGCAAAGGAACTGACAGGGAAGTTGAAGGAGCACGGCATAATTGCATCCATGGGCCACACGGCTGCGACCTATGAAGAGGCAATGGAGGGAGTAAAGGCTGGGATCTCCCATGCCACGCATTTGTTCAATGGCATGTCGGGTGTACATCACAGGAATCCGGGTACAGTGGTTGCCGTATTGGCAAGCGATGTATATTGCGAACTGATCGCAGATACGATCCATGTTCACCCCGGACTTTTTGAGATGGTCAGGAAAGCCAAGGGAGCAGACAGGATAACTCTGATCACGGACTGCATGGAAGCAGGAGGAATGACTGACGGGACCTACAACCTGGGAGGCCAGCCTGTGATAGTGAAAGGAAATGAGGCCAGGCTGCAGGACGGCACTCTTGCCGGCAGCGTTCTTCGTTTAAATAAGGGATTGTACAATTTCTATATAAACACCGGTGCGGAGCTTCATGAAGTGTTTAAAATGGCTTCCATCAATCCCGCAAAGGAGCTTGGGATCAATGATAGAAAGGGCTCGATCAAATTGGGCAAGGATGCGGATTTCATTTTGATCGATGAAACCTTTGATGTCAAAGCCGCTTATATACGCGGAGCATGCGTTTATAGATAAA
>JAEZCA010000046.1 GCA_023412665.1 Bacillota bacterium
CATCTGCCGCAGCGCATGCTTCAGGCTTGGCAGCTTGTATTCCGGCAGCTCCAGTATAAAGCTGGAAACATTCTCACCTTCATATTTAAAAAGCTTCTTTAGCAGCAGCCCTCCTGCAATGATCACCAGTCCGGCCAGCACATATATACCTGGGAAAACCCATGTCGCTCCGGGAAAAAACACTGCCGCTAAAAGCGCGATTATCGGAAGCTTGGCTCCGCACGGCACAAAAGGCGTCAGCATGGTCGTGATCCTTCTCTCCGTGTCGTTCTCAATAGTTCTGGTTGCCATAACACCGGGTATGGAGCAGCCCGTTCCGACAATCATCGGGATAATAGACTTGCCTGACAGTCCTATCTTTTTAAAATAGCGATCCATGACCACAGCCACTCTAGCCATGTATCCGCTGTCCTCCAGCAATGCAAGGCAGAAGAAAAGCACCATGATGAGCGGTATGAAGCCCAGTACCGCTCCCACGCCTCCTACAGCACCATCAACAATGACTGCCTGAAGAATCGGGCTCAAATTAATGGACTCAAAAAAGCTGTTCAAAGCATTCGGTATGGTTTCAGCAAAAAGGACATCGTTGATATAGCCGGAAGCCCAGCCCCCGATACCGTTTATCGATAATGCATATACACCCCACATGATCAGAGCAAATATGATCAGCCCAAAAACAGGATGTGCGATGACACGGTCAGCCTTATCAGAAAATGTGAGCTCATTTGAGCTTCTCTTCCTGATAAAATACTTGCCGGCAATTTTTTTTGCATAAGCCTGTCTTGCCCTGTCAATTTCATCCTGATCTGCCGGTACGCTGCCCCTTTCAGCTTGATCTGCGGCAAAGCCGGCAGCAGAAAGCTTCTCCCTATTCTGAACAGATGCCTTTACCGCTTCAGCAATAAGCCTGTCCAAGCCTTCCCCTCCATTGGCGGAAACCTCTACTATCCTGCACTGGAGCGCTACTGACAAGCCCTCTACATTTATTTTATCACCATGTCTTCGGATGATATCCACCTTGTTTAGTGCAATAACCATAGGAATGCCTAATTCCAGCAATTGTGTGGTAAAAAAGAGGCTTCTTTCGAGACTGCTGCAATCAATAATGTTAATGATCACATCAGGCTCCTCGCCGGTGACAAAGTCTCTGGTTATAGCTTCTTCACTGGTAAATGGAGATATGGAATAGGCACCCGGCAGATCAACTACACGCATCCTGTCTTTGCCGCCCAGCCTGTTCTTGCCGGCCATCCTGTCATTGACGTCCATCCTGTCTTTGCTGGCCATCCTGTCTTTGCTGGCCATCTTGTCTTTGCCGGCCATCCTGTCATTGCCGGCTTTGTTTTTTATATCATCCATTTCTTTGTTTGCAATCTTCCTGAAAACCCGCTTCAGGTCAGCCTCTTTTTTCTCGACTGTTACCCCGGGCCAGTTTCCCACATATTCCGTTCTTCCTGTTATCGCGTTGAATAATGTAGTCTTCCCTGAATTGGGATTGCCAGCTAATGCTATCTTCATATCCATCCTCCACTGTAGCTATCAATTACTCTGTTTTGCTTTAATGATTTTGATAATTATTATCATTTAGTGTTATAAGAAAAGCAGCCTTGCTGCTAAACAATTTCTCATTATCTATCTGCCTATGTAAGTTGTTTTACTTTCCGCATATGCTAAGCATTTATCCATCTGCGTATTTCAAGTCCGCTCATACTAAGTTCTTATCCATCTGCCTATGCAAGTTTATCCTTTGAGCTCATGCTAAGCATTTATCCATCTGCCTATGCAAGTTTATCCTTTGCACTCATGCTAAGCATTTATCCATCTGTCTATGCAAGTTTATCCTTTGCACTCATGCTAAGTTCTTATCCATCTGCCTATGCAAGAAGCTTACTTTCCGTTTACGTATGGCATTTGCGCTCACTGCCTATGAAATGCATTAAATAAGCTCTATCGCCTTTGCAATAGTGCGGTCGATCGCATATCTGCTGTCCTTGACACTGATAATATAATTACCCGACAGAACGGAGATCAATGTGAGCTCTTCTCCCTCCGAACAACCGAGTGTGAAAAGAAACTTACGCATCTTCTCATTTCCATTAACGGCCTTGATCTGACCACAGTGTCCCGGTCTTGCTTTAGACAGCGGCATATTGTCCACCTCCGGTTATATTCATTCCTCGATATTGATAATCGTTATCATTACAATCTAATGATACATGAAGTATAAAACCATGTCAATAATAAAATTGTTAATTTTTTAATAACACTGCCACATAAATTAATGTAAATTGCACACAAAAGAAATGGCCCCTTCACTCCACTTGGATGAATTTTCAATTAAGGGTAGACCCCTTCACTCCACTTGGACGAATTTTCAATTAAGGGCAGACCCCTTCACTCCACTTGGACGAATTTTCAATTAAGGGCAGGGCTAACAGCATATTTATGGTAATCTAGCCATAATCAATATACATAATTCCGGAATTCCCGCATTATGTCATTGCTTTATATCCCTATTGCTGCCCCTACTTGAAAATTCGTCCATGTGCACTAGAATCATAATTCCTTCTACAAAAAAGTGGCCGGATCCATCAACAGATCCAGCCACAATAGCAATCAACAGCATTTGTTATTCTTCTTTTTCCCATTCATCAAGCTGCCTCATCACTTCATCATACGTGGCCCTGCTTATCTCCGGGAGTTTGCCGCCGAAAGCCTGCTCCGCCAGACGGAAGCCCTTTTCTATGCCGGCTCTCAACTCATCCAGCTTGGATTTGTCCCCACCGGACAAAGCCTTGGCAAAGTTCACGATCCTTTCGCTGACGGCCTTGACACCCAGTTCTCCGTCCTCGGCCAGCAGTTTCTCGGCTTCTGCCCTGGCCTCCGGATCAACAGAGAGCTTTTCCCTACCTGACAATACATTCTCAAGCTTTTTGCCTTGGCTCACAACCAGTCTCACAACTATGGATCTGAGTGATTCCACCGATTGCTCGGTTTCCTCCCAAAGGCGGCTTATCTCCTTTGAATCCCTTTTCTGAACAGGCTTTGAGTATGTAGCGCTTTTTACTTCGCTTTTACCGAGTTCCAGAATGACCCCGGTCTCATCCTTCTGTATATTTTGCTGTAATTTCTTCAGCTTTTTTATCATTTGAGTAGACAGGCTGATACCTGCCGGTTGAGTTGACCTGATTCACCATAATACTTCCCTCCTTGGAAATAAATATATCCTTATAACACTTCGGTTCAAAGAAAATTTTTCGTTTGTAGAAAAATTTTCTTACTAAGTCACAAAGTATCCAAAGGATATTTGTGATACAGCAGTGTTTCAACGAGGTGGGGGATATCTTTCGCCTCGTTATACAATGTTTATCGGCATATTATGTAAAAAAATAAATGAAGATTACTATAGTATATACCCTGTCATGTCTGTCACAATCAATCGGTTACAAGTTGAATCAAAAATAATATCCTGGTCGGGTGTACAAAAATCCTGGTATAGTACATATACCTGCTTCAGCCCCTGAAATATGCCTGCTTCATATACTCAGATGGTGAACATCCCATTACCTTTTTAAATTCTTCATTCACAAATGAAGTCAAAATATATACAATATAAGTATGGGCCATGCTCAGGGCCGTGATGTGGGGCGGCGCCCATGTATAGCATGGCTGCAACAGCATGGGCCATGCCCAGAGCCGTGATTGAGCCAGAGTGAAGTAGCGCAGCAAAAAACAGGAGGATAAACCTATGGACAATACTAAAATGAAGAGCTTGCCCTACGGCGCTGTAGAATTGCTGCCGGGTCAGCTTCATAGAAAAACCGTTTCCAACCGTAAATATATGATGAGTCTGGACAGTGAAAACCTCTTGCGCAATCATTACATAGAGGCCGGTTTATGGTCTTCGAGCCAGCAGCCCGAAAGCATCCACTGGGGCTGGGAATCGCCCACCTGCCAGCTGAGAGGCCACTTCCTCGGGCACTGGCTGTCATCAGCAGCCAGGATCTATGCTGCCACAGGTGATACCGAGATAAAAGGAAAGGCGGACAGGATAGTATCGGAGCTGGCAAAATGCCAGAAGGAAAACGGCGGAGAGTGGGCCGGCCCTATTCCCGAAAAATATCTGGACTGGGTCGTGAAGGGAAAACAAGTGTGGGCTCCCCAATATACACTGCACAAAACCTTTATGGGACTTATGGAAATGTACAGGCTGGCAGGCAATAAGCAGGCTCTCGAGATAGCTGATAAGTGGTCCGACTGGTTCCATCGCTGGTCAGGTCAGTTCAGCAGAGAGCAGTTTGACGATATACTTGACTGTGAAACCGGCGGGATGCTTGAGATCTGGGCGGATCTGTACGAGATCACAGGACGGAGCGAGCATTATGAGCTGATGCAGAGATACTACCGCCGTCGTTTGTTCGACCCGCTGCTGGCAGGAGAAGATGTCCTGACCAATATGCACGCCAATACTACGATACCCGAGGTCATCGGAGCCGCCCGCGCCTGGGAAGTAACAGGGGATCAGCAGTGGAGAGATATAGTGGAAGCTTACTGGAATCTGGCTGTGACCAAACGCGGGTACTACTGCACAGGCGGACAGACATGCGGCGAGATCTGGACTCCGCCGGGCGAAATGTCATCCAGACTCGGCAATAAAAATCAGGAGCACTGTACGGTTTACAATATGATGAGGCTTGCCGGCTTTCTTTTGAGATGGACCGGCGAGGCCGCATACGCAGATTACTGGGAAAGAAACCTGTATAATGGCATTATGGCCCAAGGGCACTGGGAAGGCTTCTTCCCCAACGGAACAACCACCAGCCATCCCACCACCGGCCTGATAGCATACTTCCTTCCCCTTGCTCCCGGCTCCCATAAGCACTGGGGCTCCCATACGCATGATTTCTGGTGCTGCCATGGAAGCCTTGTGCAAGCCAATGCTGTCCACACCGAGGACATATATTTTGAAGAGCTCTCCGGCATCACAATATGCCAGTACATACCTTCCGAGCTGAAATATATGAGGGGTGAGAGCACAATAGTGATCAGGCAGGAAATCGATCACAAGGCAGGCAGCTGCAATATCGTCAATAAAACAAATCTGGACTTTATGCACAAGCCCATGTCACTTTTTATAGGTTTTTCAGTCAACAGCAGCAGCCCGGCTGAATTCGAACTGAAATTCAGGATACCGTGGTGGGTAAAGGGAGCGGCCAAAATATATGTCAATGGAGAGCTGCAGAGCATAAAAGCCGATCCCTCAAGCTTTAGTTCAATAAAGAGGATCTGGGACAATGATACGGTCAACATTGAATTTCCAATGGAGCTGTCCGTATGCCCTCTGCCCGATGATCCCCGGGTCGTTGCCTTTATGGATGGTCCCATAGTCCTGGCGGGCCTTTGCGATGATGACCGCATCCTGTACGGAGACACGGAACATCCTGAAACCATACTAGCCCCTGATAATGAAAGACAGTGGAGCAGCTGGAATATAAGCTACAGAACGAAGGGCCAGGACAGAAACATACGCTTCATTCCCTTATACGACGTGGGCTACGAAAAATACAGCGTTTACTTTCAGGTTAAGAATCCATAAGAAAGGACAGCAGATCATGTTTGATAAAAATGAATTTGTCAAAACTCCGCCGATGGGATGGAACAGCTACGATTACTATGACACTACGGTAAACGAAGCCGAAGTAAGGGCAAATGCAAAATACATGGCAGCGCATCTGAAACCCTTCGGCTACGAATATGTAGTCATCGACATACAATGGTCCGACCCGAATGCCGGCACAAAAAGGGACCGGTTCCAATACATCGATTTCAGCCATTTCACCATCGATGAATACTCCAGGCAGCTTCCGGCCACAAACCGCTTCCCTTCCGCAAAGGACGGCGCCGGCTTCCGCCCTCTTGCCGACTATATCCACAGCCTGGGTCTGAAATTCGGAATACATATCATGCGCGGCATTCCAAGATATGCGGCCCACACACATATGAAGATAAAAGGCACTGATGTGACTGCGGATCAAATAGCAAATCCCTATTCCATATCAAAATGGAACCCCGATATGTACGGTGTGGACTATCGAAAACACGGCGCTCAGGAGTACTATGACTCCATATTTGAGCTATATGCTCAATGGGGCGTAGATTTCGTCAAGGTCGATGATATCTGCAACACAAATATGTATCCAAATGACCCGTATTCCGCTGAAAAAGAGATAGAAATGATACACAAGGCAATCGCCTCCTGCGGACGGAATATTGCGCTGAGTCTGTCTCCCGGACCTGCTGTAATAGAAAAAGCATGGCACCTGTCCAAATATGCAAACATGTGGCGAATAACCGACGATTTCTGGGATAACTGGAGACTGCTCAAAAATATGTTCGAGCGCTGTGAAGTATGGCAGGCCCATGTTGCCAAGGGCTGCTACCCGGACTGTGACATGCTCCCGGTAGGCTGGCTTGGAAAGGGCTTTGGCAATGAACGATACACAAACCTCACACCGGATGAGCAGATAACGATGATGACCCTATGGTGCATTTTCCGTTCACCTCTTATGATAGGCGCCGAGCTGACAAAGCTGGATGACTGGACGCTGTCCCTGCTGACCAATCCTGAAGTCCTGCAACTGACAGTCAGCGGCCGCGGAGCCAGACAGCTAGAGCGTGATGATCAGCATGCTGTCTGGTTCAGCATGGATGATGATGGCAGCTTTTACACAGCATTATTCAATCTATCGGACGAAGCCCAATCAATCAGTGTCAACCTGAATGAGCTTGGCATCAATACGGCTGTATGCGTTCGTGATCTGTGGAAGCATGAAGATATTGGCTGCTACAGCTCTGCGATCACTGCAGATATCCCGGCTCACGGAGCGGTACTCTACAAACTGATGGGGCACGTACTCTAAAGATTAAGAATAAAAAAGTTAAGCTCCGGTGAATCAATTTACAATAGATTCACCGGAGCTTCATAGTCTGCTGAAAGTATCGCTTGCAGCAAGCTTTATAGTATCGTTACATCACATCACATAAAAATATCTGCTTACAGTAAAACGTCCGTACCCAAGCTTTATCGCTCTATACAGTCCTGATTATTCCACATCGACTGTCGCACCATGGCTTTCAAGAGCAGCCTTGATCGCGAGCGCATCATTAAGAGGTATGTTTTCAAGCATTACAGATGGCACATTATCAACAATATCCTTTGCTTCCTTCAGCCCGCATTCAAGGATCTCCCTGACTGTCTTTATAACCATTATGCTGTTTGCACCCGCACTGCGCAGTATAACTGACCCGACAGCACCATCCTGGCCATCCGCGGGAGTGTTATATTGGGCAGCATCATTATACTGGGGAGTATTATTGTATTGAGCCATATTATCATACTGAGCTGCACCATCGTATTGGCCCGGTGCTGTACTGCCCGCACTATCGGCAGCCGCCGTACTCGAATTTGCCGCAGCGGTGTTTGCAGCGGCCGCAGCCGAGTTGGCATACGCCTCATACTGCTGGTTGCTCATATTTACAAATGCATTGAAATCCTTGCGGAAGCATTTATTCAAATCCTCGCTGTAGCCCAATATTATATGAGGATTATTTTGGGAATACAGGTTAAGTGCAACACCGATGCCTTCTTCAGTGCGCATTTCAATATTATGTATAATCTTACTCCTTGTCTGGAGTATCAATAATTTGGTGACATGCGTTTTAATACCATTCGTTCTATGGGTGATCCGCTTAAGATATGCCCAAATCACATCATTGTTTCTTATTATGTTTGCATTGATGCCTTTGAAATAGAAGGTGTAGTGTGTTCCGATCCTCACTTTTTCAATGGCTGCAGCATTATGATAGTCAGCTTCGATCGTTTCAAGGCTGTCGGTCCCTTCATTTTCCCTGATGAACTTTTTGACCCGCGAAAGGCCGGACCCGGTTACGCCCTGTAATACAAAAATCAAGATGCAGATCAGCAGAATTGCACATGCGGCCAGTGCCAAATAAACAATGGAATCCTCAAACAGTCCGATATCGGAGGGTTCCAAAACCAAAGCCAGAGCATACTGCTCGATCTCTTCCAGTGATGAATATTCGATGAAGCCTGATTCAAGAAACCACTCATAATAATATTGGCTAAGCTCATCATTCATTTTTTTGATGGTTCCCTTAACATGAACGGTACTTGTAAGCTCGCTTCTTTCACCGATTATATATTCAAAGGTTTCAGCGCTTATCTTTTGCGCCGTTCTTAATTCATTCTGTTTGAAGCCCATGCCAAAAAACTCGGCATCACCCACAGGAACAACATAATATTCTTTTATGGTAGTTTCCCGGCCGGATTTTTCCTCTTCAGTATATTCGGCAAAAACATCTATGATAACACCGACCTCCGCTTCTACATAAGCGCCCTCCAATTCATCCAGCGATAATGAATACAGATCTGCCGGCCCAAGGATCAAATTGATAAAGCTGGAACTAAATAAAACTAGCAATATGATCAGAGCCACTCCACATACTATAACTCTCGTTCTGATCTTTTTCATTATGGCTTTTTGCATTTCTGTAAACATAATTTTGCCCCTCTCAAATTTACTAGTCATTTCTCATATACAATGCCTTTTATGCTACCATAATATCTATTTATCTGCAACTATTGGTATTTAAGGAAAACAGTCGCCTGCGCATCCACGTCCAGGGGCATGTCATACGTATGACGTGCATATGTCGCGCGTATGTCGTGCACATGTTATGTGTATGTCGTTCGCATGTCGCAGTGCTTCTGCTATGTGTGCATGTGCCTGCTATGCACGGCATAAAAAAGGAGCTTTAGTTAAAAGCTCCGCTGGCTTTATTGATACAGAATATGTCCTAGAACAAGCCCGATGCAAACAGTGCTATTTCGCGCCTTACGTCATCACGGCAGTCATAGTGGACATCATGACCCGCATTATTGTAAATCAGGCATTTAGAATTTTTTATTACTTTAACCGGCCATAAAATGTCCGTAACCGGTACCATTTGATCCATATACGCATTTATCATCAAAACAGGGATCTCTATTTTCGAAAGCTCCTGATAAACCTCCTCATCCGTCTTTAGGTATGAAAGGGGCTTTTTGGGATTTATTCGAATTTCATCAGCTGTCCTTTGCAGCTCCCATTCATATGCTCGCTCTGCCTTGCCTTCAAATTCAGCCTTCAATTGCGGATCATCAGCAAATTTTTCTGCAAAGGAAAGGAAGTACTTTTTAGTCGACTCGGCTCTTCTTTTAGCGGCTTCCGGATCATCAGCCGTCATAATGGTCCTCAGTCTGCCGGGAGAGGTCTCACCGCCTTTTCTGGAGTGGGGGCCGCCCACCAGGGCTGCAAAGCCGACCAGCACCTCGGGATGCCTCAGTGCAAGATGCCAGCCGATACCTGCTCCATGGGACTGCCCTGTATAAAGGAATTTTTTAATTCCCTTGCCTTGTGCAAATGCATATACATCATCTGCCCAGATATTGTACCATTCACCGCCCAGATCCTCAAAAACATGGGTTGAGCTCCCATAGCCCCTGATCTGGATCGTAAAGACATGAAAGCCCTCATCGGCCAGATCCATCGGCCATCCCTTTTCATCAGAATCAAAACCCATCTGGGACGACAGGACATATTTATCTCCCGAGCCATACTCGTTGTAATAGAGAGTTATACCATTGACCGTCTGATACATCAGCTCACACTCCTGAATCGCTCAATCGTTTTAGCTAATTGTATCATTTTGCTTTATATATGTAAATAAAAAAGCCCCATTCCTGCAAAACATTATTATGCAAAAACGGGACTTTGTAAAATAGACGCATATAGGCAATTTTACCCAGTAATCATTGGAATGCTAATCAGCCTGTTCTTCCGCTATCACACAGCCTTCTGAAAACTCAGCAGAGCAAGCCTCTTCATTTGGAATGGCATATACTTCTTCACTATTCATCAGATTTTCACCGACAACCTGATCAATACCATTCGGGCTCGTATCATACACTTCTTTCTTATCCATAACAGCACCCCCAAAAAAACTTAATGTTTTATATTTACCCACACCATGCCGTCTGTAAACAGTCACCGCAGGATCAAATCACTGTCATGATCCATCTATAAATACCATGTATATAAACCCTTTTGCTGTAGTACAGTTTTGTCAGTCTACGATTTAATCCTGTACAAGGTGTCTTCTGCAAAATCAAAGAACTCTTTAACAATTCGGATAATAGTTTCGTCTGTATTATTCCAGGCGATTACCGGGAAAAGCGGACATTTTAACAGCGTTTCATTATTGAATGTAAGCGGTAAGGCAAGGCGCGGACGCTTGCCTGTTTTGTCGGTCTGGGTGCAATATCCGCAGCCGTCACAGGTTTTCGTTCTCTCGAAAACTAAAGCTTTCAGTTCATCATCCATATTCTCGTATGATTTAACCAAGGTACTGAATTGCGGTACCTTGAAGTAAAAAACCATCTGATTCTTCCTTCGCCAATCATAATAGATATGCATGTGTGCTTTTTGCTTTTTGGGATACTCCTTTTCGTACATGACATTCATTTCATTGTTAACGGCAGTATACCCCTTTTTTAGAAAGTAACTTTCAAGCTCGGCTATTTGCTCCTGATTGCAAATTTTCCCGAACATCTCCATTGCAGTATATTGTTTGCCGCCAAACTTTCCGTGAATGAAATTCATCATAATGCGTGAGCGTATGATTTTATCCTTTGGTACACTGCAATGCAGCTTCCAGGCAGGAAACAGCTCATCATATTTACAGTGCGAAATTATGTAGCTTTCTTTGGATTCATCACAAATAAGTCCGAAGCGTAACAGCTTCTCCTTAGTTTTACCCTGGATCCTTATATCGGCTTTGCTTATGATCAATGTATTATCTGCGGCTTCACCCAACAGCCCTATTTTCATAAAATAATCAAAAAAATCTATGAGATTCTTTTCAATTTTCTGCATTTTTAAGATGAGATCGGGCTTTTCTTTGTTCAACTGCCACCATTCAAAACACTCATCAGGTTCATCTGTCACATTGATAAGCGATAAATCGTTATAAATGATCTCGATCGTCTCATATAGAAAGTCGTACATCTGTCTTTGCGATAGTTCGCTTGCACCGCAATTTGCGACAGGCTTGAATTCGGGGTAGGTTGCCAGGTAAGAATAAATCATGCGTTTGCCAAGGTTTTCAAATGGTTGACCCAGTTTAATTTCAAACATGTTATCTTCCTCTTTCACAAATAATTTTGCGCTCTTACCCTTCCATTATTGCTTTAATTGTAGCATAAAATTAAACGTCCAAAAATTTTTAAACGTTTATTCCAATTAGTTATACTTAATGCCTAAAAAGCCTCAGTGCGCTTATTCTACATAACTCTCAGCTGTATTTATACCAACTGTCTTAGTCCCGGCATCCCATGTAACCCCTATGTCGAACAGCTTTGCTATATCCCTAAGCTTGAAATAATTGTTATTATTTATAGTATAAGCAGTCAATTCAACACGTTCATTATCCTTATACAAGGGTGCTGTACACAATATCCCAGACTTTGCTTTACCATCTCCAGTCTTAAGCTCACCACCAACATCTGAATATTTTGTATTAGGAACGAGCTTAATCTCTTTTAGGTTAGTAATATTACCATAATCTATATATTTATGGATGTAAAAATAATAGGAACTATACAAATTAGATTAGTCAGCAAGCCTGGTCAATCAGCGTCAAGAAATACAGTTCTCTTTTTTATCCACTATGTGCAGAATATTACCGTTCAAGCATGTCCTTAGCGAAAATATGCGCAAACCGGATTTGGTAAAACAGATTTCCAGCAAGTCAGCCTTCGGATTTACTGCACGGATATCACCCAAGCCAAATTTTTTGTGAATAACAAATACTCCGGGATTCAGGTCTTTTTCAGTAATATCGCCTGTATCCATGCAGTTATCCGGGCACATAAAATTGGCCCCGGCAGCTCCTGCTTGAGATCCTGCCTGAGCTCCTGCTCGAGCTCCTGCTCCTCTCGTTTTAGGCTTCTCATACGCAGACATGAACCGCTCAATAAAGCGGGAAGGCTTTACTTTCCTGCCATCATTGCAGCCGGAGGTAATCAGCTCAAGCTTCTGCCTTGCTCTCGTTACACCAACGTAAAACAGGCGGACCTCTTCTTCCATCAGCGATTTGCTTCCATCATAATACTCACTGATACTGTTTGCCGTCGGAAACTGGCCATCATACAGGTCAATAATAAAAACCTTGTTGAACTCCAGCCCTTTACTGGAATGTAAGGTTGAAAAAGTAACAGCGTTTTTCCCCTTGTTGAATTTTGCGCCATCCATTATCCCTTGAAGCTGGTCCAGCCTGTATTTGAAATCTCCGATACCGGAGGTCCTGGCAGCGATATTTTTCAAACAGCTGATTATTTGCAGTAAGCTATCTGCAGAGTCCCTCCCGGAGCTATTCTGTTTTTTTAGATAAGCTCCATATCCAAGAACATCAACAATAAACTCAATTGCACCCAAAGCCTTCATTTTTGACAATTTTTTAAGATTGTGCCTGATTTCGCTGAGCTTTTGCCGCTGCTTCGCATTCATGGCAGGAATGCCCAAAAGAATATCAAACAGGTCTCTGCTCCGGTCTCTGCCCGGCTCTCCATTCGAGTCTATGTTTGCCGTGACCGTCTCAACGACAGCCTTGGAGAGATAGGCATTCATTTTATAGTAAATCTGATTGAATGCATCAATATCATTCAGGTTATGTGAAAGATCCATGAATGCAATAATGTCCTTTGTCACCCAATGCCTGAAAAAATTATTCTTTGCTTCCCTGATATAGAACGGCACACCGCTCCTGCTGAATACATCCGCTAACGGAATTGCCGAAACATTATTTCTATAGAGTACTGCAGTCTCAGATAAGTCCTTACAATTTTTCAATGAGTCCAGTAAATACTCATATTGGTCATTTCTATCCCGCAGACATACAAATTTAGCCGGCGTCCCCTCATCCCTTTCCGAAAACATATTCTTATCATGACGTTCATTGTTCTGCTTGATGAACTTGTTCGCGGCATCAACGATGCATTTCGTCGAACGGTAATTGTTTTCCATCAGGAATACCCGTGCTCCGGGATATGTCTTCTCAAAATCCAGCAAAGCTTTCGGATTTGCCGCCCTGAAGGTGTAAATGCTCTGATCCTCATCCCCAACCATAAACAGATTATTTTTTGGGGCGGCAAGGTATTTAATTATTTCATGCTGCAAATATGAGGTGTCCTGGGACTCATCAATGTTAATGTACCTGTACTTATTCCTGTAGAAGTCAAGCAGATCACTATCAGACTTAAATAACGCAAGTGTCCTGGTCAGCATATCATCAAAGTCAATGTAATTATTCTGCTTTTTGATTGCTTCATATGCTTTAAACACTTCAAAAAAACCGTCGATATAATCAATTATTTCCTCGATCCTGTTCTCAGGAAGCATCATGTTTTTTGTATAAGAAATTGTATTTGAAAGTTCTTCAAGTTCATCATCACTCATGTATTTCTTCTTAACTTTTAGATAAATTTGCCGCAGTATTTGACTTTTGGTTATCGGCGCTTTTTCGTCCTCGATTATAGCAGGGAATGCAATACGCATTTTTTGATAATATGATCTGAGTACGGTATAGCAAAAACTGTGTATGGTAGAAAAATGGAGCTCACCTTTTACTTCAGCCCCGAAAACCTTCTGAAACCTTTGCTTCATATCTAGCGCCGATGCTTTGCTGAAGGTTAGTGTGAGAATGCTTTCCGGATCGACATTATGGTTCATTACCATGTTGGCGCAACGCGAAACAATAACCGTTGTCTTACCGCCTCCGGGCACAGCCAGGAGCAGAATCGGGCCTTCTATGTTTAATACGGCCTTCTTCTGCTGCTCACTTAAAAAAATATCATGCTTTTGTGACAGGTATTTTATGAAATCCATATATTAGTCCTATATAGCAATCGTATTTTCTTCACGTTTAGCACAGACTAACACGTTCGATAGGTGCTGCCCCATATCCTGTATATGTATAGTTGCAATATTCTTCTTGCATCTTGTACATTTCATATTTATTAGTCCTCCCCCTTTAGCACATCAGGTATTTATCAATTACCGCTATCCTGCAGTAACATCTAATCAAACAAAGACATCTGACGTACAGGTGCAGGCTCCTCGCTGCTATTCATAGAACAGCTTTGGAACCATTCAAACATATTCTTATTTTCTGAAAATACCTGGTCCGATAAGGCATGGACATTTTCATTCTTCAACAGGTGGATGTTCCCCTCTGGTACATCTTCCGCCTTTCTGACAAACATGGGGACCCACTTGTTCCGCAGGTTCTCGGTAGCTCCGGCCCAGGTCCCGCCCTTATTATAATCGGATGAGACAACAACGACAAAATCAGCCAACGCATAAACATACTTGTTTCGTTCCATCGCGACATAAGCCTGAAACGGAATATCCGGTCTGAAAGCCGATAATATCAGTGATTGCTTTCTCATAATTGCTTCTCTTGTTTCTTTATTTCGAATTTTCTTCTCCATACTATCCGCTACCACAATAATAGTAGTTCCATCAGAACGGTTGGCAACCGATTCAGCAATCGAATCCACCCCTCTGGCCCCGCCTGATACAATATTCATGCCATCATCAGTACAACGCTTCGACAACTGCTCGGTGAACCTGAGAGCCGCTTCATCAATATTACGGGAACCAACGATCGATACTCCGCTGTTTTGTAAAAGTGACAGATTACCTGCATAATACAACACCGGCGGTGCAAGTCTCTTTAATTTTCTTCTGAGTGAAGCAGGATAGTTGCTATCTGCTCTTGTCAATACCTGTATCCCCTTGTCATTTAGGGCAGCCAATTCCACTCCCAGTTGTCCGGAGCGGGATAAAAGCTTTTCAATCCTTGTTATTTCGTCATCAGATAGATTTAGCGTTTTCATACTATCTGAAGTAATATCAAAAAGCGCAGCCGGTGTTAGAGAATTTACAGATAATTTCTCTGCCAGCTTCGACCATTGTGCTATTGTATATGGCTTAACTCCGTCTCCCAAGGCTTTTATTGCCAGGTCAGAACACAGAAGTAGCATCGCATAACTATCATTTGAGATGCTCAAGCTTACTCATCTCCCTTCATTCCAGAGGTACATGCTATGGCAAACGGATAAACAAGCCGAGCTCCATACTGTCTCAACAAATATCCACAGACGGTCAAAGTCCATTTCGAATCCACCATATCATCAATTAATATTATATCACAGTCCGGGCACCTACCTGTTACTGAAAACCCAGCAAATACATTCTGACATTGGTACGCACTGTTCTCAAGTTCCTTTTGCTGGCGAGTATTCGCCTTCTTTTCAATAATGTTCAAGCAAGGTATCCCAAGCACCGCAGCAACCCTTTGAGCAAAGGATCTAACAAGTTCAGGTCTGTTCGTTGATGGAATGTAAGCAATACACATTTGTTGCAACGCTTCTCCCAACCAGTCTCTAATCAACTCCGCACTTGCGGTCACAAGCTCATCGCGAAAATGGTTGTGTACATATTTGTCATCATGAATAAAACGACCCCAGCCTGCATCACCATAGTGGCACAGTGCACGTCCATCCTCCACCCTATCCTCCGGCGGAATCCTTTTGAGTGAATCCGCTATAATTCCGGCAGGCCACTGTTTTCTGCACTCCACCTCTATATATTGACCTTTTAGGAAATTAACCGCCTTAATGACAAGGTTATGATCAGCAATAGAAGGGAAAAACTCAACTCCTTTGCAGTTGCTGCACTTACCGCAATCGTTGGCATAAGGATCATCCAGCTTTTCAGAAATATACTTCATATAGCAGTCGGAAATTTCCGTGAACTGCTTCATTTGATCCAGTTCATCCCACCTTCTTTGTGTAATGGTTTCACTTCTTCCCAAATCAGGTATCCACGGATGCAAAGTTCGATAATATCTGTTATTCTTATCCTTTGCAATAATATTCTCCAGTTCAAGGAACCTGATACACTTATCCAACCGGCCTGATCTCATATTTACATACCGCAGTATCTGATATTGTTTCAAACCATCTTCAGATTTTTCAACAGCTAAAACGACATCCTTCATTTCAGCCTCAGTCGGAAACGCCGTATTTATAAAGTATTCCTGAATCTCATCGTCTTCAATACCGTTCAGCAATATTGCATAAGCATTCTCCAATTGTCTTCCTGCTCTGCCGATCTGCTGATAATAAGAAACAATATTGCCCGGTCTTTGAAAATGTATAACAAAGCCAATATCGGGCTTGTCATACCCCATCCCAAGCGCAACTGTAGCAACAAGGCATTTTATACGATTATGCATAAACATATCTTCAAGAAGTTTTTTATCTTCCGTTTCCACTTTGCTCGTGTAAGCTCTTGCATCAATCCCATTTTGCTGCAGCCATTTACTGACACGGTTGCAATCTGCTATTGTCATGCAATAAATGATCCCGACTCCCGGCATCTTCGGGACATTCTCTACAAGCCAGGCCAACCTTTCAGCCTGGTCCTTCAGACGAATTACCTGAAGGCGAAGAGATTCTCTCACCAAAGGTCCTCGCAAAACTTCTATATTTCCAAGCTGTTGAACAATATCCTCGACTACTCTTTGATTTGCAGTAGCTGTTGTCGCTATGACAGGAACATTTGGCGGCAGGGTTTTAATAATGTTGGTAATTCTGCGGTAATCCGGTCTGAAGTCATGTCCCCAATCCGAAATACAATGAGCCTCATCTACTACAAACATGCCAATACCTTTTTTGATATATAATAAAATTTCTGATATTCTTTCACGGTTAGCAAGCTGTTCAGGCGAAATCAATAGTATATCACAAGAGTCATCTCTGAGCTTGCTTTTTACGTCATCCCACTCTTCAACATTCTGACTGTTGATGCTTACTGCCACAATGCCAAGCTTTTTTGCGTTCTCTATCTGATTTCTGACGAGGGCCAGAAGCGGGCTGATAAGAATGGTCGGTCCCTTTCCGGCATCTCTCAACATTTTTGTTGCGATGAAGTAGACGATACTTTTACCCCAGCCGGTTTGCTGTACAATCAACGCTCTTTTATTAGTCAGTGCCAGCTCAATTGCCTCCCACTGGCCACCTCTGAATTCAGCATTGTCACCGATCGCCTGTTTTAGATAATGAAGTGCTGTATTAAACATGCTATGACCCCCTGTCTATTTCCTTGCCAAATCATAATCGATGGCATATATTTCATAAATAAAAGGCCCTGCCGCCATGCCAATCTAGAGTTACCACCGGCAGATAGGGCCAAAATTGACCATCTTTTGCGAAGAAATTTTGATTAATCTATAGCCTCAACAATTTCTTTCAATACTCCAAGGTACTTATTTATCAATTTGGTCTGCTTCTCCACATCTGAATCCGTTAATCCGATCTTCCTTGCGTACTCTTTAACAAATGCCTTTTCACGTTCATCGAATTTGCCATCAGAATACACCAATCCAAGAATCTCTAACAACACAATTTTCTTATTATGATCTGTAGATTCCTTAAATACATCAACAATGACGTCTATAGGCTTGATATTTTCAGCATCAAAAAACGCAATGCCCATTTCCATACAATATTCCTCAAGTATTGCATATTCTTCATCTGCAAAGACCCAATTAGCCTTCGCAGCGTGTATACTCAGGCTGATAAAAGCTTCCTTCTCTAAAACAGTTAATTGATTTAAAAACATTTATATACCCTCCTTATACTGCATTTTCTAAATCTTTAAGAATACTATTGGCATTGTTCATTACTTCATCAATTCTTTCATGATTAACCTTATTAACATCATTCTCATTTTCCGATTTAAGAACAAGATTAACCTGACACACCTTATACAACAAGCCAACAAGCAGTACTGCGTTCTTAGTCATCTTCTTCTCTTTTTCTGTAAACTCAGACCACTCTGTTTTTTCAGAGAAATTCACAACATGATCAAGCGTTCCCAGATGTTTTTTGTATTGTTCCTCAATTTTTGTGAGAGTATCTTTAAATCCGGCAGCTACATATGTAAGCTCATTAAAATAACCTACAATTTTATTTACCTCCTTCTCAGTTCTCTTAGCCTGACTATATGCCTCATCCGCCTTGTCAGATAATTTTGAACCTGTAATGCTAAAAATCACTCCACCGACCAACAAACCAATGCCTAATGTAGCGCCACCTAAAATAGCAGTACCAAGTGCCATTCCTCCGCCACCGGCAGCTATTGATCCTCCACCTAGCGCAGCAAGAGTTGCATTAGTAGCAGCAACGCCGCTTAATGTAGAAATAGCAGTCCCAGTTGATGCCGTTCCTAGAGCCATGACAGCAGATGTAGTTGCACCAGCGGCAGCGAATCCACCTGCAGTACCTGCGGCTGCGCCTCCGACTCCGCCGAGCAAAAGTCCCGCTCCAGCAGATATCTTCTTTAACTCTTCTGCCTCATAATCAGGAAGATTTATGCCATCCTTTGAATATGCAGTAAATTCAGGACGTCCTTGAATCTTTTCAATGATATTTGAAAAGTCCTCAAAACTTGAGAGAATACTTAACTCCTGTGTTCCTATGGCATCCATCAGCTCAGTAGTCTCGGAATTCCTTATCTTGAACTTTTTAACTGCAGACTGCTGCTTTAACTGTGCTAATTTCATAGTTTCGTTTGCTTCCTTCATCTTTACTCCACCATGAATTCCAGATCCGATTCCCGTTATACCGGCTACTACTGCCAGTCCACCAATAATTAATGGCAATGGCATGACTAATACCCCCTTCTTTATTTATCCTGAAGTCTTCTACAGACCTCATAATTAAGTTTATAGTATTCTTCTAATGTGAATTTCTCTTTGAAATATTTCCAATAGCTATCATCTACTCTACAAAGCAATGGCCTGTCATCATATATAGAGCACAGATTACCATCAAGGTATTTACATACACCATCTCCCCTGTCCAAATCAATATACAACTCAGATTTGTCAAGATTACGGCAGCATTCTCCGCACTCACTGCATTTAAACATTAACTGAACACCAGCCTATTAGATTTGTTACCCATGAAGGTATCAAAATCTCCCTCCCAAGGAAGCTTTATATCAAGCGCTTTGTATGTAGCTAATAATACTTCATTTAATTCTTCATCACTTTCACATTTAGCAATCTGTGTAGCGGCACTACTAAATTGTTCCGTTTCTTTTCTGAAAAGATCGATATCAATATTGCTTAATTTAGCAGCCAATCTTTCCATAACATCTGCAATTTCCTTATAGTTATTAACCTCTGAAGGAATCATATTTAAGGCATTAACAATTCCATTTATCAGCTTACTTCTATCAAGGAAAATCAGTAATGTGCATGAAAGCAAACCGCTTACCAAGGTCGAACAAAATACTTGTACAATATCTCCTATTACTGGTATAGCACCCACAGGAGTTTTACCAATCAGTTCACCTGCAACGGTACCAACAAGCACACTCGCTCCAGTAGCAATTATAACTGTTGCTGTTTTAATTCTATCTCCAAGCATCAAATCATCCGGATTAAGAAGCAAAACCTTTCCTGCCTGAACAACTGATGCATACATCTGCCTAATGCACCTAACAAGATTTTTAGCTGTTGTAAAGAAAATATTGCAAAGTGTGGTAGTCAAACTTGATAAAGCACCTGCAACAACACCTTCCTTTACTTTCGCAATTAATTCCTTATATTTTTCTTTTGCACTCTCCAGGCCCTTTTTTATTCCATGACCAACAGCTACAAGCATATCCTTTAATTCGCTTCCTGCTGGCATGGCCTGAAGCTCAGCTTTCGCGCAAAACCATATTTCTGTGAAGATAAAGCCTAGAGCCTGGCGTAGTCCCATCTGAGCACCGCGCTTTCCAGCTGCAACTGCTGTGTCTTTCGCAAATTTAGGGCTTGTATAATACTCTTTTGTAATTTTAGCCTCGTAAACTTTTCTTGCATGAGCGTTTTCAGCCTTCATAAGTTCAGGATCAGCTTCTTCGAGTTTTTCCAGCTTTGCCAACTGTTTTCTCTCTTTATCTGTTAGGTTCTTCTTACTTGTTAATTCTTCTATTTGAGCCTGACGTTCCTCACGCGTAGAATTGAGCAGCTCTGCATATGTATCTAAGTCCTTATCTTTCATGGACCTATTTATGCTTCTGCTCGTAGGTCTAAGGTTGTCTTCACAATTTGCCAGGTCCTTCGCGTCAAGTCCGGCGAGGGCTCTACCAGGATCATCATAAATTTCTTTTTTGGCCACAACATGATCCAAGTCGATATCTTCGTTTCTTTTTACCCTCTTACCGGTATAAGAATCTACAAGAAGGCCTCTGTCCTTCTCACCTGCAACACGAGCATTTAAACGTTTATATCTTTCGTCCTGATAAAAGGAATCCGACATTTTTTTGTCCCATTCCTGTCTGCTCTCGTAATCAGTCTGATTTTGCTTACTCTTATAGATAGTCCTCCCGTTTTCATCTTTCAAATTGCGAACATTGAAAATAGTATCAACGTCCCCACCCTCTTGATCTTTTATTATAAAGTCCAAGCCAAAAGACGTAATCAAACTTTCAACGATGACCCTTTCATATTCACTCCATATACTAGCAAATACATTATCATCCGGATCGACATCTGTTCCTTTTTTCAGTTCTCCTACAAAAGACGTTTCTGACAATAGAAATGCCCCCATCTAATAAAAATTGTTTTTTGTTACTCAGTAAGCACAATTCCCTTACCACTTCCTAAAAAAGTGAATAAAGCACCCAATTTTTATACAGTAATGATAATATTATACCATATTTCGCCTTATTCTTCAATATTTGCTAAGCATCAAAAAAGGCCGACAGGTATTACCCCAGCTGGCCTGCGCAATAATTTTATTTAATTGAAACGTAAACCTGTTCAAGATATAAGATTTCCCGAACGGTCTGATATGCGTGTTTTTGGTATCCCCTGCTCTGTTCGGCCTAACGCATTGTCTATGGTTGATTGCGCTGCTATTGCCATTTGCCCATGCCAGTTTTAGCAGTGCTGTATTCCTTGATCCAATCAATAATTTGTGTCCATATTTCACATCTCAAATAAGCTCACCTGCTCCACCTTGCTGTACAGGTTAACGTTTTCCAGTCTCTCATCCTGCTTCATCTCTCTTTGTACTATCGGCTCCAGCTCAATGAAATCCTCCTGCATCATGTTCTGCCGTATATTGATCATATATATCAGGTCAAAGCTGTTCAAAACAGTACCCTGCTTGATATCTGAAAGGCATATGAGCTGGGTATTGTACTTTTGCGCTATATCAAACATGGGCTTCAGAAGGTGTCCTGAGGTAATGGGTCCAAAGGGGTTGTCCATTATAAGAACCTTACTCTCTTCCCGTCTTCTGAATTCGTCATAGCCCTTAATCTGCTTTCTGCTGTACGAAATCAATGCAACAAGCAGAGAAAAATACGCAATAAACTTCTCTCCGCCCGAGTTCTTTACTATTATATCCTCCCAAACCATCATGCCTCTGTTCTTTTCATTCAGGTCAACCTTATAGGCTTTTATCCTGCAGTTCTCCAAGCTGCTTACTATGTTCAGAAGCTCTTTTGTTGACATATACTTCTCAATTTCGCGTCTTAGCTTATTTTCATCCTCATTTCCTTTGATCAGCTTTGTCAGGCTCTGGAGACATTCCTCAATATAAGAGTTCATGCTGCCGCGGGCCTCCGCCTCGTCAGTCATTTTTTCATAGTCTATATCAAGTACTTTTCTTCTAATCCCGTCAATTTCCACCGAAGAATTCTCTGAGATCTTGGGTATCTCATGATATATCCGGCAGGCTTCTACAAAAGCGTGCTCGGTCAAGTCCTTACGGCTGTGCTCAAGCTGTTGTATCTTGCTCTCCATTATTTTTAGTATGTTGGAAAGCTGTTCAAAATAATAATCCATTCGTTCGGTAAGATAATAATACTTGTCATAGGTACGGTCAAGGGCGTCAAGCTGGCACTGAAGGCCTTTGACTGCCTCCTTGACAGTGCCCTCCTCACTATTTGAGTAATTGCCTGTAAACTTCATGCTGACCGTACTAAATATCCTGATGGATTCATTCGTCTCCCGCCTTAATTTAACATACTCATCAAGCAGCAAGCCGATGGACTCCTTCACCTCGCTATAAGCTTTCAATTCAGTTTCAATTCTGTAATGCTCTAGTCCCTTGATTTCAATTTCAACTCTGGTAATCAGTTTTACCAGATTAAACTGCTCGTCACGGATCTTTTTCTCATAATCCTGCATTTTCCTGACTTGACCCTTTACAGCCTCACTCCTGTGAGAAAAATCACCTCTGATCTCTCCCCTAGGCACTGTCGGCCTGCCTTTCAGAGCCTTAGCTGCGAATTCTATTCTTTCGCTTAAGCCTTTCATCTCTAGCTGCTGCTCGGTTTTCTCCTCGTTCAGGCCTTTAATATTATTTTCCAGCTTTTCGCACTGTGCCTCCAATTCGGCTTCAATTCTTTCAGAATATGTGATATTCTTGTATTCCTCAGACTCCAGCTTTAGCTTGCCAATATCCTTTTCCTCGTTCCTGATATCCTTCTTAAGATCCTTTATCTGCTCATCAAGCTCAGCCGCATCATTCTTCTGCTCTCTTCGGCAGGCCTGCAGCTGACCCTCCAGCTCAGGTATATCACCGGCTCCCGGCTCCGCCCCGCTGAACCCCGGCTCCGCCCCGCTGAACCCCGGCTCTGCCCCGCCGAACCCCGGCTCTGCCCCGCCGGCAGCGGTTACCGCCACTGGCTCTGCAGCATCGGCTACCTCTGCAAGCTTGCCTTCCACATCCTTCTGCCTTCTCATCTTCTCAGTCAAATGGCTTTGAAGCTCCTTCTCCTTTTCCCTCAAGATCTCTAATTGATTTTGACATTTCCTCTCATCCGCAGCGAGGGTGTTTATCTGTGATTGTATGCTGTTACGCGATTGAATGTTTTCCATATACCTTGTATTGTCAGCAAGGTATTCTTTGAACCTGCCGATCCTGTTCCCTGCGGTCAGGATATCCTTTCTGATATCCTCAATCCTCTTTGTATTCATCTGCAGCTGTTCCTCAGCTTCATTTACAGCATTAAGCCTGGAATGCAATGCTTCATTATTTGCTTCGATCTGCAGCCTGTTATTGGCCCTCTCCAGTTCAAGCTCCAGAGCCTGTTTCTCAGTCCATCCAAAATCCAGTATGGTCTGGTAATCATGATTGACTCTCTCAATAACCTCGTTGGCATTCTCCAACTCATTAAGCCTTTGATTTTTTTCAAATACAAGCATATTTATAAAGTCGGACAGATTCCTGCTATCAAGAGTAATATTTCTGGAAGATGTGATGAACTCAAGGCCCTCGGTCACCGAACCCATCTCTTTTTCCCTGAAGTTGTGCCTGATAACCGGTATTATCTGACTCAACTCGATACCTTTCACAAGGCTCTCTATTATGTCCTTTTCCTTATCGGTTACAAGAATCGCATATGGCAATAAAGGATTGTCTGCAAGCAGCCTTTCCCTCTCCTCATCATTGATCTCTCTCAGATACTTCTCTCCGGTATAGAATGACAGGTTATGCTTCTGCAGCAGCGATACAAGGTTGGCCGGAAGATAGCTGACCCCGCTTTCAATACCATGGATCTGCTTCTCAAGCTCGCTGATCTCCATCTTAAGGCTGTAAGCCTTATTCTCCCAGTCATTCAGATACTGCTTTACAGCTTTAGAAATGAGGGGCTTGTCGTAAAGCAGTTCCTCCTTTATGTCAAACTTCCTGAGTACTTCAAGCATTATCTCCTTTTCCCGGTTAAAGTACTCGATTCTGGTGGCGATATTTGACTCATCAACTTTAAGCTCCGTATTTCTCCGGCCCAAGCTCTCTGCCTCACGTTTCAGCTCAGTGATCGCCGCCTTAAGCTTCTCGGCCATAGAATTGCTTTCATCCAGAAGCTGTTCTGCCTTCTGCAATTCATCCGACAACGCATTTTCCGCATTTGTAATATCATTTATATCAAGCTCTTCCAGCAGTGGATTCCTGACCAGCTGTATGCCCAGATCATCCAGTACATCCTTTTCCCTGACCTTGAAGTTCGCTATCTCCCTGTCCAGACCGCCCAGCTCGCCGTTTAGCTTAATTATCTGCTGCTGTCCCGCTTTTATTTCCAACTCGTCGTTTCTGATCTCATCCCATACTGCCTCAAGTTCAGATTTCATACCAGCAATATCTCTGCCCAAGCACATAATCTGACTGCCGTATGCCATCTTCAGCATGAATTTGATGCTGTTCAGCTTCTTCAGCAGCTCCTTCTGATCTTTGGAGGCATTTTCAAGACGCTGCTGCAATTCGGCAATGGACTTCTTCTTCCCCTGGATTCTGCCATACTTCTCAGCCGCTCTCTGAAGATTCCTCCTGTACCTGGTATCTGTAAGCCGTCTATTGTGATCGTCTATTATTGCAGTCGTTTCTGCAAGCCTTGCTTCAATTTCTCCCAGCTTGTCAGAATACTCATATATCTCGAAGGACCTCTCCTCATGGGCAATATTCCCGAGCTCTTCCTCCAGCTCCAGCAATCGTTTCCCCACATCCCCCAGTTCCTGCGAAAGCCTGTCATCCTCTGCCTTTAATGCAATGTATCCGCTAAAGATGTCCTTCTTCAGCTGATCTTCCTTATCCAACTGAGCCAGCACTGTCCTTGCAGCTCCGTACAAGCCACCCAGTTCACGGTTAAATTCCTCGATAGCTCTGTATTCTCTTATATACTTTTCGTTATCTACAAGAGATTGGGCTACTTGACCCATCATGATCTCCAGCTTTTTATGGTCAGATGTGCCGGAATCCGATGACTTATTCAGGACCTTTTCAATATACCTGATAATCCATTGCTCCATGACCCTTCTGGACGTTTTACACTCGGAAAACACCTGAGAAACGCCATGCTCGGCCTCATTGATACTAACGATCAATTCCTTCCATTCATCCTTTGAAATATTATAGCTGCCCAGTGTGCTGTCATACCGGCTCTGGTCTTCCCGGGACGAATCGAACACCGACAATCCGGACCCGTTTTTTCCTGCTTCCTTCTGCAGCAGCTTCCTGAGCTCATGGTATTTTGCTATATTAACACTGCTGCCTGATTCCTCGGTCACAGGTATGTTTTTTATATCAAAAGCATTACCTTTGCTATATGAATTAATGAAAGTGAAGTACCGTATATCAAAGCTTTCATCCTCTTCACCAGCAGAATGGCTCGTTCTGTTCGTTAAAGCGATCCCTGTCAGCAGATACCCCGCCTCATCATCCAGCTTCCATTCCAGCATAATATATGAGGGTGTCGTCCTTGAAACAAAGAAGTCGCTGAACTTTCTCTTAAGCAGTGTCAGCTTCGGCAATATGGGCTGCAGCATTGCCTGTACCAAAACAGACTTGCCCCCTCCATTAGCCAGACTGAGCAAGGCATTTTCCCCGCCATAGAAATCAAATAATTCATCAATGATATGACGTTTATTGCCGTTGTATGAAAAATTAACTATCCTGACCCTGTTGATTTTAGGCATCCTATAGCTCACCTCTTTCAAAGGCTTCGTTTATAAGCCTGACCCTGTCCGCACTCAGGTAGTACTGCCTCATCAGAACATCCAGCTTCTTCGTGGTTCTGATCTGATTCTCCACAATATATGCCAGCTTGTGTTCTTCCATAATCCTGACCACATTTTCAATCATCCTTAGCTTTGTTCTTCTTTTAGACTCGTGGTCAGCAAGCATATTGAGCCATATTTCCACACATGATGTCAGGTTGATGCCATATTCGCCCTCGAGCCGGTCAACCTCTTCCTTTTCAAGGCTCCCGATCCGTTCGAACCTTTCGTCCAGGCTGTTTATCAGGTGCCCCACCTGGATAAAATCGGTCCTCTTGGGATCCTTGTTCTTTCCGTTATAAAACTCATACAGTATGAACATCATAATGTAATAAGATAGATAAACATCTCTGTTTGTCGCATTACTGCCGAAATAACGCCTGATTTCACCAGGCTGAATACCAACTAGCTGACTATTGATATTTGGCACAAGGTAAACAGTCTCATCAAAATTGAGGAACCTGCATTCAAATTCCTCCTCAAAATGCGACAGCACCTCCTGAACCTCCGAATCAATATACTCACTGTATAGGAAGGCCTGTTCCCTCCTGTTGAACTCACCCTGCAGCAAAAGCAGCTTAAATATCTTGATTGCCGAAAGGACATGTTCCATTACATCACCACCTTAAAAACCAGGTCCGTCATTCTGACCCTCTCAATACTCTTGATTTCGCCATCTATTCTTTCAATCGTAATATCGATCTCTTCCCCTGTTTTCTCTACCTGCAGCTCTCTGACATTTTCTATGCCGTCGATGGCGTCTCTTATTTTTACAAGGCAATACTCAATATTAAATTCCTCAGAAGGCTGCATAATCACACGGCTAAGGCCATAATAAAACCCGGAGATGTATATGGTTCCGATATCATAGAGCTTTAGAGCTGTTATGAAAATGCATCTGTTGCTGACTATTTCATCATAGAGCAAAGGGTTATTTTCTCTTGTCCTGCTAAGGATTGTACTCAATCTGATTGTACCCGATTTCATAGCCTCTGAAATTATCAGTGAAACCACTGCATCATAACGCTCCCCAATCCGCCTCAGCCTTTCCTTTTCAACCGAATCATCAAACTCCTCCAGGCTTACCGTATGAGAAGCTTGAACTGCGCTATCCTTAATGATCGCCTGAGAGGCATATATATCACCTATGCCCAGCACACCCCTTCTCGTCGGAAGAAAAAGCGGCTTTAGAAGCTTCAGACAATTATCCAAAACAATGCTGTATCTTTCAAGATTTTTAGTATTACTTCTTCAAAATCATACCGTCTTTCAAAGCTGAATTCAAAAGACCTTTTAATTGTTTCCATATACAGATCAGTCAGGCTTGTCCTGTTTATAATCAAATCCCTTTGCTCTGATATCACCATACCAATATTATGATGGATCTCCATGATCTCGGTACGGGCCTTGGAGAGCTTCTGCCCAAAATCCCTTCCCAGGTCTGCCTCTTCTTTCTTAATTCTCTCCTCGGCCATGTGAATCATTTTCTGGATTTCATCCATTGAATCATACTCTTCAGCCAACATTGAATATGTACCTTTAATCAGCGCCTCATACTGTTCTACATCAACATTGTGAATATTCTGCCTTATAGACAGTATAAAGCTTTCCATATCCTTTTTCTTCTGCCGGACAAGTGTTATAAGCTCAACACTCTGCCTTACCGCACTGGAGAATTTCTTTCTTTTAATGTATTCCTTGAGCTTCAGCTGCTCAATGGTCAGCTGTATTTCTTCATCGACCTCCCTCATCCTGAACAGAAACTCATAACCCTGGTTTGTCAGCATGTAGACGATCCTGCGCTCATTGTTTTCGTCAACTATTTTATCATTGATAAGCCTGATGGTTATCTCCTCAACAGACCTTTTAGAATAGCTTACAAGGGGGTAGGTACATCTGAAGCCGTTATTTTGCAGTATGTCCTTGATGATATAGCCGGCAATGCTCTTCACCTGG
Source organism: Bacillota bacterium (assembly GCA_023412665.1). Classification (GTDB taxonomy): domain Bacteria; phylum Bacillota; class Clostridia; order Acetivibrionales; family DTU013; genus DTU013. The sequence continues at coordinate 27,700 of JAEZCA010000046.1, forward strand.
CCCTGTGAAAAGGTTTTATCATAGTATTCTCTTGTCAGCTGAAACAGAAATGCTTCTATGTGGTGCATCTCACATTCATTGTTTTCCTCAAGGGTCTTCTCCATAATAAACAGCAGCACCGATATGATGATATTGGTCATCTCATTTTCTTCAAAAAGGTTTTCCAGCTCTGTATTCTTACCCTTTCTATTGATGATGGAGTTGGCTATTCCAACCCATTCCATTCTTTTTTCGAAATTTTCCAGAAAATCAAACATCCCTTACCCCTTCAACCAGCTTACATATCTATATAGAATTCCTGCATTAATACTCGGATAGCCCACAGTTAAGCATGGAAACCAGGCATTGGTGATTCAGTATCTCCTGAGGGATATACCTTCTACTCTCCAGTATTTCAAGCATCCTGTCCCGATGCGCTTTATCAAACATGGAAACGAACCATTCCGCTGCCCGTCTATTTTGATTTTCACTGGAAACAGGCAACGGCAGCTCCAGCCTCCCGGCCTCGTTCAGCATGGCAATGTACAATGGCTTAAATACCTGAATCCGCAGCATAGAGTTTATTCTGATCAGATCGTGAGCTATACATATGCCCTCATAATCGAGGTCTCCAAAATAATAATAACATGTCCTGCTGTCAGCGTAAAAGGTGCTGTTAAATTCAGTCAGCGAATCCTTCCTTCGTGCGATTTTTTTGCCTTCTCCGTAAACAAGGCTGACAAACCGGATCCCTGCAATGCTGCAACAGCCTGATGACATAATTCTTCTTAATGTGTACCAGGTATCTTTATTTTCAACGATCAGGATGTTCCTGGTACCCGCTTCCATTCCTAATGCATCAATCTGCTTTGTCCTGTTATCTGTACCATTACCGCCATGTGTCATATTGCTGTCTTCGCAAGGGATGTCATAGGTAAAGAAAGGCTCCGGTGTTTCATAATAATTTAATGCTTTCATAAGTCCGGGATTAAAATTGAGAACGCCAGCCAACTCACTATCTTCCTTCAGAGCCTTCTCTTTGCCAAACATCTGAAAGGATCTTTCATTAATGGACAAGGGAGTTTCAAGGTCCTGTGCTCTGTGTTTCAAAAAGGAATCAATTCTAGATATCCAGTACTTGTGTTTGGCATATTTGTCCGTGTCAGCCAGATAGCCCTCAATATTCAGTGCACCATGGAGCAGACGTATCTGTGGTATATACACACCATAATCGGCCTCCGGCTTGATAATGCTGTACCTTTTATAAAGCGGCGGATTCATGCCGTTTGAACCGGAGCTCTTTACAGGCGCAATAATACCATTACGGGCAAGACTATTGACCATATCGCAATACTCATCATATTTACTTAAGGGCAGATAATCCCGAAGCTCCTTCTCAGAAATCCTTACCCCTTTATGTTCAACCAGTTTTTTTGTAATACCGGCCAGATCCACCCTCGTCACCATGCCTTCCAATCATGCTTTATGTCCCTAAGGGTAGTTTACTTTATACAGACAAACAAATCAACAGCACGGTAATATCAGGATTGCAGCTCCGCATCTACACCAGCTTAAGTTCCGATTCACTCAATTCAATCTGCTTCATTTTCCTTAACTACTTCAACTTTATAACTCATTTTCAATCAAGCCTGTTGCCTTGTCAAATTCATAGTCACTATAAACAACGCTTCCTTTTTTTCTTATTGTAGACTCTATCCCCTCAGAATCATATATACGAGCGGTTATCACCATGTTTTTCATAAATCCCTTTAAAGCTGTTGTTTTTTTCAAACCCGTTTTTCATATAATATGCCCCCGATCTTCCTAAAGTATGGACATACACAGCAGGTCTTCATTGCCGCTTCCTTGGTTGTTGATTTCTACACTGGCAGCATTGTCGGCTGCAAGTGCCAAGCGATCAGACGAGTGGGAAAAGCGGCTAGAAGCCGAGACAACACGGGAGAAAATAAGGCGAGGGAGACAGTTCAAATAAGCGTCACAAGTATCTTCCTGTGATATATTCTATATACTCTTTATCCGTTCCACTGAATCTGTTTGCTAGCCTGATTATGAGTTCCTGGTAGGTTAGTGAGTGGAATAATATCTGATCCCGCTTGACTATCTCTGAAAATATGGCGATCTCTCCCCCATGCCGGAATGATTCTTCACCGATAGTATCGTACCAGAGATACAAGAGTCTAAACCCCTTCCTATTCCCAATACATTTTTTCAACGCCAGTATATGCTTTATAAGCTGTGCTGCATGCAGGTGTACAAACTCATTGTCATTTGGGCTTATTCTCTTGGCAAGTTCGAAAATGTTCGGAATATCATCCCATGCCTCTTCATCCGACAGATATTTAGGATCCAGTCCATTGTGGCCCCTATTGGCATAGGGTTCAGTAAATTTTGATTCAATAGCATATGCCTTGATTGCGGCACTGGGATTATTCTCTATAACAACATCGATATTTGGACACTTAAGGAATCTTTTTTGGATAGATAGCTTCTTTTCAAATAATAATTTCTCAGCAGAGTTGCTGGACTCAGTGCAAAGGCCGCACATATATGCAATTTCATTGATCCGATTGGTCTTTTGCCAGTATTGAAAAATATTCACACAAAGAGCAGAGGAAGAATGCAATGCACTCATTTTTGCCGCATGCCCCTCAGAAGCAATGATTTCATTACCATCGGCAGCAGCAAAATCCGCTCGGACACTATCCGTCAAAGGTTGGAAAAGATTCGATTCCAGCTGTTTTGTATAAACACGTCTGCCCCTGGTAATGGCGCTGCCGACGAGTTCATCACTCAAGCTATTGTTATGCGCCCACTGTAGCTGCTTTTGAAAAATAAACTCATAACCATTCATGGTTCTCCCCTGTATTGGACATAATCAAACCACCAATTTATTATCGATCCATTTTACCTGAGTTAGTGTTGAATCACCTTTTAGATACAAAGGATAAATGGGGCAACCCTTCACTGTCAACCTAAAGCAATGAAGATTGTAATTACATAGCATATTAATTACTTGCTGGTGTCTATATCTATAGCCAGGAATGCTTCTTACTTTGTCACCCCAAGCTAACACTATATCTGAATCTACTACAGCTCTCATTATATATTCATCATTCTCAGGTCCAACAGGATCTGTTACAATCTTTAGCTGATCCGGATCTGTTGACCTGTAAGCAAAAAGATTAACGATTTCTAATGATCCATACCCCCACAACTGAGCAAATCCAATGCATCTCCTGGTAGCCGGATCATCGTGAACAGCATCAGCTGTACTTGGATTAAGCATGATGAATGTGACTTTTCTTTTGCTCTCATTCCACACCCTAGTCAACGAATATCTATATTTATCAGTCGGATCTATAACTGCGCCTCTTTTCATATGATCCTCCCCATTAACCAATATATAATAATATATTACCATATTCTTACATATTGATCAACATTTATTGTACACTGGCAGGAGGTATTGCTATGTGTGGTGTATTGAGCGATGTCTATATCCCATCAAATATCCAAATGATGCTGTATTCTTGATATTGCCTTCTGATACTTCTCAATTCTCTGAAAATCCTCCTCAGAAGGTGTTTGCAACCGTGACAGATCCATATTATCAGCAAGGTCAGCAAGTTTCATATGACATGCTGTATCATTCTTTAATACCCGGCTGATAAAGTCGTCATAGCTCTCACCCTGCCTTTTGGTGAGCGCTTCTAGTGCCGCCAGTACATCTGATGAAAATCCTTCATCTTTCAACATATCTAAAGTAATGGGAGTGTCTTCGATAACATCATGCAACACAGCGCAAATTCGTTCAATTTCACTGTCTGTTCTGAGCATTACTCTCAGAGGATGCAGTATGTATGGCTGACCCGCCTTATCCTTTTGGCCTTCATGCGCTTTGGCAGCTATTTGGATAGCTTTTTCAAGCATCTTATTAACCTCCATACGTCTTCACCTATACGGCATTTTTATCCCGTTTTTATAATTAATAATCTGAACTCAATAGTTAAATTGTTCCAGAAAGCACACTCCACATATCCTTTATTGCACTTATAGCTATTCCTACGTTGATTCTTGTTGCTGGAAGTCCAGAGTAGTATCCACTCAAACTTCGTTCATCGTGTTAATCCAAAGTCATACTGTAAATAGTCAGGCAGTTCTGCATCCATGACAATATCAAACAGCAGTGTCCCTTTTGGATTATCTGTATTTCTCGGATTAGTCAATCTCCCGGTGCCAACAAAAGTGAATGGAAGAACAATGCCGTTTTCCGATTCGACCTTTCGTATAAAAAGATATGCTTTCTCACTACTAATCAGTTCAGCATGCTCATTATCGTTCAGCCCTGCTTCGCACTCCCATTGGAAAAGATCGGGTTGAAGAAATTTATCTTTATAATTCAAGTGCTCTTGAACGGTAGCATCCTTTTTAATCGAAGCAAAAATGTATACAATGTTATCATATACATATGTACCCTTCATTGTATAACCAGGATTCTTGCAAAGCTTGAGCTGGACTTGATCCATACGATAGCTATGCCACAATTTGAAGTCTAATATGTCACCATAGTCAACAATATGGCGGGTTATTCCATATTTGAGCAAGTCGTTCAAGTATTCCTTGAACTGATCGTCAAGAGGCACTTGCAAGCACAGGTTATTATCTTCGCGTTCAATATATCTGATAAATTTTAGCGCATGATCGAATTCCTCTCGCTGATACCCATTAATGCTCTCCGCCAGTGTTGCGCCAGCCTCATCCACACTAGTAGTTCCATTGATAAGGCATTGAACTATCCAGTATTCATGAGTCCTGACGAGTGGGAGAAATCCTGACAAGTAGTTGATAAATGCTACCTGTTCCTCAGAAAAAACAGGCAAATGCTCTTCACCAATACCGTGTAAGAAACTATAATATGAACATGTCTTCTTTCCGTCAATCTTTATGCTCATAAAACGAATAATATCAGGTGCACAGTCATTGTTGAGATAATCTATGTGCTTCGGATAAAACTCAGAATTGATGTATTTCTTGAAGTTGAAATAGTCTTGCTCCATATATGAGAGTCTATTGAAGTTTTCTTTATCAATATATTCAAGGATTTCCTCTTTACTCAAATCATCAATTATTATCTGTACACCGAACTGAGCAAGCCCTAATGCAACAAAGTTATCACGCACAAGTGATGTCAGAAGCCGCTTTTCAACAACAAAGTTGTTGGATAAACTGCTGAGTGCAAAAGCAATCTGAACGCTTCTCTTATAACTGTTTCCGATGAAGTCAAGAACCGTAACATATGATTTATTATCACACTTACGAAGACCACGACCAAGCTGCTGAATGAATATTGTGGATGATTCTGTCGGGCGCAAGAACAGCACCATGTTCACGCCAGGAATATCAACACCTTCGTTCAGGATGTCGACAGTAAAAAGTATTTCAAGTTCCGCACTATCACTTTGTAAGTCATTATAAGCACGAATCCTTTCTCCAACATCATTTCTACCAGTTAAGTAAGCAGTTTTATAGTATTCGCTCATTGCCTCGCACATCATACGTGCATGAGTAACATTGCGGCAGAAAGCAAGTGCTTTCAATTTACCCTGTGGCCTGTGGGACTCGATCTCTTTCGCAATAAAATCACAGTGCTCATAATTGGCAAACTGCGCGATCATTTTACGTTCTTCGTTTTTCCCAAGTCCATAGTCGACCAGTTCATCTCGAATTCCATAGTAATGGAACGGAACAATGAGATCATTTACAATTGCGTCACGGAGGCGTAGTTCGTAGGGAAGATTTTTGTCAAAGAGCTCGAAAACATCCTCGTTGTCCATACGTTCAGGAGTAGCAGTCAATCCAAGCAAGAATTCCGGCTCGAAATATGAGATTATCTTTCTATATGTATCAGCTGTCGCATGGTGACATTCATCAATGATAATGTAGTCAAATTCATCCTTTGCAAACAGTTCAAGAGAGCGGCACATTGTGATGTTCGTTGCAAATAGAAAATTTACAACAATCTCTTTACTTGTCCCACTAAAGATACCATAACTCACAGTGCTGCCAAATACATCCTGGAATGTATCTAAAGATTTTTTCAGGATCGAGCCTTCATGAACAATATAAAGGAGGCGTTTAGGGTTAAAATTCAGTGCATCAAAAGCAGCAAGATAAGTTTTACCACTACCAGCAGCTGCAACCACAAGTGCTTTGTTAGTGCCAATTGCACGGTATCTGTTCAGCTCTTTTAAGGCACGACGCTGCATAAAATTTGGTTTTATATTGCTTCTCGTGAAATCATAATCCATATCCCAACGCTCGATGGCGAAATTCAGTTTATTGGAGTATAAATTGATTATGTCATTGTTTAGTAAATGAGTATGATCCCACTTGTCTTCAAACTCCGCCATAGCTTGGCAATATACTTGAGAATTAAGGCTTTCATGTACAACAATATCCCACTCGATGTTTTTTAGCAGTGCATATCTTGTAATATTTGATGAGCCAACAATAAGTTCACAGTAGTCATTAAATTCAAAAAGATATCCCTTGGAATGGTATCCTAGCACTGAATAATGATCGTCATGGAAACATTCGTAGTCAAGGTGGCATTCGAAATTATCGTGTTTTCTCATCAAGGCAAAGAAACTTTTCAGTGACTCAATGTCGGTGAAATTCTGATATGTCGATGTAATAATTCTTCCTTTACAACCTCGATCAACTGCTGCCTCAATATCTTTCAATAGAAGTACAAGGCCAGCTTTTTTAATAAAGCTGACAGAGAAGCTAAAGGATTTGCAATGACGCAGATTGTCCTTTATCTTTTCAAGAAATGTTGTCTCAGTATAGTTTGTTATGAATTGATTTGTCATATTTTCTCTCGGTTACTAAATATAGTTTTTAATCGTCCTATAAATGGTAATGCCTTGCCAAACGATACTATAAATCGATCAATACCATTACAGATTTCTCAGCAATAAGTATTAACCTATGATAATAAAGTTACAACAATGTATATACTAAATTCAACATCATGTAAAATAATCCTTCAAAACTAAATAAATAACTAATATCTCTTTTACTTGAGCCCCTTGTTTAGCATATTTGAACCATTAAACAAACCATATATTAATATGAGTGATACAAGATACCCTCTCGAAGGGTGTAAAATTTGTAAAGCGGCACTAATACTAATGGGGTTTGTTATAATACAGGTTAACATAACATGATAAATCAGTTAAGCCACTAAACAAATGTTCGAATACTATGTTGATTTTTGATCTTATTTCAAATATAATATTCTTACATAGAATTACAATAAACAGCGACACAATTTGCTTAGAAAATGACAACAGGAGGGAGGCGAGAATATTTAAGGAGGACGAATATATGTCTATAGAATGGAGTTTTGATCTTAATGTAGAACTGAAAAATCTTCTACTAGGCTTGGTAGAAGGGAAGGCACTTAACCTAAATGAAATTGCACGTGAACTTAGCCTGAATATTAGAGATTATAAAGATAGACAATTTCTGTCACAAAAAATCAAGACTATAAAAAGAAATGAAAAAGAATTAGCAAAATTAGCTTATTTGAGAAGAAGATATACAATAGTTGAGTTTTCAGAAGATATGGAATGCTTAAGTCTTCATAATGAAAACACTGGTAAAACTTATTTGAGAAAAGCAAGGTATTGGCATGATAATTCAATAGGAGCAAAAAAGAAGGGAAATGGATATGAAGGGCAGATTACAATTGAATCATATAAGGAAGGGCAGCAAGCATGAATTTAATAGAAGTTCCACTTGAGCTTATAGATGAAGATAAGTATCAGCCAAGAAGTATCTATAATGAGGAGTCCATTGATGAACTTGTGCAGAGCATTAAAGAAATTGGGCTTCAAAGTCCAATAAAAGTTCAGTTATTAGAAAATGGACGTTATAGAATAATCTTTGGGCACAGACGATTTAAAGCCTGTAAAATATTAGGCAAATCATTTATTAATGCAATACTTGCAGACGACATAAGCGAGCAAGATATTTTTTTTCAACAGCTTGCAGAAAATATTCAAAGAGAAGGTTTTACGCCTATAGAAGAAGCACAAGCATATCGAAAGGCTTTGGATAACGAAAATTGGAAAATATCTGTCAAGTATCTCGCAAGCACTTTAGGCAAGACCGAGAGGTATATATCTAACAAATTATCCCTATTAAATTTTGGTAGTACTGTAAAAATGTTAATTCATAAAGGTAATGATATCAAAAAAGATGGATTGACAGAACAACAGGCATTGCAAGTTAAAGATATACCCATTGAATATCGAGATCAAGTTGCGATAAAAATTGCAAAAGAAGGAATTCCAGTAAATGATGCAAAAAAAATCTCTATTCTATTCTCATCAAAAGATATTAAACCTAAAAATAAAGAATCCTTCTTAAAGTACAATCATACTAGACTTCTAAATACATATGAAGAATATTGTTCAAGCATAAAAAAGAAAAATGAAAAAATTACAGAGAAACTTCAAAAGCCTCATATAGTATCGGATAATACTATTAGTACGAATGAAATATTTCAAGATGAGAACTTACCAATATTAGAGAAAGTAAGATTTTTATTGAATAGAATTCCATCTGCTTATCCTATACCAGATGATGTAATTGGATCCTATAAAGTAATGAAAATAGATGAAAGGGAAGATTTTATTTATAGTATTGATTGCTTGATTGAAAGTCTAAAAAAACACTTATCTCAATGGCAGAGTATTAAGGATACAATACAAAATGACAGTATACAGCGTATTAAATAATGGTGGTACATACAACAGGGGACTCATATTGGAGTTTACAGGACACTCCCGACACTCTTTTGAAATCAATAATCAATAAATACTATATGGGATTTCGTATCATATCACCACGGATTCGAGATCGGCGTTATCAGTGAGGTATTATAGTCCCTAACGATAGTCATTTCGATACTCCCGAGGACCTGGTCATAGGAACTCAAATTTCTAGTGCATCTTTCCAAATCAGAGCTTTTGAAATATCGTAGAATACACAGGCTTGTAATTGCATTCACAATCCCGCGAGAACTGCATGAATGCCCGAAAATACCATTTACTAATGAAGTCTTCTAAGTTTTGAGTAGCAAAAGAAAATTAAAAACACTATAGTATGGTATCTTGAGCTAGCGACTCTATTGTTTGTATTCTTTCTTCAAATTGGGCTATTCGATATGAGCTCGCTAAACCCATCTGATAAAAGTTTTCTGGCCATATAGAGGCTGTATTGACAACTGTGTAAATGGCAATAATCTCCAATATATTAAATGAAAAGGAGATATTACAATGGCACAGTTAGACGAAAAGGAAATACAGCTTGCAGCACTAATCAGCGAGGGATGTACAAACCCTGCCGAACTGACGGCAAAACTCAAGAATCTATTTTCCGGAGCACTTGAAAAAATGCTTGAAGCCGAAATGGACGAACATTTGGGCTATGAGAAAAACAGCGTTCTGGGAAATAACAGCGGCAATAGCCGCAATGGTTACGGCAAAAAGACTATAAAAAGCGAATGGGGCGAGAGTGAAATCAGTGTCCCTCGCGACAGGAACGGTTCATTTGAGCCGCAAGCCATCGAAAAGCGGCAAACTCGCACAGATGATATTGAAACAAGGGTTTTGGCTATGTATGCCAAAGGAATGTCTACCCGGGACATCGAGGACCACCTTCGCGACATATACGGGGTGGAAGCTTCGGCCAGCCTCATCAGCCGGATTACCGACAAACTGATGCCGGCTGTTGTCGAATGGCAGTCACGTCCGCTCGAGGCAATTTACCCAATCGTCTTTTTGGATGGGATAGTATTCAAAGTCAGAAAGGACAGCCGTGTTATTAACAAATGCCTGTACTCCGTTCTTGGGATAAATCTGGAAGGACACAAGGAAATTCTAGGAATGTGGCTATCGGATAACGAAAGTGCGAGTTTTTGGACTACAGTGTGCAATGAGCTGAAAAATCGGGGTGTAGAAGACGTTTTTATCGCATGCCGCGACAATCTTAGCGGTTTTTCGAGTGCAATAGAGACGGTTTTTCCAAAAACAGAACAACAATTATGTGTGATACACCAGATTCGCAGTTCCACAAAATATGTGTCATATAAGGATATCAAGCCGGTTATGGCTGACCTGAAGCGCGTGTATGGCGCTCCGACTCTGGAGGATGCGGAATATCAACTGGAAGATTTTCGTGAAAAGTGGGGAAAAAAATATCCGCAGATCTTAAAATCATGGGATGCAAATTGGGCAGAATTGTCCACTTACTTCAAGTATCCGCAAGAAGTTCGAACACTGATATATACCACCAATGCAGTTGAGGGTTTTCATCGGATGCTACGCAAGTTTACCAAAACTAAGGCAATTTATCCGACAGATGATGCAGTAAGAAAATCAGTTTATCTATCGATACAGGAAATATCAAAGAAGTGGAGTATGCCGATCCGAGACTGGGGAATAATAATTGGCCAGTTGATGATATTTTTTGAGGATCGGCTGCAGGGGAAAATGGCTTCGTAGCACAGGGGCTCTGCCCCCGTACCCCCGAGGTTTTTCGCTTTTGTTTTCCAGGGCGGCAGTAAAAAGGCGGCTCAGATACAAACCCGCCGCCCTGCCAAACCTCATGTGCCGCTCGGGTCGCTCCTCAGCGTTGCCCTATCCTGCGCATGAATAAAAGCATTATTAGTATGAACAAGATATTGTTAGATTATACCATTTACACAGTTCGTGAGACACTCCCGCCATATATATGAATTTATATTCTATCCTATTTGTAAATTTATGCGTTTTCCTGCTTACAGGATGTGATAAAAGGGATTCTTTTCGCTTTTCGTGTATTACTTTGCACATTTTATCGATTTTAGGATATTTACTTTGTAAAGCTGACCCGGGATTTAGAAATCCTCCGATATTTCCAAGCTGATATACACCAATACTAGCATCAACCAATGAGAGTTTATAGAGGAATAAATCATTAAATGAGTCCATTATGTTTACAAATGCTGTTATATCTGTTTTGGCATATGCTAAGGCAATAAGCATACGTTGTTGGGCAATGTCATGTTGCGTTCCAAAAAAACTTCTCCACTTAAAATTATCGAAATTAATGGACGTTTCACAAATCTTATTAAGGCATTCGGGTATTATACTTTTAGTTGGTCTAATTCGGTTAATTTTATTCGAAACTTTCAGGGTTATTTGAGCCGATTGATTAACTCCCGATAAACTAAATTCTATCTCTAAGTTATTCTGTATTATGAGATAGGCAGCTATCAGTGCCGAGTCTTTTTCATCCTTTTTCAGACAGATATTTAGCAAATCAATAAATGACGCCTCTCCAATGATGTCCACAGTTACGCTACCAATAATGGATTTAATAACATTAAAATCTTTTTCATCCCGTAGCAATTTCTGAATGCTACGATAGGCAATTTTATTGTTCGCGATTAATATTGACAAAATTTCCGCTTTGTATGATGGCACAAGCTTCGTTTTGCTTCTGTTTTTATAACGTTTATACAAAAAGTCAACGAGTAATAAATAGTCAGAAGGACGCAACTTATTTTTTATAGATTTAACTAAAACACTATTTAAGTATTGAAATACTTCCTCTGATTTAAGGTAATCAAATATACATTTAAAAACTTTTGCCGGTATTTTTCTTGTATAATTCTCAAGATATCTACCTATGTTATCAATCAAATTAACGTTATGCGGAAGAAGCCCAACTAGTTTACAGGCTAACCTTGAATCAGAACGAGCATTCGCCAGATAAATTTTGAATTTTGTTTCATCTAAAATTTGGTAGTTTTTTATTAACTTGTAAATAGTCGAATTAACCTTGTCTTGTTTTTGATCTATCTTGACCTCATAATCTAAGCCGCTTATATTCTTGATTTCATTTTCAACATCTTCTATCTGATGGATATCTATTTTAGAAGTCTGTGGGTAAAGTCCTATTTGCTTACAATAGTAATCCAAAATTGATAGCGCCTTCTGTAATTTTACTGGATTTTTCGACATTAGCTTTATGTCGTCCACATATCTAAAATACATCACATCATCCTTGATAATTTTGTGTTCTGCTTTTTCATCAATGTAAGACAAAATTAATTCAGATAGTAGTCCTGAGGCAAGCGGCCCTTGGGGTATACCATTAGTCTTAATTATATTAGTGTTTGTTGACATTCTTTTTAAGAATTCAAGTAATCCATCAATAAAATCGCCATCAAATTTTAATATCCGTAGAAATTGCCGGATTATCTCATGATCGATGCTATCATAAAATGATGTCAAATCAAAAGATGCGGCATACATATAGCCTTGTTTGTACAAAGCCTTAATAGCTGAGTTTAATGCTCTATACCCATTATCCCATTTTTTATAAAACCATATACTTCTTTTGCCAGCATAAATATTACTGTACACAGTTTTATAATGTCGATACTTAATTTTATCATTTAAAGCTTCTGCAATTATATTAATATATGCCTGATACACAACCTGATCTTCGACCGGAATCAGTGTATATGGTCTAAGAATACCGGATTTCTTTGGTGAATAAACTTTTGAAGGCACACCTATAATATAAATCCCGTTTTTTAATCTATACTTCAGATACTTTATATTCTCATCTGCTGCCATGTTATATGCACTATAAGCCTCACGAAAATAACTTTTATATCTATAATCCGGATTTGATAAAATCCATCTCCATGCTCGCATTAAATTGTCTTTCGCATACATTCTTTTATATTCATTCATACGTTTCACCAACTATCTACAAGAAAATTACTCGGAAAACTCAATACAATTATAAGAAATGTGATATATCCGCAAATTAGCTACCCTTAAAAACTTATACCAATGCACAGAATACTTTTTATTTCAATTAACTTTTATTGGCTTTCTGTTCGAAAATTAACTTCCAACTCCTCATTAGATTCCGTCTACGATAAACAAACCAACATTATGAATCGCCTGCTTCATATTTAACACTAACACACTTATCCTACTGATAAATGCTTATTTAGAAGTAACCTTTCTTCCACTCCATTTTTATACACAAACAACAGCCTACCTCTGTCAAACACAGGCTCTGCCCTATGTATCACCCTATGATGATTTGGACAGATGATTATTTGATTTGCCGCATCATTATTTATAGAAACCACAAAAGGATTAATATGATGCGATTCAACAATATGAGCATCATATCTTTTGCCGAAGTTGTCGCCGCATATCTGGCATTTGTACTCATATAGCATTTTAAGGTTGTCCCCTATAGCCCTGTTTAACTTCCTTATCTTTGCTAATTGTTGAATTGTTTCTATTGATACTGTTGAATCTGTAACAGGATAATTAACAGATGCTTCATAACCCTGTTCATCTTCATGTAATAAAAGGCTTCTTGCTTCTGCTAATTCAGGCTTAGTGATACACTCTAAAACATATGTATCCTCATATTCCGTTGTATATATTGCCAAGAATTCCTTATTCTCTTCCTGAATCTGAAAATACCGTCTTTGTCCATCCTTCAGTGTGCTCCTCTGCTCAAGAAGGTATCTATATGTATTCGCAAAGCTCCTTCTGAGTTTATCAGCTATTTCGCTGTTTGGATTATACCTGATCTGCAGAATATCCTTGTGATTGGGGTATCTTATTTCATTGAACTTTTGATTAACAAGTTTCACCTTATATGAAACCCCATCCAGCACAAGAAATATGTCCTTTGATTCACCACGGCTGATAAATTTCTTAATATTATTATGGAAGATGACCTGAATATCGAGAGGTATACTCAATCCTTGGTTCAGTAAAGACCAATCCACTTCTTTTTTGTAGACATAACAATCGCTGAGCATCTTTTCCCTCTACTCCCCTTTCTCCATCATATATCTCCCATAATACTCCTCCAGCTTCTTGTCGCAGTGCATCTTGATCCAGGCGATATCATCTTTCGTAAGCTTTTTAAACACGTACTTACTAAACTCAACAAATTCAATCTCGCGGGATCTCTTCATAAACCGCATATCTTCGAACCTTTTGAATGGATTGGCAAAAATATTCCTCTCTGCATCCTTACGCGTAAATCCGTCTTTGCAATATATACTGGACCTCTTCTCAACAAAAAGGCCCTTATCTTTCCGGTCACCATAGAAGTTAATAAAATAGTCAACTATATCTTCGATACGCACCCTGCCGCTTTCGTCAACATGTTCAAACATAGCCTTCAGGAGGACAGGCTTATATGAAAAGCTCATATCCATAGTCTTTACCATTTCCATGAACTTGTCTTTCATATTGGCTGCTGTTATAAGCTCCCATCCAAATTCGGCGGCATATTTTCGAACAGTGTCTTCCCTGAAATACTTGAAACTTCGTTTGTCTCCTACAGGAACCTCTAGGTCGGGCTTTACCATTCCTTCCCGGATATATCTTTCAACAGTTTCGGTCTGAACATCTACCATCCTGACAAACTCAAGCTGCGATATCATGTCTTTAGCTTCATCCTGCCAGTTAAAAAGGTTAATCAGTTCATAATCTGCAACATCAATCGGTAAGTCCAGCCAAATCTCAGGCTTTTCACCTCTGGAAAACAAATCCGCGTCAAGTTCCAGTTGCTTCTTTGGTGCCAGCACCATCTGCCCCGGTCTGTACTCCTTGATATTCAACAATCTATGAATAGAGTATGGAGCATTGAATAGGCTGGCATTATCGATAAAGTCAAAGACCATAAGATATTCCTTGCCTTCACATTTGCGCATTCCCCTGCCAAGCTGCTGTATATACAGAGTCTTGGACATTGTAGGTCTGGCCATAAAGAGCACTTCAGTCCTCGGGCTGTCCCAGCCTTCATTCAAGAGGTCACATGCACACAATACATTAATGCTTCCATTTTCATACTCACTAAGAATTCTGGTTCTCTCAGTGTTATTCAAATTCCCCGAAACCGCCTCACAAGAGACTCCATTCTCATTGAAAAGCCTAGAAATCTCCTCTGCATGTTTTACAGAAGCACAAAACACAACAGTTTTTTTGTTTTTCACATACTGCAGATATGTATCGATAATAATTCTATTTCTTTCCGGCACGTACAGCTTGCTCTCCAGATCCTGCGAGTAATACTTGATACCGTTTATTCTTACAGTTGACAGATCCACATTTGTCTTGATCCTGATACAACGAACAGATGTGAGTTCACCGATTTCTACAGCTGTTTTCAAATCCAGCTTGTGGGCCACATTTCTGAAGAGCTCCAACAAATCCTCTCCATCAGTCCTCTCAGGTGTTGCTGTCAATCCCAGGGTGAACTTAGGTTTGAAATACCCAAGAAGCTTCTTATAAGTATTTGCCGTACCATGATGACATTCATCAATTATGATATATCCGAAGTCATCGGGCTTAAACTGCTCTATGTTCTGAGCAACACTCTGTATACTGGCGCAGACTACATATGCATCCGCATCCTTTTGTTCTGCCACATACATGCCGACTTGCTTGTCCTGCCATACATCCTCAAACGTTTCTTTCGCCTGAGTAACAAGCTCTCTGGTATGCGCAAGGAAAAGCGTCCTATCTCCGCAATGTTTGGCATCGCTGACAGCAGTAACCGTCTTACCTGTTCCCGTTGCATGATATAAAAGCGCAATGCTCTCCCCGTTTTCCCTCATTTTGTTCAGGTTATCTATTGCAGACTGTTGATGCTCCTTCAGTTCAAGGATCTTGCCCTTTTGCTTGGGCAGGTAGTCTTCAATCAGTTTGAATTCGGGCATTTCTCCGACAAAGGTTATAAGTTCATCCTTAACCTTTTCACGTTGATTCTTGAGCTGGTTGTATGCCCATCTGTATACCTTCCAATTGCTATATATAAGGCTGTTTTGCTTCAGAAGATCATCATAATACTTGTTGCTTGAAACCCTACCCGGACGATGAAATGTTTCGCCATCTATTTCTATCGCAATTCTCAGGCTTTCGTTCTCGAGCGCAAAATCAATAAACCTTCTGTTCCCGTAAATATCTACAAAAGGGTGCTGAATCGATAGATATTGAGTTTTATCCGGTCCGAAAACATCACAGAATGTCTCAATAAACATGTCTTCTGCTATGCTCGCAACACTTGTTGTATACTTGATTTCTTGTTCCATTACAATTCTACTTCTCCAAGACCTCTCTTAGAAATAGCCTCTTTTCAAAAGCTCCGCGTTCAGCGGCTTTTTTCAGTCGAATAGCTTCAAACTCATCTATATCAATACCTTTATACTTAAGAATTGCATAAACAACTTCAACCAGGTCGGCAAGCTCCTCGATACTATCGTCACTATCGTCGGACAAGTATTCCTGCAGTTCTTCATTAAGCTTAACATCCAGCAGTCTCTTATACTCTTCATTATCAAGAGTTTCAACAACAGCGATTTTGCCGGATTTCTCAATAATTTGAGGGATTTTGTCTCTAACGAGCTTGTTATATGTAATCGAACCCAAAGCTATCACTCCTTATTTTGGGTCTCTCATTTTTTATCAATGATAACTAGTGTGTCAAAAATTCTTTCTTACCACAATTTCATCATATATAGCAAGTAGATATTTTATATCAATTAGCAAAATCATTTACACTCAAAGGAGTAGTAATATTTCTTTTAACTTCTTGAAACTCTACCTTAGTCGTTCTAGTATCATTAACATTAAAATATTTATGAACATCAATAATAATATACAATACACCATTCCCACTTTCTTCCTGCATCTTACATAGATAGGAAGAATATTTCTCTTTTCCTTCACTAATAACTACATAATAATTTGTTTCTCCATCAATTTTTTCTACGATTATAGGAAATGTTTTCTGATCTTTTGCTTCTTCATATTGAATTCTCATACAAATCGGTGCAATTACTAATAGCATCATAATAATCACAGCAGATGAATAGATTATTTTTCTTTTCCATTTGTTTATATTGAAAATCAATATTATTGCAGACGTTATTATTGTGAAAACTAATAACATAAACCAAAAAATAAAAGCTATCCTTTCCTCGGGAATGAAAAATCTAGTAATAAATATTGTAAATAAAATATATAAAATACAAATTATCATACTAATAATAACTTTAAATAGTTTTCTATTTACATACATTAATAATTTATTCAACAGAATATATGCTAATAAACTTAAAAAGCCAGCAACAATTCCAGTTATTACTGATAAAAGGAATACCAGTGTTGATGTATTTGATAGCGAAAAATCGTAATGATCTATGTCAAAGTCAAAATATAGACATCTTCCCAAACTAATATACCTATAAATAATCGCGCTTACTACCGATAACACTGCAATAGCTGCAGTAAATAACCCAATCCCCTCTATAATTTTGGTAAGACTGAATTCTTCGTTTTTATTTTGTTCCTTTTTCTTTGGGTCAGTTATTTCATTTTCCACATAAGCCCCCTGTTATTTTAGTCATCATCTCCGACGGTAATGACTCGCATATCCTAGTTATATTCCATGAGTGTCCTACTTCCAATAGAAACATTTGCCATAATTCTCTAGTTTTTATTGGTATTCGACATATTTTGTCAAAATCCTTTGTCTTCGCCATGCAATCAGCCGACATTTATAGACGTTGCTTCTGTGACGTAATTACTTCATATGCCAGTTATTCATATGTTTGAACATAATAATACCAATTATCTTCTATGTATATTTCTTCATTAAATACACCTGATATATTATTCTTTGAATATACTATTCCTTGCTCGTGAGGCGAATGTTCTTGGATAAACAGGATATAATCCTTCCCCTCAATAACATATCGAAAGTTCAACTCCTCTGCTAAGTATATAAAATCGTTTTCAATATCATTATCAATTAAAATCTCCATTTCAGAATCACCTAAATCGTTCTTACTTATATACGTTTTCTTATCATAGTTATAATAGAATGAGAAAAAACCATCCATCTCATTAATGTAATTAACAATTTTATTAAACGTAGTAGGATTTTTATAAAAAGTTGAAATTATTCTGTCTTTTTTAGGTGTTTGTTCTGACTCTATATCATTATATATAATTGTATAGATTAGAAATCCTATAATAAATATAAGTGCTAAAAAAAGTATATTTCTTTTATTAAGTTTCATTTATAATACTCCTCTTATCAATGGTAATGTTTCTGCAATAACTCTGCTGGCTTCAAGTGTCGGTCCGTCGATTGTGACTTGTACATCACGCTTATTCCCACCTCTCAAAGTACACCTCCGGCAGCACAATCAGTATCTCCTGCTCCGAGTTCTCTTTCTGCCAGTAGATCACAAACCTTACTTTGGCATACCTGGGAATATAGTTTTTCTGCCTCATTTCTTCAATCTTCTGAAGAAAGGCTTTAGAAAAACGGAATATCTTTCTTCCGCCAGCGTCACAGCACCAGTCACCTGTTATCTTCAAGACATCTCCGCCCATGAGCCGTGATATGCTGCTTTGGCATTCTGCAAAGCTGTCAAGCCATATATCCTTGTATGAGAGCTGCATGGCCAGCTGTGCCGGTGGTTTGTAAATACCGGGATCACTCATCTGCACGAGGTCTTCCACCTTGATGGAATCCAGAAATCTGCCGTTATAGTGAATGGTCAGGTTGCGTTTTGCCCTTGTGAGCGCCACATACAACAGACGCTTGCTTTCCTCCGACTCAGAGCCATTACCCGGTCTGTCCAGCATTAAAAATACATTATCGAATTCGCGGCCCTTTGCCTTGTGAATGGTTGAAACAAAAATGGTTTCCATATCTCCGCCGCTGAAGTCCTCCAGCTTGGATTCCCGGATGAAAATGTCCAGGTCGGACTTGTATTTTATCCTTGTATTTGT
Organism: Bacillota bacterium; assembly: GCA_023412665.1. GTDB lineage: Bacteria > Bacillota > Clostridia > Acetivibrionales > DTU013 > DTU013. Next base: position 46,614 of record JAEZCA010000046.1, read on the forward strand.
GGCTTCAAAATCGCTGATCAGGTTTCTGCACACCTCCAGATTCGTGCTTTTGGCGAACTGTTCCTCAAGCTTACGTTTAGCATTTGTCCAGGCTTCATCGTCTATGGCAGGCACACCGTCCGGCAATTGAAGCTGGTTCAGGAAGAACCTCACTTCCAGAAGATTGTACAAATTGAAGCCTTCGTTGGTTTGGATCAATCTGGCCGGCATACCACTTTTCAAAAGGAGACCGGTAATCTGCATCGCTTCTTCATTCGTTAACGTCAATATACAGGTAGACCCTGACAAGTCCGACAAAATAACATTTTTTACCAGTGGTTCTATCAGGTTGCCACTACTGTAGCAAAAGAGCTTTATCTTGCCATTATCGTCCTGTTTGGAGATGATTGGCGTTTTTTTGAGTCTGTTTGCTATCCTTTTTACATACCCATTGGAGTAATCCACCAGGTTTCTTTTGCTTCTGTAATTCTCGATCAGCTCGTATAAGGCCGAATTTTCCTCACGCATTAGCTTTTTCATGTGCTCTGAGCTTGAGCCCCTGAACGCAAAAATGTTCTGGTCGTCATCTCCGACGGCGATGACCCGCATATCCTCGTTATATTCCATGAGCGTCCTGACTAGCTCATATTCGTTGGCATCCATATCCTGTGCCTCATCGATAACAAGCACCGTTTTTGTGATTCGCCCTGATTCGACCTCCCCGCTGCGGATCTTTTGGATCGCCTCCTGTATTACATTTTCCGACTTCTCTATGGTTCCGACTTTGCCAAGAAAATCAAAGCAATAGGAATGGAAGGTTTTAATTTCGATAAAGTTGGCCGCATTTCCGATCAGCTTTAGGAGCCTCTTTTTAAAGTCCGTCACAGCAGACCGTGAGAATGTGACCATCAGCATTTGTTCATGCTTGACATCCTCCATCAGCATCAGTGACGCCAGCTTATGCACAAGAATACGGGTTTTGCCGCTTCCCGGCCCGGCGGCTACAACGATATGTTTTGAGTCCTTGTCATTGATTATTTTCAACTGAGTTGCCGATAATTCACCAAATAGCTGCCTGAATTTTGCCGGTGTAATATTTCTTTTGATCTCGCTGCCCCGGCTTCCCCTGAAATATTTATTCAGAAAGGCGCTGTAATTGAGCTGGAAGTAATCATCGGTGAATTCCAGCGCCGCATTATAGTCATCGATCATTTTCCTGGCGTACTCTCCGACAATATGGATCTGCTGTACCTTATTCTCGTAAAACAGTCGCAGCTTCTCGTAATCCTCCAGCTTGTACCTCTTTTTGTTATCCTGCTCGAGCCTCTCGATGGTCATCCCGTTATATGTTACCAGGAAACCGCCCTCTATTTTGATGGCATCTATTCTCGTCAGGTAAAACAACGCATCTTCAACATCCGCGCGCGATGCCGGAGTCGCACCCAGAGTCAGTTGTTTATTATATTGCTCTTTCAGTTCCAATAAGGAGAACTCGACAGGTATCTCCTCAGAAGTACTCTCCTGTTCATATGAAGTTCTATTGGTGATCTCAGGTAGATACTCCAGGATGAAATGAGACAGCTCAAGCCTTTTCTCCAGATTGTGTCTCATTGTTTTCCGGTCAAGAATCCCCATTACAGCAATATGATTCGGCGAAACTGTCTGACGCCTGATCCACTTATTTATCGTCCATAGGTTTAATATTGTCTTGATCCTGCCGGGCGTTACATCCTTACAGCCAAATTGCTCCGCTTGCTCATTCAGTTCCTTAATATGGACTGTCTTCTCTTCTCTCTCGATCACAGTGAGAAGGAATTGTTCCAGCTTGCCATAGGATTTCAAAATGTTTTGGGTGCGGTTCTTGCCTTCCTTTTTTCGAACAAATCCAATCAAATCCTTCCTATCGGCAAGTATCCCTTCCTCACGAAGCAGGTTGACAGCTTCAATGACCTCCCGTTTTTCCAATGCCAGACGGTCGGCAAGATAGTCAACCCTGGATTCTGCCTCCGCGTCCTCGAACCATTGTCCGCGGCTGCTGGAAATCAACGATTTGATGATCCTGGTTGCATGCACTTTTTGTCTTTCATCGAAGCGGGAGGAACTATTGATCCTATCGATAGCTTCTTTGGCAGTTTTCACAAGAATGCTGTCTGCGTAAACGTGCGGATTATTTTGTCCTCGCTTCAGGTAGCCCGCCTCCTCCAATGCGGAGATGGCTGTTTTGACCCGCGTTTCCAAATCATAGATATTGTCGTCCCAACCGGCGCTGCGTGCTATCTCCAGTGCAGATTGGGATATCTTGGACCGGAATCTGGTAATATTCTTTATCGCCCTCCAGATCTGCTGAATTTCCTGAATGCTCACTTTTGTCTGGTTTAGCAGTATAAAGTGCTTGTTCAGGTCTTCGTCGTTAAAGAGAACATAGCAGTCGGCGGAGATGTTTTCGTCCCGTCCAGCCCTTCCCGCTTCCTGGACGTAGTTTTCAAGCGAATCTGAGATTTCATAATGTATGACCATCCCGACATCCTTTTTATCTACACCCATGCCAAACGCGGAAGTAGCCACCATAACGGAAACCTCACCCCGGATAAAAGCGTTCTGATTTTCGGCTTTCGTCTGGTTGTCCATATCTCCATGGAACGCCCTTGCCGTAAAGCCATCCTTGCTAAGTCTGAAGGTAAGCTCCTCCGCTCTTTTCCGCCTTGACACATAAACGATGGTCGGACAGTTTTTCCCTTCAACCAGATCACGGACAGCATTATATTTTTCATCATCACTTTCTTTTTCAAATACCTTATAATGCAGATTTGTTCTGGCCGCACTTGTTTTAAATACTTCCATTTCAATGGACAGCTTATCCCTGAAATAGTCCCGTATATCCTCGATTACCTTCAGCTTGGCAGTAGCGGTAAAGCAGGAGACCGGAATACCCTCCGCAAGGTTTTTCTTTTCCTGGTAACTTTTAATGAAGTCGCCGATGTGTAGATAATCTACTCTGAAATCCTGCCCCCATGCCGAAAAGCAATGGGCTTCATCAATGACGAACCGCACTACGTTTCTTCCAAGCAGCAGCCGTTCAATGGTTCTGGATCTCAGCAGCTCGGGCGATATATAAAGAAGGCTGGTGGAGCCATCTTCTACACGTTTCATCGATTTTGCACGTTCGATAGGGTCTAGCAGGCCATTTATTGTAACAGCGTCAGTAATACTGGCTTTTTCAAGATTATCCACCTGATCCTTCATCAATGACTGCAGAGGTGAGATAACGACCGTCAGCCCGTTTGAACTGACACCGCTCATCAAAGCCGGCACCTGAAAGGTGATTGATTTTCCGCCGCCGGTTGGAAAAACGGCCAGCAGCGATTTGTTGGCAACAGCGGCAGCCACTGCTTTTTCCTGTAAAGGCTCCCCCGCATATGTCCTATAGGTATCAAATCCAAAAAACCGCTTAAGTCCTTTATGGATGTCCAGCGCTTCATTGCAGTATACACACCCCTTCAGGCAGGGCTTTCTACGAAGCTGATACATCAGGCGCTCCACATTCGGGTAGCTCCGCAAGACCCATGGAGGAGTGATGGAGAAGCGGCTGTCTGCGTTGATTAAAGCGAGGCAATAAGCCAGTTCCACAGGGTAATGGCTGACCATGTCGCTGATATTTGACTGTTCGCATATTTTAGAATAGACTTTTTTTCTAATAACAGCTTCAATGTTCCATTCAAATCTTCTGTAATCCAGGAAGTGAAAGAAATCGCGAAACTCCTTCTGATCCTTCAGTAGGTAGTAAAAGATTCGCTTCATGCTGTCATCTAGACGCTGAAAGGCCGTTACCTCGTCAAAAAACAGATCTCTGGCCTTTATGGAATCATTGAGAGGGTTGTTGAGTTCATCACTTTGCAGCTTGTCATCCTTCACTAGTGCATGGTACGGCCTTGCAGGAAACAATAGAGGGGACAGGTACAGTGTGTCAATATACAAAGGCTTGTTACCCGCTGCACCCGACGAACTTGACATGCCCGATGTATCAAGAATGCCCTGAATATATTTCAAATCATGCTTGAAAATATTATGTCCGCATAAATACTGCGACCCCTGAATAAATCGGATAAATTCAGCTGGATGATTGGAATGAAGCGTGCTGCCATCCCCCTTGATGCTGCCGATATCCAGAAGCTTTCCGCTATCCTGTTTTATTTCGGTATCAAAAAAAGCAATGGATTTCAATTCCTGCCTCCAATAAAAATACCATTTATAAGATATTTACCAAAATTCACTAGCTTTTATGGGTATTCGACATGTTTTGCCAAAATCCTTTAATGGGGGTCAGGCTTGAAATATTCCCGTCTCCTCAAATATATACATTAATTCAAATACAAAAAACCGCATACAACGGAACTGATTTGATTCCATTTTCGTACCCGAAGTTTCTTGCCGAAATCCTGACTGAATACTTCGGTTTATACCTGGCAATATATTGGTTCAGGCTCTTCGAACGCACATTATCCGCTGACTTGACTTCTATCGGTATAATGTTTCCTTCGCTGTCCTGAATTACAAAGTCCACTTCTGCTTTTCCCTGCGATTCCCAGTAGTATGGAGTGTAGCCATTACTGGTCAATGCAGCTGCAACGTAATTTTCGGCCAACGTGCCTTTGAATCCTTCAAAGCCTGGCATATCAACCAGTATTGCATTTGCGGGAATACCAAATCTGGAGCAAAGCAACCCGGTATCTGTCATGTACACCTTAAATGATGTGCTGTCTGAATATGCGGAAAGAGGCAGTTTGCCCTCTGTGACCTTATGACATTTAATGATTGCCCCGGACGCCTTCAGCCAATCAAGAGGTGTTTCAAATTCATATGCTCTGGCACCTGACTTAATAATTTTATACTGAAACTTTTTATTATCTTTTGCCAACTGGGATGGAATACTGTTGAACGCTGCCATGATTTTTGCAGTTTCATTGGGTGTTGCATACTTTGCCATATCAGCTATATAAGCGTCATTAATGTTCTTTTGAGCAGCCATCACGAAATTGTAGTCGCTCTCCCTTAGATATTCCATTACTGCCTGCGGCATACCTCCCGTCAGAATGTATGATCTGTACAGATCCATAGCAGTATCATGGATGGATAAAGGTTCATTATTATCATAGCAAGTATGCACTAATCCCGCTATTTGCTCTTTGCCGAGCGCCCATAAATATTCCTCGAAATCCAAAGCGTACAAAGTGATCATATTCACCTTGCCCACAGGAAAGGAATACTTCTCTCTGTTGACCGCAACTCCCAAAAGACTGCCGGCTGCAATAATGTGATATTCCGGCGCATTTTCGCAGAAGTATTTCAGCGATGTTAATGCTCTTTCACACGCTTGTATCTCATCGAATATAATGAGAGTATCTCCTTTTAATATGGATTGTCCCGATTTGGCGGAAAGTTCTTTAATGATCCTATCAGGATTTAGGTCCCTCTCAAATATGTTTGATAATTCAACACTATCTTCAAGGTTGAAGTAGGCAGTATTTTTGTACTGTTCCTTTCCGAAAGACAAAGCGCTGTATGTCTTTCCTACTTGTCTTGCGCCATGTATGATAAGCGGCATCCTGCCGGATGAAGCCTTCCACTTTTCCAAATCATTTGCGATCTTACGTTTCATATAGTGTATTCTCCCAACACTTATTATACCCTAATAGTGTCATAAATCAACATACATGTCAAGTCTTTGGGAAATAAGAGCCTTTGGAATGGAATGTGCTGCCGTCCCCCTTGATACTGCCGATATCCCTTTTTGGTGACTATGATCCCGGGTGTTGACTTATCAGGATGTCTAACACCGTTTGCAATTATTTGTAAATTTGTGTATTATTATATTGATAACATAAAATAAAATCTTTCGAGGCTCCCATTACAGTCTCCCAATCGTCACAGAATATCCTACGTGAGGAGAGAACTAAAATGTACAGTAAGAAAATCGCAATTGCTTTTATAACAAGTCTTTTGATTATTGTTGTACTATCCCAAAATGTGTTTTCTGAAAATAATGATATCAGGAATAGTGAACTTTCAGAAAGATTATCAAAGATCGGTCTGATGAAGGGTGATGCAAACGGGTTTGCTTTAGAAAGAAGACCGACAAGGGCTGAAGTTGCCGTAATACTTGTGCGGATGCTGGGAAAAGAGAAGGAACTACAAAATAAGCAATATACACACCCGTTTTCAGATGTTCCTTCCTGGGCAGATAAATATGTAGGATACCTGTATGAAAACAATATTACTACAGGAGTTTCATCAAGTCTCTTCGGGTCAGCTCAGTATGTTTCATTAGATCAGTATATAACATTTTCACTGAGGGTATTAGGCTATAATGAAAAGGAAGGTGACTTCAATCATAAAGAGTATATGAATAAAACACTGGAAATTGGGTTACTTGATAATAACGACCTACACTACTATGCAACTAAGGATAGCTTCACTAGAGATGATATTGTAGGTATTATGTTCAATACTCTTTCAACAAACTTTAAAGGCTCGAACTTGACACTGCTGGAGAAGCTTATTTATGTAGATGGATCTATAGATGAAGAAGCTGCCGCCGATGCGGGATTCATAAAAATCAGCACCGATCCGGTCAAAATAGTTGATCCAAATTTGGAAGCAAAAATAAGGGAGATAACAGGTAAAAAGGAAGGTGACCTATTTGCTTCTGATTTGCTTAAAATAAAAGAAATCAACGCTGAGGGAATGAAAATCAACTCTCTTGAGGGCCTCCAGTATTGTAAAAAATTGAAGGTTTTATATATTCAAAATAATAATATAACTAATATTGAGCCCATAAGAGAACTTGACCAGATTTTTTATATTCTTGCAGGCAGAAATCAAATAAGCAACATTGATGCACTAAGCGGACTTTCAAATCTAGAGTATCTAGATTTAACAAATAATAAAGTAGTATCGATTAAACCGTTGGAATCACTTACAAAACTAAAATTCCTGAGCCTCGGAAACAACTCGGTCGAAGATATCACCCCAGTATCTCAATTAACAAACCTGGAGACACTGAACCTGTTGGATCTTAATATTTCAGATATAAAGTCTCTGGAAAAACTTAACAAACTGACCTGGCTATATCTGGCGATCAATGACATTAGCGATATTTCACCTTTAGCTTCTATGGAACACCTGAGTTACTTAGGTCTTGTTTTCAACAAGGTCAGCGACATCAGTGTGCTAAAAAAACTTCAGAGCCTGAAGGAGTTGGATCTTCATGGAAATTCAATACGTGACATAAGCAGCCTTTCAGAGCTGGTGAACCTGACAAAGCTTCACTTGTCAGAGAATAATGTCACCGATATTACTGCTCTCAGTGGATTAGTTAACCTTAAGACACTACACTTGGCAAACAATCCAATAGCAGACTATTCACCAATCAAGGATATATACGAACAACTGGAGGATAAAGACTTTACTGCCGTTTTTAAGTGAGACATTGTGGGGGTCAGGCTTGAGTAATTCCTTAATTCTCAGATAAGTCTCATACAGCGCCTCACTTGCCTAAGGCTGGATACTGCATGCAAAACTTCTGCTGTGAGACACAGCGCCAGAAAAGCATTTATTCTCATTACATTATTAAAGTCTATTTCGTACTGTGACGGTATATACCCATAGGATGAGTTGTGCAATGCGATTGCATCGGTTATTCTTTCTGCATAAAACCGGATATCGAATACATTGTCCTGTGGGATAAATTCAGGAGGGATATACAGTCTGAATTTTATAGCACTCCATATCAACACAATACAGCCCACAGCAGCCACCGCTGCAAAAACATATTTCACTGCAAACAATTTTTCAGCTTTCAATACTTCACCAAAATACAAATCCCGGCTCTTACTCCTTAAGAATACAACACACCTCCTGATATGCCTGAACAGCCATGCCGCAATAAAGCAGCAAAGGCTAAGTCCTGTTAAGAAAATCACCAGCCCTTTATGCTGTGATAATATTTCGGTATTATAGAAGTCAGTGATCCTATACGTCTCCGGATTGACCATCACATTCTTTCTTATTATGTCTGCAACTTCTCTTTCCCTAAATGTATTTGAGGCGATGTCATCATCATGTATCATAATTGTCTTTATCACGGCTCCCTTAGGCTGATTCAGGCTTTCATACGGTACATATACCCTCTGGGCGCCGTCGGATCCTAGCAGTGAGATTATTGAGCTTTTATTACTATAAATGCCTGTGACCATATATTGCTGCCCTGCCAGCTCAAACTCTTCACCCAGGATGTCATACGATTTAAATAGCTCCTTTGCAAGCTTTTCGCTTATAACAGCAGCGTTCTGACCATATTTGCAGGATTCTGCCGGAAAAAAGGCTCCCCTGACTATCTCAAGCCCGGTAAAATCCACATAACCAGGACTTGTTAGAACCATTCTCACAGGGCATACCAGATCATTGAGCCGTGCAGCGGAGTCCTCTTCACTAATATACGCCACATTTGCATCACTTCCTAAAGCATCTGTCAGTGCGCCTATATTCTCCGTTGTGATCATCGTATCTCCACTGATGGCAGCAGTCTCATCAAGGTTGATTTCGATCCTTCCGGTGTATTTTCCGTGGGATGAATAAAAAGTGCTTACCAGACTCTCAAATATAGCGATCGTGAACAATATAAGATATATAAAGAAGAATGCTTTACTCTTTTCACTCACTCAATCTCACCTGCATCCCATCTTCCAGCACCTTGCTGCTGAAAGTCACTACCTGAGCCCCGGAATCCAGGCTCGATATTGCAGAACGGAGAGCATCACGCTCCACCAGCCTTACTTCCTGTCTGCTTACGTAGTATTCCTCCCCTAGAACACCGTACTGCTTCTTTAAGATAAATACATAATATCTGTCGCTGAGCTCGATTATGCTGCTGTTGGGGACAATGAAACGAAAAGCCTCGCTTCCCTTATTTGAACTGACCTTCACCGACTGTCCGTCCTGGATTCTGGAAAGCTGATCAGACGACACGATATTCGATGTATAAAGGTACATTCTTTCACTTTGCAAAAATTCTTTTCTTAATACATAGCCGTACAACTTTCCATCTCTGCCGCCCTCCATCTCTAGCTCGACTCTGTCGCCTTCTTTCAGCAGCTCGGCCTTTTCGGCATTTAGCTTGAATTGGATAGAAAACTGACTGTCCTTTGCCGTCAGTTCGAACATGACCTGTCCCGGTGCGCACTCTGACCCTTTTTCCACATTGACGGACCTGACAACTCCATCTATAGGGGACTTGATTATTCCTCCCGCCGGCATTTCTGCTGTCAGCCTTTGATATTCAAGAGTTCTGAGCTCTATTTCCATTTCCTTTAGCCTGATATTCCTGTCATATTCATCTTTCAGCTTCTCGTTCTTTTCCTTCTCCTTATCAATGGCCGCAAGCTTCCGGCTGTAAGCCCCTTTAGCGTCCTCCAGCCGGGTTTCGGCATCCTTCAGGTTCCGGTATGATTCAGCGCCGCTCTCATACAACACCTTGACTGACATATAATTCTCCTCCTCGCGCTCCACCTGTCTCCCGGCCTGTTGAACGTCCTGTTCATATGCGGATATGTCGATTTCCTTATATGCATTTTTATAGCTTTCAAGCTCATTTTTCATTCTTAAGAGTTGGACCTCCAGGCCCATAACACTCAGCTTAATATCCTCCTCGTCAATGACTGCCAGATCGAAGCCCTTTGTTACCTCGTAAGATGTATCCACCATGACATCCTTGACCCTCCAGTTCCCATGGGCGTATATTTTCACTCTGTCGACCGCCCTGGCCTCTCCCGATGAATAGACTGTCCATGAAAGGTACCCGCTTACAGGAGCGGCACACTCCACCTCCGGCAGCAAAAAGCTGTTGATGGTTTTGGAAAAGAAGGTCAAAGCCAGCACGACCCCAAGAAATATCAGCCCTATTTTCCTGATAACGCTCTTTCTGTCCTTATTAATGATTCTGCCTTCATCCTTTAGTTGGGACACTTCTGTCTGCATAGCCCACCTCCTCAAAACGTGGAACGTATTATTTGAGTCCTGATAGCTGTATCCCTTCGATCAAATAATCTTCACCGTACAGAAAAATCAAAATTGCGGGGAGCATGTATAAAAAACCACAGGCAAAGGCGATACCTATATCGCCGCTATTGATGCGTGCAAGGAATATTGACAGCGGATGCATATTTTCATCCCTTAGGAATATCAAGGGTTGTTCTACCATATTCCAGTTATCTACAAATATAAGCACCGCCACAGACGCAATTGCCCCTTTGCACTGGGGCAGTATTATTCCGCAGAATGTTCTGAAAAAACCTGCCCCGTCGATCTTTGCCGCCTCACAGTATTCATCCGGGATAAGCATCATAAACTGCCTCATCAGAAAAACTCCGAAGGCTGAAAAAATGCCGGGCAGGATAATAGCCCAATAATTCCCCAACAAGTCAAGTCTGCTAAGCATGATGTAATTGGGCACCAACGTCACCTGAAACGGCATCATCATGATAATGATATATAAAAAGAATATCTTGTCCCTGAATGGAAATCTCAGCTTGGCAAATGCAAATGCGGCCAATGAAGCAACCAGCGTCTGCCCGACAACGACCGGTACTGTGACGATGATGGAATTCCAGAACATAAGAAGATATTTGGGCTTTCTTAGCAGGACATTATAATATTGCATGAGGGTGACCCTGTCAGGTATCAGCGTGAACCCTATGGTGACCGGTTGACCAGCTTTATCAGACACACCGCCGGAGATTACGTCATATGTCCTTGACACTTCTGCGCTGCTCATAAATGAGTTCGTCAGCATGTACAATACTGGGAAAGCAAACATAAAAGCCATAATAAGCAGCATTGCATAATATACAGTGTTCCTTGCCATTCCTTTCAGCATTTCATCCTCCCTCAGCCAAAGCTCCTTCCAAACCGCCTTTCCATTTTATAAATGAACGATAGAAGCGCGGATACAACCGCCATCATTATGAGGGCCGCCGCAGAGAGCCGCTGGTATGACAGATTGAAGAAATTGTTGTTCATAAAGTGCTGCAGCTGGTATATGGCCGGGTGAGGATAGCTTCCTGCCAGCAGGTAGGCCTCACGGAATACCTTGAAGGAATTTATCATAGAGACGATGAATACAAAAAAGGCTGTCGGTATAATAAATGGAATCGTTATTTTCCTTATGCATGCAAAACGTCCCGCCCCTTCGATCCTTGCTGTTTCAAAATACTCCCCGGGTATGCTGTTCAGCCCTGCAAGAAACAGGATGACATTATAGCCGCAATTCTTCCATATGTAAATCAGCACCAGAACTCCAACAGACCAGCCGGTCCTCATCCAATCCACAGGTACGATGCCGAAATTCTGCAGGAAGTTATTCAATGTCCCATATTCATTGAATATGATCTGCCAGACTAATATTACCGAAGCTACAGGCAGCACAATCGGCATTACAAAAAAGGTCCTGAATTTTGATATTCCTTTAAGCTTTTTATTCAACAGCATCGCCAACAGGAATGAGATCGCTATTATGAGCGGTACGCTGATCAGATTGAATATAAGTGTGTTTTTTGCCGCCAGCAGAAATGAGTCGCTTTTAATGACACCTCTCAAATTTTCCAGCCCGGTGAACTTTTTTCTCCCGACGCCCTGGGTGAAGCAGTAATACAGGCTGACAGCAGAAGGTATCAGGAAGAACATTGCAAATCCAGACAGGCTTGGCAATATAAATGAATAGCCGGCAACGGCCTCCCTTGTCTTTAGCCTCATACCTACCTCTCACATTACTCGTACATATAGAGCCTTATTTTATCCTCTATAATGCTTGCTGTCTGTTCGGCTGTTTTCTTGCCTTCAAGGAAAGGCTCGCATTCCTCGTCGATTATCTCATAGACCACCGGATCGACCCTGTCGCACTCACCGAGCTCTTCGATCCTGTTTAGGAGCGCCCTGTTCCACTCCGTTCTTTTTGCATCCGGCTTACTGAAATTCTTGATGTCCTCGAACAGCTCCTTGTTTTTCGCTATTCTTTCACTCTCTGACATATTGCCATCGATCCTGACATTGCCGAAGCCAAAAGTGGCATCCAGTAAAAATGCATCATTATTGACCGGTATATAAAAGGACATTTTGTTAAAATTAGCTGTCGTTCCTTCCCTGACCGTACTGCCCTGATATTTTTCAGAAATCAGCTGGCTGATAAAATCATACGTATCTTCTTTATATTTGCAGTTCACATTGATCCCATATGATACGGCCGGCTGCAGCAATATTTTACTTTCCCCATAATAGGAAGGATATAGATAGAGCTCCGTATCCAGGTTAAAATCACTTTTGGCCCATCCCATCAAACTTCTGTTATCAACTATGAGACAATTACCCGATTCAAATTCCGGTATCTTGCATTTAAATATACTGCCATAGCCTGATGTGCCCGTGCTTCCAATTTCTGAATAATCAATTTTACGAATCGTGCCTGCAAATTTCTTGTACATATTCAGGACTTCTATGAATTCAGGTGAAGAGAACCTTGTCTCCTTTTTATTTATGTCTATGATTGGAACACCGCTGATTTTCACAAAATCGCTGCACAACAGTCCGGATATGGTACAGGCGAAATATTTACCTTCGTTGTTATTTGCCTCCATATAGCTGCAGGCAAAATCGACAAAATTCTTTAGATTATACTGGGGGCCTTCCGTTATAAGGCCATTTTTCTCAAGCTCTCCCTTTTTAGCATAGAACCCGAGAAAGTTATAAGAGATAGGTATGAAATATCTTTTGCCGTCGATCACACCATAATCAAGTACCTTAGTATTGTAATCCGGCAGTTTGAACTCCTTGTCACCGGCTATCAGTTCATTGAGGTCATAGAATATACCGGAAGCTGCCACCTTGCTGACAGCGGGGAACAATAAGGGATCAATGACAATAATATCGGGGCCTTCTCCAACCGATAAACCTGTGACTATCTTATTTATGAAATTTTCATCGGCTTTTAGTTCAGTCGACTTGATGAAAATATCTTTATGGGCATTGTTGTACTCGCTTGCTGCATGTGCAATATTGGGCTCCAACGGTGTCGTAATCAGTGTTATCACCCGTTGTTCCTGCTCGGCTCCAACCGTAGGCTCTGGAGAATCAGTACTTTCATTATTGCTGCTGCAGGAACTCACTGCCGCAGTCAACGCAATAGCTGCAAGAAAACATGCTGCCTTTCTAATTAGCAAACGGTTCATTTCAACTATCCTCCTGAAATCTAATGTTAGTGCATAAGAAAATCGGCACTGCATTCACTGTCTGACCTATATTTAAGAATAATGATACTGGGGTCATATGATAAGTGACGCGGGTCACAAGAAAAGTAACATTTATTACGAAGATTATCGATCTCTCATGATAATCCATGAATAAGTTCTAAAGGGTCGACGATCTTTTTTAGCTTATATTCATGCTCTATATTGTCATTTTTCACAATTACAATGTCCCCTGTTTCCAGGGCCTTCTCCCAGAATAACTGAGGATCGGTATCGGGCCTGACCTGGCAGGCAAGAGCATACAATCCTGCAATATATGCCGGGGCCATAACCGGATCGCCGGTTCTGTAGAACGCATAATCATTATGCCCTATCGGGCTCGCCGTACACCTGGAATCCATGGGTACCAGCAGCGCTTCCCTTGCACGTGTGTATCGCTGGAACAAGAAAAACCTGCCGGCCCAATCATTTCCCGGAACGTAGGAGTCTGCGTCGTCAGGATCGGCAAGAGGGTCCCTTCCAAGGCCCTTATAATCCATTTCATGATCATATACTTTGGGGAGGGAATCTGTAATAACGAAAATTCCATCCTGCTTTGCCATTTCAATGGCTTTCATTGCATTCTCATTTCCGGTATCCGCAGGGTCCCATCCCTCACTGATCAATAATACTCTTATCTTATTGGCCTGAGGCAGAGTCCTGTTTATTTCTATTATCCTGTTAATGGCTTCTGCGGCACTCGTATTACTTGTGTTATCAGAAGCAGGCTCGCTTTCGTTATTCAGCGTGCAGGCAATATAGTAAATGCTAGCTCCCGGAGCAACACCCGTGCTTTTGCCCGCAGCGACAGATACTGCCGCACATCCGGCTACGGTAGCCGTTTCATCGCGGCAGTCCAGCTCTTCATATAGCATCAGTCTGTCCCTGTACTCAATATGGTCCGTCAGCAATGCGCTGCCTATGATGGCAATACCTACTCCGCTGCCGGTGACCCCTTCTTTATGAAGTGAGTGTATGTTTAGGCCTGGATTCTTGCCATATTTGAATATTTTCTTCGGATCGAAGCCAACCGGGAGAGCATACGGCCATTTTGTCAGCATGTCGAAATCGGCATGTATCAGGTCGCTGTATCTTTCCTTCAGGTTATTGGCCGTCAGATCATATGAACGCAGATCGACCTGCAAAAAGCCGGGCTTGTATATGTCATAGGCGGGAATGGTCGTCAATTTGCCTCTGCCAAGGTCAACGGCGGACGGAAACCTGGTAATACCCGGATTGCTCTCATGTTTTTGCAGCAGGCTGATATCACATCCGGATAATCCGGATAATATAAGCGCTGCTGTGATCATTATGATAATACATCTGCGTGTCTTCATTGCAAATGCCTCCACAAAGCTCTTTATGCCAGACTTATTCTCCATGCCCGATATTCTCTTTCAAAAAAATCACTGCGCAGGTCCTGTCACTGGTACCTATCTTGTTGTATATGGAGCTGATATAATTTTTTATCGTACCCTCCGAAAGGTGCAGCGCCGATGCGATCTGCCTGTTGCTGTAGCCCTTTGCCATCAGTCGGGTTATCTCCGTTTCTCTCTCGGAAAGTTCGGGAATTGCGCTCTTATCCTGCGGGTTCTTCTCCGGTGGTATTTGCGACAGCCTGGCCGCAAGCTTTGATGCAATATTGGACGGGATGAGCATATTGCCGGAGGCACCGTCCCGAACAGCTTCAATAAGCCTGTTGCCCTGTATGTCCTTCAAAAGATACCCGTTGGCTCCGAATTGCAGTGCCCGTATTACGAATTCATCATCGTCAAAGGTCGTCAGCATTATGACCACAGTTGAAGGAAAATCCTTTTTTATCAGCCGGACACTTTCCACACCATCCATCACAGGCATCCTTATATCCATCAGCACGATGTCAGGCCGCAGTGCGGCAGTCATCTCATATGCCTCCAGTCCGTTTTTCGCCACACCCGCCACTTCCATATCATCCTCAAGCTCAAATATGGTTTTCAATCCATCCCTCATCAGTGTCTGATCATCTGCAATAAGTATCCTGATCCTACCCATCCTTGCCCTCCCCGTCTACAGGAAAATCTATCAAGAGGCGGCAGCCCTCCCCCGGTATCGATGTAATGCCGAAATTGCCTCCGATCCCCTCTGCGCGTTCCTTCATCGCTGTCAGACCAAAACCCGGAGATATGGTCTCACAGCCCTTTCCATTATCCTTAAGCTCCATTATGACCCTGCCGTTTCTATAATCAAGCGCAAAAGCAAACTCTGTCGCCCTGCCGTGCCTGATCCCGTTTGTCAATCCCTCCTGCAATGCACTGAATATCACCTTCTCCTGACCCGCTGTCAAAGCAGGGAGCTCAGATACTCTGCAGTCGGCCGATATGCCTGCATGCACCTCGGTTTCTCTGATCAATGCCTTCAGAGACGGAATGAATGGCAATATGCCGCTGCCATCCTTCAGTATTTTAACGGAGGATCTTATATCGTTCAGCCCTTTCCTGACCTGTTCCTGTGCCAGTTCAAGCTTTTGGACGGACAGCTCCTGGTTTTTCCCGACCAGTCTCTTTCCCGCCTCGATCTCAATAATAACGGTTGTCAGAGTATGCCCTATGGTGTCATGGATCTCTCGTGCTATCCTGTTCCTTTCTCGTAAAGCAGTCATTTCCTCGAGAGAATTCATCGTTTCATTCAATTTTTGGTTGGTTTCCTCAAGCTGCCGGGTCTTAACGCTGAGTTCATTCATTGCTGCGCTTAGGATCCTGCTTTGGTTGAATTGATATCCGGCAATATATATCATCCCTATTGCAAATATAAAGTAAAAGGAAGCCTCAGCCATGCCGGGGAACTGATATTCGAAGTCAAAGTAATTCCATCTCGTATATTTGAAATTCATTGTCAGCAATAAAGACACATATCCAATAAGCACATAGATAAAGCCATATTTGTTGAAGTAAAAGACCACCGCTTCTGCAGCTATCAAATAAAAGTAGATTTGCGAGAATTTTGATGAATCTGCAAAATTAATATAAACTATGACGAGTATATCAACAAGAAGGATCAGTTTACCTATATTTTTTGTTTTTGATGTATCGGCAAAAAAGCCGCGGAAACAGATAGAGGCTGTGAAAAATGCAAACAGCACAATTAGGATCGATATATTGTCCAAATTGTTCAATGCGACCAGAACCGCAGCCATCAGTGATAAAAGAGCAAATGTGGCTGATATGACCCTTTGAGTTTTCTCACTCATTTTCGCCTCGGCAATACATTTATATGCATTTATTGTAATATAATTTCGGTTTTACCGCAATGCTTCGGGGTCAGGCTTGAGTAATTCCAAGCCTGGCCCCGATTTTGTTGACTGTGAAAAATGTCCATGATATAATTTTATACTAAGGTAGGTAGATTTAGGAAGATTTGAGCGAAAGGCGTCAACATTTCTTATTTTAGTAAATCCGGAAATCATAAAAATAGACAAGGAGTGTGCAAAAGTATGAAAAATCTCAAAAGGCTATCCGCAGCAGTTCTAATAGTAGCATTGGTGCTTACTTCAATGACTGCTGTATTCGCAGCTGATGCAGGTACAGTAGCAAACGCTGACAAGGCTGCAACATTAAAAGATCTGGGTCTTTATTCAGGTCAGGATGCAAACGACCCTAAAGTTGGTTTAGAGAACGCATTGACTACACAGGATTCACTAATATTTTTAGCAAAATTATTCGGTTACAATGATGCTGCTAATGCTTTATCAGCTGACCAAGTATCTCAAGCATTAGCTAAATTTGATGATGCTGCCAGCATTTCAGATTATGCTAAGAATGTAGTTGCATATTCAGCAACAAATAGTATTTTAAGCGGTATGACAGATGGCCAAAAATTCTTTGTAGGCGCTAAGGATACTGTTACAGCTGCCAGATTTGCTACATTCATGCTCAAGCAAATGGGTATTACAGTTGCGGATTACAAAGAATCAGTTGCTAAGCTTGCAGAAACTAAAGGAAGCACGGTCGATGCGACTGTAACAGGTGATTTAACCAGAGATGCTGCAGTTGGTGTTATGTATGGTGCTCTAACAGCTGAAAAGGCTAGCGGAAAGACAGTTATCGCTGATATTGTTGGAGATAATGCTGACTTAAAGGCAAAGGCTGAAAAAGCAGGTCTTATTGTTGCCGCTGTTGAAACCACTGATGTAGTTGTTGAATCAGTTAAGGCTATAAACTGTAAGGAGATACAGGTTGTATTTAATCAGGAAATGGATAAGGATTCGGTTGAATCTGAGGAATTCTATGAGATACAAGACAAGAGTTCAAATAAAGTAGAACTTGGTGAAAGCAGTGCTTCATTAGGTGATGATGGTAAAACAGTTACTATTACCTTAAATAAAAATGTTTCTGATAAGCTCACCAACTCAAGCGAAGCAAAGGTAATCGTTAAAAAAGATATCAAGGCTAAAAGTGGTACTAAATTAGCTAAAAACGCAACATTTGATAAAGTTGAAGTAGAAGATGGCATTACTCCTACAGTTCGAGAGGTTAAAGCTACAGGAGAGAGCTTTATAAGAATCACATTCTCAGAGCCTGTTTATGACAAGGGTGATGATAATATAATTAATACGGCTAACTTTAAGGTTGAAAGCGGAACATATCAATATTTTGTTAGTAAAGCCACTTTGAACAATAATGTTATTGACTTGGTAGTCGGAACAAAATTAATTGAAGGCCCTGTTACTGTTACAGTTAATAACGCAGGCCCAGATAAAGATGATTGTATTAGGGACTATGCGGGATATGCATTATTCAAGGGTGCAACAACATTTAACTATGTTAAGGATACTTCCGTATCGGTTATTACTGTAAAATCAGCAAAGCCAGACAAAGTTGTTCTCCATTTCTCGAAGCCGATCAAGGGTACAGATATCAAGTTATATCATTCAGCGAAAAACGCTGAATCCTACAAGGCCATTGCTGACACGAAAGACCTTTTTAAGGATGAGATCACATTTACATATGACTCGGACACGCAAAAGAAATTACCAAGTGGAACTGTTAACCTATTCCTGGTAAACAGCGGCGTTGATGATTATAAGCTGGTTGATGGTTATGGTATAAAAGTGCCGGACCAGACTCTTACTTGTGAAATTGTAGTTGATGAGACTGCTCCTGTTTTTACCAAAGGTGATTTTGATAAAAACGTAAAAATTTGGTTAACATTTGATGAAGAGCTTGATTGGGATTTTGCAAAAAATACGGGTAATTATGAGATAAAGAAGGTCATAGACAACACAGTAATATCCTTCTCAGCAGAAAAAGATCCTGATAAAGATAAAACAGTTACACTGAAACCAAATCCAAAATTATATGATAACACTGAATATCAGGTGACAATAAAAAAGGCCCGGGATATTGAGGGAAACGAAACTACAAAGTCTTACACTTATACTTTCACGACTGGGGATAACAACGCTCCGGTCGTAATGGATGATCCAAAAATCAATCCACATTGTTCTGCAATAGCTCAAGACGGTAAAATTACTATTGTATTCTCTGAACCTATGAATGAGTCGCAAATGCTTGATAAAGCTAACTATATGGTATCAATTGATGAAGGTATAAAATATAAGGATATAGGTGATAATGATTCACTTACTAAGGTTAATGATCGGACAGTTACAATTTACATTAAGGAGCTTGATAATAAGAATGATCCAACTATCAACATTTATGTAAAGATAGCTCCGATCATGGATCTTGCAAATAAAAGATTGTATGGTAGTGTAAATGCTCACACTGTTTATTTGATCGGGGCAGGCCAGGTGGACGTAACTGTTAAATCTGCAAAGGAAAACAGAGTTGTCCTTGGTTTTTCGAAGCCGGTCAAGGGTTCAAACATAAAGTTATATCATACAGATAAAAACGTTGAATCCTACAAGGCCACGGCTTCGACGTCTGGCTATTTGGATGAGATCACATTTTATTTTAGTAATTCATTACCAAGTGGAAATATAAATCTTTACCTGATAAACAGCGAAACAGAAAGTCAAAAGCTAATTGATCGTGACGGTGTATATGTGCCGGACCAGTCTCTCACTTGTAATGTTGAAGAAAAACCGAAACCAGCGCCAGACCCAGCACCATCCTCTTCGGCTCCATCTGATACCACTGCTCCTGTTGTTACCGGTTACACAGTTAAAGGCATCGAGAGTATTACTATAACATTTAATGAAAGACTTGATAGAGCAACTGCAATTGATCCGGCCAGCTATGCAGTAAAGAGACTTTCAGACAATCAAGAAGTCCTTTTTACACCTGAATTAGCTGCTTCAAGGAATTCAGTTGAACTGATATTCGATCCGAAATTAGATGATGACACTGAATATCAGTTGTTAATCAAAAAGTATAAAGATACTTCTGGTAACATGAATCCAGCTGATTATGAAACTACTTTCTCGACCTTGGTTCCAGATATTTGTCAAGCTACGTTAACTGCCAGGAATCAGATTACAGTTTTATTTAATACGAAGATGGCAAGTATCGATAAAAATGATTTTATAGTTTCCTCAACAACTCCGGGTGCAATTAATGTAGTCAGTTGTGAACCACCCACAGTAAATGATGATGGAATAACAGAGGTAGTTTTGAATCTGGACAACGATATAGCTACTGATGCAAAAGATGAGGAAGGAAATACAATTTACATTGGCACAGTTGCTGATCCAGCTTCAGTGTCGGATTCGGGTGCTAAGTTAAAAGGTCAATCCCAAATAGAGCTTTTTGATAACGGAGGTCCTGGAGGTCCTGGGGATCCCGGTGATAACGTACCCCCCGATATTCTTGCAATAATTGCTGGTGAAGAATATCTTGGTTATTTTGATTTATTTGAAAATAGATCTATTGTTCCAGCGAATACACCAGTTACTATGATTGTTATGTTCTCTGAAGCTGTAATGATTACTGAACAAGAACATGCATTAGAAATATTCGACGTAAATGGTTTCACAGTAACTGGTGTAGATTTTGCTGACGAAAATATGAATCTAATTCTTACAGTTGAAGCTATCAATGATGGTACCGATTATGAGGCATATGTGTATGTTTCTGAAGATCATGCTCAATATCTATGTGATGTTGCCGGTGGTAATGCATTAGTATATAATCCGAATTTATACTGGCAAGTTATATCATCTATGCCTAAATAATATTGAGAATTGACGGGGTCAGGCTTGAATTATAAGCCTGACCCCGAACTATATTCTTCTATTGAATTCCTTATTACCTGCTCAATGCCGCAAGCAGGCTATTGAGCATTTCGCTGACCTCCAGGGAGGTCACGGTATCCTTCGGATTGAACCTGCCGCCGGCATCCAGCTTCGCCACGCCCGCACCGGCCAGCGCCACGGCGCTGTCCTTCGCCCACACGCTGATGCTGTCGGCATCAGCTATGGCCGCGTCGCCGCTCAGCCTTACGCCATTCATGGCGGCTATCCTGTACAGGAACACTGCGAGCCTTTCCTTCGTCATAGGCTCATTCTCCATATAATTTCCTTTGCCGTCGCCTGCCAGCAGGCCCTGCTGCTTTGCAAACTCCAATGGCTCCGGCACGCCCTGCAGTATCATTTCAATAAACTGGGCGGTAGTGATCGGTTCATTCGAAGCTGCCTGCTGCCCGAATGAAATGATTGATGCGTACAGCTCCTTATTCTCATTGATTTCCGCCGGGCTGCCCACGGTTGTATATGTGCCGTTCTTAAGAACGCTCTCAAACACCGCTGCCGAGTCTTTTACATCCTGTACGGTCACAGACTTGATTTCACTAAGCAGCTTCAGCTTATCCTCCGGAGTCCTGCCCATCAGGTACTCGCCGATGTAATTGGCTGCACCGCTCAGTTCTCCGGTTGTAGCTGTATAAGTGCTGTAAGCATTTAGAATATACCTGTCCAACTCCTCCTGGGTGATCCCGGTGTTTTTCACAAACTCAGGCATCCCTTCGTATACATTAAAGGTCTCTTTGATATTAGGATCCCTGTAGGTAAGTACCAGGAATGATATGTTATTGAATTCAGTCAATACTGAATATACACCATTGCTGTATCTGAGCTTTGGAATCAGATAATTATCATTCATCATCAATCCGATAGGGATGTACTTGCCGTTATATTCCACACCCATTTTTTCATAGGAGGCGGATATCATATTGTACTGGACTGCAGTATCGATGGCAATTCCTTCTCTTTGCGCTGGTTTGGGCAAATTGGAATAATCCTGAGCAACAATGGTCTTTGCCGGCAAGGCATCAATCAGAGCTGTGATCTCCCCTTTAAATACCTTGATGCTTTTTTCATTACCGGAAAACGCCGCGATCATGTTTGTTTTGTTCAGCACCAGCTTGCCGACGGCCTCCAGCTCAGCTGTTACGGCTTTGGGATCCTTCTGCAGCGCCTGTTCCAGCTGTACCAGGAAGTCATAATACTCGATCCCTGAGATATAGTTCGAATAATTGTTGTAGCTTGTCGTAAGTGCCAGGTTGCGTGATACCAGCAGATTTATAGGATTAGCTGTGAACGAATTCTTTATATTCGCAGACTGCTGCTTCACTATATCCAATATGGCATTGCTGTCTGTAAATTTTGTATTGAGGACTATTTCTTTTACAAGCGCCAGCTGATCCCTGTATTCGCCCATCAGCCCTATCCAGGATGTTGATAAAATAGGAGTGAACTTATCCTGCTTCTCCTCAGGCAGCGTGGAAAGTGAGAACCCTGCTCCATTAAGGTATCTCATGGACAATGTAGTCAGCTGCTCTCTATTGTATTTCTCTGTATCGAGCCTTCCGAGAAGAGTCGAATACAGCCTTAGATAATGGAGCTTTTCTGCAGGTACAGCTGAAGTGTCCAGGGCAAGAATGGTCATGCCGGTTTCACCTACGTCCGCCAATGCGGATATGATCCTTTCGCCATTGGCTCCTCTGGTTTCCGATAATTCATACCTTTTCACTTCTACCGGCAGATCTGCCGCCTTGACCACCTGGAGCTCCTTTGTTACCGCTTGCTCCTCGGCGCTTGTCTCCTGGTCGTTCCATTCGTTATAGGATTTTGTGTCATTCACGATTTTTTCGATTTCCTTCGGACTCATGGATGCTTTCAAGTCCGCCAGGTACTTCTTCAGCTCCTCGTCCTTTTTCTCAGCCAGGCCGGCTTCAGGGACAGTGGTCACCAGAGCCGCATGGTTATTGTTTTTTATGTATTTCTCAGTCAGGTCGTTAAAATAACTAGTGTCGACCTTGCCGGATATGTTTTTCGTATTTTTGATCAGATTGCTGTAATAACCAAGGTCGTCGTTGTTAGCCCACATCGTACTCAGACCGGAGGAGAGATTGATGCCCAGATTACTCTGCTCTGTGATATTCGAATACTCAAGCAGCGAAGATGATACCGTTGCCTTTATCAATTCCTTATCGAACCCATTCTTCAACATATCATTGATGCATCCGTCCACCAACGCCTTGAACTCCTTTGCCTTGCCTTCATCTGCCTCAGTTGCGGTGAATGTCAGCACCGGCTGGATCAGGCTCGCATTCAGACTGACAGTGAAGTTTCCGCCGATTTGCTTCTCATTGAATGCTTTTTTCAGTGGAGAAGAGTCCTGGCCAAGAACCATTGCAAGAACTGAAAGTCCGACAATTTCCTCCTCTGTGATGCCTGACAGGGCAAATGCATAATCTATCTGAGCTGAATTTGCCGTTTTGGAATCTGCTGACACAGCGAATTTAAAGGTTTTCTCGACTTTCTCACCAAACGGTGCCACTTTTTTGTAGTCGATCTTTATTTCCTTTTTATCAAATTTGCTGAGGTATTCATCATTTATAAGCTTGAGGAAACGTGTGTAATCAACGTTGCCATAGAGCACCATGAGGGAATTTGACGGATGATAATATGCCTTATGCGTGTCGATGAGCTGTTCATAGGTCAGCTCCTTTATTTTATCCGGATCACCTCCCGAAATGCTGGATTGATAGCTGTCCGGGTACAGGGAGCGAAGCACATTGAAATATGCCGCGGTATTGATGTTCCCCAGCGAGCCCTTCATTTCGTTGTAAACGGTCCCATTGATATTCAGCGGGGTATTGACATTCTCCATTTCGTATCTCCAGGCTTCCCTGAGGAAAATGTTCTTGTTGCTGTATACAGAAGGATTATAAACACAATCCATATAAACATCCGTAAGCTTGAGCAGCTGTTCTTCGCTCATGGATGATAATGGGTATGTGGTGTATGCAGAAGCGGTCATTGCATTGACGAATGTGCTGTAGGTCTGGTTTGCAACTGTGAACAGCACGTTTTTTAACGGATACTTTTTGGAGCCTGAGACTGAAATGTGCTCCAATATGTGATTGACGCCAGTATCGTCAACCGCGGGTGTCCGAAATGTGATCGAGAACGATCTGTCTATGTCCCTGCTCTGGATGAAGAATAGTTTCGCGCCTGTTTTCTCATGCTCGAACAGGACGGTTTTGGAATTTACCAATTCCATATTGCCTATTTCTGTTGCCTTGAAGCCTGAAATAACATCTCCTGCCTGCGGCAGCGGCTTTAATTCCGTCTCCGCAGCATATACGGCAGTGCCCGGCAAAAGCGTGCTCAGCAGCAGGACTATGGCAACTGCCAATGAAATTACCTTTCTCATATACCCAACTCCTCTGTATAATTTTTAAGCCTGCATAACATAAAGCGCAAAATCTTTTATTTTGCAGTCACGTCATTATACGGAGGAATTTTCCAAATTGTCTTATGATATATCTTGGAACATATATCGATAATTGATAGCGAAGCGATTTCTGCCTAGTGGCCAGACAATACTACAGCGTTATCTCTGCTTAATGTCGCTCAAATCTGCTTTACCGCTCTTCCCTGAAGTAGGCCTCGCCGAGGCTTGACGGCGGCTGGCTTTCCAGGTTGTTGCGCTTGCTTGCGATGATCAGTACGATGATCGTCACAACATACGGCATCATCTTGACTAATTCCTGGGTAGCTCTGGTGAGTCCCGGTAAATAGATGTAGAGAATGTATAATCCGCCGAACAGGAATGAGCCCCAGATCGCATTCACCGGCTTCCACAACGCCAGTATTACCAGCGCTATAGCCAGCCAGCCCCTGTCGCCGAAGCCGTTGTTGTTCCATGTGCCCCCGAGGTATTCCATTACGAAGTACAGTCCGCCCAATCCCGCGATTGCAGCACCTGTTACGGTAGAAACATATTTGTACAGTGATACATTTATGCCTGCGGCATCTGCCGTTGCCGGGCTTTCGCCTACTGCCCGCAGGTTCAGTCCCTTTCTTGTTTTGCTAAGGAAAACAGTCAGAATTATTGCGACCACCACCGCCAGATATGTCAGAAATCCATATGAAAAAAGCAGTTTCCCGACCACAGGGATTTCTGAAAGGCCCGGTATAGCTGCACGGTAGGCTGATGCCGTAGTGGCTACGGATATCTGTCCAACACCGCCTGCGAGCTTTGAAATGGATCCGCCGAAGAAATTGCCAAAACCCACGCCGAAGGTGGTTAACGCAAGACCGACTACGTTTTGATTTGCGCGGAGTGAAACGGTCAAAAAGCTATAAATAAGTCCGCCCAGAGCAGACACCAGAAGCGTTGCCAGCAATGAAACCAGCAATCCGACAAAGCCGTTGGGCTCCGTAGTCGATTTTTCGTAGAAAAATGCGCCCATCAGGCCTGAG
Organism: Bacillota bacterium; assembly: GCA_023412665.1. Taxonomy (GTDB): domain Bacteria; phylum Bacillota; class Clostridia; order Acetivibrionales; family DTU013; genus DTU013. Next base: position 71,631 of record JAEZCA010000046.1, read on the forward strand.
ATACCGCCCATATACATTATGCCCGGGATCCCCAGATTGAGGTTTCCGGACTTCTCTGTGATTATTTCACCGGAGGCACCGAAAAGAATGCTGATTCCCTGTCCGATGGCCTTTTGAATAAACGTCAATAGCAATTCCATATTACTGTACCTCCTTTTTCTTCCTGCGCAGTTCTACCCTGTAGTTGATGAAAAACTCGCACCCTATCAGGAAAAATAACAGGATACCGGTGATAATGTCCGAAGCATTCTCGTTCAGGCCGTACTGGGTAGCTATCTGTATGGAGCCCTGCTGCATGAATATCAGAAATGCGGTTACAAGGATCATTGCCCACGGATTGAATTTTGACATCCATGCAACGATTATCGCGGTAAAGCCCCTGCCTCCACCGGTACTTATAGAGATCGTGTGGCTGCCGCCGCTTACGATGATAGCCCCCGCCAGGCCGCATATCGCACCGGACAGGATCATTGTACGGATGATGATCTTTTTTACATCGATTCCGGCATATCTTGCCGTGTTGTGGCTTTCTCCGACAACAGCGATCTCATATCCGTGCTTGCTGTATTTCATATAAATATACATCACCACTGTTATTGCTAATACAATAACTACATTCCAGCCATAGGTCTGTCCGAACAGCTTTGGAAACCATCCGCTCTGGCTGGCTGAATTAATGATTCCCACGGTATTGGAGCCCTTGGGGTTCTCCCAGTATACGATGCAGAAATTGATGAACTGGATCGCAACATAGTTGAGCATGAGTGTAAACAAAGTTTCGTTGGTATTGAAATACGCCTTGAACACAGCGGGGATAACTCCCCAGATGATTCCCGCAAGGCTGCTTACAGCAAAAATCAAAATAAGCAGCAGCCAGTTCGGCATGGAATCTCCGAAGTAAATCATCATTGCCGCCGTTGCGGCGCCGCCCATCAACAGCTGACCTTCCGCTCCTATGTTCCAGAATTTCATCCGGAAGGCCGGAGTGAGCCCTATGGCAAGAATCAGCAGCGTCATCATTTCACGGACCGTGACCCAGAAGCGCCTGGTCTTGCCAACAGCTCCGTCGATAATACCAAGATATACCTTGATGGGATTTTGTCCGGTGATCGCCACAATGACAAGCCCGCAGACAACTAGTGCAACCGCAACAGCTGCCAGCCGTATCAGCCATGCTTTAAGACTTGATATGCCGGCGCGTTTTGTTATTCTGATCAATGGTTCTCTATTTGAAATTACATTATTTTCAGCATTCATTTCGTATGTCCACCCTTTCCGGAGCCCGTCATCATAAGTCCGAGCTCTTCTTTTGCAGACTTACGCGCATCGACGATCCCTGCCACCTTCCCGCCGGCCAGTACCATGATGCGGTCACACAGCTCAAGCAGTACGTCCAGATCCTCTCCTACCAGGATCACTGCCACGCCCTTGCGTTTCTGTTCATTCAAAAGGTTATATATAGTATATGAAGAATTGATATCCAGTCCGCGGACCGGATACGCCACCATCAGCACGGTGGGGCTGGATGCGATTTCCCTTCCAAGCAGGATCTTCTGTACATTTCCGCCTGAAAGCTTTCTTACGGGAGTATCTACTCCCGGCGTGACCACATCGAGCTTGTTGACTACCTCCAGTGCCAGATCTCTGGGCTTTTTGCGGTCTGCATAGAAATGCCTGCCGCTTTTATAACTCCTGAGCATCATGTTGTCGGTCAGGTCCATGGATCCGACAAGTCCCATTCCAAGCCTGTCCTCCGGGACAAATGCCAGGCTGATATGCAGGTCCCTTATATCGGCAGCCTTCATATCGGAAATCTTTTCTGTGGTTCCTTCCGGTGAATAATACAGTATCTCGCCGCTTTCGATGGTCTGAAGGCCCGCAATAGACTCCAGCAGCTCCTTCTGCCCGCTTCCGGCGATCCCGGCGATCCCGAGTATTTCGCCCCCGGAGGCATGGAAGGATACTTCCTTCAGGATGGTCAGGCCCTCCTTGTTTTTACTTGTTATTCCCCGTACCTCTAATCTCTTGCGGGGTTCTACCGGGTCGGTACGATCGATATCCAGGCTGATCTTTGCGCCTACCATCATTTCAGTCAGAGAATTCAATGTAGCCTCTGCGGTATTTATGGTATCGACATACTTGCCTTTGCGCAGAACTGCAACACGGTCCGACAATTCAAGTACCTCGTTGAGCTTATGGGTAATGATGATAATTGATTTTCCGGCATTTCTCATATTGCGAAGGACGTCAAACAGCTTTTGGGTCTCCTGCGGAGTCAGAACTGCCGTGGGTTCATCAAGGATCAGTATATCGGCACCGCGGTATAACACTTTAACGATCTCCACCGTTTGCTTTTGTGATACGGACATATCGTAGATCTTCTGTGAGGGTCTCAGGTCAAAGCCATATTTTTTTGCCAGCTCGTCGATCTCCGCTGTGATTTGGTTTATTTTCAGGAGCTCCTTGCCTGGCAGGCCCAAAATGATATTCTCCGCAGCCGATAACAGGCTTATAAGCTTGAAATGCTGGTGGATCATGCCGATACCAAGCGCAAAGGAATCCTTCGGAGAACTGATGGTCACCTCTCTGCCGTTTACAAATATCTGGCCTTCATCCGGAAAATAAATCCCCGAGAGCATATTCATCAAAGTCGTTTTGCCGCTGCCGTTTTCCCCCAGTATGGAAAGGATCTCACCCTTCCTTACAGACAGGCTGACATTGTCATTTGCTATGACATCGCCGAAACGTTTCGTGACATTTTTCAATTCGATCGCGTTTTCCTGTTTCACAAAAAAATCCTCCGCCCACGCAAAACATTTATGCGGAACTGCTGTAAAAGCAGTTCCGCATCTGATAAAAAGCTTATGTATTATTTGGTTTTCTCATTGATGCCGTCGATTCTCAGGTCAAATGCAGGGGAAGAGATCAGCTCGGATTCATGGAAATATCCATCCTTCACATAATCGGCATATTTACCAAAGTTTTCGGCATCAGAGGTAATCAGGTCTTCAATTGCCTTGCCGCCGATTGTAAAGGTCTTTGTATCAAATACATGTAAAGTGCCTGCTTTGAGGGCGCCTTCCACTTCTTTTACCTTGTCTGCAGTTCCATTTGCAACTGCTTTGTCATTCAATGCAGAAATGGCAACAGCTCCGTCCTTGTAGCCCTGGCACCAGTCAGTAACGATGCTTGTACCGTCAACTACGCTCTTAACAGCATATGTGTAATAGGGACCCCAGTTGATTGTAGCGGAAGTCAGCGCACTGTTGGGAGCTACGACAGTCATGTCAATGTTGTATCCAACGCACGGAACACCTGCTTTTTCACTAGCGGTGGGAGCACCTGTGGTATCAGCATGCTGGCTGATCAGTACGCAGCCGTCAGCGATCAGCTGGCTGGCAACTTCGTTCTCGCCTGCCATATCAGCCCAGCTGTTGGTGTACTGTACTTCCATGGTCACTTCAGGAACAATGCTCTTTGCTCCGAGGTAGAAGGAGGTAAAACCGGAAACCACTTCAGCATAAGGATATGCTCCGACATAGCCCATCTTTGCCTTGTCAGCCGTGATTTTTCCGCTGTCGATCATTTCCTTCAGCTTAAGGCCTGCTACGACGCCCGAAACATAACGGGATTCATAAACAGCCGTGAAGTAGTTGTGAATGTTGGGAAGTCCCGAGGATTTTGCCTGATATCCTGTTGCATGGCAGAACTGGATATTCGGGAACTCTTTTGCAGCCTGGATCATATAGCTCTCATGTCCGAAGCTGTTTGCAAATATGATAGTGCAGCCCTGTTCAGCCAAATCAACGGCTGCATCATAGCAGGACTCATCTTCCTTGATGTTTGTCTTTTCGATAACCTGATCATCCTTCAGGCCCAGGTTCTTTTTCATCTGGTTGATTCCCGCCATATGTGCGGCTGTGTAACCTTCGTTCTCATCTCCGATGTAGATGATCCCGACCTTGATAGACTTGCCTGCCGAGCCGTTGTCGGCTCCGGTGCCGCAGCCGGCAAACAGGCTGACGACCATTACCACTGCAAGCATCAATCCCAATACTCTTTTCATTCTTTCATCCTCCTAATTCTTTCTATAATATAGACTTATATAACATAATGCTTCTACGCTTATGCCCCTATCTTAAAACCTTCTATGTACCGCCTACGCCTTATGAGAAAGCTTCTGCGCCTCTTCCCATGTGCCCCTATCTAAAAACGACTTTGCCCTCTGCCATCGAATCAACGATTGCCAGGGATTCAAGCCTTATTCCGCTGCTGCGCAATTCCTTGCCGCCCTGCTGAAAGCCTTTTTCAATAACGATCCCGACTCCGGCCAGCGATGCCCCGGCCTGATTGACAATGTCGACCAACCCGCTTACTGCTTTCCCCTCTGCAAGGAAATCATCAAGGATAAGTACTTGATCATTCTCACACAGATATTTTTTTGATACCCTGATCTTATAGCTTTTCTGACGTGTAAACGAGTACACTGCACTTTCAAAAACCTCGGGATCCTGGTTCAATGCCTCGGTTTTTTTTGCAAAAACAACAGAGACTCCAAGGTGCAATGCCGCAAAACATGCAATTGCAATACCTGAAGCCTCTACGGTCAATACCTTTGTTATTTTTTGATCTTCGAATCTTCTCTTGAATTCCAGTCCGATATCGTTTAAAAGGGACACATCCAACTGATGGTTTAAAAAACTGTCCACCTTGAGAATATGGGTTCCTATTACACAGCCTTCAGCCAATATCTTCTGCTTTAACTCTTCCATGATCAGATCAATTCCCCTTCAGTCCATAAATTCAGCAAAGAGGAATGCTTCACATATCCATCATGAAAGACTGGAAATGTCGTCAATGGAATGACAGCAGCGAGACCTCGTAGCCGGCTGTTAACGGCAGCCTGTAGATACTTTCGGACCTTATTACCGAAATTATACGAGAATACGACAAAATATTTAGTCCACTAGGTTATTTTAGCTTGTAGGCACTCAAAAATCAAGTATATCATTGAATATAATAGATATCATATATGATCAATTAGATTGGGTATATGGATTGTATAGATTGCACACTTTTCTGTGCTACACCTTTTTTCTTGGATCTATGGAGAACCGGATCCTTTCACCCTTCAGACCTGCAAAGGGACCGGCCGGCCGCAGACCTGCAGCTGCCTTGCCAAAATAGTCGGTGGTGACTTTTTTGTCCGCTTCTACCTTCGGCAGAGCATTGTTGTACCGGATTTCCATGGTCAGGTCGTCGCTGTTGATGTCGATCTCCAGGTCACCGCTGCAGCCTGTGGTATCAAACCCGCAGAATTCCTGCCATGTTGGTAGATCCAGGCACATCTCCGGCTCGGGATACATTACCCTGAGGTATCCGGGAGGCATCCTGACATACGCATTTCCCTCGGCTGAGTTATGCTCGTTTGGCAGTATGATCGCAGCTTCACCGCACTGATAAAAGAGGTTGTTGAAAAATTTGTTTTCTCTTGATGTACCGCCCCGCTTTGGCATCAGCCTGAAGGCCACCACCTTCGCAAAAAAGCCGGCCTTGTTGCACCTGCCGATAAGGTTGTTGACGATCCTCAGCCTGTCGGTACCCTCAAGATAAATGCCGTAGCCGTTGCTGACATCAAGCTCCGTGGTTTTGTACCAGCCGGAGGAGCCGGGCTCTGACGGTACCGCATTCCTGTCGTATCTTCCTTCCACATTCCAGATGATATTATTGTCGATAAGGTTTTCCTCATCCCGGGTGCATTCGATGAATATGTGCTCCCTGGAGTTTATTCCGTCAAGGAACAGGTTTGATGTGACACGGTTGTTGTGGTTGCCCACATCCATCCACAATGCATCGCAGCCGTAGCACTCCTTTATGATGTTGCGCCTGATAAGGGAGTTGACCGAATTGTGTACCTTTATGCCTCCCGCTTCCCAGGAAAGCTCCATTCGCTGCCAGCCTGTACCGGTGATCAGGTTGTCCTCGATAAGCATCTTCTTTACGAATAAACCGGCAATACCACACACTCCGGCATCCTTTATCGTGTTGCGGCGGATGATGGTGTTTCCGATGATCTGCTCTTCTGTCCAGTTATGGTGCCAGCATTCATTTCCGCAGTCTATGCCGGTGGCATTGGACCAGTCGATAGTACAGTCTTCAATGATCCAGTGATGCCCGCGGTAGCAGGAAAGAGCCCCTCGCTGTGGAACCGGGGCGCCAGTGGCCGCGTGGGCCATTGTCAGCCCTTTTACCTTTATATAGGACAGGAACGGAACCTTGGGAGCAAAGCATTGCTCGCGGTTCGTAAGCTCGATGAAATGGTTCTTCGGATCATCGTCTCCGTTCAGGCGGATATGCACCTTCTGTCCGTTTGCCTCGACCCAGTAGGAATTCTCATTTTCGGTAAGCATATAATACAGCGGCACCTGCTTCATTGGCCTGCCGTCGACAAATACCATCCCTCTTCTGTTCAGGTAGGTCGTCATATCCGTCTTGTCATATTCGATGAACAGTCTGTCATGAAGGATGTTCACGGCACAGAACGGATTATAGCCCTTGAAATCCTCGGGATCCAGTTCGATCTCCCATATCCTTACATTGTCCGTATTCACATTGGAGGCGCCGAAGCCCCTGACCATCCTCCATCCGACACTGGGCCTGAATTCCCTGACCTCCACCGAGGCTTTGATGATAACCTCCTGCCCGTCAAAGGCTTCATAGCTAATCATTTTCTCCGGGCTCAGGCCTCCCATGGCAGGCTGGACCGTTTCACGGTACGTTCCTCCATGTATCAGCACCCTTGTCCCGGGAGTCGCTGCCTTTGCTGCAGCATTGATCGTCTTTAGGGGCATTGACTCCGTACCCGGGTTTTCATCGGATGCGCTCGGATTTTGAGCGTCCACATGGATCTCGCGGTCATATTTCTGAGGGACTTCCCAGAACTCGAACAATTGGCCGTTTGGCAATATTGCAGTTTGATCAGGCTGACTCATGATTATCCTGTCCTTTCTTCAGCTGTTCTTCCTGAAATACTCCTTTACGAGGAACTTCATCAGTTCGCTGGGCTGTTCTTTAACAAACTCTGCCGTATCTCCAAACAGCATGCCGTATGGAGCCTGTGAGGTGTACGGCTCCCACCGGGACATTTCTTCTCCTGTTGAATCCTTTCCATTCGGATCCCCGGAGCGTATAAAGTTGGCCCAGTAATTGCACATCTGGCGTGCAAGGTCATAATGCTTGCCTACGAAGGGTCTCCAGCACTTAGCCAGCGTTTCGAAGAAGAACCACAGATCCACGGAGTGGAATGTTCCCGGGTTGTCCCAGCCGGGAATTTCGGCATCGAAAACATAGTAGTATAATGGTATACCTGTTTTGGTCTCGTCATTTGCCTGCCCAAGGATTCGGATCCCGTATTCCAGCCCGCTTACCGATGCTCTTTTTCTTACTTCTTCTAAATCACCCGAATCGGCCCTGCAAATCGAAAGAAATTCGTCGGCATGCTCTCCGAACATTTCTGCGGCCAGGCTCCTGAATTCCTCAATGGTTTTCACCTGCGGGGCATTGAAAAACTCGGAAGAAGTGTTGCCCATCAGGACCGGTACCATCCATCGCTTGTTTTTTAAAAACAGCTCATATGCATGTCCTACGCAGAACTTTTCATCAACGACAGTTCCCCATATCATGCTCCAAAAATTCTTGTATTCCAGCGATTTGTCCCGGATATATACTGCGTCCAGCTTGCGGGCTTCCGTCAGTGATTTGACGCCTAAAAATTCAAAGAATTCAGCGCCCTCACGCTCAGCATCCCTGAGTGTGCGCTTGACGAGCGGTGTGCGGTTACCCGGATAGAGTGGTGCAATGATGCCGCTCTCTATGATGGCCCTCTGAAAGAGCCCTTCATTTTGAGGCGATGTGAGCTGGCTCAATACGCTTCCGCCGCCGGCTGACTGCCCGCCTATCGTGATGTTGTCGGGATCGCCGCCAAAGGCTGCAATGTTGCGTTTGACCCACCTGGTGCCAAACTGCTGGTCCAGATGGCCGAAATTAGCCGGAGCTTCCGGTGCCTCCGCCGTTATTTCAGGATGGCACAGGAATCCAAAAGCATTGAGGCGGTAGTTGACGGTTACTACAACGATCCCTCTGCGGGCTATACGCTCACCGTCAAATTCCATTTCGGCAGTGTTTCCTACCTGAAGCCCTCCTCCGAAATACCATACATACACCGGCAGCTTCTCGTCTGCTCTTTTTGCAGGTGTCCACACATTTAGATATAGGCAGTCCTCGTCCATCGGGATATCCGGGTCAACGGCCCATTCCCTGGTATATATATCACTTTCATCGATTCCGATTTTAGGCTGCATGGAAACAGGTGCGAAGTCAAACGCTTTCAGCACGCCGTCCCAATCCTTTGCAGGCTGTGGTGCACGCCAGCGGTTTTCTCCCACAGGCGGTGCGGCAAATGGGATCCCCTTGAATGCGGTGATCCTGGGATCGGCAGCCTGTATTCCTTGAATAACGCCATTTTCAACTCTTACTTTTCTGAGCATATGTCGGTCACTCCGTTCTTTTATATATTAACAATTCATTTTATCCCGTCCAGTATAATATCCATGACGTTCGCCATGCCATTATTCTCACTGTCAGGGTTAATAGCAGCATTGTTATTGCCAAATATAAGCCGGGCAAAATTGTATGCACTATTGTGCCATACCGAGAAATCATGGATTCCATCTTTCAAAATTACTCTGTAAAAATTGCCGAGGCTTGTCCCGGCAGCCTTTTCAAGACCATTGACTGCTTTCATATAGCCGACATTATATGCGAGCTCATCCAAATCCCCACATGCCATATAGAGCAGGTCCAGCTTGTGTCCACAGGATGCAATACTTTTACCCAGGAAGTCTCCTCCGCTCGATGTGGGTGCATTGGAAAAGGCGCCGGCATATGCAAATAGATCCAGCATTCCGGGCACCGGCACTGTAATGTCAAGCCCGTTGTTCCAGCTGCTGGCAGTTCCGGTATACATGGTCGAATCACACCTGTACCCTCCGAGGATCAGATTCGTCACCTGCATCCCGCCCATTGACAGTCCTCCTATTGCTCTGTGCATCCGATTATAGGCAATGCCCTCGGAGGAGGTGTCTTTAATGTCTGCCAATGTGTTAAACTCCGATTCAATAAAGGGTATGAGATCATATCTCAGTTCATAATCAAAGTAGTAGAAACCGAGTATGTTGGTCCCTCTGGTATTGAATGTGCTATCAGTCCAGTCATGCGAGCTTCTTCCCTCAGGAAGCACGATGATCATCGGTTGGATTTCACCGTTTGCGATAAGGTGGTCAAAAATATTGCACAGTATATAATTTCTGCCATTCTTTGCTGCTCCGCCGCTCAACCACTCGAAACGGCTGCCGCCGACTCCATGGAGAAGGTATAATACATTGTACCTGTCGGAGCGTCTGTTTCTATCGTAGCCTTTCGGCAGGTAAACAGAGCATTTCTTTGTGATCGCTTCTCCCTCAGCTGTTTCCCTTCCTGCTTCCTTAGGAGAAATATTCCGGTCCGTCACAAGCTGCCGTAGTGGATTTATATAATTCCCGACACGGTATGATACCTCGATCACTTTGCCCTGAAGCTCTGTACAGGCTGCATTCTTGTAGCTTTCGGGCATCATTGCCACTGCATTGTAGCACATGATATGTCCTCCTCGATCAGTTGATTTCATTAGCGGCGCAGGCCATTGCCCCCTTTCCAATTATAACGCATCGTTCAAAAGAAAGCTTCAGGGAAATGGTAAAGACAATGCGGGAGGGAATTGATCCCCGGATCAACTCCCTCCCGTATAAAGCCATAGTTCTATTTTGCAGCCGCATTTTTGGCATCCAGCTCGATCTGCCATTTCGCCAAATCAAACTTAGCCAGTTCTTCGTATCCGTTACCTATCATCTGTTCCACCATCTCATCCCAAAGAGCGTCGAACTTGGACTCGCTTCCGCAGTAGATCATCTTCCAGGAATACTCTTCCAGAACGTCGCCGCAGGAATTACGGTAAACAGCTATGTCGTTTGTGTCGCTCGGCAGTGTTACACTGACATTCGGGCTTACCAGCAGCTTGTTATTCTTCTTCATCCATTCTGCAGGCTCACTTGCACCGAATTTAGCAGCCCAGTCCTTCTTCATCTGGGTCTGTGTAGCAGCCTTGTATGTGCTCCAATATGTTCTTGCGTAAGGCTCTCCGGTTTTCGGATTTGTGCTGATCGAGTCAACGATCCACTGGTTGATTGCATTGTTTCCGTCATTGTAGCCGCCGCCGCCAAATTCTTCAGGAACCGGCAGGTTATCCATCAGCGCGTTTTCATTCATAATAGTGAATTTGCCGTCAGCGCCTCTTGTATAGTTGAAGCCTTCAATACCATTATGCTGGAATTCCACTCCGTCCGGACTTGCATACCAGTCAAGGAACTCCATGATCCTTGCATACTTCTCATCATCAACACCTGCGCCTACGCCTATTACGCGTCCGCTTCCGTAGTATGTATCGGAATCAGCATAATATTTCTGGTCCATTACAGGAATAAAAATGAATGCGGAGCCATCGGCAAGCCTTTCCTGTGTGTTCCAGAACCCCTGCTGCCAGCTATACCAGAGAAGGTGTACGCGTCCCGATGATATTTTCGGATGTACTGCGTTCCAATCCTGATCCTTGGAGTCGGGATCGATAAGGCCTCTCTGCTGCGCATCGAACAGGAAGCGAAGCAACTTGTAGTAGGTACCGGTCTTGTCAGTCAGGTTGTAGAATGTTCCGTCGGGCTTTAATACAACAGAACCCTTTATTTTTTCACCATACCAGGTGGTCAGCTGAACAACGTTTGCGATACCAAGCATATTGTCACCGCCGTCCCAGTCAGGCCACAGAGTCATAGCATATGCCGGATCACCGTCGTCATTCTTCGGATGGATCTTCTGTATTTCCGCCAGTGCATCCAAAAGTCCGTTCAGGTCTTTGATTTCAGGCGCACCTATTTTCTGATACAGATCCCAGCGAAGCTGAGGGCTTGAATAAATAACATCCTGCGAATAAGCCGTCGGAGATGTATTCGTCATCTGTACAGGGATACCGTAAATCTTTCCTGCATCGTTTCCAGGAAGTCCATTATTATATACATCGATCTGCTTCTTGTACTCCATCAGATTAGGATATTTTGCTATATCAGCGGTGATATCCTTAATGATTCCATTCTGCATACAATCTGCAAACTGAGTCGGCTCAAGGAGCACTATATCGCCCAGATTGCCAGAGCTCAGACGTGTCTGGTATAATGCGTCACCGGCCACCTGTGGTGCCAGTATGTTGATAGCTAGATTGAATCTGTCTTTTATTACCTTGTCAAACCAGCCGCTCTGCAAGCCCTGATAGTTTGCAGCTACGTCATAAAAGTCGATTGTCAGCTGCTTGTCATGCGAAATAGCTTGAACTCCTCCGCTGTCCGCTCCGCTGTCTTCCCCGGTGTCATTTTGTGCTCCGCTGTCTGCCGGCGGTGCTGGAACAGGATCCTTGCTTTCGACTGCAGTAGTGCCGCAGCCCGTCAATGCTACTGTTGCAGCAAGCGATATCGCCAGCACTAATGATAGTAACCTCTTGAACCTCATAAATAGACCTCCTTCTAATATTTTGATAGTTCTATAATCAACGATGAAGGCACAAGTCTTCATCGTTCATCATCTCTGACATTTTGCAATCCATTCTAGCCTTTTACGGCACCGATCATGATCCCCTTTACAAAGAACCTCTGGAAGATCGGATATACCAGGATGATAGGCGTCACAACAAGGATCGTGACGGTCATTCGAACCGATGTCGCCGTTTGCGCCTTTGCCAGGCTCGCAGCAATATCCACTGTCCCCGATGAGTTATTTATCAGTCCCTTCAGGGAGTTTGCCTGGTTGATGTATTGATAAAGCACAAACTGCAGTGTAAAGAGCTTGTTATCAGTCACCAGCAGCAGCGTATCCTGGAAGGAATTCCACTGTGCCACTGCCGCGAATATCGCGATGGTTGCCAGGATCGGCTTGATAACCGGAAGCATGACCCTAAAAAAGATAGTCAGAGTACCCGCCCCGTCGATCTCCGCAGCCTCCTGAAGCTCCTTGGGTGTGGATTCCACAAAGGTCTTACACAGTACAATGTAGAAGGGCTGTACGACGACCGGCCATATATAGCCCCAGAAGTTATTCGTAAGACCCAAATTCATCATTGTAATAAACCAGGGAATGATTCCGGCATTGAAATACATGGTCACTACCACGAACCGGTACCAGAACTTCCTGCCCCACATTGTATCCTTTGTAAACATGTAACCAAGGAACGCTGCGAACAAAACAGTAAGAAGCGTTCCGACCAACGTCCTTGCAAGCGAGATTTGAAGCGCGTTGAACAGATCCGGGATCTTTAACACATTAACATAGTTTGTGAAATGCACCTTTAACGGCCAGAACAATACCTTTCCCTTATCACTCAGGTCATTTGCACTGATTGAGTTTATAAAAATATAGTAAAACGGATAAACACATAAAAAGGCAAATATCGAATACACAACATATGTTATAAAGCTAATGAGCCTGTCACCTATGCTGACGTGCATTTTTTTGTGCTTTTTCACGCCTTTCGTACCAGGGTCAAGTCTGATCTCCTGCCCGGCCGCCGTACCAGCCTGCAATTCATATTTGGGTACATTTGATTCGCTCATTACTATCCCTCCCGTCTCAATAGCTAAATGAAGCCCTGGCCTCTTACCATCTTGGATACTCCATTTGTAATGCACAGCAGAATAATGCTGACTACACTCTTGAACATGCTGATCGCAACGGAGAGGGAATAGCCTCCGTTCCCCATGGCCAGATTGTACACATACAGGTCGAGGACCTGGATATAATCCTTGTTGAATGCATTCTGGAATACATAGAACTGCTCAAAACCATTTGACAGGAAGTTGGCCAGATTCAGCATGATAATAACAAAATATGTGGGCAGCAGGCTCGGGATTGTAATGTGCCATATGATCCTCATCCTCGAAGCCCCGTCGACCTTTGCCGCCGTTATCATCTCCTCGTCGATGCCTGCGATGGCTGCGATATACATGATCGCCGCCCATCCGGCATTTTTCCAGGTCAGCCACAGCCACATCTTGAACCATATGTGATCTGCGGATGCCAGGAATATCTCCGGCTCCTTGATAATCCCGAGATTCATCAAAACGACATTGACAGCGCCTGTGCTGCTGAAAACAGAATACGCGACGGAGTATACCAAAACCCAGCTGATAAAGTTCGGCAGTGTTGTTGCTGTCTGAACAAATCTCTTGAATTTATTGAACTTTATCTCATTGAGGAATATGGCGAACATCATCGGAAACCAAGAAAACGCAAGGCTCAGTCCGCTGATGGCAAAGGTATTTCTCAAGACCTCTATCAGCTGGTTGATCCTGACCTTGTTCGATACCATTGTCTGGAACCATTTCAGTCCGACAAATTTTTCCCAGGTCAACGGGAACGGCGGCTTATAATCGAAAAACGCATAAAACCATCCATACAGCGGATAGTATGAAAAAATTGCTACGATAGCCAGAAATGGCACAATATACAGGAATTCGCGATATGATCTGGCCTTTCTGCTATTCTTGATTAACCTCATCCTCACAGCCCCCTTGTTTTAGATAAAAGCGCTCAGACGCGTTTTCTCAGTCTGATCACGTTTGCAGAAAGCGCGGGTGCTTCGTAAATAAACTCTTTTGCCGCGCTGGTCAGTCTATATGTGTTGTCATGTATTTGCCGGGGTTGTTCAAAGCTATTCTCTGCAGTTTTTTCACCGCTGATCCTGCAGACCTCGTATTGATCCTCCACCTCACAGTCCAGTATGATCTCGATGTCCTGTTCCTCTTCAGATATATTGACTGCTTTGATAATGATCTCCGAATCAGTATCGCAGGCCACAGAGGCAATCGCCCGGAAGGCCGGTACAGCCGCTTCATGCAGCAGCTTCCCGTTAAGGTATAAAAGCATCCTTTTACCGTCAGCCTCATATCGGAAGTGATTGAAGGCTCCAGCCTCCAATTCAGCCTCAACCGCTGCTGACAACTCTATTTCGTGCGGGGATGACCTCTCAATGAAGGTGCTTGTTCCGTCTTTTATCCTCCACAGGAACGGATTTACATTCTCGGCGTTCCATTCCCTCGGCGGCTTTGTTTCATCAGGCACATAGACCGTTTTAGGAAGTCTTGAGCTGTAAACGCCGATGGTGATTTCCTTTCCTGTCTCTGCAAGGACCTCTATCTCAAAAGTGCCAGCGGTGGCTTCCTCTTCTCCAAAAACTATAAATACCTTTTCAAGATCAACACCTGAGAGCATCTTGCTTTCATCGATCTGCTCCTTGTCCGGCGCCGTCACAATAAAGCCCGCTGCGTCCGGTCCGTTCCCAAGGATGCTGTTTGTCTGTGCCTCGACATGCCCCATCAGCTCATGGGTAGCCTGTACTTCCTTTCCGTTCCATTTGGCATTCCTGTAACGCAGTCCCGGCGCTCCAAGCACAGAACCCATCCCTTTCACGGGCCTGTAGATCTTCTGTGATTCTTCAGTGGAAGCTAGTACATACTCTCCCCTGTTGCTGCTAAAGAGCTTCCAGACATAATATGATGGTATTCCGAAGCTTTCAGTATTATCAAAGCGAATCATATTAGGGAACCACGAACTATAATCGACATTCTCCAAAAAAGGAGCATAGGATATGAAATTGACCACATCCTGGTTCCTTTCAGCTCCTATGAGAAACGCCGCTTCCCCAAGAGCCCCGTACAGCTGGCCTACATAGCCCCTGACTACCGACACCTCTCCCAGAAATATCTTTGGTCCCTTTCTGTCATAGCTGTCATAATAATTTATATTCTCTGCAAAGTACTCTGCTGTATTGTAAAAGTGCTCATCCACGATATCAACGGGCAGGCCCTTTTGCTCCACATGGGTATTGGCCACAAATTTGATCCACGGGTAATGATGATGGATCGCCTCATAGCATTTCAGATACCGCTCCTCATAGTCAGGCCCGAAATTCTCATTGCCGATCTCCATGTAATTCATTTTAAAAGGTGCGGGATGTCCCATTTCTGCACGCAGCCCGCCCCATTTGCTGTCCGCGGGTCCCAGTGCGTATTCAAGCGCATCCAGTGTATCCTGGATCATGTCCTCCAGCTCCCGGCCTTCCATAAGCACTGATTTTCTGGCCTGGCAGGTCATGCCGCAGTTGAAGACGTACAGCGGTTCCATATCCAGATCCTCACAAAGCTGCAGATACTCATGAAAGCCAAGTCCGTTGCTGGTGGTGTAGTGCCACATCAGCAGCTGGCTCGGCCGCTCCCAGACCGGCCCGACAGTATTGCGGAAGTACATGGCAGTCGACGGGCTGAAGCCCTCTACGATGCACCCGCCGGGGAATCTGAGAAACTTGGGTTTTAGTGCCGCTGTCTTCTCTACGATATCCTTCCTGAGGCCATGCCCCATATATGTATCAGCCGGCATCAGAGAGACAAATCCGAATTTTACCTTGCCTCCCTCATGACAGCAAATCTCAAGCTCAGCATCCTTAGAATCAGCCTCTGCGGTCAATACCGCCTCGTAGCGTGTATACTTTCCATTGTGACCTGTGCTATTGTGACTTGTGCCGCCGACTGTAAATTTCGTGCTGCAAAAGGTTCGGTCCCCTTCCTTAACAGAAACGGTCAGCGTCTTCTCTTCGTTGGATTTGGCAAACATGTAGAAAATATATGATGAGCCTTTTTTCTGTGGGATACCCTTAAAGCCTTCATTCCGTATGCAGCCCTCGCTGCCGAAGTCTGCAGTCAGAGCAGCCCGTCTGTGTGGGTTCAAAGTGTCGCAGGTATCTAGCTCTATCGTCGCATTGCTGCTGTACCAGGCCGGAATAGGGGTGTATTGTGTGCCGTTATTGCGGATCCATTTTGATAGGCCTTCCCCATGGTTGAATTCATCACGCCAGCCTGAGCCCGAGACCATTGCATATCCATTGTCTACTGCAGTGCAGTCCGCAGGCGGGATCGAATCCTCAAAGCTCCTGTTTCTGATCAGCTCGGGATACAGGCCTCCGTCCCCAGCTCTGTTTATATCTTCAAAAAAGATTCCATATAGATGTTCCGCAACAGGGATTTTTCTTTCCTTTGTTTTTATAGCAATTCTGCTCATAAACAACCCCCTCATACTTGATCCCTGCAGCCAGGCTATTGCAATTAATCGTTAGTAAATCGTTTTACCTAATATATATATTATATTCACAAGCCAACGCTTAGTCAACAACAAATGTTAATATAACACAACAATTTCAGTGCAATATCATTGATGTTTGTCTATGTTATTTGCATTTAATAAAGATTCAGAGTAGATATTCGATGCTTACAGGTGCTAGTAAATCGTTTTATCTATTTTTTAACAAACAATAATATATTATTACAATCGAGCGTATTTTTTGACAAAAAAAAAGAACAGATTCTTAATCTCCAGCGATAAAAATCTGTCCATTTATTCAACAATCTTCACTTTTTATCATTTAATTAAACGAAGCTTCGTCATTTGGCATCCCTGACGGAATTGCGTTCAATTATCCTGCATGGTATCTTGACAATTTCTGCGGCTTCACTGGCCTCATTATCTTCCATCAGTGACCTGATCATGAGCTCGGCTGATTTTGTGCCGATTTCAGCGAAAGGTAACTCATTTGTTGTGAGAGCAGGCTTTAAATATCCGGATATCTCCACGTTGTCATATCCCACCAGGGAAATATCCTCTCCGACCTTCATACCATGCTCATACAGATAGTCATATACACCTGCCGCCATATCGTCGTTCATGCAGAAAATGGCGGTAACGCCCTCCTTTATCAGCTCTCCGCACTCCTGATAGCCCGACTGTCTTTTCCAATCCCCATATCTGATCCAGTCAGGGTTATACAGTATCCTGTCCTCATATAATGCCTTCTGATAACCAAGGCTTCTTTTCTGAGTATGCATGTTATCGGCAGTCCCGGCGATCATGCCGATTTTCCGGTGACCCTTGGATATCAGATACCTGGTCACATCATATCCGCCCTTCTCGTCATCAATTACGACGGAAGTGAATTTGGGAGACTTTGAATATGCATATACGACCATTGCAGGGACCTTGAAATCATCAGGAAAACAGTTTATGATCCTACCATGTCCTGCGACATACATAATGCCATCCACTTTTATGGAAAGCAGCTCCTGGATGGCTGGCTGCAGCACTGACTGCAGCTTCTTTTCATCCTCATACCATGTGTTTCTCCACTTGTCGTACATGCGCATGTTTATCAGGATCGTCCTGTAATTCATATCCTCGCAGTAAGCCATGATCCTTTCGACGATAGGAGGAGAGCTGAACTGTATCAGATCTTCGGTAATGATGCCTATGATGTTCGTTTTTTGCTTTCTCATACCCTGAGCAAAATAGTTAGGCTGGTAGCCGGTCTGCTTCACGACCTCCAGTACTCTCTGCCTGGTGGCCTCGCTTACCTTTAGCTTGCCATTCAATATATTCGATATGGTCGATGTCGAAACACCACACATATCTGCGATTTCTTTCTGTGTAATCAAAACTCAGTCCCTTTCCGGTAATTGTGCTTATGAAAATGCAACGACATTTATATAATAACTATAAAGACATTATTATTGCAATAGATGTTTTATACAATATAGTTAATATCACCATGCATCTCTTATTTCCCAGGGCAATAGGAAGAAGGGTGTACAAAAATTCAACTGTTTCAGTCTAAACTGTTCATTTTCCAGGTGTTTAATTGGATAATGCAATTGGACAACCGTATTATGTAACACAATAGCGAGCGAATCATGACATTTGGGCAAATTTATCATAAAAGAGTTGATTTTTTGCACACTCTACTATGCCCTCAATCAGAGTCGAACTGGTGACCTCATCCCTACCGTGGGATAGATAATGCATTAGCATATGAAATGAATAATCGGAAAAAGCTTTGAGAATACACTGTTTGTATCAGTCGTCCGAAGTTGGTATAATGATACTAAAAAAATGTTGGCGACATTGGTGAATAGGAGGGTTGTTTGATGTCTTGTTACTATGTGTCTGAGGGGTTTTCATGTTAAGGGCATATTACTTGGAAATCAACACATCGGCAAGGTTCCTGTTCAGCGCTTAAAAAATGCTTTACGCAATAAAGAATTCCAGTTAAGATATCGGCTCCCGAGGTGGCGCCAAAAGACATAATCTGACAAGCCATTGAAAGCAACGAGTCATAATAAGACTCTGAGAATAACGCTTTCAACAGTTTCAAAACAGCCTGTGATGTCATGACGTTACCGCTTTGCCTGAGGAATTGTGCGCTGATTTCTGTAGTCCGAGCCGCAGCAGCATATCCTGCCTTTCGGGAAATCGCGAGTATTTTCTCCGAATCCCTCTCTTTTACAAATGATATAACAGCATAAGCTGATAAAAACCCGGTGAGAAAATCGTCTGAAGAAGGTGTCAGCCCTACACCACAACCGGCGATTTTCGCAGATATTTTTTCTGCCAATTCTATGTTATAAACTGCAAAAGCATAAGCCAATTCCGGGATATAGGGTTCAATGGCTTTTGAATATTTATTCGGTTCTCTGTTTGTTACCAGGCTGCAGATACTGTTTGGTTTACTGTTATCTGCCAGATATAAGGTAAGAAGTTTCACCCTGTGTTCCATATCTTCTGGGATAATATACGGACCATTTATAAATATTGAAAGATCAGTTAACCTGGCCTCAGCAAAATCTATTCTTATCCCTGCATCATACACTGTAAGCCCGTTTCTGTTGAGACCAGCCACCATATTTGCGGATAGCTCCAAATCTTCGAAATTTAATACTTCATTAAGTATAAAAGAATTTGGCTGCAGCATTCGTCCGGTGGATAAAAGTGTAATAATTTCTCCGTTAAATGAAAAGTTAACTGCTTTATTGAAAACAGAATGCACCCTACATTCAAGAGTTGTTTCATTAAGATTCGAATACAGAAACCGGCAGAAATCGGATACTCTCCATACTGTCATTTTAGTCCTCTTATCAGGCATATTTTTCATAATAACCAATCATGAACTGCAATAAAATAATTATGAGAAGAGATATTGTTATCCCTTCCCATAATTATAACTTACTTCGCCTGTCACAGGCGCTGATTATTCGGGGAAATTCAGGATAATTCCTGCACTTTTTACCTTTGAACCCTGCCTGAAGCGTTTCCTTCCGCTAATGAAATAACCTCAGTCTCGGAAACCAGATTAAAGTCAGACTCTATTGTCTGCTTTAAGCAGCTTGCTGCAACAGCGAATTCAATAACCCGCTGCAGATCATCAGGCCATTTCCGCATCGCGTGAATGAGCGCTCCGCCAAAGCTGTCGCCGCCGCCGACACGATCAACAATGTGTATCAGATAGTTTTTTGCAAAATATGCGGTATTTCCATCATAGAGCATTCCCGACCAGTTGTTGTCACTGGCTGAAATTGATCCGCGAAGGGTTATGGCGACAAATTTGCAGCCAAACCTTTCTATAATTTTTCTGGCAACATCAACATAGCCCTTCTGATCAATTTTCCCACTCTCAATGTCGGAATCACCCGCAACGATTCCAAATACGTCTTTTGCATCCTCTTCATTAGCAATGCATACATCAACATAAGGCATAAGCTTCGACATAACCTCGTCGGCTTTTTCTCGTGACCACAGCTTTTTACGGTAGTTAAGGTCACAACTAACAGTAATGCCTTTTTCTTTGGCGATCCTTACGGCATCCAGACAAATTTCAGGAAGTTCTTCGCCCAAAGCTGGAGTTATGCCAGTAAAATGAAACCAGTCCATGTCCCTGAAAATATCATTCCAGTTATACTCTCCACGTTTAGATAAAGATACCGAACTGCCTGCGCGGTCATAAATCACCTTGCTTGCGCGCTGTGATGCGCCCTTTTCAACATAATATACTCCAATTCTTGGTCCGCCGCGCAAGATTAAGGATGTGTCAACGCCATATCTTCGCAGCGCATTGATCGCATTCTGCCCTACTTCATGAGATGGCAGTTTTGTTACAAAAGCTGCATCATTTCCGTAATTCGCAAGTGAAACCGCGACATTTGCTTCCGCTCCAGCATACGTTGCATTTAACCGTTCGGACTGTAAAATTTTAAGATAACCTTCGGGACTTAATCTAACCATTATTTCTCCAAATGTAACTATCCTGCTCAAACCATTTTCACCGCCTCAGCATATTCCTTTGCTATTAATGTGATCTTGTCGTATTCGCCTGCACTGATCAAGGCTTTATTTGTCAGATTCCCTCCGACTCCGACCCCGGCAGCTCCTGCTCTGATAAAGCTCGCCGCATTTTTCTCATCTATTCCTCCAACTGCAATTAATTTTATATGCGACAATGGTGCTCTAATCGCCTTAATAAAATCAGCGCCAAGGTTCACGGCCGGAAATACTTTAACGGCATCAGCGCCGCAACTATGCGCATAT
Organism: Bacillota bacterium; assembly: GCA_023412665.1. GTDB lineage: Bacteria > Bacillota > Clostridia > Acetivibrionales > DTU013 > DTU013. The sequence continues at coordinate 92,223 of JAEZCA010000046.1, forward strand.
AATATTTCCGTCGGGGTAAGCGCTCCGGGCAAAGAAACCAACCCAAGCTCCTTAGTTGCCCGTATAACCTTTTCGTCCGTATTGGGTGATACAATAAACTCCGCCCCGGCGTCATACGCTAAACGCACTTGTTCTTCAGATATGACAGTTCCGGCACCAATATGAAGTATTCCTTTGAATTTTTCTGCAACATAAGAGATAGACTTCTGAGTTTCTGCCCAGGTTTCCGGTTTATCCTGGTTAAACGTAACCTCCATTATGTTTATGCCGCCATCATATAACGCTTGTGCAAAACGTATTATATGTTCGTACTCCAAACCACGTACAATTGCAATAATGCGGTTTTCAATAATACTATCCAAGCAGCTTTTCATTTTATGTCCACCTTCTATTTATATGGTTATTTTTCCCAAATTCCGCCTTTTGCAGTAGATGAGACATTCTTTACAAAAAGGTTTAAGTATCTGGGATAGTCATTTTTGGGAAATTCCCAATGGAATCTGGATTTCCGTCCGGCCATTTCCTCATCGGTTATCAAAACGTTGATTTTCCTTTCCAGCACATCAATTTCAATAATATCTCCATCCTCAATACACCCCAAAGGGCCGCAAAGAGCAGCTTCAGGTGAGACATAACCCACGCTCAGCCCGGATGTGCCGCCAGAAAAACGTCCGTCAGTAATAACTGCACATGTATTATATAGATCAGATGTGCCTTTTAGATCCTCCTGGAATGGAAATGCCGTTGTTCCGAACCTGCCTTTAAGTCCCATAAAACGTAAAACACAAGCATCACCAGGCTTTATATTTCTCTTGTGCAAAGCCTCAAGAGCATCCTCCAGCGAGTCAAAAACCCTTGCTTGGCCTTTAAAATGCAACAGATTTTGAGGAACTGCCGCTATTTTAACAATAGCCCCCTCCGGTGCAAGATTTCCGTAAAGAACACCAATCCCCGGCTCTTTCATTACCGGATTTTCCAATGAATGTATAACCTCAGGATTAAAATTCCTTGCATTTCCGACATTTTCCCCAATTGTACAGCCTGTTACAGTCAGACAGTCTTCATTGAGCTTAGGCAGCAGCTCTTTCATCAAAGCAGGTGCCCCACCGGCAAGGTCGAGATCTTTCAGGCTATATGGTCCACTGGGTGCAAGATGTGAAAGCAGAGGAATCTCATTTGACGCTTCATCAAAATATTTCCACCATGGTAAATCCAGTCCCGCTTCCTGAGCAATGGCGGGTATATGCAATATCAAATTAGACGAGCCTGCTACGGCCATATCCAGCTTAATCGCATTTTTAACAGACTCTACTGTAATAATTTTTCTGGCAGTAATATTATTTTTTACTAATTCCAAAATTTGAATCCCGGCATCATAAGCCATGGCATACAGCTTCGGGCTAACGGCAGAAGTTGTCGAATTGCCCGGCAACGACATACCCAATGCTTCGGTAATCATACACATGCTGTTTGCTGTTGTCATTGAAGAGCATCCGCCGCAGATCCCCCAGGAATCACTAATAAGGCTGTTAAATTCATTAATGTCCATTTTCCCTTCAATTGCAGTACCTACCTTATCCTGGGCATGGATATGTATGACTTCCTTGCCGCAATGCTGGCCGAGCGGCATATATCCGCCGGTAACAAAGATGGTAGGAATATCAAGCCTCGCGGCAGCCATTAAATGGCCTGGAACAATCGAGTCACATGTACAAAGCATCACCATACCATCGAACATATTGCTCTCAACTGTTATCTCTACCTGATCCGCTATACTGTTACGGCTAGGTATTTCTATATATTTTGGGTCCTTCAATACCATACCATCGCAAACTGCGGTAGTCTGAACCTCTACAGGAAGCCCGCCTGCCTCGCGTACACCTTGTTTTACACGTTCAGCAAGTTTACTTAGATGTACATGTCCAGGATTGTATTCATTCCAGGAATTAATAATTCCAATGAGGGGGCGGTTCATTTCCCGTTCTGTGTATCCCATTCCGTACAAAAGCCCACGCCGGCATTCCGAGGCCTGGCTGAACTCCCAATTGCTCCTAAGATGCATTTTTTCAGATTTAATACTCATAAAACCTCCTGTTTCTATTTACAGCTTCCAATAAATCGAATAATCCTAATATGTGTTTGGAGGCAACCATAATAAAAATATGGATGCCTCCTTAACAATATACTATTTCATAGCATTAAGAATTTCAGCTAACTCTTTCTGTGCATCTTTGCAGACGGTTTCAGGGTCAGCATTTTGTATCAGTACACGCTGCACCATATTTGAAAGAATGTTATACTGACGTATGGTGGAATAATTGGTGTTCAAAATACCATTATATTCAAAGCTTGTACCCTTAACACCACCTGCATTAACAGCTTCATTAAAGGTAGTGCCTGCGGCATGACTAAATGAATACTTAATCTTGTCAATGTGACTGCGCACAAAATCGTCATCATACGAGTCAACCATTTTGCTGACGGAATTGAGCGCCGGTGTAATATGGCCCGGTGCCGACATGGCAACCTTAAGAGCCCTTTCTCCGGTAGTCAAAAACTTAAGGAATTCCTTAGTAGCCTCAGCATTCTGACAGCTTTTTCCTATAGAGTAATATGTATAAGAACCAAACTGGATATCAAGTTTGCCGCTTGTAGGTACGGGGATAATGTCGTACTTGGTGTCAATGTCGGGGGCTTCTTTAGCCACGCGTGCAATTACACGACCCTGATAAATTGTCATGGCAACCTGACCGGAGTTAAATGCGCTTATCTGCTCGCCATAGCCGTAGGAAGTTATTCCCGAAGGGCAGTACTTGGCAAGATCGCGATATAAGGTAAGTGCTTCCACTACTTCTTTGGAATCGAGCGTGGGCTCAAGATTTTCATTGAACACATTGCCGCCTGCCATATTAATAAACATCTGCAGCCAAAGCGCAGTAGCATTGTTCTGTCCTGCAGGAAGAACTATACCGTATTGGTCGCCAGTGGTCAGTATCTTAGCGCATTCAAGGAGTTCAGCCCATGTTTTTGGATATTCAAGTCCGGCTTTTTCAAACAGATCTTTACGTACATACATCATCATGCTGCATCCTGAATATGGCATGCCATAATCATGATTGTCAATAATTATTCTTGAGCCGTTCATGAAGTCATCTTCACCGATGCTGCTGACAATGTCGTCTAATGGCATCAATACTCCGGCCTTGGCATATGCACCAATTGCTTCAGAATCCACCTGAATGATGTCAACAGGAGCTCCGGCATATAAGTCGGCCAGTATTTTCTCTTCACGATCATCAAAACCGGAAAGAACTAAATCTACTTTCACTCCAGGATGAAGAGCTTCAAACTCTGCAATAATCTCTTTATGGACAGCGACTTGTTCTTCATCTGTCTCTCCTGACAGGAAGGTAATTGTACCGGATAGCTCGGTGTCACCTGAACTTGTACCTGAGCTCGTGCCAGAGCTCGTGTCAGAGCTTGTACCAGAGCTCGTGCCAGAGTCGGAAGTCGTCGCAGTGTCCGAGCCTGTTGTTGCAGACGGCGAATTATTGGATTGTGAACAGGCAGATAGTGACAATACGAACATGAAAAGTACAAGGGTAATACTGATTAACTTTAGAACACTCTTTTTCATAGCTCTTTCTCCTTTTCTATTTTGTATTCTATAAAAAATTCCGCGAAACAAATGGAAATGGTAACAAAAACACTTCCACTGTATTCCACTTATTCTTTTATATTCAATGATCAATCAGCCTTTGACGCCACCTTCACTCCAACCGCCAATAAGCTTTTCAACACCAAAGACAAACATTAACAGCACAGGTACTGTTGCCACTATTGTCCCGGCAAGAATAACGCCCCAAGGGTACACTTGCTCCTGCGCAAACATAGAAGATATTACCAACGGAAGTGTCCTGTTCATTTCGGAAGAAAGCAGGATCTTGGCATACAGCAAATCATTCCAAACCAGAATAAACGCCTGTATTCCAACGGCAACAATGGCTGGTGTAAGCATTGGCAATACAATTTTATAAAATGCCATGAAGCGTGTAGCTCCGTCTACCATTGCTGCTTCTTCAAAATCAGGTGTAACGCCTGCCATATAGGAGTTAAAAAGCCACAGGCAAAAAGGCAATGTTGTAGACATAACCATGACAGTGTATGATGATAAATTATCCCGAAGTCCAATACTTGTAATAAAAGAATAGATAGGAAGAATAAGCAGTATGGATGGTATCATGTATGATTGCATCATCAAACGCTTCAGTAATTTGGCTCCCGGGTAATCAAACCTGGTCAGGCTGTAACTTGCCAGGCAAGCGACGACCAGTGAGATAAAGGTAGCCGCAAAAGATGTTACAGCAGAATTTTTCATGCAGTTTAAAAAATTGGATATATTGAAAAGTGTTTTAAAATTATCCAAAATAGGAGCTTTCGGCAATAAATCATATGGGAACGCATATATTTCCGCACTAGTTTTAAATGCGCTGCATATTGACCAAACCAAGGGGAACAACGAGACGATCAACAATATTATTACAAGAATGCATAAAATGGATTTTCTTAATAATGCAGGCATTCTCATAACCTCCTATCTGCCTTTTCATTGATTGAAAAGAATATTTTTGAGATAACAGCTAATATTACGAACATCAATACGCCTATTGCGGCTGACTTGCCCAGATTGTAGGAACTGAACGCCTCCGAATACAGTACCATCGGTAATGTAGCAGTCGCATCAAGAGGGCCGCCTCCGGTAAGCAGATATACTACATCCCATTTGTTAAACAGCCAGATAAACCGCATTAACATAACTGTAACCAGTACCTGCTGGATATAGGGAAATGTAATCTTCCAGAATGCCTGCCAACCATTGCATCCGTCAATTTTAGCCGCCTCATAAAGATGGCCCGGTATCGTCTGCAGCTTTCCTAAAACTGCGATCATTACCATAGGGGCATATTTCCACACTGATACAAGCACAACTCCGAACATAGCTGTACGGTAATTACCAAACAGGTTTATTGATGAATCAGATAAGCCAAGGCTGACAATGAGATGATCCAGTACACCTATCAGGTCATTAAACATATACTTGAATAAAGCGGCTGCTACAACTACCGGAACCAGATATGGAAAAATTACAAAAGCACGTATAAAGGAACGGGCCGGCATTTGCCTATTTAAAATCAACGCGCTTATCGTTCCAAGTATTGCGCAAGGCACAAGAGTCCCGATAGAATAAATGAATGTATTTAACAGTGACACCCAGAAATCATTTTTAGCCAATATGGAACGGAAATTATCAAGCCCGACAAATCTTGAAGCCCTGGTTAGCATATTTACATTTTGAACGCTTAGAACAAAAAGGTTAATCAACGGATAAGCAACTAGTAAAATCATCAAAATTAAAATAGGCATTATAAGAAATATACCCAGACGCCTGTCTTCGTGACCGAGCGATCTTCTCCTGACTTGCTTGCCAGCATATGAACTTCCTTTCATTTTCTCACCTTCACCTTTCCAGTAATAGTGTCCAGTTTACTAATTGCATTTTTGTGTCAGCTCAAGCATTATTTAAACAGTCCATACATCCCCGTGCTACCATCAGCTCTTCGTTGGTTTCAATAATCCATACGGAAATCCCGCTGCCAGTGCCGCTTATGCAACCCTCATTCCCGGCAATATTTGCTTCTTCATTAAGTTTTACATTGATAAAACCCAACCTGTTGCATACATCGCTCCTGATCCTCGCGCTATTGAAACCAATGCCACCTGTAAAAACTATTGCGTCCAGTCCACCCATATAAGCGGTGTACATGCCTATATAACCCACAATATTGTCACAAAAAGCTTCTATAGCAAGTTTCGCCTGGCTGTTTCCATAATCTGCAGCCGTAATTACTTCACGCAAATCATTGCTTACACTGCTCAGTCCTTTAAAGCCACTTTCCTTTGATAGAATGCTCATAACATTGTCAATGCCGCCCATTTTTTCTGCCAATGTGGGTAAACAAAATACATCAAGATCTCCGACACGGTTATTGTGGAACAGCCCGGATTGAGGTGTAACTCCCATCGAAGCTGCTGCACTTTTCCCATCCTGTATTGCACATAGTGATGATGAGCCTCCCAGATGACACGATATTATTCTTTTAAGCCTGGGTGCCGCCTGAGACATCTTCCATGCAATAAAACTATGACTGGAGCCATGAAAACCATATCGTCTGATTCCAAATTGCTGAATCCACTCATAAGGCACTCCATAAACAGCACGGTAGAGAGGCTGGGTCTGATGAAACGACGTTTCAAAGCAGGCAACCTGTGTTATTAGCGGATATTTTTCCCGGATATGAATCATCATGCTAAGATAGACCGGATTATGAGCAGGGGCAAATGGAATCATTTTCTCCATCTCAGCCAACAGCATTTCATCAATAATCCGGGCGCCTGAAATCGCACCGCCGTGCACAGCTTTATAGCCAATCGCATCTACTTTATTCAAATCAACAACGACGCCTGCTTTTCTTATCATCTGAATGCAGTGCTCCATGGCGTCGGCATGGCACAAACAACTGCAATTGGCTTCCAAAACAATATTATTTGCACTGATTTTTGATTTACCGTTTTCACCAATTTCCACGCTGCCGCTTGCTAACAGTTTTTCATCTTTATCAATTTCAAAAAGCTTTAGCTTAAAACTGGTAGAACCGAGGTTTAGGACCAATATTTTTCTCATATCAGAGATACTCCTCTGCAAATGCCTTCATAGCCTTTTCAAAACACTCTACCGGCACTCTGGACATACCAGCTCCTATAAGACCTCCTTCATAATTAAACATACCTCCGTGGATTACAGGGCAAATACCTGTTTTAAGTACAAGCCGGATATCGATGCCCACTGGCAGAAAATCGAAATCTATATTTGGGACTGGGAAATTCGGATTCTTTGAAATAGAAATGTGTTCCATTTCACGTGTTTGAGCAATAGCTTCCTGCATTGACATCCCGCGCAAATTGCATACTATGGGACTGGCTGCGGCAGCGAACCCTCCCATACCCGCACACTCGACAACGCAACTATCTCCGATCCATGGCAACTGGTCCTTTTCGTTAAATTTTGTCAAGGTATATCTTCCTTCCAGCTTTGGTGCAGGGGCACAAAACCATTGATCTTTCAAGCCTGCTACCTTTATACCAAATTCCACGCCATTGCCACACACAGCGGTTACCATGGTTGAGTATTCAATACCATCTGCGGCCAATAGAGCGGAACGTGCCGCGCCCTGGCCATAGCAGTGGAAAAACCGCGGAGTATCAACAATATATCTGACAGCCTTCATAATCTTATCTTTTGGAAAATCCAGCATAAACAAATCAGGCAGGAATTCTTTATCATAGATTAGATCACTCGCTGTTTGTCGTGTATGGTTCTCGTCACCCATTTGCATTGATTCAGCCAGAATAGGCTTTATTGACAGGCCATTACGCTTTTTAAGTGCCTCTCTGATAACCGGAAATATTTCTTCCCGCATACACCTCAGGTTTTCAGCAATATCTTCCGAGTAAAGGCCCCATCCGCAGAACCCTCCCTGAAAAGGTCCTTCTGCAGGGAATGTCGCAGCACGCTTGCCGCTTGTTCTGTCTTCTATAACATTCATCATGATGGATTTTGTAATAATGCCTGTACCGGCACCTACAGTATTGTGGTCAAGTGCGCTTTCAATTTTTATTTCACCTGAACGAATAATTTCAACTGATTCCTTCTCGTCTTTCGCCCAACCTTCAAAGAGCATTGCACTGACCATGCCCCGCTTATGCAGCATAACCATGTCATCATAATCAATTGGAGGTCCGGAATGCAAAATCATGTGATCCTCAAGGCCGTCGATACACTCACCTGCAGGCAGAACATCGACCCAAACAGGATCTGAATCAATAATACAATGCACTGCCCTTTCATTTGCTTCTTTAATCTTTTCCTGAATACTCATTGTTCTTTCCCTTCGACAGTAGTATTTATGAATATATGACAAGTAAGAAAACCTACATTTAGCACTTAAAGCAGCTTACTAAGAAGATCTAAAATTTCTTCGCTTTGCTGTTTAACAGGATGCCACTCAATTTGCACTGCCTCTACGTTTTGCCGGATAAGGGCATCATAAAATTTTTTAATTCCAATATTAATTACACGCGGTTTTTTCCCGAACATTAAAGATCCCTCCTCTCAAGGGCTGATATAAGGGCAGCAGCAAGTCTCGCGCTTTGATAATTGCTATCGGAAATAACAGCCCCGTTTTTTTCAAGCTCCTCACGTGCTGCAGCAATATCCTGCGGATCTCCGTCGGCTCCACATATGGTGGCAATGAATATAACCTCAGGATGCTTCCTGATAAATGGGATAAAAGGCATTATCGGATTTTCATGTACACCGGGTCCTGTAATAAAATCCAGCAAAATTACTGCTGTTTCAGGGTCTTCCAGCTCTTGTTCAAGCCGGCTGAGTCTCTGTCCGGGATCAAACACAGGATGCGGCGCCACAGCTGTAAATTCTTCAGAGCCCATATCCAGAATCGTATGTCCCTTACTTTTAAGATGCGAGTCAAGTTTATTTGCATATCTGGTTTTAAGATTGGAATTTAATATTATATCCGGATTTGTGCTCCTTAAAACTATCATGGATTCCTCCGCGAAAGTTCCTCCGCAATATATTCCGCGAAAATATTTTCTTTCCGGACTCAATCGTGAAAGCTCCACGACAGCCATTTTCTGAGTTTGGTCATCATTCCATCCAAATACAGGCTTTTTCCCGCTTTGCAATTCTACAGATTTTAGAGCAGCCTCCTCCAAAGTATAGGCAAAATGCGTTTTATGCCCGTGGAACATTGTCTCATCGCTGCCTAAAAAGACTGCAACAACAGGTTTCTTCAAATTATCGGCATGAGAGAGAACATTTGACATTACACCAGTATCCGCAAGCTTTGAGACAAGACAAATAACCTTTGTTTCATCATCATTATCCAGACGATCCATGCCCATACACATTGTTATACCGCCGATCTCCGGCTTAAGATCCCGTCCTCCTGTACCAATAATGCATGAAACTCCATATCCCAAACGTTCAATCAGACAAGCCACTTCCTGCGCACCGGAACCCGAAGCGCCAATAATTCCTATTTCCCCGTGACGCACAATGCTGCCTGCTGCCAGCGCTACACCCCCCAACAGACCCACACCGGCATCCGGGCCCATTACAAGGCATCCCTTGGATCTTCCAAGTTTTTTTAATTCCAGTTCATCAGCTATAGGTACGTTATCCGAAAAAATAAATACATCCAGGCCCTTTTCAATAGCTTTTTTAGCTTCTGCCGCAGCGTATTCTCCAGGAAGCGATATCTGTACCAAATCATATGGATCATTTTCAAGATTGATATCATCAAGATTGCAATATCTTCTGTTAGTGCCGCTAATATTTTTGTGATCTAAAATCTCGAGGCCTGATTTAATTACTGTATCGGCGGTTTCCTCGTCATCAGCATCTAAAGCGAGCATCAGGTCGCTTTTTGTCGTTTGCGGCGGAATCTCATATCCATTTTGAGAGAGTATCTCAATATTAGCAGGCGTTCCCATACCGCAATCTGCGGCATTAATACCTTTTTGCCTTAATAGCTCCTCCGCAACACCCATAAGGGTAACAGAATCAACATAACGGTTTTTTATAATATATACCTTTTTCGTATCAATACCCCCCTTTTTTCAGATGCCTTCATGCTTTTATTGCTGGAAACAACGACATTATGAGGTTTTTCATCTCTGCCGGCGCCATCTATCCTGTTGTGACATCCTGCCGAGTCTGTGCGTTCCAGCGCAGAAAGGCATAAGAGCTTTGCCGTCAGCAAATCATTACATAATCTCAAGCGCTCAAAAGCTTCATGATATCCGTCTACAGCAAGGTTTTCCAAACGCTCTGACAAATTACTCAGAATATTCCCGGCATTTATAAGCCTGCATCCCTCACGAAGTACTCCAAGCGAATCATCTATAGTTCTTTGCATAAGCTCTCTGATTTCTGTGATTTCATTATGTGCCGGTCCGCCGTCCGTTCTGCCTATTATCGTTTTCGCCCATTTTTCGCTGCATGGACGGCTATTGTAATCGTTTTCCAAGTATTTTGAAACAGCATAACCGGCACGGCGACCAAATACTAATGTTTCAAGCCCCGCGCTGCCTCCGATCCTGTTTGCGCCATGAATGCCTCCTGCAATTTCACCGCACGCATACAAGCCTGGAACAGAAGCAGAACACATCTCATCAATTTCAACTCCGCCTAATGAGGTATGCGCTGCAGGAGCAAGCTCAATCATTTCTTTTGACAGGTCAATGCCTACATTTGCATATCGCTCAAAATAGACAGGATATACTTTTTTTAATTTGTCCTCTCCGACCTGAGTTGCATCAAACCATATACCACCGTGAGGAGTACCATTTCCGGCACGAATCTCATTGGCAATGCGAAGTGCCATTACATCCTTCCCAACACATTCCGTATTCTCAGGATAATTAAGCATGAATCTTTCTTTTTTAGAATTGCGTAAAACAGCGCCTTCATACAGCATTGTCGTAATCATGCCCAGGCCTTTACCAGCCGGAGGCCATACGGCAACGCTCGGTTCAAACTGGACGAATTCCAGATCAAGAAGATTAGCTCCGGCATTAAAAGCCATAGCTATTCCATCTCCACCTGAATCCCGTTTATTTGTAGAAAACGGATAAATTCCGCAAAATCCCCCGGATGCCAGGATAATTGCTTTTGCTTGAATGATAAAAAACGTGTTTGCTGATTTATCGTAAACTAAAGCGCCCGAAACACTTCCTTCTTCGGTGCACAGGCTTAAAGCGCGGGAATTTTTTATGATCCGTACATTTCCGTTTAATTCCCTGTTTAACCTTGCCATTATCTCAGGTCCCGCGCCACGGGTACACGATACAAGTCTTGAACAGCTTGCTCCAAGAGGCCGGAGAAGCCTATACCGGTCCCCATCACGGTCAAACTCAATGCCCAAATCCTCCAGCCATTTAAAGCAAGCAATACTGTCGTCGCAAAGAGCTCTTGCCAAAGCCGGACTGTTTAAATGGCAGCCGCTGCTTAATGTATCAGAAAAATATATGTCAGCTGAATCATTTTCATCCAACGGAACACAAAAAGCATGAATCCACGGAGAAGCTCCCGGTCCATCCGACAGTACGATAACATTTTTATTCTCATTGAATAGAACATGCGCAGCCGTGAGCCCTGCGAGTCCGGAGCCAATTACCAGAACATCTGCTTCAACTTTTTCCACGATTAGTACCCCATTTTATGCAATGTATGTTTCAAAAACTCACAGAGGTATTATGTAAAATTATTTCAAGACTCAATGCTTTAACTTTATCCTGGCTTTATCCTCGTTATAGCTATTTACCTGTAAATTGATATTTGCGATTATCAGAAAGCTACTTATCCGTTTTCATCACATAAGCAAATAAATTTTCACCTAAGTATCCCAGTCTTTTTGAGATTTCAAATGCTGCAGTATTTATTTTTGTCCCAAGTATTTCTCTTCTTTCTTCCGACATGCTCTCAAGGAAAGTAACATTGCTTATCGCTGCAACAACCTTATTTTCCGAATTTAATATTGGAGCTGCAACGGAACTGATAAGGCTCGAAATATCCGTGCCTCTATCAACGGCATATCCGAGGTTCCTTGTGTCATTTAAATATTTAACTAGTGAATCCCGATCGGAAATAATTGGATTATTGCATTCCTCGATCATTTCGTCAGTAACACAGGACAATGCCTCCTCATCTTCCATTGCAGAAAGGATGGCCTTGCCTAAACCTGTTTTTAATAAATCACTCACACTTCCGACATCACTAGTGGTTTGAAGAGGTGATTCAGAAATTAATTTCATTACATATGCTATGTGGCTGGTACCATTTCGCACGGCCAGAAAAACAGTATCACCACTTTCATCTCTGAGTTTTGTAAGAATAGGACGTGAAATTTCACAAATATCCAGTTTTCTAAAATATGAATAACCAACAGAAAATGCCTCAAGTCCAAGTCGATATGTATGCAGACGTTCAGAATCAATTTCCAAAAAACCAGTCTGGCGTAAGGTATGAACAATATCAAATACGCTGCTTTTAGGTATTTTCAGCGCTTGACTAATTTCACTTATAGTCATGCCAGATTGAGAATTTGCAACAAGTTTAAGAATAGATACTGCTTTTTCTACACTATGATTCATAAGTGTCTTTCTCCTTATACCTGTTCGTATATCCGAACGCCGTCCGTATTTCTGTACGTATTGAATTTTATCATACGCTCCACCAGTTGTCAACCCTCCAAATTCACCTCTTAATTTGCACGTAATTTGAACTGTAAATTCTCATCTTTACATTCAATTCTAAAATTAAAAGTAAATAATTTTTTAAGAAGGATTTTTTGAATCCATGTCGAATTATATTGGTCAGGCCACCATACCATATATGAAAAGGATAAAATATGGAAATAAGTCCAATTAGCATGAAGAGAATATATCAGTCTATCATAAACCAATTCATTGATCTTATAAAAAAAGGTGAACTGAAGGTTGGCGACAGGCTGCCGCCAGAGCGCACTCTGGCAGAGATGTTTAAAGTTAGCCGGGCTTCGATCCGCGAAGCATTCAGCGCTATGGAGATTATCGGCCTTATAGAAGTTAGACCCGGTGAGGGCTCATTTATATCTGATCTTAATATTGGTCCTTTTCTAAATACAATATCTCCGCTATTAGTTACAAATGATGATTTGGAGACTGATCTTCTGGATTTCAGAAAGCTTATTGAAATTGAAGCAGTCAGGTTGGCTGCCGCCAAAGCTGACGAAGAAGGACTGACCATGCTGCAGAGTTCCCTGTCCAGGATGGAAACTGCGATAGAAAAAAACGACACTATACTAGGCGCCGAGGCGGATGTAGAATTTCACAAGACGATATTCAACCTGACGGAAAACTATATTCTGATAAAAGCAGCCGAGTGTACTGCATATTTATTAGAATGCTCTGTAAAATTTAACAGGACCAAGATACTGAGGGATGAAAACAACTCAAAGGTATTGTTGGCACAGCATACCGATTTATTTGATGCCATAAAGCAGAAAAATGGACACAAGGCAGCAGAAATCATGGAGAAGCACTTGAATTTTGTTCGTGAAATAAGCTGACTTACCCGGACATAATTCTTCTGATAATGAGTAGGTAATTCAAAAAAGCGGTCATCTAAATGATAAGTTTTTTATTTGTTTGTCACGTTTGTAGTGAGTATGATAAATTTTAACTTTGTGGTCTGACCTCCAGACCAACCCACACAGAGAGGAAGGATAAGATGAAAATTCTGGTTTGTATCAAACAAGTGCCCAGCACAAACAACATTGAGGTGGATGAGAAAACAGGAGTGCTTAAAAGAGACGGGGCGGCAAGCAAAATGAACCCTTATGACTTATATGCCCTGGAAACTGCCATGTGGATAAAAGAAAATATGGGAGGCAGCATCACTGTTGTTACCATGGGCCCACCACAGGCGGAGAGTATCATAAGGGAAGCATATATGATGGGCGTCGATGAAGGATACATTTTTTCAGACAGAAGATTCGCCGGAGCTGACGTGCTTGCAACCTCTTACACACTTTCACAGGGAATTGCGGCCATTGGAGGTTTTGATATGATTTTGTGCGGAAAGCAAACCACCGACGGAGATACCGCACAGGTCGGCCCTGCCCTTGCCGAATTTCTCGGCATACCTCATGCTGCATGGGTAAATTCCATTGAAAGCATTTCAGAAGAAAGCATTATAGTTACACAGGATTTGGCTGACAGCACATCGCTGATTGAACTGACGTATCCATGCCTGATTACTGTCGAGAAGGATATCATACAGCCACGGCTCCCCTCTTTCAGGAAAAAGCTGCTGACTTCGGACTGGGCGGTAAATATTATGAGTCTGGACAGCTTTGCGGACAAGGATGAGAAAAAATACGGACTGAGCGGATCGGCTACCAAGGTGGAAAGGATCTTTCCGCCTGAATCCAACACAAGCCAGGTTATGTGGGAGGATGAACCTGATAAGCTGGTTGACAAAATTTTCGAAACCCTGGCAGAAAAGAAGCTTTTGTAAAAGGTTTTTGTTTATTGTAAACATAATATTAATTCAAGGAGACTGTGAAATGGCAACACTTGCAATTAACGAGAAAAAATGCGATTTATGCGGCGTATGTATAAAGGCCTGTCCCTTTGGTGCACTTGAAAGAAGCAACGAAAAGGTGGAAATAAACGCCTCATGCAGAATGTGCCGCGTTTGTATCAAAAAATGCCCCAATAATGCAATTGCGCTAATTGATGAAGCCAGACCATCGGTTAACAAGGATGAATGGAAGGGCATTTTAGTCTATGTCGAACATACTGACGGCGTTGTCCATCCTGTTACGTACGAACTGATCGGCAAAGCCCGGCAACTGGCATCTGCAATACATCACCCGGTCTATTGCCTTTTCATGGGCAGCAGTATCATTGAGGAAGCGGAAAAGCTCCTGAATTACGGCGTTGACAGGGTGTTTACTTATGATGACGAGCTCTTGAAGTACTACAGGGCTGATCTGTACACGAATGCTTTTGAAAATTGTATTAATAAAGTCAAACCCTCCATTGTCCTGGTCGGAGCCACCTCCGTAGGACGATCGCTGGCCCCGAGAGTTGCAGTAAGGTTCAGGACCGGACTGACAGCTGATTGTACACAGCTCGAAATAAGGGACAACACAGATCTTGTACAAATACGACCGGCATTCGGCGGAAACATTATGGCACAAATTATTACCCCCGACAGCAGGCCGCAATTTGCCACTGTCAGATACAAGGTCATGGACAGCGCTGTAAATTTCAGAAAAGCAGATGCGGCCGTGATCAGGATGGATGCCGGTAAAAATATCATGAAATCAAATATCAAAGTGCTCAAGGTAACTACAAAGGAGGAGCAGTCGTCCATTTCTGACGCTGAGATTATTGTCGCCGGCGGCAGAGGGCTGAAGGATCAAAAAGATCTTTCCATGCTGGAGGAACTGGCTGAATTACTAGGTGGGCAGCTAGCCGTGACCAGGCCGCTGGTAGAAGCCGGATGGGCGCCATATACCCGACAGATAGGGCTTTCAGGCAGGACAGTAAAGCCAAGGCTGATCATAACCTGCGGTATATCGGGAGCAGTGCAGTTTACCGCATGTATGAATACCGCAGAACACATTTTTGCCATTAACAAGGACAAAGACGCTCCCATTTTCAAAACAGCCCATTACGGGATTGTCGGCGATTTTTATGAAATCGTGCCAGGGCTGATCGAGAAGGTTAAGAGCAAAAGGAGGGAAACATTTAGTGCAATATAAAAAGCTGACCCAGGAAGATATCTCTTATTTAAGAACTATTTGCCCCCCGGAAAATGTTATCACAGGTGATACGATCAGTGAGGATTATGCGCATGACGAGATGCCAGAGTACGGACAATACCTTCCCGAAGCTGTGGTAAAAGCCATGAGTACCCGGGAAGTATCACTTATCATGAAATATGCCTGTGACAACA
The DNA here is from genome assembly GCA_023412665.1 of Bacillota bacterium. Classification (GTDB taxonomy): domain Bacteria; phylum Bacillota; class Clostridia; order Acetivibrionales; family DTU013; genus DTU013. The sequence goes on from JAEZCA010000046.1 coordinate 107,872, forward strand.
GCATACCAGTCACCCCGAGAGGATCCGGTACAGGGCTTTGCGGCGGTGCTGTGGCGGTATATGGCGGGATTGTGCTTTCTCTTGAAGGAATGAACAAAGTTCTTGAACTTGATGAAGAAAATATGACAGTAACTGTAGAACCGGGAGTCTTGCTGATGGACCTTATCAAGCATGTGAGCAAATACGGCCTTATGTATCCGCCAGACCCCGGTGAAAAAAGTGCCACCATCGGCGGAAACGCGATGACAAACGCAGGTGGTATGCGGGCAGTCAAATATGGAGTGACGAGAGAGTATATCCGAGGCATGGAGGTGGTCTTGCCAAACGGGGATGTTATAGAGCTTGGAGGCAAGGTCGCCAAAAACAGCTCGGGATATAGCTTGAAGGATTTGATGATAGGCTCGGAGGGCACTTTGGGTATTGTGACAAAGTTGATTCTGAGGCTGATACCAGCTCCGAAGAAGACGCTGAGTCTTCTGATTCCTTTTAACAGCCTGGAAGCCTGCATTGAGACCGTGCCAAAAATAATCAGGTCAAGAAACGTTCCTACTGCCGTTGAATACATGCAGAAGGAAGTCATTATAGCAGCAGAAGAGTATTTGGGGAAGAAGTTCCCTGACAAATCAGCAGACGTGTACCTGCTATTGACTTTTGACGGTAACTCGGAAGAGGAAATCGAGCGTACTTATGAGGAAGCGGCGCATATATGCCTTGATTCCGGCGCAGTGGATGTTTTCATATCGGATACGGAGGAAAGGCAGGAATCCATATGGAGCGCAAGGGGAGCTTTCCTTGAAGCAATTAAAAGCTCTACGCCCGAAATGGACGAATGCGACGTTGTTGTACCCAGGAACAAAATGGCAGAATTCGTAAAATTCGTTGATTCGCTGGAGAAAAAGTACGAAATCAGGATCAGAACCTTCGGGCATGCCGGCGATGGTAACCTGCATATTTATGTCTGCAGGGACCAGTTATCTGAAGCAGACTGGAAACGGAAGCTTGAATGCGTGATGGACGCTTTGTATCAGAAAGCCTATGAACTTGAAGGGCAGGTTTCAGGTGAGCACGGGATCGGCCATGCCAAAATACCGTTTTTGAACAGTTCTCTGGGTGATGTCCAGCTAAAGCTGATGAGAACCATAAAAAAATCCTTTGATCCCAATAACATACTTAATCCCGGAAAAGTATGCGGCATCTAATAACTCTTAAAGGAAGTGTAATGAAAATGCTAAATATAAAACTCCCATATTCAACAGGCCACAAGGAAATAATGCTTGAAGATTCCAGAGTCAAAGCAATATTGACATCCGCAGCCGGCAGTATAAAGGTTGAGAAGCATGAAGCGGACATTGTGCGGGAAGCTCTTGACCGTCCGATTCAATCCTCAAGGCTCCGGGATATGGTCAAAGATGCAAAAAAGGTATTGATTATTACAAGCGACCATACAAGGCCCGTACCAAGCAAAATCACGATGCCGATCCTGCTGGATGAAATAAGAAGCCTGAACAGGAACGTTGAAATAAAGATTTTGGTCGCTACAGGGTTCCACAGGCCAAGCACCTATGAAGAGATGGTTTTGAAATTCGGGAAGGATATCGTCGATAAAGAAGAAATCCTGAATCATGATTCAAGAGCTACCAGCCAAATGGTGTTTAAAGGTATTCTGCCTTCCGGGGCAGAACTATATCTCAATTCGCTGGCTGACTGGGCTGATTTTATTGTCGCTGAAGGTTTTATTGAACCTCACTTTTTCGCCGGTTTTTCCGGCGGCAGAAAAAGCATTCTGCCGGGGATTGCCTCTGAGAAAACCGTCCTGGCAAACCATTGCTCAAAATTCATAGCTCACAGTAATGCAAGAGCCGGAATCCTGGAAGGCAATCCAATTCATGAGGATATGATAGATGCAGCACGCAAGGCCAGGCTGGGGTTTATATTAAATGTTGTAATAGATGGAGAGAAAAGAATAATTCAAGCTTTTGCGGGGCATCCGGAGGAAGCCCATTATAAAGGATGCGGATTTGTAAAGGAACTTGCGGGAGTAAAAGCAGTCGGGGCGGATATTGTAATCGCCACCAACGGCGGATATCCTCTCGATCAGAATATTTACCAGTCAGTCAAGGGAATGACTGCCGCCGAAGCGTGTGTAAGAAAAGGCGGTGCTATTATCATGGTTGCAGCCTGCAATGACGGCCACGGAGGAGAGGCGTTTTACCGGTGGTTTGCGGATGCAGGATCGCCGGAGGCCGTTGCCGAAAAGATTTCCCGTATTTCACAAATGGATTCCATTGCAGATCAATGGGAAGCACAAATTCTTGCCAGAATACTCATGAAATGCAGCGTGATCTTAGTCACCGATATGTGTGACCCTGATCTCATTAAGCAAATGCACATGATGCACGCCAAAACTGTTGAAGATGCCGTTAAAATGGCCGAAGCAATTGTCAGGAAACAGTCGGAGATTGTCGTTATACCAGACGGAGTAGGCGTAATTGTAACATAGCCGGCCGGCCAAGGCCGCCGGCTATATACTTTTGCAGTCAAGCCTGACCCCGCCTCTTGAATGCTTTCATGCTTCTGTCTATTACCGGGCCGATCAATATGGCTGACAGAATCGTGCCGATTCCGGCAGTTCCTCCTATGATCCAGCCGGTAAAAGCCATTATGACGTCAATAAAGATTCTCACCGTCATTATGGATGCTTTCAGTTTTGACGAGAGAAGCAGCATCAAACAATCAATAGGCGAAGCTCCCATGTCAGAAATAACTGTAAGCGCTACCCCGATACCGGCTATACCAATACCGGCAACAAGGAATAGCGCATTAATCAACGGGGAAACGCTGACAGGCAAAATCGGTAGAAAAAGATCCATAAGAAATCCAATACCAAACATAGTGATAAAAGTTCCCACACCTGTCAGTTTACGATCCCAAACCAGGACAATAGCGACTGCTGTCAAATTAATGATTTGCGATCCTCTCCCTATTGTGATTCCGGCATTTTTTGAGATTCCCTGTGCCAGCAGCCCAATTGTATCACTGCCAAGCCCTGCATGTATGATGAGAGCATAACCCATTGAAAGGATAACTAGTCCACCTATGAAGTGAAGAAGCCTGAAGCAGAATTTATTTAATTGTCTGTTTTTACTTGTCTTTTGATATGTCATCGCTAATCGAGCACTAGCTTTTCTATGTTGTTTAAGCAATTAACAATTTCCTCATGAGAGGCCATGGCCGATATTGTCCCATATCTGGAGGAGCAAATTGAGCCGGCAGCATTCGCATACTCCAGTATACCTGTGATATCCTCCTGCTCAAGCCCACTTAAAGACTTTTCTAATGCAACAAAGCGTGCCAGCATGGCCGCCACAAAACTATCCCCTGCTCCGGTGGTATCGACTGCCTTTAAATCATATGCCGGTACATATCCCGAGAGCTTATCGTACAGATAATAACATCCTTTTGGGCCAAGCGTGATTACTACTAATTTGGCGCCTAGCCTGCAATAATGAGCAGCAGCCTCTTCAATGTCTTCAAGGCCGCTGAAAATCAATGCTTCCTCCTCTGACACCTTCAATATGTCTACTGATGGCAGAACATCCCTTATGCGCTCATTATAAGATGTAATATCAGCGGCCAGCATTTTCCGGTAGTTGATGTCGAAGGATACCAGCCTGCCCTTCCCTTTTGCATGGTTTAACGCATAAAGAGTTGCCTTTGCAGAAATTTCACTGGCAAGAGATACGGAAGAAAAATGAAATATTTTACACTGATCGATCAAGTCCAATGAAACATCATCCTCGGACAACATCTGATCTGCGCAAGGGTTTCTATAAAAAACAAAGCTCCTGTCTCCGGCCTCTGAAAGAGTTATCACTGCAAGTCCTGTTTTTTCACTGCTATATCTTACTCCGTCCATGCAGACCCCACACTTTTTTAGCGTCTCTCCCAAGCAGACGCCAAATGGGTCCCTGCCAAGCATGGTGATGATAGCTGCATCAGCGTTGAGCCTTGCAGCCGCACATGCAACATTTGCAGGCGCACCTCCCGGATTTTGCTCATATATGGTGTTTCCGTTTTTAGATTTACCAACCGGCGTAAAATCCACAACCATTTCGCCCAGCGTGCATATATCCATATTGTCCCTCTCATTTCATAAGTGAGTTAACTCTATAACCAAATGCTAGTAATATCGTACATCTTGCATGAGGTGAGCTTAATACCATGACCTTTAGTATAGATCTCCACTCCCCTGCTGTCCTCAGAAGGATAAATATTATTGGTAAATACAATCTCTCCATCACCGACAAAGGTCTCAACAGTGGAGCTGTCCACAAGGATACGTACCCTGAACAGATTATCCTCCGGTTCATAGTAGGCTTGGTACATCTTAGCCATTATGCAGTTTTTTCCGACCTGCCTGTAATAGTTATCACTAAGGGAGGTTTCCAGTGGTTCATAAGCAGGATCCGACGAGGATAGGGTATCCACAAATACTGAATTGTTTTTGGGTATATAGCCTATTACAGTCTCCTGTCTGTCTCCCTTCCTCACCTTTATTCCAAATTCACATTCTGCGCCGACTTCAAACTCTGCCTCAATCTCAAATATGTCTTTCGTTAAGCCAGCCAGCACATTTACATCAGGCTGAAGATCAATATTCTCTAAAACAAATGGATTTTTCCTTAGGGCTTCAAGCTCACTGACCGGATTTTGTACCATTCTCAGCCCATATTTGCAGGTCTTGAGAGAAAGCTCTCTCGGTATCGACATGTTGCATCTCCACGGATAGGTGGGAGCTTTTGATCCGTCTTTCATCCAGGCCAACCATACGCATCTGTCCTTGTCAGGCAGATTGTTATATATGTAAGCCGCCTGCCAGCTAAACCCGTAATCTGCATTGATGTATTCTGATTCGATGACAAAATCCGTTCCGTCAAATTCGCCTATATAATAGCCATAACCAGCCAAACTTAAAACCCATTTTTTTATGTCCTTATTACCATCCACACACAATTCAAACATATCCGGGAACTCTTCAAATACCCCCGGCGTGCTTAGCAGCTCATAATCCTTCAGGTTACCGGATTTATATATTCTAAAGGTTCCCCCGCCCAAAATCATGATCCATGTGTTGCCCGGAGCGTACCAGAATACCTTGGGATCTCTAAAATCCTTTTGTGCTTTAGATTTATCATTTGAAATAACCGGGTTGCCTTTATACTTGACCCATGTTCTCCCCTTATCAGTACTGTATGCGATGCTTTGCTGTTCATATTCACCGTGATGAGTAAATATAGCAACCAACCCGGCGGATCCATTGAAAAATCCGCTGGTATCCTTCTCATCTACAACAACAGTGCCTGAAAATATCGTTCCCAGCTCATCAGGCTCAAGGGCGATAGGCAAGTTCTCCCAATGTATCATATCCTTGCTGACAGCGTGTCCCCAATGCATAGGACCCCAATTTATATCATCCGGATTATGCTGATAAAACAAGTGATACTCTCCCTCAAAGTAAACCAATCCATTGGGATCATTGGTCCACCCGTATGGCGGTGAAAAATGAAACTGAGGCCGGTGTAGTTCGCTGTAAAGCTTTTTGTTACTATTTATTTTGTTGAAATTCTCATTTTCCACAGAATTGTCTCCTTTACAGATAGATTATCCCTTTATGCCTGAAGATGTAAGTCCTTCAACGATATATTTCTGTGCATAAAAGAATATGAGCATAATAGGTATTACAGCCAAAGAAACTGATGCCATTATTACCGAAACGTTTCCGGAAGACATATAGCCCTTCAAAAATGCAAGACCGATCGGAAGTGTCATTTTATCAAGCTTTGTAAGGAAAATCAAAGGGGTGAAATATAAGTTCCATCCAAAATTAAAGGATATGATTACAAGAGCAATAACAGTTGTCTTTACCTGGGGCAGCATAATACTAAGATATGTCCTGAAATATCCTGCGCCGTCAATTCTTGCTGAATGCTCGAAGTCTTTCGGAATATCCATGAAGCCCTGGCGGAACAAAAATACACCAAATGCATTAAAACAGCAAGGTAAAATAACCGACATCAGATTATTGAGCATGTGCATTTTGCTGATAACAATATACAACGGAATAATTATTACCTGGATCGGAATCATCAAGCTGACCAAAAGCAGGTAAAACAATGGCTTACTGCCCTTGAAATTCAACCTTGCAAAAGCGTATCCCGCCATCGGGCAATTTACTACTTGAGCAAGCACAATGAAGACTGTAGTTATGATACTGTTTTTAAACAAAACAGAAACATTGATGTTTGATTTGAATAATTCAACATAGCTTGTTAACTTCAAGCTATCCGGAAAAATTGATGGAGGCATCCGGTAAGCTTCAGCCGGAGCTCTGAGCGATATTGAAATCATCCATATGAATGGTATAAGTAAAAAAACCGCTACTATGAGAATCAATGTTGATACAAGTATACTTGAAATTCTGACACGCTTATAACTTTTCATTATTATGCACCTTCTCCCATGTCTTCATAAGTCCCTAATTGTAATTGCTTCCTTTATCCAGTCGAAATTGCAATAGTGTAATAACTATAACCACAAGCATAAATATTATGGAAAGAGCTGATGCATATCCCATCTTATAGCCTTTGAATGCTGTGTCATACAAATAGGTAACAATACTTCGTGTAGAATCACCCGGTCCACCTTTGGTTATTACATTAATACTGTCGAACACCTGCAGGGCATTTATCGTATATAACATTATATTCATCACTATCATTGGGCTAAGCAGGGGTAATGTAATCTTGAATACCGTTTTTAATCGGGACGCTCCATCTATGGACGCAGCCTCGTAATATTCCTTTGGAATATTCTGAAGCCCTGATAAAAATATTACCATGCCAAACCCCACGTTTTTCCACACATCTAATAGAATAAGCATATACAATGCATATTTGTGGCTCGTAAACCACGGGACAGAATTTATACCAACTAAATTCAAATAATAATTTACTATACCTGTATCCGTTGAAAACATGTATATCCATATTAGGCTGATATAAGCATAAGCTATGATATAGGGAAAGAATACAGTTGCTCTGGCGATATTACGCACCGGCGCCAGAATAATCTTACTGTTGAGTGCTATGGCGAGAATAAGTGCAAACACAACATTAAGTACCACCGAAAACACCGTATATTTTAAAGTGTTTACTGCAACAACCGGAATAACACTATCGGAAAATATATTTACATAATTTTTCAGCCCTACAAAGGATAAGGGCTTAACCATATTGTATTCTGCAAATGATATTATCAATGTACCTATAGTTGGAACAAGAGAAAACAATATAAATAATATATAAGTAGGCAAAATAAATAAATATCCTGCAAGCTGTTCTTTTGTCTGCATCCTAAGTTCTCTTCGCTTGAAAATCATAACGTATCCTCCGGACAGTAAAGCAAATTAATTTGGGAAGAATTCTATTTTTGATTATACAACATTGATTGGTCGATCACTTGCCATATCTATTAGTAATAGAATTCTCCCCAAATTTTTAAATTAGGTTACTTGGATTTAGCTATCATATCTTTTGTTTCTTTGTCTATATCAAGCATCGCCTGTTCAACAGATTTTTCACCGGACAATGCTGCTCCCCAGTGCCTTGAGAAGGAATCATTCATCTCAGGGTAGAAGGTTGGAGACGGAATTACTTTAACATTGTCCCATTTGAGAGAATCATACATAATGTGGGCACTCGGGCTGGAACTCAAGAATGCCTCACTGTATGCAGCCGTTCTGGATGCAGGTACGGAAGTACCAAGCTCAGCGATCAGGTTCTGGATCTCCGGTCCTGTCAATTCTCTGATTAGCTCAACAGCCGCTTCAGAATGTACACTTCCCTTTACTAATGCAAACCCATCCGCACCATAGGAAGTTCCATTTGTTTTATTAACCGGCACAGGAATAAAATCATAATCCGTAAATCCTTTTTCCTTAAAGGATTTGATATTCCATGCTCCGCTCGTAATCATTGCTATTCTTCCTGCCATAAACATATCAAGATAATTTACATTGAATTCCGGCAGGGGCATGACTTTATGAGTATGGATAAGATCATACATGTACTGCATGGTCTCTATAGTATTCGGTTCTGCCCATCTGGAGCCATCCCAGGTGTCATTCATATTATAAGCATCATTATTGACCATGAAGATTTGATAGTTGGAAAGATAAGGCCCCATTGCAAATCCCCACTGCTGATTACCGCCTTCGTTTACAGTGAGTTTTTTTGCTGTTTCAACAAACTCTGCCCATGTCCATTTAGGGTTCGGCTCTATACCGGCTTTTTTGAACATTGCTGTGTTATAGATTATCATACAGTTGTTCCAGCCAAGAGGTACTGCCCAGAGTTTGCTATCATACTCAAAACATTTGAGTACCATAGGGTCAACATCATCAAGCTGAGTTTTCAAGCTGGTATTCTTTGCAATATACTCATCCAGTGGGCTGATACATTCATTGTCTGCAAGGAAGCGTATTCCTTCAACAGCCATCCAAACAATGTCTGGCTTCTCTCCGCTTGCAATCTGAGTAAGCAGCCTTTGTGCATAGTCACTCCAGTCGCCTGTGTCTACGCCTGTATCCACTTCAACAGTAGCATTCGGATACTTTACATTAAATCGCTTAATAGCTTCGTTAAGCTGCTTTAATTCGGCATCGCTTTTCTGATTAGAGTTCACTCTGATGACAAACGGTTCTTCGTTAGCGGATGTCTGACCGCCCGATGTAGAATCTGGTGTTGATGAAGGCTTTCCTGATTGTGTGTCCGGATTCTTTGGTTCCGAGGTACTGCCCCCACACCCAGCCAGCATTGTCAGGAGCATTGCTACAACCACTAATAGATAAATTGCTCTTCTCATACTATTCCTCCTGTAATATTGTCTTAATTTCCCCGAGAATCGAGGTCTATGTTAGAAACATGCAGATAAGCATATTTCAAACATTACACATTACTCAAGATTTGCATGCCTTTTCCACAAGGCTTGAATGTTTATTCCCTTTTGTTGAATGATCATACTTGCAAGAATATCGCCGTACAGTAACAAACTCTGTTCAAATAAGCTGGTCATGGGCTGAGAAGACTGGATTTCCTCAGGCAGCTGCATTTTTGTGCACACCGGGATTCTAACAAACAGATCAGATAACCCGGCAATTGTGCTTTGAGGATTAGAGCCAATCAGAATTACTTTCGCGCCGTGTGTTTTTGCCTTTTTAGCAATCGCAACAGGAATCAGCGATTCACCACTGCCAGACCCTACTATTAATACATCTCTATTGGTTATTGCCGGCTCTGTAATGGAACCGACACAATAAGTATTAAAGCCAATGTGGGAAAATCTTTTTGCTATTGCTTTAAGAGAAAGCATAACGCGTCCTACGCCGATGAAAAATATTTTGTCCGCTTTGGAAAGCATCTCTAAAATAGCTTCAGTCATTTTTGGGTCGATTGCTTCCAATGCTTTCATGCATTCTGAAATAACAGTATCCATTGTCTCATGGTATTGTTTTTCAATAATACTTTCATTTGCTTTTATGGTCATTGGGGCTGCTCCTTGTTTAATGTCATCTGGCATCTAAAAATGTGATAATATTTCATTTGCTTTTTTCCAATTTTCTTCAAAGGTCATTAGAGGATGAAACAGGCTGGAGCTTCCTCCTACAAATGTTTTAACACCTTCCTGGGCATATGAAAGCAAATCATCAAAGGATACTCTCCCATCAATGGTTATTGTTGTTTTTAGTTGGTATTTCTTAATAAGCTCACTGCAATCCACAATTTTTCTTCTTATAAAACTCACTTTTTCTTCGCCGGAAAAGGATGCATATCCAGGATTGATACCCATAAGTAAGACAAAATCACATTGTTCTATTACATACTCCAAAACTGAAATAGGCGTTGCAGGAGATAAAGCAACTCCTGCTTCAACTCCACTCGATTTTATCAGCGTCAGTAATTGATTGATATGTCTTTCATTTTCAACATGAAAGCATATTCTCTTCGCACCGATGTCTATCATCTGCCTGATAAAAAACTCATTATTTAGAACCATGAGGTGCACATCAAAATCCATTGACGTTTTTTTACGAACCTGTTTTATTGTATCAAGTCCTATGGGCATGCTTGGACTAAAATTACCATCTATAATGTCAACGTGGATCATTTTGCAGCCAAGAGCCTCAATATTTCTCACTTCCTGCTCCAAATTGCACAGATCCGTACAAATCAAAGACGGTATGATCGAAAGGTTTTTTGACGTTTGATTGGATTCAATATTTGTACTTGTGTTCACGTGCATATCCACCTTTATAAAGAATTATGCAACTTTCCTCAACTATTTGCACCGTACAGCAACATAATAGCATGCATTATCGTTGGTGTCAATACGCTTTTATTTGTTTTTGTTGTTTTTTTCTTTCTTTTGTATTGGGATTTCATTCCAGAGAATATCTTTTAAAAAGATAAATGTCCCGACAAGCCTACCAATACGCACTTTGAAGCAATTGATTGTATAGACCGTTCTCCACAGTGGTGTTGCTATGCTATTATTTGTTTTTATTGCTATTTTCTTATTTTTAGAAAAGAATATCAACATTCTTAAGAGTTTTACATGAAATGAAATAGAAGTGGCTTTTTAAGACCTTACTCCACTGATCTTTACAGCATCACAAAATAACCGCTAACCATCTATGCAATAATTACTGATGTCTTTTTTCTTAGTTCCTTTACTGCATCTTCCGGTGCGTTCTCATCAGTGATTAGATAGTCAATCTCACTCCAATTGGCATATTGGACAATAGCATTAGTCTTAAATTTACTGCTGTCTGCTAAAACAACTTTTGTTTTACTGTTTCTGATCATATCGATCTTTGTCTGACCATCAATGAACGTCTTGGCACAAGGACCTGTATATGACTGAAAGCCGCTGGTTCCTAAAAATGCAATATCAGCCTTCATTATGTTGAGGGCATACGTTGTCAGCATTCCGCTTGTTGACATCGTGATATCAGACAGCTCTCCCCCAACAAAGCAGATATTGTTTCCCTTTCCGGACAGAGCGTTTGCTGCCGCTATAGAATTAGTAATCAGTGTAAGATGACGGTTTTGTGGAAACATCTTTGCAAACATTAATAATGTGCTGCCCGAATCAATAGTTATGACATTGTTAGATTCTATCAGATCAAGAGCACGTGTTGCAATCTTGCTCTTCAGCTCCTGGTTTTCGGTAGAACGTGTATCTACCGGTCTTTCATAGTTCTCGCTGATTGCAATGGCGCCGCCATGGCTTTTTCTCACCAAACCGTTATTATTTAATATAATTAAGTCTTTTCTTATCGTCTCAGATGTAACTCCAAAATAATCAGCAATTTCTTTAACACGAATGCTACCATTATCATTTATAATTTGTGCAAGCTTATTCCTGCGTTCCGCTGTTAACATTTTCCCCATTGTTAACCTCCAAATTGCAATTATAATCAATTAAAACAAGCATATCGCAATTAAAAAAAATTGTCAACATCACTTTCAGGAGCTACGACAATGAGCATTCCTACCCAAACTGAACCTTACAGGATTATTGTCATGTGTCAGTAGCACCCACTTCCAGTTAATCGACCAGATTCCGTCCGGAACCGAATTGTAACAAACCCAAAGGACAATAAATGGCAATAGGCAAAAAGCCTGTAATTCAACCTTTCAGTTGATCTACAGGCTTTCGAAACGAAAATACTGCTGTCCCAACATAAATCATTTTCTTAACAAATCTTTTACTTTATAAGACTCAACCATGTCTCACTGTTTGATTCCTTATTGTATTTGTGCCCGTTGGAGGCTTCGATAATATCATAGTAAGCCCAGTGATCGGAGGTTAGGTCCTTATAGTGTTTCATTGTATTGATATTTTTGCTTTCATAGTTTTTATCGCAAACTCGTTCCAGCATCCGGTTGACAATGGTGACTACCTCGGCACGTGTGATATGCTTCTCCGGTTGGAAGGTTCCATCCGGATTTCCTTTGACCCACCCCTTTGCTGCTGAAGATGATATGACATCCCGTGCCCAGTAATTCTCTTTGATATCGGAGAATCTGTTCGGTTCTCCTGCGTCCAGTATGTCAAAGCGGGCAGCGATGGCTGCAAACTCAGCCCTGGTAATGGGTGCTTGCGGTTTGAAGGTTCCATCTGAGTAACCCTTTATAATTCCGTATTTCTCCATGTAACCTACCGCATTTGCATACCATTCCGTACCATCGATATCTGAAAAACTACAGAGGTATTTTTCATCCACATCCATTTTTTCGACCAACAGGCGGGCGAACATTGCGGTAGCTTCTGCTCTGCTCATATTATTGCCCGGTCCGAAATTTTCGTTTGGATATCCTTGCATATAGGCAATATGATTAACCTTATCCAAAGCAGGTATATTCGAATTCGCATCAGTAGCTGTTTTCGACCACTTTGCCTTTAAAGTGATATCCGAGTATACCCTATCGGTGCTGAAATTCCAAGGAGTACCATCCGCTTTGTACCAACCGTCAAAACTATACCCGTCCTTTTTGGGATCTGCGGGTTTTGGCAGCAAACCTCCATAGACAATGTCTTCCCTTATAGAGGATGGAGTCCCTCCATCACTGTCAAAGGTTATGTCATATTTGGTGTCGTTATATGCTGTCTGATTACCGGCAGGCAATTGATTAAAATACCCAATAGCATAGATGGAGAAATTCCTGAGGTATAAAGTCAGTGTCCAGTTTGAGGTGTCAAGGGAAAGGTACTCTCCGTCCATGTTCGGGGCCGTTTTTATAGTGTTTACTGTATTTGCGTGATAACGGTATACAACATAGGATGCCTTGCCCTGCAAGTCAGCCGGGATGGGAATGTTAACCTGGATCAGCCCTTTGGTTCTGGTCAGATTATCGACAAAGTCCCACGAATGCAATTCATTTGTGCGCTGATACCGATTAACGAGCATATCAAGGTAAAGCCCGATTGTGGCACCGGAAGCTCCCGCTTCGCCGTTGATTTTTGCAATCGCAGTCAAGGCACTGGCATCATTGTTGTCTTGTGCTGTTTTTTGATCAGTTTTGGCAATAGTCATTTCCACCTTTACAAAATGGGCAGGATTTACCCCGCTGTTGGAGTAGTAGTCTTCTGCTTCGGGATGCAGATTATCTATCACAATCGGAGGCGTTCCGGCCCCTTCCAGTTTCAGGGTGCTACTGGCATTGCCCAATGGGAATATGATAACGCCAAGCCTTGTAACAGGCTCTTCTCCCCTGACAACAATCTTGATGATCTCCGTCTTGCTACCAGCGGTCATGATCAGATTGTACTCCCCTGCCGGTATATTGTGTATTGTAAAATCACCGTTGCTATCGGTTGTCACTGTTTCCCCATATTGGGTGTTGCCCTTTATGATTCGGATATCTGCCCCTGATACATTGTTTGCCGGATTGGCATCGTCTTTCACTGTTCCTTCCACATCATGGGCTTTCCACCTTGCATAGAGAACCGCAGATTCATCCGTTTTGTTCCACATCGATGTACTGTTCATATTGGCGTCATAATATTGATTGCCATTCTTCAGTGCGTCGTAATATCCATCAAATGTATATTCATCCTTGACAGGCTTATTGGCAGTCGGCATAGGCTCGCCATAAGTCACAGCAACGCTGCCGCTGCCACCACTGCCACCGTTATCATTTAAAGTGACTGAGTATGTATTTGGTGCAAATACAGCCGTGTAAGATGCTGTCACGTAGTTCCCGGAAACCTTTTCGGGGACAAATGCCTCGCTGGTGGTGACCCTGGTGCCGTTTCCATCCTGCCATTGTACAAAATGGAAGCCTTCATTGGCAATAGCTATGGAACCTGTTGCAGTACCAATTATGGGGTTCAGTGATTCTGTGGAAACACTGACCGTACCGTAACCGGTATTATTTGAAGAATAATTGAGCGTCACATTGCCAGCCTCTGTCCATAGTGCATAAACGACTGCTTCCGGTGTTGTGACGAGCATATCGGTCGCTTCCGTTATGGTTGTACCACTTCCATCTGTTTGCGTATTCCATGATGCAAAGGTATATCCATTTCGGCTTGGAACACCGGACGGCAGCACATATTTCTGGTCGTAAGTCTGCGATATCGCCTGGGTTGTCGTACTGTCGGCAAACGCTCCTCCATTGGCATCAAAGGTAACACTGCAAGTATTTGCATCCCACTGGGCATACAAGGTGCTTGCATCTGTTTTATCCCAGTTCTTTACACTGCTCATGTCATTGTTATAGTAAAGGGCTCCGCCTGTTGTCTGGTCGGAATATCCGTCAAAGGTATAACCGGTTCTTGCTGGTGCCAGAGCTATCGGCATAGACTGGCCGTAAGTTACGGTAACACTGCCGCTGCCGCCACTGCCACCATTGTCATTTAAAGTGACTGAGTATGTATTTGGAGCAAATACAGCCGTGTAGGATGCTGTCACGTAGATCCCGGAAACCTTCTCAGGGACAAAGGTCTCGCTGGTGGTGATCCTGGTGCCGTTGCCATCCTGCCATTGAACAAAATGAAAGCCTTCATTGGCAATAGCTGAGGAACCTGTTGCGGTACCAGTCGCAGGCTTCAGTGATTCTGTGGAAACACTGACCGTACCGTAACTGGCATTATTTGAAGAATAATTGAGAGTCACATTGCCAGCCTCTGTCCATAGTGCATAAACTACTGATTGCGGTGCTGTGACAAGCATATCAGCCGCATCCGTTATGGTTTCACCACTTCCATCTGCCTGCGTATTCCATGATGCAAAGGTATATCCATTTCGGCTTGGAACACCGGACGGCAGCACATATTTCTGGTCGTAAGTCTGCGGTATCACCTTGGCTGTGTTGCTGTCCGCAAACGCTCCTCCATTGGCATCAAAGGTAACACTGCAAGTACTTGCATCCCACTGGGCATATAAGGTGTCTGCACCTGTTTTATCCCAGTTTTTCGCACTGCTCATGTCAGCGTTATAATAAGGTGATCCTCCTGTTGTCTGGTCAAAATATCCGGCAAAGGTATAACCAGTTCTTACCGGTTTCAGAGCTGTCGGCATAGGTTGGCCGTAAGTCGCGGTAACGCTGCCGCTGCCACCACTGCCGCCATTGTCATCAAGTGTAACGGTTGAAGAATTTGCTGCCCAAATGGCATTCAGTGTTACATTACCACTACTAATGGTAAATGTCGTGGTGCCATCAGACATATATGTTGCTTCAGATGCTGTACTTGATACCGCCCACCCCTGAAAGGTATAGCCTACTCTTGTAGGAGCTGGAGAAAACAAAACTGTTGCTGTCTGGTCGGCAAAGTATTTGTTGCTGTCTGTAGGTACACTTCCAATACCATTGTTTAGTGTATAAGTTATAGTGTAGGTTTCGGCTTTGACTGTGGTGTCGTCTGCAGGAGAAGCTGGGTTTCCCTCAGTATTTGTTACATTGGCCGTTGCTGTAATTGTCCCTGAATTCAGGGTACTTAAGTCCACCGTTGTATTATATGCGCCAGAAATCGCTGTGGCTGTGGTATTGACTGTATTTGTCCCATCGGTAAAACTAAGCAGAACAGTCGAGCCGTCTGATACGCCGGTTAATGATCCTGAAACAGGTACAGCACTGATATTGTCCGATGCATTTAGTATACCATCACCATCATTGATACTGACAGTAATTGTAGGAACATTGGGATTATTTATTTTAACAGCGTTTGAAAATTCACCGGCAGGAGCTCCAATATTCAATGAAAACAAACGTGCACCGCTACTATTGATGGATCCGGTAACACCAAGCAACGCTGTAAGGGAGGATACCGGTGCGGAGTAGTTGGCAATGTAGGAGGCAGAATTGTCAAAGGATACCTTGTCCAGGCTTGTTGAAAGCCCCAGAAATTTAGTGCCTCCGCTAAGCACAGTGCCGCTGGATGAGATCGTTAATTTGCTTGAGCTATCTTTCTGATAGCTGGCATACCCCAATATCTCCTGATATTCTCTTACCGATGAACCGTTGCCATCAATATCAATACCGGATAACATGAAGTTCTGTAAATAAACCACTTCTGAATTATCTGCGTTGTTCACAAAATCAAACTTATAAATAATATACCCTCCACCGGAGTTGTTTGAATAGATCTTCGGATCAAATCCATTGATATTGTCTGTATCATCGTCAATCGATGTCATACCAGCATTACTTATCGCTTCTATGGTAACAATTGCATCAACGGAAATCCCGTCACCGGTGAATACATTGGAAAACTTATATTTAGACCCGACAGTACTAAGATTTCCACTTATAAATGTTCCATTTCTGAATGCCATTTGTTGAAAGTCGACATTAAGAATTGATACTGCGCTGACTTGCGTAATATTTGCTGTAAATATCATAGCTGCTATTAATA
Organism: Bacillota bacterium; assembly: GCA_023412665.1. GTDB lineage: Bacteria > Bacillota > Clostridia > Acetivibrionales > DTU013 > DTU013. The sequence continues at coordinate 124,351 of JAEZCA010000046.1, forward strand.
ATCCTGAAATTGCTCTAAATAATCTCTTCATAATTTTCTTGTATGATGCTTCTTACATCAACACAATCCCCCTCTTAAGATTTTTACAAATCCTACGGTGCTCTTTCCAGATACATTCATGCTCCCCATCGGAATCATAGAAGGCTCCAATATAACTTACATTAATCCGATTAGTATTTTTTTCAATATTTCGTATCAACTCCTTTTTCGTGTTCATTATCATATGGTTAAAGTAATATATTCTAACAATACCATATTACCCCACGATTTTAAACATATTTCGACAATATTCGACACGGGAGAAAATGTACCGGACAGTCAGCGTGCCCCTCCTGTGCATCGTCCCTGTCCCCACAGCCTTATAGCCGCAATCCAAACAGTCAGCGTGTCCCTCCTGTGCATCGTCCCTGTCCCCACATTTATAGCTGCAATCTAATTAGAAATATTCTCATCGCATTACTATCGAACAGTGCTAATTCGCTGTAGACACTTCTAATGTATTAAGAATTGCCCGCTGCTATATGATTGGCAATAGGTATTTTGCTCCTTCCCGGATGGTGTTAAGAGGAGAGGAAAACACATCTTTTATTTCCCTGGGCAATAGGCAGAAGGGTGTACAAAAAATCAACTGTTTCAGTCTAAACTGTTCATTTTTTGGGTATTGAGCTGCATAATGCATTGCACAACCATATTATGTAACACAATATCGAACACATCGTGACATTTGAGCCGATTTATTATAAAAGAGTTGATTTTTTGCACACTCTACTATTAAAAAAGATATTACAAGTTTGGTTACCTGGTAATTGATCCAGACAGACTGGGTGACCTCATCCCTACCGCGGGATAGGTAATTCATTAGGTGCATCGTCCCTGTCCCCATAGCCTTATTACTATTGGATAGGGCGCTAATCACCTGATTGAACTCTAATTGTCGTCAAAAATACGCTCATACTCAAGGGTAACATAATGCATCAAGATTTCATATGCTATTGTAAAGTATTTATGAGGCGGAGGCTAAAATATGGCAACGTTTGGTTCCTTTACCGGCATTGTTACCTCGATCAATGATTTCTGGGCAGGAAGTGAATCACCATCAGGATGCTATAAATTAATGACAGTCCAAAGCAGAGATGGAAATACAGTTAACTTCGTAATAACGCCAACTACCTACTTTGTAGACCATGTAATGATATCTGTCGGAGATCCAGTAATTGGATTTTATGATCTCAACGCCCCCGTACCATTAATATATCCCCCACAATATCGGGCAATTGTAATGGCAAGGGTTACACAAAATCAGAATGTAAAAGTAGACTTTTTCAACACACAACTAATAAGCAGTGATGGTACATTGAAGCTTACAATTAACCCTCTTACTCAAATAATACAAGAAAACGGTCAAGCGTTTACAGCTAATATCGCCAATAGGAATTTAATTGTTGTTTTTGGAGCAACAACAATGAGCATTCCTGCACAAACTGTACCTTACAGGATTATTGTCATGTGTCTTCAGCAATGATCATTCATCCCAATAAAAAGACAACTTCGCAGTATCAGCCTTTGATAAAGTTCTGTCGCATTCCATTATGTAGATAATAGGAATATAAAGGAGCTTTGTTAGTATATACATTCATAGTAAGGTATCCCCGAGCACACTTGTAAATATATCCTCACCGAAGCTTGTTAATAAGGGTCTGCCCATTTTAATAGAAAATGTACGGCTGCCGTCGTCATTTCTTTCGGCCCTCAGATATACGGCTCCGGGCAGGTTTTCAGCGAACATGAGATTTGAAAACTCAAATAGATGGGTAACAAATATTACTTTCACATTAATATCATACAATGCTGTTATAATATCCTTCGCAATTATTGAGCCATCTCTTTCGGTTGTTGTTACAAAGGGTTCATTCATCAATAATAAAGAGCGGTGAGTAATATTTTTTATTATATTATCCATCCTCTGAAGCTCTTCATCGAGTTTGCCGCTGTCCATGCCTTCATCTTCCTCCTTCGTAAAATGAGTAAAGATGTTATCGCTGATATTGCTGCCGAAAAAGGTCGCCGGAACAAACAAACCGCATTGCATCAATATCTGCGCTATGCCGATACTGCGCAAATAGGTCGATTCCCCCCCTGGTTAGCTCCGGTAATTATGGTGAATGTGTATCTATTCGGACATAACTTATTCAATAGAAATACATCACTTATTTCCCAGGGCAATAGGCAGAAGGGTGTACAAAAATTCAACTGTTTAAGTCTAAACTGTTCATTTTTTCAGGTATTTAATTGGATAATGCAATTGGACAACCGTATTATGTAACACAATATCGAACGAGTCATGACATTTGAGCCGATTTATTATAAAAGAGTTGATTTTTTGCACACTCTACTATGCCCTCGGTGACCTCATCCCTACCGCTGGAAAGGTAATTCATTAGCATATGAAATGATAATCGGGACATCTTTGAGAATACACTGTTTGTATCAGTCGTCCGAAGTTGGTATAATGATACTAAAAATATTTTAGCAACTATTAGTGAAACAGGAGGGTTGTTTGATGTCTTGTTACTACATTATCGGAGTTCGGATGGACAATAGGGTTGGCAATGCAGCAAAATTCCAGGAGACACTTACTAAAAACGGGTGCAGGATCAAGGCTCGTCTGGGACTACATGAGGTAAGCGACGATGCATGTTCAAATGACGGAATCATCGTATTGCAGCCTTATGGCAGCAAGGAAGATGTTGAGGCTCTGGTTAAAGATCTCAACAGCCTGGAAGGCATAACGGCAAAGTTTATTGATCTGAACTAAAACGAATATCCATGTGATCTT
>JAEZCA010000030.1 GCA_023412665.1 Bacillota bacterium
TAATGATTTAAAGGAATATTAATATCACATAAATAGGGTGCTGGCAGATAGAATTTGCCTGTCAGCATCCTATTTTTGTATGGAAAACAGCATTAATCCAGATAATGATATTGGGCAACTTTGTGCAGACGGTCGAATATAGAAAGGACTTGCTATTAGATTTCATGTAGCAATACACGTGTTGTTTACCTTTTCAAGCCGTACAGCAGTATTTTAAAGTGGTCCAGAACCTGCATCTTCAAATCGAAATCGGGATACCGTATGCACCATTCAAAGGTAATGCCTCTGATGGCAAGAATTATGTGTTTTGCCAGTGAATCAGCAGATATGTCTTCTCTCAGCTCTCCCTGCTGAACTCCCCTTTCCAATACTTCGCGAAATAACGTATAAAGCTCCCTGTTATAGCTTATTGCAGATGTTGTATGAATAGTTTTTGTTAAGTGTGCCTTATAAAGCACCCTCATATTATCCAAGCCAATGTTAAACTCAATGTAATCAGAAATTTTTTCTGCCAACAGAACAAGTGTATCAAGGACGGACTTGCAGTCGGAAATTGTCAACAAAAAGGATTTATAATCCATGTCTGCTATATTTGTGTATTCATTGATAAAATCAACTACCAGAGCATCCTTAGATTCAAAGTGTACATAAAAAGAACCTTTAGATACTGCTGCAGCTTCTACTATAGAGTCCACGCTTACATTTTCAATTCCATGTTCCAGGACCAACTGACGGGCGGTTTCAAAGATTTTTCTTTTCGTTTCAGCCGCCTTGAGCTTTCTTGTACTAATTGTTTCTTCTTTCAACATTTTTCTCCTTTTTATTGACTATTACATACTAAAGACCATATAATAATTAATGTGAATGACTATAGTCATTGAAATTATTAAAACTATTATAACATGCAATATATTCTTTTTGTAGTCAGTGTTTCGTGATTTTAGCAAGTCTAAAAATTCTACTATAATTTTTATGCCAGACGGGATATGTAAAAAAACTAAAGCAATCAGATATGCAAAAGGAGTGATTACTTATGACGAAGAGACACAGTCGTATATTCAGCATTATGCTTATGACGATTATACTATTAACATTGCAGCTGGTACTGAGTGTACCGATATCAGCGGCAGAACGTGAAAACAGTTATGGGCACACTGTCATTTATGAACCGCAGCCCCTTAATGCAGGGGGCAGGGAGCTGATGTTCCTTGACTATGATATGACTATTTACAATGAGAAAGTAGTCCCCAAGTCCACAACAAGTCAACAGTTAAGCGTTCTTGATGCATATAAGCTAAATCTGAACAAATTTGGCTCATTATACGACTCAGACGGTAAGATAAATGCGGGTAACCCCTTCAATGGCAAGGTCGATAACAGCGATGATAATGATTTCATGGTCTACTATGATTTCAAAAAGCTGCTGGTAGATTTTGAAGGCGGATCAAGGAATGGTAATATCAGAAAAATACTGTTAAAAAAGGATCTGAAATTTGCTTTTGCCTACAGAGTTTCTCTTCGTCGTTATGATAAGGACATGGTCGTAAGTAAACAGGACAAGTCCAGTATCGCGACAATAGCCGGGTTTGGCGACTATAACCAGTGGACAGGTACCGACGGAAACCGTTGGGAAAGGGTCAATTACACCGAGCAGGACAAACTGAACCTCACAGGCAGCAGCACATGGCATGACTGGGCTTATAATCTTATGTTCATGACTTATTATGGCGATTCCTTCAACGGAGGGCCTGTGGACACTAAAATGGAAAACGGGGTATTGGTTGGGAGAGATTACAATGGTCCAAAAATCCAAGCCGTGAATCTGTCATGGAGTCAGGACGGACCATGGGAATACAATCCGGATGGAACAGAAAACGACGACTGGCAGGGAATTGATGTTATAACGAGAGCGGATATAGGAAAGACCGTATACATAGGCGTTATTTTTGACGAACCTGTGAAGTTCAACGAGGATTTCGACACGCCAGAAGAGCTGTCAAAGCTTACGCTGAACATACAGACTCTTGGAAGGGATAACACCTCTGCCATCCCTGCGGAAGCAGATTTCCTGAAATATGCTCCTGATGCAAACACATCAGCTCCGGTCATGATTTTTGAATATGAGATACAGGATCCTGGAAGCAGTATCCGTAAAAACTTATACTATGAGTTTTCATCAGTGAATATCAATTCAACAGAAAACAAAGATGTATACGACTGCCTGACCGATATGGCCGGAAATGCATATGGGACGGAAAGTGGAGTTCAGCAAGGCCATTCGGTGCCGGTGAGCAATAAGTCAAAATCCGGGCAGGGATCATTTATAAAACCAAAGACTATAGTTGACCTGGAGCCGCTGATGATCGACAGCGCCATTTTCGTCCATAGCAACAAAGGAGCATATGTGGTTAAAGATGAAATACTATATGTAGTGCTCCATCTCAATAAAACTCTGCCCGCAAATAGTGAAGTGCCTGACATAACACTAAACATAAAAGACAACAGCGGACAGTACATCACAATGGTAAATTACGGAATGTATGATACCAGTAGTAGTGACAACGATCCCCTTCACACCGTCATATTCTACAAATACGATTTGGAGTGGGGGAGCGGTTTTTCAGTCGACGATAAAGGTCCAATAAAATTACGGTCTGTCAGCACTGAGGGAAAGACAGTGAAGGATAAATCAGGCTATCTGCTTTTAATCCCGGAAGAAGTTACATTGGATGGAAACTATTATTTGGATTTTACACCTCCGTCCGTTCATTTTGATATTGAGAAGGTTGCAAGCGCTGAAAATATCTTTAAGATAACGGCCGAAATCAAAGATGATTCGCTGTGGGGGCGGGATGTCTCATTTCTTGTAAGCAGTGATCTGGTAAGCAATGACGCTCTTGGATATCAGGTGAGTAGCGACGGTTCGTATCATGGCGGCTGGCAAGGGGAGGCAAATCGCAAGAGCCTCTATGTAAATGCGCCTCTTATAGACACTGGTGATGCTGATGTGAAAAATGCTTATCTTTTTATAAAACTGCCGGAAAATGATTCCTATATGTCATGGTTATACGTGCACACAGGCATCACAGATGCTGCCGGGAATACTGGATATGATGCAAGGACCCATAAAATCGATTTCGATACGGGCGCTCCGGAAGTGGAACTGGTGAGGCAATATAAGAAGGACAGATTCTGTGTTAAGCTGACAGCAAGAGATTTCAATGAGATGACATACAGGTATGCATGGCTTGATGGGCATATTGCGTCCCGGCCCGAAGATTGGGAAGAGGGGGACAAGCTGTACACCTGGTATGATGTACCTTATTATACCAGTGTTGAGGGTTTGCTCAGAACCGGGCAGGAGCAGCTGGAATACATATATGCGGAACACGATATGACAGACAATGATATATATCAAAAAACCCTTTGGGTCGAGGTTATAGATAAATCAGGCAACACTACTTCCAAATACATCTATCTGACCCTGGACAACCAGTATAGTGTATTCAACATAGAGAATAAATCTCCTGCAGATACCGTTGGAATCATAAAAGATAAGGACCTTTCCGTGACCGTAAGCTTTGAAAATACAATGGAGTATGCTTACGCATGGCTGGAGTGGGGATTCAGTTTTGAAGAGGATGGCGGTGAAGCTTTCAAGAGTAATGCCGTGAAAGAAGACGGCGTTTTCGGGGGAGAAGAAATATGGACAGATATAGAAACTACATCCCCGGCAGCTGTGACTTTTACCTTGAACAGCGATACAAAGGTGTGGAGGATTTATGATACCTTCGGATCGGGCTATTTCTATGGCGACAGTGTCGGACAGGCAGATGCCGGTGAGATAAGCGGCCCGTTAGTGTTGGCAATATGCGGTATATACAAAGGTGAGGATGAGGATAAGTATACCTTTGAATTCATACCATTCAATACACGGTATGCGGCAGGGAACTACGAGGCGCAGCTGATCAGATTCTCAACAAACGGACCTGACGGCAAAAGAATCGACAGGGTATACGAAAGCTCCAGTGAATACATCGGAACGGACAGCATTACATACGGCTATGGGCTATATTATCCACAAAGGCCGGGAACTGTCATGCATAATGCCATCAATATGTCTTTGCCCGTTATGGGAACTGAGGGAATAGGCCCTACCGCACTTAATTTTGCTCCCTTCTACGATTTTGCGGAAGCGGAATTCATACTAACGGATGATCCTGCGCTGGGAATGGAGTCGCTCAAACTGACCGGTGAGTCCGGCGGGACAAAAGTCTACCTGAAGAAAACAACATTCAGTTCTGACGGTAGCATGGAGTATCAATTGGATAGTGGTCCGGGTACTAATTATGATTATAGCTTCCGGTTCAAGGATGAAGCCCTGGTATCGGAAGAGATCCTTCAGACATGGTATCTGACCGAAAATATACTCAGGCTTGCGGATGGGAACCGCAGGCTTGGAAGCAGCATGATCGCAGGCGGCAACAACCAGATGTATTTAGTGGACTATAGCTTTGCTCTGCCTGTCGACATAGGCCTTGTGACACCTTACGCTTATGATGAAGAAGACAATCTGATCCGTTATGAATTCTGGATAGAATATGCTTATCAGGATCATTATGAAGCCCCAAATAAAAGTGAGCTTCTTGCCATGTTTGCTTTTGAAAACAGACTGCCGGAGCCAGTGCTCGAGTCAGTAAAGGCAGGCGGAACCGAATTCGGCGATAATCACATTGCCGTACAGGCAAGTCTTGCAATCGATGACAGTGATGGTGGTGAGATTATAATAGATAATACCGCATCGCCGCTAAGGGTATTCTTCAAAGGGGATGATCCAGAACTTTTGCTTAAGGTCGATATGCCGGACAATGCTTTTAACATGCTGAACAACTATTCCATCAGCGGAGAGCGAAAGGATGAGACCCCTAAATCCATCATTCCCGGACATGACTACCATATCAGGTACAACACAGATGTATATGATATATATTGGGATGATGATGAAAAATCCTTCATAGTCAATGATAATATCGATAAAAGGGCAGAGTGTGAAGACGGCGCATTTGCAATCGATCTGAAGGATCTTGCGGCAGATGCTGCTGAAACCCTTGCAGATGCAAAGCCGCTGACCATATACTATCAATTGGTCAAGGAAGAGCAATACAGGGATAACGACATGTATCCCGGAGAATTAAGGCTCATAAAGAGATACTCTCCTGTGTACAGGATAGACCTGATTAAAGATGAGATCTCTCCGGTAATAAACCTGTATGTATCTGAAACGGATCTCACCAATAATGAAGTAGAAGTGGCCATTCAAAACGTAAGGGACGGCAGGTTGGTGAATGAAGGTCAGCCGGATGCCTATTATGTCATGGATACTCCTGCCGGAGATATCCGTATCATCGTTTCGGCAAAATATGAGGACGGAGAGGAGATCGCCCAGTCTGAAAACGGGGCTTACATTTTTACCCGCAATGGCACAATAGAAGTGAAAGCCATAGATAAGGCCGGCAATATGTCAACAGAGTCATATGAAGTCACGAATATCGACAAGGAGCCTCCGGCAGTTACCGGCAGCCCTGTAATCAACAGTGAAAACGGCAGCTTTACCATTAGCGCAGATATCGCAGGAGGAGATGCAGTCAACGCGTATATCACATTTGATACGGATTATACCGCACACCTTTTAGGACTGTCTGACGCCGGCATGGGATCAACAGGAGGCCACCGCTTCCCGGTAAAAGGCAGCGAGGCGTTTGGTATTTTCCTGAACAAGGAGATCTCTGACGGCGGGAATGACGGCATCGAGCTGCTGATATACGCCAAGTCCGGCGTTCCTTTGTCCTTAGCAGTATTACATGTGATGGATGCGGCAGGCAATGCAGGAGAACTGCCCATGACAGTTAATATCGATGGTATGGTGCCTGTCATTACAAATACCGGCAAAATCTATAACTACGGGGAAGCGCTGACCTTCAGCGGGCCGGTACGTCTCATCTCCCCGGTGGGCAGTGAGAAAGGCTTTGCTGATTCGCATGAAAACCTGCCCATTTACACTGATGGCCCCGTGATAGTCTCTTATACCGATATTTTTGGCAGGACTTATCATGAGCAAGTAACTGCGAATATAGTTGGAGAGGCCTATGCCCATGACATTGACATTACTCCGGCCGGGCCCACCAACGGCAGCGTCACTGTAACTATCGATACTGCAGGCCATGACACCAAAGTGCTGGGGCCGGGCGGAGAACATGATAATTACAGGACTATTACATTATCCGATAACGGAAGGGTGGAGTATACTATAAAACCTGATGGTGATATGCCTGAGAAAATATTCACCATCACGGTCAGCAATATTGATAAAAAACCACCAAGTGCCTTGTATACAAGAACTGTTAACGGAGAGGAAAGCTTTGACGCAGAAGACAAGTCCACTGTCAGAGGAAGTGTTACATATACGATTTTGGGCTTTGACGAAAACGATGTCACCATGGATGAAGGAGAAGCCGTTAGAATTACCTTTACAGAACCCGGAACACACGTTTTCAGGTTCACTGATGCCGCAGGAAACGAGGGAGAGCTGACTGTCAGCGAGACCGATACAGTTTTCCTGCCGCTAGAAGATCTGAATATCGCACGATTCAGGCTCACATATACCATGAGCGGTGAAGGGACAAGCCCTTTCCGGCTGGGCTGGCATTATTCCGATGAAGAAGCTCCGGTATTAATGGCGATCAATCGTAATATTTCTGTTTTTATACAGGCCATTAATGCCGCGGGTGAAGTGATTCCTGCAATAATGGAGGAGCCTGCCGAGCCCGTGGAGGGGGTCCAATACTTTACTGAACAGAACACACTGGTGTTCACAAAAAATCAAGCCGCGTCTGTGAGCCTGAAAACCGCGTCCGGCAGCCGGCAAAGCGTTACAGTGACCATCCCTGAAGGGACCATTGACAGGATCGCACCCACGGGAACCGTTGAGTACGTCATGCTGACAAAGGATGAGACTCTGCCGGATGGGACTGTTTTTGAGAGAGGTACGGTAAAAGCATACCTTAACACTGAGGAGACGGATATCGGAGTCAGCGGTTATGATGTGCGCCAGGATCCTGATGGAAGGTATTACATACATTTTGCCGAGAACGGCAGCGGAAAGTTCTACCTGACGGATAAGGCGGGTAACACAAGTATAGTGCTGGCAGGAGCATACAGCATCGATAACAGGCCTCCGGGAATAACAAGCGAAAGCTGGTACAGCAGCATTGAAGCCAAACCCGGTACTGATGACGGCACCAGCGGCAACAGCAAGGATGAGGTGCTTTCAACCATTACAAACAATTCCATCAGACTGTTCTTTGTCTTTGATGAATTGATTAGGAATGTGGATGTGGCAGCCTATTTAGTCAAAGGCGGCATTAAAATACCGGATGGGATGCTGGGCAGCTATATTAGCTTCACCCAATCTGCCAATACACTGAACATCGAATTTAAGCAAAACTGTCAGGCTGAGATCTCAGTATATGATCTGCGGGGAAACAAGTATGTGATTTTCAGACCCGAAGACGGTCCTCTGAATGTCATTGATAAACAGCCTCCCACATATACGGAGAGTGCGCCGGTAGTCGAGGATAACATCGTGAGCATAACATACACCTTTGACGAAGATGTGGCATCGGCCAATGCTTTTAGTGAGTATAAGGCAGAACATACCGTGACGTTTAACGAAAACGGTGTGTATTTGCTGACCTTCGCAGACAGGGCAGGCAATGTTGCTACCATCATCAAGAGTATTACCCAAATCGATGATCAGTCCCCTGCGGTCTATTATGCTTTAAAAATCGTTCCGGAGACAGCTGAGATCCTGTACAGTGATGAGGCAAGGACGCAGCCCGCGGCAACCAATGGCAATGTAGAGATAGCCATCGCTGCGGAAGATGACAGCGGTGAAACGACGATTCAAGTATTCAACCAGAATAAGCCGGGGCTTCCTCTTACGCTCCTTGAACCCACAATCAACTACGGGGCGGAAAAAATCTACACCCATGCAATAACCGCTGAAGAAAACGGGGTTTATCGTATATCAGCCTCCGACAAGTATGGTAACACCAACATAGTATCTATCAGGATCAGCTTTATTGATAAAGAAGCACCTTCCATTCTGATGGAAAGCACCAAAACCGTTTATGTGGCAGTTGGAACTGAGGCTGCCGAGCTATCCCGCCTGCTTTTGGAGGGGGTCACTGCAAAGGATGGCAGGGAAGGTGACGTGACTTCAAAGGTTACGGTAGATATATCAGGGGTTGATTTGAGCAAGGAAGGTGTTTATACGGCGGTATACCAGGTGGAGGACGGTCTGGGCAACGCAGCCGCCCGTGAAAGGAAAATATCCGTGACCGGGTCGGCGCTGCAGTCGCTGGTGATCGCAGGCACGCCTGTGCCGGCAAACGATGTGTATGTTACTGTCCTGGGGGATATTTCCATATCAGCGCCGGAAGGGTATACGCTATATACCTCGGCAGGCTACAAGACCCGCGCCCAGATGAAATATGCCCCAATGCTGACCGGAGATCTAAAGGCCGCAAACAAAGGCTATTACACAATTTTAGCTCAAAGCGGCGACAGGGATACCATTATTGTATATGTATATGTGTATTAGGAAAGGAGGCCTACAATGATGAAACGTATTATTGCATTTACAGTATCAATCATGATCATCCTGACCCTTTTGCCGGCTCCTTCCTTTGCACGGGAAACCGGAACGGTCACTGTTGAAAATGAGTATATACGAGTAACGGTAAGCCGGGAAAACGGCGGTTATACCATATCCACCAAAAAGGGAGATATACTGAAAAAGACTGATGATAATAAGGCGCTTACACATAGGGGTGAGAACTTCGACACATCCTTCACATCCTTCCAGATCGACGCAGACACCAGCAAGGAATATGTATTCGGCAACGATTACGGCTTTCTTGGCATGGCTTCCACACCTGTGATGACAACGACCGACAGTGCCGGAGTTACCAGCACATGGAGCGTAAATGATCTGGAAATAACTCAGCGTATCGAGCTTGTAAACAGCGATAGCTCCGAACAGCTTGGTACAGCAATAATCAGCTATACAGTGAAGAATAAAGCGTCAAAGAGCAGGGCACTGAAAAGCCGGGTACTTATAGATACCCAATTAGGTGAAAAGGATTATGGGTATTACGAAGTGACCAGGGGGTATCTGGGAGGCGGATATGACTTTATAAGCAAAGAAACCGCCCTGTCGGGTGCACAGGTGCCTGCAGATTACTTTGTCAAGGATAGCGCATTTCAGCCTGAGGTTGCAGCCTTTGGAGTCAACAGTGTTATAGCGGATAAAAAGCCTTATCAGATGATTTTTGCTCACTGGGCCAACATCGCAGCCACAAAATTTGATTACGCTCCGGATGAGAGGCTCACTTTTACAAATGAACTCAATGTCCACCGCACAGCAGACAGTGCAGCAGCACTGTATTATGATCTTGGCAGCATTCCGGCGGGAGGGGAGAGGAGCATTTCAACCTATTACGGAGTTACCGCAAATCTGAAAAACAAGGATAATCAGGTGCTGATCAACACCACGGCGCCGTCCAAACTGGCTTTCAATGATACCCGTACTGCTTATATTGGTTCAAGCGGGCAGGCAGACAATCTTATCCGCATCAATTCTACTATTACGAATCCGGCATCTCAAAACAAAACCTATAAGAAGTTAGCAGTAGTTGTCTATGCTATAGGATTTACCACCCAGAGGCAGACTGACAGAGGCAGTTGGATAGTTTATGACAACAACGACCCTCTTTTCACCGATGTCGTTAATTTCGGACCGGGAAGAAATTTGACCACGTTCTTCGATTTCAAATTCGAGCCCAGGGATAACCACGAACTGGGAAGCTACGTGACCAGAGTATACGACTTGGATCCTAAGGTGAACGAGCTTGGTGTATACGCAGATGAATACTGTTTAGGAGAGACAGTTAATTATATATTTATTCCTGCCAGGAATCCGGAGTTGCCATCCATTACTCTCCACTCAATGGAGCCTCAGATACTCTTTAACGATGACAGACGGTTCATCACAGTGTACGGGCAGGGCATGAGCTTCTTTAAGGCCGGTTTGAGTTCAATAGAACTTCGGGGAGAGGAGCGGACCTATCCGGTTCCCATCAGCAACATGAATATTGCTCAGGATGCAAAGAGCATATCGATATTGCTCGACAGCTATATGGAACCCGGCCGCTATCAACTGCATTTTCTCTGGGACGGCAGCCAACCCGCCGATATACCGGCAGACTTCTCGTCTCCGGCCCTTACGGTCCATATGACATCGGACGAAAGCTATAGGAACGATAAGTATGGTGTCCTGACCGTTCAAAGAAACGGCGATACGAAGTATAAGATCGTAGCATATGAAGATGAAACTGCCTTTGAGCTGGGGAATAATGCCTCGGGGGATGGGTATTTGCTAAAGGATCTGATTTTCGTCCTGAGAGGTGAACTGGTCAAGGATAAGGAAAAGAAGGAATATCGCCTGGCGGGCAATGACGGGGATGTAAATATCAACCATATTCTGAACTACCACGGAAGCGATTTGATTGTAACACAGAGCGAAAGCGGCGGCGTTGAGATCCTCATGGATGGAAAAATCACCACAATCGGAGCCAATACAACGGTATGGGACGGCCCCGCGTCATTTACCCTACAATCAGGAGTCAAATATGTTATCCCGGTATATGACAGCAGGGGGGAGATAGTATCCGGCGGCACCCTCAAGGAAAAAGAAGACTATGTGGAAGAATATATCGAGCTGAGGTGGAACAGTATCTATGAGAAGCTACAGACCATTGGGGGCTTCCTTATTGACCTGAGGTACGGTGTACTGGGTAAAATACAGGATGAAGACGACGAAAGCAAAACTTACGATATAATCTCCTTTGGCGGAGGCCTTGACGTGTCTTTCATGACTCCTGGAGGGGGGAAGAAGGCCAGGGAGGAAAAGAGCAAGGAGAGCAAGGACTCTTCCTGGGATATATCCGACACAGAGGATAAGAGCGGATTGAACCCTGAGGATGGGAGCAAACCTCAGGAAGAGGAGAAAAAGCCTACAAAGGAGCCTGCAAAGAAATCTTCAAAGGAAGACGATGATGACGATGATGATGAAGACGAGGATGAAAATAAAGTAGAGTTTGGGGCTCATGTATATGATATCCTGTATGGACAGAGTGGTAAAAAGACAGGACATATCGGCATCAATATGGATACTAGTATTACACTTCCTCAAATCGTCAGCTTCCTGCCTAAAAAACTATCCGGAGAATTGTCGGTAAATACTATAGGCGGCTATAAGGTCGGTGTTGAAGGGGAGGCTGAGACTGCAAAATTCGAAATGGCCTTTGCATTGGTTGTGAAATCCAATCCTTCCGGAGCGCCAATACCGGATAAAATGTTCTTCACCATAGGGGGATTTAAACCGGGAGTCAATATCGACGGTTTGGGCATCTTTTGGGTGACCGGAGGAGGCGGGGGTTTTGATAATCTCTATGACACCATTTACGGCACCGACGGAGTGCCTCCCATAACATTGCTGCTGAATGTGCAGTTCGATATATTCAAGATAATGACCGGAACTTCGGATATCGAGCTTTCGCTGCGATCTTTGGGCATAAAGCTTAGCGATGTGAAGCTCAAAGCCATAAAGAATGCCAAATTTTTAGAGAGCGGTGAAGTCAGCTATACATGGTATCCCAATTATGACTTATCCACCAGGGCAAAAGTCAACTTCTCCCAAGTGTTCAAGGGAAACTTCTCCATGAATGCCAATGAGGAGCTCTTTGAGATGATGATGCAGGTGGCAGTGCTCCTCCCTAAGGACATTCCTGTAGCGGGCGGAATGGAGGTCGCAGGCGCTGAGCTTGGCGGAGGCACCGAAAAAATGTGGGGCAGCATCGAGATTCTGAACGCTGTGGAGGTGGGTTTTACCTATTGGTGGGACAGCGGAAATGTGAAGTTTACCTCAGCTGATATCGTCTCTTCAAAGTCCCTCAGAATGTTTAGGAGTATGACTGAGCCAAAGCAGGTGGGGAGCGACCCTGATACAGGAAAGGGACAATATGTGGCTTTTGGCACCAATTTGTCTTATATAGCAGGCAACGTGGCTGACAGCGGTCTGACGGAGGATAGGTTTGAACAGCTGAAGGCCGGTTCATCTGAGCCGGCTCCCGGAAAATCTGATCCGTCTGCAGGAGCATCCGGCAAAACCTTGCTGAAATCCGGTTCGGTATTGCGGACTTCCGGCCCTACAGCAACAAGTATTATTTCCAATACTGAGCAGACCAGCCACATAGTTACCTTCGGCACCCCGGAAGGCGATTATATACTGACGGTCAGCAGATCTGACGGCAAAGCCTTTGAAAGTGATTTCGCAGACCATATCAAGGTTTGGAATAACGGAGAAGAATTTCCGCTTATCTTTTACAAATCCACTGGCATTGTAGCCGGGCTGGATCCGGGAGAAGAATTGTCAGATGAGGATAAGAGTAGGATCAAAATTGCTGCGGAAACTGCCAATGCGAATATTACAGGCAATATAGCTTATATCACAATACCAAAAAGCAAGCAGGCCAACCCTACATTCTTGATTCAGTTTGATGACGGAAGGGCTTATGATGTAGGGGCCGTATATGCGGCACCCATAGGCAGGCTCAAAGATCTTTCTTCGACAGTGACGGGCGGTAAACTGAACGTTAGCTGGACGGCGGAAAATGTCAGTGATAAGGCGGTTGTGTCCGTATCTGTTACAGATGAGGTAGGAGACGCAGGGATACTGCTTGCAAAAGACATCCCGGCCAAGTCAGCAGCTGTAGAGATACATATTCCTGATACTGTTGCTTCAGGCACATACAATGTGACTGTAGTACTTCAGGATGAAGATAAGTGTTACAACAGCTACAGTGCAGGAAGTGTAGATATAACCGACGTCAAAGCTCCCACAGCACCCACTGGGGCTTCACTGTCCAATGCCGGCAACAATAAGCTTTTGATAACGGTGGCGGATGATTTTGATAAGACTTTGCTCGAAGGCTATTATATGGATGTGTATGAGGATGGAAAGCTTATTGAAGCCGGAGTGTTTTTCGGGAAGGAACAGGTTAAGAACAGTCAGGCTTTGATCGGCGGCCGGTATAATATTCCCATAATGGAAGGATATACAGTCGATGAGTCGGGTGAAACCAAGTACCGTCAGAAAACTGACGTTAACGGTGAAGGAATGTTCAGGGAAGCAGGGTATGAGCCGGGCAGGAGCTATAGTGTGAAGGTGAGAGCAGGAAGCTCGGAATCATCTGCTAGAGGGGATATATACCATTACAGCGGATATGTGAAGTCGAATGATATAGTACTGGAGGCATCGACTCCTCCTGTGATTAGCATAACAGCCCCTGACGCGGTCATCGTCGGAAGGGATGGAGTGGACTTTGCTCTGACAAAAAACACGAATATATTCTCTCTGATAGCTGATGAGCCTGTTAAGGGCACTCTTACAGTAAATGGAGCAGACGGTGAAACATACAGCTTTGACAGCGGATGGAAGACTGAATGGACCAAGGTGCTGACTTTATCGGACGGAATATACCATCTTGAGTTCGATGCAGTGGACCAGGCAGGCAACAGGAGCATCCGACAGACTGTGGTAAGCATTGATACCACAGCTCCTGTGATCATGCTGGAAAGTCCGGTAAACGGCGGGACATTTACTGATAACAAAGTACCGGTAAAAGGAGCAGCCGATCCGAATGCAAGGTACACGTTCAAAGTGGATGGAGTGACGATAGGCGAAGCGGACAGGGATATGTCGGAGTATTTTTCAAACGGCATACTGGAGTACACACTTTCAATAGGAAATATTGCAACACAAATGATGCCGGCCAGACGCATATTTGAAATCATAGCAAAGGATGAGTTCGGAAATACCCACAGCAGGAGGATGGAATTGGTCAACAGCCGGATATCGGATATCGTCAGAGTGGAGCTCTTTGCAGACGGTAAACCGATCTCCTCCGATGGGGTATCGCTGAGCAAAAATAAAACGAGTGCGGCGCTGCAGCTTATGGGCTTCACGGAACCGGCTCCGTCAGAGGGCGGACAGATCATTGATTTATCTGAGGCAGCTAATGTTTCATTTACAATTGCTGCAGGCAGCAGTATAGCCTTGAGTGAGCGCACCGTTTCGGCGAGCGGAGAGGGGAGCGGTATGGTTCTGGCCTCCCTCGACCTTGGAGGAGGCAGTTCATTGACGGACGGAGTTGTGGTGAAAATGACTGCTGATGCTGATAAGCCTGCCGATCCTGATAAGCCTGGCAGCTCCGGTAAAGAAGATCAGGAGCCGGGAGCAGATAAAAACGAAAAAATGCCTTTCACAGACATCAAGGAGACTGATTGGTTCTACGATGATGTAGCCTTTGTATTTTCCAATGACTTGTTTAATGGGGTCTCGCAGAATGAGTTTGCTCCACGGATGACAATGAGCCGCGCTATGCTGGTCACCGTATTGTACCGTATGCATACATTATTTGGAGCTGAGGGATCCGTGGAAGCGGACTATGACAATCCATTCGATGATGTACCCGAGGGCAAGTACTACACGGAGGCGGTAAAATGGGCAGCCGCAAACGGGATTGTCATGGGTAACGGCGACGGTGCATTTGATCCTAACGGTGAGATCACAAGGGAACAACTGGCAGTGATCCTGTATCGGTACATGCAGTATGCAAAGATCGATTACGAAGTAACGGATGAATACATTTCATTTGAAGATGGATCATCTATTTCGAATTTTGCAAAGGATGCTGTGCAGGTGATGAATAAATCAGGCATCATCAGAGGCATTGGAAACGGGAAAATAGCTCCCAAGAACAGTGCGACAAGGGCGGAAGTCGCGGCGATGCTTCACCGCTTTATTGAGATGTTAATGCCCCGCCAAAGTGCTCCATAATGTGCAAAAAGGGTTGAGTGGTCTTTTATGGTAGCAGCCGTCCATGCGGTTGTTAAAAA
>JAEZCA010000042.1 GCA_023412665.1 Bacillota bacterium
GGATTACACATTGATTATGGGTACAACTATCTTTCTTGCATTTTTGATCATTACGATGAACCTGATGGTCGATATTGCATACAAGCTGATAGACCCGCGGATAAAACTGAGATAGGAAGCGAGGATACAAATGGCGATGATGACAGATAAGAAAAATCCATTCAGCTTTCAGCTTGATGTTTCAGACTTTTTGCCGGCCGACAGGGAAGAGAAGCAGAGCCTTGTGGTCATGCGAAAAAGCGTTAGCTTCTGGCGCGACGGCCTTCGTCGGTTGAAAAGAAACAAGATAGCTATGGTAAGCCTTGTAGTAATAATATTAGTAATGATTTTTGCGTTTATAATGCCGAGTTTTTATCCTTATTCATACGAACAGCAGATAAGGGGAAGCGAGAATCTTGCTCCGATGGAGTATTCGGCCAATGAACTGGCACTTATGGAACAGGGGCAAAGTGTATTCCCTCATTTCCTCGGGACGGATTCCCTCGGACGCGATACAATGGTACGTCTGATGATGGGGAGCCGGATATCGCTGCTGGTAGGTATTGTAGCCAGTGTGCTGGTGTTGCTTATAGGTTCTGTCTACGGAGCCGTTACAGGGTACTTTGGCGGCAAGGTTGATATGATAATGATGAGGCTCGTCGACATAATTTATACCGTGCCTGATATATTGATCATTATATTGCTGATGGTAACGCTGAAGTATCCTCTGCAGTCCCTTGCTGATACTGTGCCGGGCTTCGGCTGGATAAATACTATCGGTGTAGGATTGATATGTATATTTATAGTTTTTGCACTGCTTTACTGGGTTGGAATGGCCAGAATAGTCAGAAGCCAGATACTCACGCTCAAGGAACAGGAGTTTGTGACCGCTGCAAAGGCGCTGGGTGCAAGTCATGGCAGGATAATCAGGAAGCACCTGCTTACTAATTGCATGGGTACGCTGATAGTTACAACTACTCTGCAGATACCGGCATCCATTTTTACAGAGAGCTTTCTGAGCTTTATAGGAATAGGCGTTGCAGCTCCGATGCCCAGCCTTGGATCCATGGCCTCACAAGCCATAGGCGGCATCACCTCTTATCCATACAGGCTGCTGGCACCGGCAATCATGATCAGTTTGATCATACTGTCGTTCAACCTGATCGGGGATGGATTAAGAGATGCATTTGACCCGAAACTGAAGAACTGAGGTGAATGATATGGGAAAAACACTGCTTGATATAAAGAATCTGCGCCTTTCCTTCTTTACACCGGCCGGAGAGGTAAAGGCATTGAACGATGTTTCGATACAGATGGAGGAAGGCGATGTTCTGGGCATTGTCGGTGAAAGCGGAAGCGGCAAGAGTGTCACCGCATATTCATTGATGGGGCTCACTGCCCATCCCGGACGTATCGTCGGAGGGACTATAGATTTTAACGGGCACAGGATCAATGACATGACCGAAAGCGACATGCGCGGGATGAGGGGAAATGAAGTGAGCATCATTTTCCAGGATCCTATGACGAGCCTGAACCCTGTATATACTATTGGAAACCAGATAATGGAGGTTATCCTGCTCCATACCGACAAGGATAAAAAGCAAGCATATGAACGTGCTGTCGAGCTTTTGAAGCTGGTAGGGATAAATGAGCCTGAAAAGCGCCTGAAGCAGTATCCCCATGAGCTTTCGGGAGGTATGCGTCAGAGGGTTATGATAGCTATAGCCCTTGCCTGTGAACCAAAGCTGCTCATAGCAGATGAGCCGACAACAGCGCTGGACGTTACAATACAGGCTCAGATATTGGAATTAATGGTAGAACTGAAGAATAAAATAGGTATGTCCATTATTATGATTACTCATGATCTGGGTATAGTGGCAAATATGTGCAAGAAAATCGCTGTCATGTACGCAGGAAAAATAGTTGAATACGGGACTACTGATGAAATATTCTACAATCCGAAGCATGAATACACAAAAGGTCTGCTCCGCAGTATACCAAAGCTGACCGACAAGGAGCATAAAAAGCTGATCCCTATAGAAGGCACACCGGTGGATATGCTCAATCCGCCTGCCGGATGTCCGTTTGCTCCCCGCTGTGAGAGCTGTATGAAGATATGTATAAAGAAGATGCCGGAATACACAAATATTTCGGAGGACCATTACAGCGCATGCTGGCTCCTGCAGAAGGAAGAGGCCGCGCAAGGGAGGGATAAGGCATGAGCAGACTTGTTGAGGTTAAGAACCTGAAACAGTATTTCCGCGCAGGCGGAAACATGTTTCAGCCAATGTATGTGAAAGCAGTCGATGATGTAAGCTTTTATATAGATAAAGGCGAAACGCTGGGGCTTGTCGGAGAGAGCGGCTGCGGGAAGACCACTACCGGCCGTACGCTCTTGAGACTTTACGAGCCCACCGCAGGACAGATAATTTATGACGGCAAGGATATCACAAAGGCTGACATGATGCCTTACAGACGCAAGATGCAGATCGTGTTCCAGGATCCATATGCAAGCCTTGATCCGCGTATGACGGTTGGAGATATTGTGGGCGAGGCTATTGATATCCACAAGCTGACGGCGAATAAGAGTGAACGAAGGGAAAAAATTTATGCAATGCTTGAGCGGGTCGGGCTGAACAGTGAACATGCCAACCGTTACCCACACGAGTTTTCAGGCGGACAGCGCCAGCGTATCGGGATCGCAAGAGCTCTTGCGGTGGACCCGGAGTTTATTG
Source organism: Bacillota bacterium (assembly GCA_023412665.1). Taxonomy (GTDB): domain Bacteria; phylum Bacillota; class Clostridia; order Acetivibrionales; family DTU013; genus DTU013. Next base: position 2,715 of record JAEZCA010000042.1, read on the forward strand.
TATGCGATGAGCCGATCTCGGCATTGGATGTTTCAATACAGGCACAGGTGGTAAATATGTTTGAAGAACTGCAGCATGATCTTGGGCTGACTTATCTGTTCATAGCCCATGACCTTAATGTAGTCAAGCATATAAGCAACAGGATAGGAGTAATGTATCTGGGCAAGCTGGTTGAGCTCGCTGACAGCTATGAATTGACTTTCCACAACCTGCACCCATACACGAAATCTCTTATTTCAGCGATACCTATCGCAGATCCTGAGGAAAGCCGCAAAAATCAAAGGATAGTGCTGGAGGGCGATGTGCCGAGTCCGTTGAACCCGCCGTCAGGCTGCCGGTTCAGGACAAGATGCCGGTATGCGACTGAGCTTTGTGCACAGCAGGAGCCTGAATTCAAAGAGGTTTCACCGGGACACAGCGTTGCCTGCCATCACATTGACAAAATAAACTGACATACAGATTAAAATGTATTAATTGCTGCCATTCAGGGGGATTATAACAAATATACAAAATTATTTGGTATGCGGCTCCTGAATGGTTGCATTTTAATAAATACGGTACATATAGTACTGAAAAATTATAGGAGGAAATTATATGAAACGGAAAGCAGCACTTCTGATCTCATTTGTACTGGTATTCAGCATGCTTTTCACCGCGTGCGCCGGAGGCGGCTCGGGGAAGGCAGATGTCCTGACAGTTTGTGTCGGACCTGATCCGGACACGATCGATCCTGCACTAAACTCCGCTGTTGACGGAGCAACGCTGATCATCCACGGATTTGAAGGTCTTATGACACTTGACAAGAACGGTACCCCTGTTCCTGGTCAGGCAAAGAGCTATGATGTCAGCGAAGATGGAACAACTTATACCTTCCACCTCCGTGACGGTCTGAAATGGAGCGACGGTAAAGCTCTCACGGCAAGCGATTTTGTTTATTCATGGAATCGTGCAATATCGCCTGATACAGCAGCTGATTACGCTTACATGTTCGAAGTAATCCAAGGCTATGAAGATGGCAACCTCAATATAACCGCGCCTGATGACAAAACCTTGGTGGTCAAGCTGAATAATGCAGTTCCATATTTCCTGGAGCTCTGCGCATTCCCGACCTATTCACCTGTACGCCAGGATCTTATTGAAGCAAACGGTGAAGCCTGGGCGGTGGATCCCAAGACTTATATAGGCAACGGCCCATACAAGATGACCGAATGGGTTCCCGGATCCCACATGATCTATGAAAAGAACAAGAATTACTGGGATTATAAGAACCTGGGCTCTGAGAAGATCAAGTTCGTTCTGATGGAAGATGACAACGCAATATTGAATGCCTTCCAGAAGGAAGAAATACTCTTTGCAGACTCGATGCCCAACGATGAAATTGATGCATGGAGAGACAAGGCAGAATTCAACCTCGAAGGACAGCTGGGAACATACTATATATCCTTCAATACACAGAAGGCTCCGCTTAATGATCCCAAGGTTCGTAAAGCATTGACCCTTGCTATTGACCGTGATTTTATATGCGTCAACATAGGTCAGTCCGGACAGCAGCCTGCAGGCGCATTCGTTCCGACAGGATTGTCTGATGCAGATCCTACCAAGGAATTCCGTGATATAGGCGGAGATTACTATACTCCTACAAAAGATGCAAACGAAGCCAATCTGGCCGAGGCAAAGAAGCTTCTTGCTGAAGCAGGTTATCCTGATGGAAAAGGACTTCCGACGATGGAATACCTTTACAATGAAGGCACAGGACATCAGCAGATAGGTGAAGCTCTTCAGGATATGTGGAAGAAGATCGGCGTCAATGTTACGCTGGTTTCTCAGGAATGGGGCACCTTCCTCAACACACGTAAGAACGGCGAATACTTTATCGCACGTAACGGCTGGCTCGCTGACTACAATGATCCGATATCATTCCTGGATATGTGGATCACCGGCAGCGGAAACAACGATGCACAGTGGAGCAATGCCCAGTATGATGAGATTATTAAAAAGGTAAAGGCTTCAACTGACACAGCTGAGCGCTACAAGCTGATGCATGAGGCAGAAGACATCATCTTTGCAGAGAGCATGCTTGCACCGATCTACTATTATGTCGATCTGTTCCTGCTCAACCAGAAGATCGAAGGCTTCTACTCCTCTCCTCTAGGTTACAAGTACTTCATGTACGCTACAGTACCGACAGAAAGCAAATAAAACATACAATAGAAAAATCCGGCTCATGGGAGCCGGATTTTTTTGTAACTAAAAAGGACGGGTGTTTGAAGCCCCGTCCCTTTTCATTTAAAATTTGGAAAATCTACCTTCGACCTTACCGATTATTTGTATCTCCTCGGGTTCAAAGTTTTCCTTGTCAATTATGCTAAAATCTGCCTTAAGGGTAATTGTTCCATTTTCTTGGGGATAATACCTTCTGAGCAGCGAGCGTGTCTCATAAAAAACCAGTACGATATCTCCATTGCCAAGCTCTGCAGATGTATTGACAAGTATTGTATCATCTTCCGTGAAACCGCTTTCTTCGAGACCGTCACTGGGAGCGTCTATCAAGAAGAAGCATCCGTTTTCGCTGAGCGCTTCCGGTGCTAATGGCGTGTATCTTTCAATATTATAAATGCTGGTGAGATCATCAAGATTCCTTTTGGTGATTTTCTTGATCTTGGGAATGAAGACTGGCTTGCTATACATCTGGTCATCCTGTGAAACAAGCTGAATTGACCTTGCAGCACCAAGCTGTCTTTTTATCACGCCTTTTTGCTCCAGCCTGTTAAGTATACCCTGCACGGCACCCGGAGTTTTTTCGCCGACCAGCTCGCCTATTTCACGAACCGTTGGGGGTATGCCGTTTACTTTGATATAGCTTTCGATTATTGAGTAGACCTTCTTCTGCTTTGCTGTTAAACTGCTGTAATTGGATATCAATTTTTATCACCCTTCGTTTAGTTTGCTTTACATAATACAAAACAGTTTAGCAGAATTAAGTTAAATAATCAAATCAAAAAATGTCATTACTGTTAATAAATAATATTATAATGTCTTAACATTAAAAATTTAATAAAAATTTAACATTTAGGCAAAATAATTGCCTAAAATGCGGATGTATATAGGTTGATGCAAAGGCACAAAATACTATATCGGGGCTGTAAACTGCAGCGTGAAGGCAGAAGAAATACCTCAGTCGGGGAGAAAGACACAGCATGTTCAAACTGTTAAAAAATGTTGAACTGTATGCACCTGAATATAAAGGCAGGCAAGATATTCTTATAGCATTTGACAAAATCGCACTTATATCTCAATGTATAGAAACATCAATGTCTCTGCAGGCTGAAGTAAAGGACTGCAGCGATATGCTTGCATTTCCGGGTTTTATTGACCAGCATGTGCATATCACCGGCGGCGGAGGGGAACAGGGACCTAAAAGCATAATAGACCCTCTGGCTGCGGCGGAGCTCATAAAGGCAGGTATAACTACCGTAGTGGGAATCCTAGGAGATGACGGGGTCGGTAAAAGCATGCAGGGGCTGCTGATGAAAGCGCGTTCGCTTGATGCGGACGGCCTGACAGCCTATATGTATACAGGGAACTATGGGGTGCCGACCGTTACGATCACTGGGAGGGTGCTCACTGATATAGCAATCATTGATAAAGTAATAGGAGCAGGTGAAATTGCCATTTCTGATTTCAGATCCTCATACCCGACCTGTGATGAGCTGGCAAAGCTGGCACATGAAGCTATCACCGGCGGAATGCTTGGTAAAAAGGCAGGTGTTGTACACCTGCATGTAGGCGATGGCAAATCGGGCCTTCAACCGTTGCTCGATCTGCTTGAAGCCACTGATTTTCCGATTTCAATGTTTGTACCGACGCATCTGAACCGGAATAAGACTTTGTTTGAGCAGGCTGTACTATATCACAACAGAGGGGGAAATATAGACCTGACGGCTGGAGAGAGCACAGATACCGGCATAGGAGTTCCCGATTGCCTCAGAAGGCTGATCGGCACAGGGACAGGCCTTGAAAATGTCACGGTATCCTCCGACGGCAATGGCAGCGGCGCAGGAGATTCTCACACTGAGGTCGGGAGCGTCATGGCTCTGTTCAATGATTTTAAAACGGCTATCAAGGACAATGGACTGCCTCTGGCACAGGTATTGAAAATTGTTACTGAAAATGTTGCAAGGGTTCTTAAGCTGTACCCTGTAAAGGGCAGGATAGCAGTCGGAAGTGATGCGGATATCCTTATGGTCGGAAAGGCCTCATTCATGCCGGAAATGCTGATTTCGAGAGGTAATATACTTCTAGAGGGCGGAAATGTGATCAGTGTTCCTAATTAACGACATAAATTAACACACATTGGCATGCATATACCTTAGACGAGTTTTAAAGAATAAATACTGAGGTGATAGAATGGATAAAATGGACCAAACAAGCAATTCAAGCAGAGCCGTGCAAGGTATGTGCACTGTATTATACACAGCTGCTGGCTGGTTGGCGGCTGCGGCATCCCTTGTGAGATACCCATTCATCTTCGGGGCTGTGGCAATTATCATTGGCATACGGATCAGCAAAAACGGAAGCAGGGCCGGAATGCCTTTGGTTGCCGCAAGTATTCTGCTGATGGCTGTTGGTCTGATATTAAACAGTATGATTTATGATTATCTGAAAAACGCAATTGGTGTTTAATATTGAACAATGCCCTGCGGCAGTTTAATGCAGGCTGCGGCAGCATATATGTGTCTGACGCAGGCAGGGAGAGACGGTGAGTGTAATGAATCTGGGAAATTTAATAATAATCGGCGGAGCTGAGGATAAGGCAGGAGAATGCCTTGTTCTAAAATCATTTGTAAACCTCTCAGGCGCTTCCAAAGCGAGAATCACAATAATTACAACTGCGACAGAAAAACCGGTCGAGGCAGGAAATCAATACAAATCGCTTTTTGCTGGCATGGGAGCACAGGAAGCTACTTTTTTGGACATTAATTCACGTGATGACGCGGATCAGGAGATAAACGAAAAGCTTATATCGGACTCAACAGGCATATTTTTCACCGGAGGGGACCAGCTGAGAATAACAAGCATACTGGGCGGCACCAGAGTATATGAGGCATTGCACGATGCCTATAAATCAGGTGCTGTTATCGCAGGAACAAGCGCAGGAGCTTCAGCAATGAGCAGGACTATGATCGTCGACGGCAATAACAACGATGCCGCAAGGAAATGTACGCTTAAAATGGCTCCGGGGCTGGGACTCCTGGAAAGAGCCCTCGTAGACCAGCATTTCCATCAGAGGGGAAGAATAGGCAGGCTGCTGTGCGGTGTGGCTGAGAATCCTTCGATCCTTGGTATCGGCATCGATGAGGATACTGCAATAAGAGTATTCCCCGATGACCATTTTGAAGTGATAGGAAGTAACTCCGTAACTGTTGTTGACGGAAGGAATATCAAGAGTTCCAATGTCTCCGAACTGAAACCAGAGGAGAACCTTGCAATTGCCAATGTTGTGCTGCATGTTCTGCCTTCCGGATACGGTTATGACCTGGTAGGACGCAAAGTAATCAGGTTGAATTAGGCAGAGGGACACATCTCTGCAGGGAGATGGACATTTATGGCTGAGATATGGAACAAGGAAAGGGGACGCTACTCTTCAGGAAGTATGCCTCTGTAAGTAGAGAAACGTCCCCATAATATGGAGGAAAATTCGTGGATATTATAAGTATACAGCCGTACAAGGGCAGGAATATTCATAGTCATAAACCTGTTATCAAGGCTGTTGTGGATCTTGGAAATTTATACGATACACCTACAAAGCAAATAGACGGTTTCAATGAACGGCTGCTGAAAATGCTGCCCGGCCTTACGAACCATGTCTGCTCGCTCGGTTACGAAGGAGGCTTTGTTGACAGGCTCAAGGAAGGAACCTACCTGACGCATGTGACCGAGCATATGGTGCTTGAGCTGCAGGGACTCATGGGGCATGATGTGAACTATGGGAAAAGCAGGGTCACTGATAAGCCTTCAGTTTATTATTTAGCCTTCGAATTCAAAAATGAAAAGTTTGCAATAGAGTGTCTGCTGGCATCTGTAGAAATCATTAATATGCTTGTTTCCGGTGAAACGCCTGATATCGATGCCATTTGCGGACATCTGAGGAGAATGGCTGCAGAATCCGATCTGGGCACTACTACTGGAGCGATCTATAAGGAGGCGCTCAGGAGAAATATACCTGTGACCTGCCTTGAGCATTCCAGCGTGCTCCAATTGGGCAATGGCAAATACACCAGATATCTGGAAGCATCCCTGTCTGACAGGTGCGGCTGTGTGGCCGTGGACATAGCAGGCAACAAGCACTTGACAAAGCAAATATTATCCGAGGCCGGAATACCGGTCCCGAGGGGAGATATTGCCTATACCCTCAGATCAGCTGCTGTCGCGGCGGCAGCTATCGGCTGGCCGGTTGTTGTCAAACCGTTCGATGCCAATCAGGGGAAGGGAGTTTTCACAAACATCACCAATATAAAAGAGCTTGAACAAGCATTTGCAACTGCTGCCAGATATAGTCATGCCGTATTGGTTGAAAGGCATATACCCGGAAAGGATCATCGGCTCCTTGTAGCAGGCGGAAAAATGGTGGCTGCAGCGGAGCGCAGAGCGCCCTTTGTCGTAGGTGACGGTATCAATACGATCAGACAGCTGGTTGAGATCGAGAACCGCAATCCTTTAAGGGGTGCAGACCATGAAAAACCGCTCACAATAATAAGGATTGATGACATGTCAAGGCAGGTGCTGGCTAAAAGCGGCTACAGTGAAGACAGCATACCTGCGCCCGGTGAAATAGTGGCACTTCGCTACAATGGGAATCTAAGTACCGGTGGTACTGCAAGGGACTGTACTGACGAGGTCCATCCGTATAATGCAGAGCTTGCTGTAAAAGCTGCTCAGCTCATGGAGCTTGACATTGCAGGTATAGATATTACCTGTAATGATATATCAAAGCCGTTGGACGAGGAAAATGGAGCGCTAATTGAAGTTAATGCCGCGCCGGGCCTGAGAATGCATATATACCCGACGGAAGGCACACCGAGAAATGTTGCAGGCGATATTCTGGAATACCTTTACCCAAAGGGGAAACCATCCAGCATACCCATTGTATCCGTCACCGGCACAAACGGCAAGACGACAGTCACCAGAATGATAGCACATACTCTGGGCCTTGATGGTACGGTGGTGGGTATGACAAGCACCAGCGGCATATATATCGGAGGGGAATGTATCCTCAAAGGTGACAACACAGGTGTTCTGAGTGCAGTACGTGTACTAAAGGATACAAGGGTAGAAGCAGCCGTGCTGGAAACTGCACGGGGAGGCATCATAAAGCGCGGACTGGGGTACGACCTTGCCGATGTCGCGGTCATAGTGAACATCAGTGAGGACCACCTTGGTATGGATGGAGTAAACACTCTTGAGGACCTGGCAAAGGTGAAGTCGCTTGTGGCAGAAGCGGTCAAACCTGACGGTACAGTTGTACTGAATGCAGACGATAAAATGACTCCGTTGATAATGGAGAGAATCAGCTGCAAGCCTTTGCTGTTTGCGACCAAATATGATAACCTGCTGCTTCAAAGGGCAATCAAGGAAGGAAATAAGGCGGTGTATGTCAAGGATGGCGCTGTATATGCTGCAGCCGACGGCAATGAGATTTTTATTGCATGTATAGAAGATATTCCAATAACCTTTGGCGGTAAAGCAGCATGCAACATTGAAAATACACTGGCTGCAGTTTCCTCATTATATGCACTTGGTACACCGGTTGCAAGGATAAATGAAGGTGTATTGGGATTTAGACCTGATACATCATCCAACCCTGGCAGGTTCAACCTTTTTGAAATGAACGGATTTTCTGTTATGCTCGATTATGGTCACAATATTGCCGGATACAGAGCTGCAATCGAGATCGTTCAGAGCATTAATGCATCATTGTATACCGCTGTTATAGGTATGCCCGGAGACAGAAAGGACGAGAGCATCAATGAAGTTGGCAGGCTTTGCGGACGGTCGTTTTCAAAGGTGTATATAAAGGAAGATGGGGACCTGAGAGGCAGAGATGCGGGTGAGATCGCCGATTTGCTGTACAACGCCGTGATATCCGAAGGAATGGATCAAAATTCAGTAAATGTGATCTATCAGGAAACGAAGGCACTGGAGGCTGCGATCATGGATGCTGTGCCTGGTGAAATGATAATCATGTTCTATGAGGAATTCGAGCCCGCAGTGGAGGTCATTGAAAGGTGCCGTAAAGTGCTGGAAGCAAAATCAAAGAATATACATTTTTCATTAAGTGAAAAAGTAAATTCTGCCGGTTAATATATACATTTTTTTTGAAATCTCTTGACAAAGGATTGTGAATTGTGTAACATATAATTCATACTAATCATATATGTAAAATAAAATACAGAATTCAAAGTTATACATTAAATATTGTGAGGTTGCCGATATGTTGATTTCAGGCCGAAAGAAAAACGATACGAATGCTATATGTATGTGTTGCCGCATGCGCTGCCATATGTGCAGCGACTGTTGCTGCATTTGCATTTCGGCTTTTCGAAGGCCCTGAACAAACAAAAAGGTTTGAATAGGGCGTTTGGATACCGAATGATCACAAGATCCAAACGCTATTTTTATAGCTTAAAACATACTATACATATATGCATAATGAGGGAGAATGGATTATGGCAAAGAAAATCAAGCAAATCGCAATTTATGGCAAAGGCGGTATTGGAAAATCGACCACCACAAGCAACCTTTCCGCCGCACTATCGGTCGCGGGCCACAAGGTAATGCAGTTCGGGTGTGACCCGAAAGCCGACAGTACAAATACTCTTCGGGATGGTTCCTACATACCGACCGTTCTTGATACGCTCAGAGAGAAAGGCTCTGTGAATGCTCACGATGTTATCTTTCAGGGTTTCAACGGCATTTATTGCGTGGAGGCAGGCGGCCCCGCTCCGGGAGTGGGATGTGCAGGACGGGGGATCATCACGGCGGTGGAGCTGTTCAAGCAGCAGAAAATCTTCGAAGAACTCGACCTTGATTATGTTATCTATGACGTTCTGGGAGATGTGGTCTGCGGTGGGTTTGCCGTGCCGATACGCGAGGGCATTGCACAGCACGTATTCACAGTTTCCAGCGGCGACTTTATGAGCATCTACGCAAGCAATAACCTGTTCAAAGGCATCAAAAAGTACTCCAACAACGGCGGTGCGCTGCTTGGCGGGATAATCGCAAACTCCATCAATCAGGGCTATTCCCGTGAGATCGTAGATGATTTCGCCGCAAGGACAAAAACACAGATCATGCAGTATGTGCCTCGTTCGATAACTGTCACCCAGTCGGAGCTCAAGGGAAAAACCACAATAGAATCCGCTCCCGACAGCCAACAAGCACAGGTTTACCATCAGCTTGCCCAGCGGATCATCAACCACGAGGAAAGCAAGGTGCCGTCACCTCTTGAACTCGACGAACTCCGCCAGTGGGCGGCAGGCTGGAGCGACAAGCTGCTTGAACTGGAGACGGGTGTAGTTACAGGCGGGGAGAAGTCAGGTATATAGGAGTGACGCTTATGAAATTAGCATTTGCTTCAAATGACGGGGTATATGTCAATCAGCACTTTGGCCACGCACAACGGTTTGTGATCGCCGAGATAGACGACATCACCCATGTCCGGCGTTATTTTGAAACCCGCGAAAATGATAGTCCTTGCCTGCTTGGCGAACACGATGATGAGAAGTTCAGCAAGAGTGTCGAACTGGTTGCTGACTGCAAAGCGTTGTTCTGTGTCAAGGCGGGGAATTATGCACATTTCCGGCTTGGCAGCATGGGTGTACAGGTTCTCGAAAAGCACGGATTTATTGAGGAATTGCTCGATGACTATGTTAAATACCTCAAGAGGTCTGTGTTCGGCGGACATAAACGCAGAGAGGTGATCGACGACCATCCGTGTTTCAGCGAGAAGGCACACAATAAGCATGGCAGATTGCATTTGCCTGTTTGCCCGTCATGCAACATACAGTGCCGCTTCTGTACGAGGGCCAGCAACACCAGTGAAAACCGTCCGGGTGTAGCGGCAGGGCTGATCAAACCGGAGGAAGCGGTTGATATAGTAAAGCGGGCCCTGGAGCTCTGTCCTCAGATAACTGTCGTTGGTATTGCCGGACCGGGAGACACACTGGCAACTAATCAGGCTCTCAATACTTTCAAGCTTGTTCACTCAGCCTACCCGGATTTGATCATGTGTCTGTCGACAAATGGGCTGAACCTGCCGGGCAAGGCTCAGGAATTGTGGAATGCAGGTGTGAAAACAGTGACGGTCACGGTGAATGCAGTTAAGACCGAGGTGCTTAAGAAGGTTGTATCCTGGGTGAAGGATGGACGTGATTTGATTGCCGCTCAGCTGCAAGGGATACGAGAGTGCGCGGATATCGGAATAACCGTCAAGGTAAATACTGTACTGATTCCTGGTATAAACGATATGCACATGGCCGAGATCGCAAAAGCAGTCAGCGAGGCAGGAGCGAGACGCCACAATATTATACCCCTGATACCGCAGAATGAATTTTCCGACTTGCCGCCGCCGACCTGTGAACAAATAGAAAAAGCGAGGCAGGAAGCGGGGCGGTACATCGAGCAGTTCCGTCATTGCAAACACTGTAGGGCGGACGCCTGCGGCATACCGGGTGTATCGGATGTATCGAAGGAGTTATATCAAAACCGTGAACTTGAAACCTTCAGTCACGGATAAGCCGCCCAGCGGCAATCTAATAAATAAGGAGGTCAATACAATGGCGAAATTTGCGAACAGCTTGACTGAGCTTATCGGCAACACACCCCTATTGAAACCGCACAATTTTCTTCATACGAAATGCGTTGAAAGTAATATCCTGTTCAAACTGGAATACTTTAACCCTCTGGGCAGTGTCAAAGACCGCATTGCTTATTCGATGATCAGTGATGCGAAAGAGAAAGGAAGGCTCACCAAAGATACAACTATTATCGAGCCTACAAGCGGCAACACAGGTATCGGCATAGCATTCGTAGCGGCTGCGCTGGGTTACAGGGTAATACTCACGATGCCCGAAACGATGAGCGTTGAACGCCGTAACCTTGTTAAGGCTTTGGGAGCGGATGTCATTCTTACCCCCGGTGCAGACGGGATGAGGGGCGCTGTCCGCCGCGCAGAGGAGCTTAATGCTCAGATCCCCAACAGTATTATCCTGCAGCAGTTTGAAAATCCCTCCAACCCTGCGATTCATTACAAGACGACAGCAGAGGAGATATGGCAGGATACGGATGGCAATATCGACATATTTATAGCTGGCGTCGGCACAGGAGGAACGGTAACAGGCATCGGCAAGAACCTTAAGGAGAAGAATCCCAAAATAAAAATCATAGCGGTAGAACCCTTCGAGTCGCCTGTATTGTCGGGCGGTCAGCCGGGATCGCACAGGATCCAGGGCATCGGCGCCGGGTTTGTGCCGCTGGTATATGACACGAGCGTGGTCGATGAAGTATTTACCGTTCGCAGCGACGAAGCTATTGATACTTCACGTGAGCTGGGACGCTCCGAGGGATTGCTCGTAGGCATATCGAGCGGAGCGGCGGCATTTGCGGCAGTTGCTGCCGGCAAACGTGCCGGGAACAAGGGAAAGACTATTGTTGCGATACTTCCGGACACAGGCGAGCGTTATCTGTCAACGGTACTGTATCAGTATTAGGAGGAGTGAAAATGTCGGATTTCATTGAACGCCCGCGTACGGCCTGCGCTCTTGCGGGTGCATTGTCAACCATCGGCAGTCTGCCGGATGTCATACCGATCATTCATACCGCTCTCGGCTGCGGCGGCAACCTTGCCAATGCCACGGCGTTTGGGTCGGGATACCTGGGCGGAGGTTATTGTAATGGCAGTCAGGCTCCAAGCACAGGTGTGACCGAAACAGAAATCGTTTTTGGAGGCGCGGACAGACTTCATGAGCAGATCCGCAATACTCTCGAGCTCATCGACGGCAAGCTGTACATTGTTGCAACAGGCTGCATGACTGAGATGATAGGCGATGACGCAGCAGGTGTGACAAACGAATATCGTGACGAGGGAGAGCCCGTGACAGCAATCAGCACTCCTAGCTTTAAGGGCGACAGCTATCATGGTTACGAGATCGTGCTGGACGGTATATTCAATAAGTATCTACCAAAAGCCGCAAGTAAAAATCCAAGATTGGTGAATATCTTCGGGCTTGTCCCCGGATATGACCCTTTCTTTCGCGGAGACCTTGAAGAAATAGAACGTCTGCTTACTGAGCTGGGGCTTGAAGTCAATACGTTCTTCACGCCGTCACAGAGCTTTGAGAATATCACATCCGCACCGTCAGCCTCGCTGAATATCGTGCTTTCCCGGGTGTGGGGCAAGGATTTTGCCGAGAAGTTTGAACAGCGTCACGGGACTCCATACTTTACAAGCGATCTGCCGATCGGACCCGAGGCGACGGATAGATTCCTGCGTGACGTCGCCCGGCAGTTTTGTCTGGATGCCGAGCCTGTCATTGAAAGAGAGAACAGGATATTCTATGGCTATTTTGAGCGAACAGCCGACGCATTTTGCGACCAGGACCTGAAGTTTTATGCCGTGACCGTCACAAACTCCAACTATGCTATACCGCTTGCGAAGTTTGTATCAAAGGAGCTGGGATGGATCGTGGTCGATAGTTTTGTGACAGACAAACTGACAGATGAGCAAAAAGCTGCTCTTTCTGACGATTATCCGCTGCAGTTCAGCACCGGCGTTCAGGAGATCGTCAGAGCTATCAACAAAAATCACTCAAACAGCAGAGGTCAGCGGTACTTTGATGACATTATGCCGCTTTACATTATCGGCAGTACGCTTGAAAAGAGGACAGCGAACGAGCGGGGCGCAAAGCACCTGTCCGTAAGCTTCCCGGTATACGACAGGCTCATAGCCGACAAGGGCTATGCAGGGTACCGGGGCGGGCTGCACCTGTTTGAAGATTTAATCGGACAGATCATGTCCGTAAAGGGGTGAGATTATGGGGTTTTATGAACAATCCGCACCGCCTGTGCGTGATTCAAGACTGAAAATAGGCGACAGCTATCACGGTAATGCCTGCGATTTGGTAAACTGCGGACGCGGTGGGTGCTTATTGCAGAAGGGCAGGGGGTTTTGGCAAGCCAATGCCTGCCAGATGTCATTGACACTGATGATGGCGGCAACGGTCGAGAACGCTGTTATCGTTATGCACGCTCCGGGCGGCTGCGGTGCTCTGCTGCATTCGTTGTCGGTCCAGACCGCCAAGGGCAAAGCACGTCGCGGCAAACAACCGAAAGCCGTACCGTGGCTGTCCACAAATCTCACCGAAGCGGATGTGATCGGCGGTGGTGAGAAAAAACTGTTGGAAACAATCGAATATGCAGATAAGGAGTTCCGTCCAGAAATCATATTTGTTGTGGTGACATGCGCTCCGAGCATAATCGGCGATGATACGGAGGAGGTGGTGCGGCAAGCACGTCTGCGGGTAAACGCGGATGTAGTAAGCCTTCACTGTCCAGGTTTCAGGAGCCGTGTTGTGGCAAGCGCGTATGACTCGTTCTATCATGGAATATTGCGGGGGCTCGATCTTTCTCCCAAACCGTGGGTCGACTTCCGGCCTCTGTCGAAGGCATCTCCCGAAGCTGAGCTTGCCGAGAAAAAATATCAGTTTGGGAAATCACGCACTGTGAATGTTTGGAACGCAACGAGTATCGGAGCAAGCGATGAAGATGAGGTCAAGCGCTTACTGACGGCTTTGGGACTAAATGTACGATTCTTTGCAGAGTATTCAAGCCGCGACGAATTGCGGATGGTGTCTGAAGCGGCATTAAATATCAGCATGTGCAACGTCCACGACGATTATATACTGAAATTTCTCGAAGAAAAATTCGGCACACCCTACGTTATCGCAGGCATGCCCATAGGGTTCAGGCACACAAGGCAGTGGCTGCTTTCTATCGCAAAGCATTTTGGGCTTGAAAATGAGGCAAACGCCCTGGCTGACTATGAGGAGAAGCTTGCCAAAGATGCTATCGAGCCCTTCGTAAAGCAGGTTAAGGGAAAGAAAGTGCTGATTTGCGGCGGGGTAGTGCGAGTGGGTGCGGAGGCAACAATGCTGGTAGAGCTTGGACTGAATGTTCTCGGTATTCGTGCCTATCATTATGATGATGGAGCGGAGCCGATTTTCGAGGATGTGGGCAAGAATCTGCCAGATACGCCGGTGGCCGTGAGCAATCAGCTGTTTGAGCTGACACATCAGATCAAAACGCTGAACCCCGACCTTGTCATCTCGCACAACGGAACACAGGGTTATATAGCTAAACTAGGTGTTCCGTCCGTACAGCTATGGAGCGTTGACAGCGCATTCTTCGGCTATACGGGGCTCTATCAAATCCTGCGCCGGATCGTGTTTGAATTTAAGAACACATCCTACCGTGAAAGACTCTCGCAGCATATAAAGCTGCCGTATAAACCAGCGTACTTTGAGGGAGACACCTTCAAATATATCAAAGATTGATTAAAAGGAGATTATTATTATGAAACGTGTAATATCTGTTCTGCTCATGCTCACACTGTTATTCTACATTACCGGCTGCTCGCAAAAAGCAGACGTCGGCGATAATAAAGAAGCAGCGCCAACGTCAGGAGAGCAAGCTGCTGACAAAGAAGCAGCATCAATACCGGGAGATCAAGCTGTTGACAAAGAAACAGCGTTCAAGGCTGAGCCCGCTGCGAGTCGCGCGATCCACATAGGCTATGACGGAGGACTTTGCCAGGCGGCAATACCTATTGCCCAGCATAAAGGTTTCTTTGAAGCTGAGGGCTTAACAACCGAGCTTACCAAGACAGGCGGTACACATGATAACGCTCGTGATGCTCTTGCAGCAGGTAAGATCGATACAACGGCGGGAATGATCGCAGGCTGGCTGAAACCGATCACCAACGGCGTTGATCTCAAATTCACTGTCGGACTTCACACAGGGTGCGCTTCGGCCTTTGTTCTGGCCGATTCACCGATACAGAGCTTCGCAGATGCAAAGGGTAAAACCATCGCTATCAATGGCGGTATCGGCGGCACATACCACAATATCGGCTACCGCTTTATCGCCCATGACGGCTTTGTGCCCGAAGACTTCACCTGGAAGGACTTCCCGGCCGACCAGACGCTCTTGATCCTCCAGAAGGGAGAGGCTCAGGTCGCGGTATTCGGCGACCAGTTGGCTGAAAAATGGGTGCAGGATGGCACTCTCCGCCGTATCCGTTCGCTGCATGCAGACGAAGACTTCAAGAGCGAGGCTTGCTGCGTACTTGGCATATCGGGGCCATTCCTGGCTGAGAATCCGGTAGCAAGTGAGAAAATCGGCCGCGCTATTTACAAAGCCTCTCTCTGGATCGGTGAAAGTGATGCGAACAAGGAAGAGGCTGCACAGATACTGCTTGACAACGGATATATAAGCGGAACCAAAGAATACGCCTTGCAGCTGATGAAGCTTTTCCGCTGGGGCCTGCCCAACGACTTGACCGAGGCGACCCTTGACCTTTCCGTGACCGATTACCAGAAGCTCGGTGTAATAAGTGACAGCCTGGATCCTGCTGATATTAAGTCACAAATCTGGGTTCCCCTTGATATTGAATAAAGTCACAGTCCCCATCCTCTATACGTATTTTCAGCTCTTCAGGCTGAAAAACGCTTGGTGAGGGTTATCGATTGAAAAGCTGTCAGTGGCGAGTACAATCTCCCACTGACGATGTTCAAACGCCACGTTTAGGCGTGGCGCACGGAGTGTAGCGTAGGGCGAATTCATTTCGCCCGTAGCGAGGGGGTATGGGGGCTTGCCCCCATTGGAAATTGAACAATGTCACAGTCCCCATCCTCTATACGTATTTTCAGCTCTTCAGGCTGAAAAACGCTTGGTGAGGGTTACCGATTGAAAAGCTGTCAGTGGCGAGTACAATCTCCCACTGACGTTGTTCAAACGCCACGTTTAGGCGTGGCGCACGGAGTGTAGCGTAGGGCGAATTCATTTCGCCCGTAGCGAGGGGGTATGGGGGCTTGCCCCCATTGGAAATTGAATAAAGCAAAATGCAAAGTGAGGTGTCCCTCATGAAAATAACCGCATGGGAACTGCACAGATTAGAGTGTTCGCCGAAGTCAGATCTTCGGCGGATTCTCGAAAGAGTGCTGACGATCCTGCCCCTGCTGCTGATTGCGGCTCACATAATAGAATATAAATATCTGCCCAACTTCTCAAAGTATGCAGCAAATAAAATCGCATACCCTGTCAGCAATACGTATACTGTTTTTCTCGGGATCACCGCGGCTGCTTTGGTCGTGTATCTCATATGTTCGTTTTTTTCCGAGAAAAAATACGAGAGCCTGGTGCATTCTGCCCCTCTGTACTGTGCAATTGCCATAATTCTTATACTATATGACATTGTCACATTGAAAACAGGCATGCTGCAACTGCCGTATTTTCCGTGGATTGACCGTATCCTGATTGCCATCGTGGAGGATAGGAAGATGTTGCTCGACTGTATCGCCAACTCCCTTGTTTTATTGTTCGCGGGATATCTGTCGGGTGTGATAGCTGGACTGTTCTGCGGTGTCGGAGCGGGCTGGAGCAAGAAAATACGCTACTGGGTCATGCCTATTATAAAGTTGCTGGGGCCGATCCCGTCTACTACCTGGATATCCATCATACTGATCGTTGCCAGCTCTTTATTCGGCGGCAGTGTCTTTATGATAGCGCTCGGCGTATGGTACCCCGTGACAATGTCCGCGCTTAATGGTGTGTCAAACGTGAATAAAAGCAACTTCGAGGTGGCAAGGACATTTGGAGCAAGCAAGCTTGAACTGGTCTTCAAGGTGGCGATCCCGGCCGCTATGCCGAGTGTTTTCAATGGTTTGACACAAGGAATGGGCATAGCCTGTACTGCTCTTATGGTCGCTGAAATGCTTGGTGTTGAGTCAGGGCTTGGCTGGTATATCAATTGGCAGCGCGGTTGGGCCGAATTCGCGAAGATGTATGCGGCAGTGATAATCATCTGCCTGACGTTTACAGTTGTAAATCTCGGACTAACACTTATTAAAAAGCGTGTGCTCCGCTGGAAGGAGGAAAATGTATGAGCGGGCGGGTGGAAATTAAAAATCTTTCAAAAGTTTTTGCCCGGCAGGGTGTGGATGATACGCTCCACGCCCTGGATAATGTCAGCGTGGACATAAAGCCGGGAGAATTTGTCACATTGCTGGGCGCCAGCGGCTGCGGCAAGAGCACGTTATTGCGCATCATAGCCGGGCTTGAGATCCCAACGCAGGGAGAGGCATTATTCAACGGCGGGAGAATCTGCGGTACAAGCCCGAGACGCGGGCTTGTGTTCCAGGAGCATTCGTTGTTCGCCTGGCTGACGGTGCGGCAAAATATTGAGCTTGCGTTAAAAATGTCAAGACAGTACCAGAATAAGAAATGTGAAATTGATAAATGGCTTGCCGTAGCAGGGCTGACGGAATTTGAGGCGAACTATCCGCACCAGTTGTCGGGTGGAATGCGGCAGCGCGCCGCCCTCGTCCGGGCGCTCGCGGTTTCGCCGGATGTGCTCTTGCTTGACGAACCCCTCGGTGCCCTCGACAGCTTTACCCGGATGAATTTGCAGGACGAACTGGTCCGTCTTTGGAGAGCGCGCGGCAATACTATGATCATGGTCACACATGATGTCGACGAGGCAATTTATCTCAGTCAGCGGATAGTAATAATGTCGCCGCGGCCGGGAAGAATCAGCAGAATCATAGATGTGCCGCAGAGTTATCCGCGTAACCGTGCGTCAAGCGATTTTACGACGTTGCGCAATGAAATTCTCAAACTTATGGACTTCGCGCAAGAATTACAGCAGGATTATGTGATATAGAGATGGTATGGCTGTCTTTAATGCTCCTTACCTTAGGACATACAAAAAGAGGCTTTGTTCCTTCCGGGACAACGCCTCTCTTTTACATTTTATATGTAAAATTTATAGTTTTGTTCCGCAGTTTGTGCAGAAAGCCGAGCCAGGTGCCAATGGCACTCCGCATGAGGGACATGCTGCCGAAGGAGCTGCAGCAGCCTCAGGTTCAGCCTGTACGATTTCGTTCTTTGCTCCGCATTTGGAGCAGAATACCTGTGCCCTTTCCATTTCAGCTCCACAGCCGACACATGATTTAATGCCCTTTACCTCTGCGATTTTTTCTTTCAGCGCTTTTATGTTCTGTTCATGTGCTATAATCTGCTCGCATGCTTCTCTTAAGTAATCATCAATATCGCCTGTTTCAGTGAACTTTTGATATGCAGACTTTCCCATCTGATGATAAAGCTTTTGTATTTTGTCTTCTTCAGCGTTGATATTCGCATTCAGTTTGGTAGTTTCTACTATTTCACTTGATTTCTTTGCAGCCGCCTGCGCTGTTTCACCAATCTTTTTGCCAATGTTCTCGAGAAATGCCATTGTAATACCTCCATTCAAAAAATTAGTGTATAAGTCCAAGAATAACATTTTCTATCCCGTATAATATTTACATAACTATTATAAGTAATATTCCCAAGATATTCAATAGATGTTTTATTTCATAATATTTTCTATGAAAATAGCTAGTGAGCAGCATACGGCTTGCCGGCTCCATGTCTACTGCAAAGCAGCCTGATGGGCAAAACCGGTGAACAATCGACAGCCCTTCGGTAATAGGGTATAATATCTAAGGGAATACTCCCTTGAATAGGGCTTGCTGAATAGTGGAGCAATGTCCCAATTTGAGGGTAAGAAAAAAGAAGTTGGAGGCGGATCATGCAGTTTAAATTTCACATGCCTGTCAAGGTATATTTCGGAGAAGGTTGTATAGCGCAATACGGCAATGAGCTGAAGGCCTTCGGCAAAAAGGCGATAATTGTCACCGGCGGCAGGTCGGCAAAGGTTAGCGGAGCACTGGACGATATATGCCAAGCCTTGAAAAGGCTCGATATAGATTTTTATATATTTGACAAGGTCGAAAACAATCCTTCCACCGACAACGCGGCAGAAGGGGGCGCAGCAGCCAGGAGGTTCGGAGCTGCCTTTGTGATCGGGATAGGCGGGGGCTCGCCGCTCGATGCAGCTAAAGCCGTTGCTGTGCTTGCCACAAATGATATCGATCCTGAGCTGCTGTTCGACAACAGCTTTAAAAACAAGCCGCTTCCGATTATTGCGATTCCGACCACAGCCGGCACCGGAAGCGAAGTTACACCTTATTCCGTATTGACCAGAAATGAATTACAGACAAAGGGAAGCTTCGGTACTCCTGATACATTCCCGGCAATTGCATTCCTTGACCCAATCTATACTGAAAGCCAGCCGCTGGCAGTGACGGTAAATACAGCAATAGATGCCCTTTCGCATTGTATCGAGGGTTATCTGAGCAAAAGAAGCACACCTGCCAGTGATATATTTGCACAGGAGGGCATCAGGCTTTTCGGCAAATGCATGGAGCACCTTAAAGACGGACAGATAAGCCGTGAGGATCGCGGGACGCTTCTTTACGCATCGATGCTCGGGGGAATTGTCATTGCCCATACCGGCACTACTATTGTACATGGCGCCGGATATAACTACACATACTTCAAGGATATTCCCCATGGCAAGGCAAACGGCTATCTGATGGCGGAGTATCTGAGATTCAACTATGGCCAGGCGGCCGACAAAACGGAAAATATTCTTGCGCTGCTGGGCTTGACCGACATCGATGGATTTGATACCTTTATAGCATCCCTGATAGGGAAGGCGCCCGGTCTGAGTGATGCAGAGATATCACAGTACGCAGCCATAACAATGACACAGCGAAGCACTGCATATAATATCAGATCTGTTCAGGCACAAGACATAGAAGAAATATACAGAAAAGTACAGGCATAGACAAAGCAGTGCTGTATGGACAGCAGGACTGCTGGCTCAGGCAGCAAGGTGCTGGAGGTGAAGGGTTGGTAGAGGTCTATTTCTATATGCCTGCCGATAAGGCAGGTCATGCTGTAGAATGCGGCATAAAGCTATCCGAGTGGTACAGCCGGGAAACGGTCATTGACGGCAGCAATAGGAAATGTATTGCTGCATTGCTCAATCCACGCGATGAATATGAAAAATACATGTCCGGTGCCTACAGATGCCTCAAGCTGGAGATCGATCCCAAATACTGCTTTGTCGCAGATCGTAGCTTGTATGAGGCCGGCCTGTCATATCCGCAGGCCATGGAGCTTTATAAGAACTCAATAGTGCCAATAGGCAATTACACCTTTGGTGAGTACAGATTTCCCGAGGTCCTTGTCACAAGCACAATATTGGGTGATAATATCAGCATAACAGGGAAAATGCTTGACACACCTGTGCTTTATGAAAATTCACAGGAGCTGTATTTCAACAATCTAATGGAAAAATTAAGGGATGGGCATTGTGATCTGAATGATACATTGCTCTATTTATACTTTATGTGGCTCTGCGATATCGGAAAGGCCGAATCCATCGGCGGCTGCGACGGTATATATGCTGTGTTCAGGGTAAACGGGGAGAAAAGGATATATACATTCAAGACTCCGAACACGGGAGGACATGATGAAATATGACATACTGAAGCTGCTGAAGGAAGCTGCTCCCGGTTTTGTCACCGGTGCTGAACTGGGTGATCGTTTTGGATTTTCAAGAACAGCCGTATGGAAATACATAGAGGAACTGAGAGCTGAGGGCTACTCAATAGAGGCGGCGTCAAGGAAGGGCTACAGACTTATTCCTGCAGAAGGGCTGCTCAATCCCTTTGAAATAACCAATGACCTTGGCACAAGTATAGCAGGAAGAGAAGTGCTGTGCTATGATACGCTCCCTTCTACTAATACCCAGGCTGCCAAGCTGGCCGCCGGGGGGTGTGCCAATGGACTGGCCGTAATAGCCTTCCGTCAGACACAGGGCAAGGGAAGACTGGGCAGAAGCTGGGAATCGCCTCCTGACAAGGGCATATACCTGTCTGTGGTGTTGAGGCCGCCAATGGCTCCCGCTGAGACACAAATATTCACACTGGCGGCAGCAGTGGCGGCTGTAAGGGCCATATACGGAGCAGTCGGCCTGAAGACAGGCATCAAATGGCCCAACGATATCGTGTCCGGTGGAAAGAAAATATGCGGGATATTGCTTGAGATGAATTCCGAGTCCGACAGAGTGAATTATATAGTACTCGGCATAGGTATCAATTATTCTCATGAGGCTTCTGATTTCCCTGGCGAATTGCAGGACAGGGCATCCTCGGTCATGATGGAGCTAAATTACCCTGCAAACCGGTCCGGACATGAATATGTAAAATATAGTAATGCCGGAAGGCTTGCATTGGTACGTGCTGTGCTCCGGGAGCTGGATTCTGTTCTGATGTATGTCATCAATGGAAAAAGCGGCAGTGTGCTTGACATGTGGAGGGAATACTCGGCCACCATCGGCAGAGAGGTGCGCTTTACACTCAGAGATGTGGAATATACGGGAACCGCCATAGATATAACAGAGGACGGCAGGCTGGTGGTGGACTGCAGCGACGGGATCCGGCGCGAGCTTATCTCCGGAGAGGTTTCAGTAAGAGGCATATATGGATATGTATAAAAGCCGGGCGCTTTTAGGTCATATTTATCAATAAATGATTGGAGCAGTATGATGATTATTGATTTTCATGTCCATTGTTTTCCTGACGATATCGCCCAGAGGGCTACAGAAGCACTGTCCAAAGCCGCGGCTCTGCCTCTGATGTCCGACGGCACTGTTGCCGGGATAAAAGCATCGATGAAAAAGGCAGGCATTGACAAATCCTTGATACTCAACATAGCAACAAAGCCGACCCAGGCAGGAAAGATAACACAGTGGTCGTCCTCCATCCAGGATGATGAAATCATTGCATTTGGTTCTGTACACCCGGACAACCTGGATTGGGAGGAACAATTGACCGGCATAAGGGATGCGGGCCTGAAGGGGATAAAATTTCATCCCGAGTATCAGAATTTTTATGTAGATGAGCTTAGAATGTATCCTATTTATGAAAAGGCGGCCGAGCTTGGCCTGATAATTGTCTTTCATGCAGGCGGGGATCTGGGAATGCCGGAGCCCTACCACTGTACGCCTGACAGGATGAAACGGGTCCTGAAGGCAATACCGGGTGCAAAAATAGTTGCCGCCCATATGGGAGGCTTTGAATACTGGGATGATGTGGAGCGTTATCTGGTAGGAGAGGACATATTTTTTGACACCTCGTACAGCCTGCATGAGATGAGTCGGGAGCAATTCAGAAGGATACTTTCGGAGCATGGCTATCAAAAACTGCTTTTTGCATCCGACTTACCCTGGGGCAGTCAGCATACCGAAACCGAACGATTCAGAAAATTGGACCTGACCGTCGAGGCCAGGGACGCAATAATGGGCGGTAACGCCGCCAGACTGCTGGGGTTGACTTGTTGATGCATTTAAAATACAATAGAGACATTGCTTTACTATTAATGGAGGTTTAAAATGGTCAGAAAGAGTAATGATAATCAGACCGTGACCAATGGTACTGTAAACAGCGAGAAGGTTCAAAACGCGCAGCCCAGGAACGAGCAGCAGCGCAGCCGTCCGAACCATCAGAGTTTCAATACAAAAGGCCAGTATCAAGGCCGCCAGCAAAACGGGCCAAGGAATGCAGATACGCAAAATGCGCCTAATAGAGACACACAGGCTCAACATAAAGATACATCACGTTCAGGCCAGAACCAGGGCCAATATCAATCCGGTCAAAGAAACAACAACCACAGTCCCAGAAACCATGAAGGGCACAGCAGGGAGAATTCACAGACCAAAGGATACTACCGTGACCGGAACAGAGAAGCTGACAAGGATGCACTGACAAGGCCGGCCTACAGCCGTCACTCAAATGCTCAGAGAAACCGGGCAGAAGAAACAATAGATGATATAAAGCAGGACATAATAAGACTGGAAAAAGAAATTGAGCTTGAAATCAAGGAGATCAAGAGCCTCAAGTTTTTATAACCAGGTGTCCCATGCCTTGTCGAACGCACAGAGATGAGAAAAATTATCTACAGCCGATATTTTTCTTTTAATTGAGGCGTTATGATGCACGGTGCTGCGATTATGCGGATCGATGTGTAAAGGCTTGATTTGGAGGAATGACAATTGCTTCTTGCGATAAATGTTGGAAATACCAATATCCGCTTTGGCGTGTATAAGGAAAAGAAACTCATAGCTCATTGGAAGCTTGCTACCAACAGAGGTTGGACGGCAGATGAGTTCGGTATGTACTTCGTAAACTTTTTCAACTATGAAAAACTCAATATTTCAGATGTTGAAGCTGTTATAATCTCTTCAGTCGTGCCTCCCATCATGTTCTCATTTGAACACGCCATAGAGAGATATATTAAAAAAGCTCCGATAATAATTGGACCGGGAATAAAAACCGGTATCAATATAAAATACGAGAATCCCCGCGAGCTTGGCGCAGACAGGATCGTAAACGCCGTGGCAGCCTATGAGCTGTATGGCGGACCTGTAATAGTAGTTGACTTCGGCACTGCCACCACATTCAACGCCATATCATCAAAGGGAGAATTTCTCGGCGGGGCGATCTGCCCAGGCATACTCATATCCGCCGAAGCATTGTACCAAAGGACAGCAAAGCTCCCAAGGATAGACCTGGCAAAGCACGATGCGGTCATAGGCCGCAACACCTCCGTAAGTATGCAGTCAGGTGTATTCCACGGATATGTAGGTCAGATCAACCATCTTGTAAGCAGGATCAAGCAGGAGATGAAGGAAGACAATATAAAAGTGATCGCAACCGGCGGACTTGCCAAATTTATTGCACCGGAGACGGAATCCATAGATGAAGTCAATGGTCGTCTTATACTTGAGGGACTCAGGATAATATACGAAAAAAACAAGGCTGAAGCCTGAAGGGGAGAATCTATATCAACAATTGGAACACACCTGTATACAATGCCATAAAGGCTTTTACAGACTCCTGTGCGCTTCCCTTCCACATGCCCGGCCACAAGCTGGGCAGCGGCATACCTGAAGAATTTCTTTCAGAAATAGAAAAAATGGATCTTACAGAAATACCGGGATTAGACGATCTCCACAACCCCTCCGGTGTTTTAAGCGAAGCCCAGAGGCTTGCAGCTGAGGCGTTCGGAGCTAAAAGCAGCTACTTCCTTGTCAATGGCAGTACTGTTGGTCTTCACGCGGCCATATCGGCTGTATGCAGACCGGGACAGCGTCTTATTGCGGGCAGGGACAGTCACAGCTCTGTCATTAACGGCATGCTGCTGGCCGGGGTGAGGCCATATTATATAATACCTGAGTATTCAAACACCTTCGGCATATGTACCGGTGTCACTTCCCGTGAAGTGGAAAGGGCGCTTGTTGAGGCACCTGATGCGGAGGGTGTCCTTATCACAAGGCCGAATTATTACGGCGTTTGCTGCGATATCGAGGAAATCGTAAAAATCGTTCATTCTAAAAACAAAATACTTATAGTGGATGAAGCCCATGGCCCGCATCTTATTTTCAATAAAAGGCTGCCGGTATGTGCACTTGAGGCGGGAGCAGATATATGTATCCAAAGCGCTCATAAGACCTTGCCTGCATTTACACAAGGGGCGTATCTGCACACAGGTACGGACAGGGTGAATATCGAAAGGCTGGAATATTTTCTGGATATGTACCAGACTACCAGCCCTTCATATGTAATCATGGCCTTCCTTGACATCGCAAGAGCAATAATGCAAAATCGGGGCAAACAGCTGCTCGACAGGCTTCTTGACTTGTTGGAGGCACACAGAAGCAATTTTGGAGCAGGAGGGCTTCTCCTTGACAAAGCTGCCGTGCCCGGCTTCGAGCTTGATACAACCCGGCTCACCATAAACACAGGTATGCTTGGCATAACAGGTTATGAGGCTGAGAGAATACTGAGGCGAAAGTATAATATACAGGTTGAAATGTCGGATGCCTCCAATGTGGTGTGTATCTGTACAACAGCTGACAGTCCGGAAAGGGTAGAAAAACTGTTTTCAGCGCTGGAACAGCTGCGGCAGGCTGCGGATAGACTTTGTGGTGAGGCTGTAAATAATCATCTGAAGCAGGAGAATATCATTGCCGGCTTTGGCAGCCGGCTTCATGACTGTATGAGAAATATGCACGCAGATATGGGAAATAACGGCTGTGATTTGGAACCACTTGAAATATTGAATGCTGAAGCTGAAAGAATCAGGCTGGAAAATGCGGCGGGCAGAATAAGCAAAGGGATAATTGCGCCGTATCCTCCGGGGATACCGCTTGTTTGCCCGGGAGAGATCATTTCGTGTGATGCCGTGGACCTTCTGACCGGTGTGAACGATGCAGGCGGCCGTGCGCATGGTGTAAGCAGCGACGGAACGGTAATTGTAATTAGAAAGCTCTGATAATAAGAAAGTTACTGTATTAAGTTTATATTAGGAAAATGGGGACATAAGTTGGGAAGCTGATTTTTGGAAAATGTAGTTTTCTTAGGAGTTTAGTGCTAGTTTGTAATGATTTTATGAACCAAATCGATATATAGTATAGAAATATAACATAGATGTAATTGCGCGGAGGAAGCATGGGTAAAATTTTTTGTTTAATGGGTAAAAGCAGTTCGGGTAAAGATACGATTTTTAAGTTACTAATTGAAGACAGGCAATTAGGTCTTCACCCTATTATTCCATATACCACACGACCAAAAAGGAATAATGAAGAAAATGGTGAGGAGTACTTTTTTATAGATGAAGAGAAATTAAAGTACTATGACAATTTGAATAAAATTATTGAATTAAGACAGTATCATACAGCTAATGGAATCTGGTACTATTGCACTATTGATGATGGACAAATTGATTTGTCAAAAAACAACTATCTACTAATAGCTACGTTAGAAGCATTTAAGAGTTTAAAGTCGTATTTTGGAAATGAAGATGTTTATCCTATATATATTGCGGTAGATGACGCCTTAAGATTAGAGAGGGCATTAGCTAGAGAGAAGCAGCAAGCGAACCCTAATTATGATGAATTATGCAGAAGATTTTTAGCTGATAGTATAGATTTCAGTGTAGATAAACTCCAAGAAAATTGTGTCTATAAACAATACAATAACACAATCATTTTTGAATGTATTAACGCTATAAAAAGTGACATTACTAATTTGATATAGCGAAAGGCGGAGAGAGCCTCCCCCGGATCCTAGGAATGTATTTTTCACTCTTCACGCTGAAAAAACTTACGTACCAAAATCTCCTTTACAGAAGGATGAATCAAACCATAGTTCATTAAAATAGCTAGA
Organism: Bacillota bacterium; assembly: GCA_023412665.1. Lineage (GTDB taxonomy): Bacteria > Bacillota > Clostridia > Acetivibrionales > DTU013 > DTU013. The sequence goes on from JAEZCA010000042.1 coordinate 29,168, forward strand.
ATAATATGAGTAACCTAATGAATTCCCTTTAAATTCATATGAGATAGTTTGTTGGCTCACTTTTTTGTACATGTTTGGGCCAATATAGATATGATTATCTATTCTAAGATATGAATCGAGAGGATATGTATTATAGAACTTAATTTGTACGTTACTCTCATTTGGTGCTATGCTTTTGAGTTTATTAGCCCAGGAAATTAAATCATAGATTGTTTTTTTAATTTCATCTTGGACCCTATTTTCATCCTTTTCTCTCTGTTTAACAAACTCAGATTCTGGGTTCAGTGTAAGTATTCTCAAATTTATACCTTTTTTTACTTTATCTTTAATTAAGCTTCCTTTCGCATCTCTAAAAGATCTCATACCTAAAGCTATAATATCCATTTCATTGTCGATTGAAAATAAGCACCTGTTTGAACTCTCATTCATTTCAGCACGTGTTTCATAAATGCCTTCTAGGCCCCATCTTTCCATAATATCTTTAATCTTACTTTTGCGGACCAAGTATCTCGCAGATAAAAATGCTATTATGCTGCTTGCAACTAAAGAAGTACCGATGCTTATCAAAATTGTTTGAATGTTGCCACTAGATGGTACACCAATTATAGTTGTAAAAAGTCCAATTAGAAATGTTATAAGATTAATCTTATCTAAGCTTAAGGTCTCCAAAGTTTCATTGAATTTTCTCATGTTGGTCTCCTCGTATTTATAATTGTAGTAATCATTCTCTGTTATATACTCAGAATTGGCAACCACCACACTGCGTGCATAATTTAGGAGCAACTGTTATTATATTCGAGTTGGTCATGTTATTAGTAAATTTACTTATTATACATGTTGATGAATGGAATACGGGTATTAGCGTATTCTCCTCAATTTTTTTACGAAAAAAAACAACTTTTGAAGCAACACTATGATCAAAAGCTTTCTCGACAATTTCTTTGCTATGATATAGTAAATCGCAGGGTTTATCTAATATACTAGTTTTCTTAAAGTCTATACCGACACAAACAACATCAGGTTTATAGTAGTTTATTTGTTCTATGTAGATGTCTAAATCGTTATACGTATTATTACTAAATGGTTTAATATAAAAACATGATGTTAATTTATTATATGTCTTGATTCTACTAATGTTTTCAAATCGAGTTTTTATAGGAGAGGCGTATGGTTCAACTATATTCACTTTAGATATACATGAAGTTGATATATGAAGATATACTTGTCGATCGAAAAGGCATGAATCTTGGGATAATTCAAGTACTTCTGTTGGAATGACTTCCTTGGTAGATATTTGTATTGGATTTCCTATAGGTAAAAAGGTCTCTAATATACATTTTACCAAATCAGTAGATTCCTTGCTTTTAAATGGCTCAGTATTAGGACATAGCGATATAATGCTTCCATTCTTTCCTTTAACAAAGTATGAACTGCCTATAAGAGATTTTATTGATTCTGCATAATCTTTTCTATCTATTAAGACTTGTTTTTCATGTGCGTCTTTAATATAACAATATGCACATGCGCTTCCGCATCCGCTTACTGCTATATCTATGAAAAACCTCCCATTAACATATTTAATATTATCTGATATATTCATATAGAACCTCCCATCTCCCATAGTTAAAACATAGAAAAATGTCAAAAAATATTGTCAATATATAGTATATCATATAAGGCTTCTTACATAAAATACATTATTTCATTATCTCTTATAAGTATCATTATAATAATCTGTCTATAAAATTGGTACTTCGCTAAATACATAAATTAGGTTTTAAAAGTCATCTGTCTATGGTATTATAGTGTTATTCAAGAGTATATATATGAGAGGGATTATACTACCCTAATAGTTTTATTTTACATTGATCCGGAAATTGGACTTAAGAGAAGAATGAAAGCTGCCGCCGGCGACAGGATAGAAAATGAAGTGATTGACTTCCATAGAAGAGTTTATAACGGATATAAGGAATTGGCGGTAAAATACCCCGATAGAATAAAAACGATCGATGCATCTAAACCCGTCGACGAGGTCTGGAAGGCTGTCAGGCATCAGCTGGACATGGCTCTTGGCTTTATCAGGCAGGTTTGAATAGATTTGGATCATTTTTTATAAGGAGGTAAGGCAATGAAACTTGTATTCGCTATTGTTCACGATGAAGATGGTTCAAAGGTAATGGAAGAATTGAACAGAAACGGATTCGGAGTTACAAAGCTCTGCTCGACAGGAGGCTTCCTGAAGGCGGGAAATACCACACTGCTGGTGGGCGTAGACGAGGAACATCTTGATAATGTGATCGATGTCATAAAGAAGAAGTCAAAGAGCAGAAAGCAGGTAATCAATTCCAGCATGACGCCCAACGGTATGGGCGGAATGTTCATACCCTATCCGGTAGAGGTGGTCGTCGGCGGCGCTACCATATTCGTACTGGATGTTGAACGTTTTGAAAAGGCATAAGGCGCAGTCATTGGATCAGCGCCGGGAGGTACTTCTTGAAGATAAGTGATACTCTCGGTAACACCGCAGGCCTTCCCGGTCTGCCGGTTAAAGACGATACTAAAATCAGGCCCGGCAGGGGCGGGGAGTTCAGAAACCAGCTTTCAAGAGCCGAGGACAGCAATTATGAGCATCATCTTGAAAGGCTGGTTCAGGATATTGTCAGGCAAGGTGACGTCCTGGCGAAGAAAATAGATATTCGGGAATTAAAGGTATATAGAAAATTGGTTGCCGAATTTCTTGATGTCGCGTTGGGCAATTCCAGGAAGTTTTCCAAGAGAAGCATTCTGGACAGAAGGGGAAGGCACAAGGTTTTTGCCATCATAACAAACATAAACAGTGAGCTTGACCTGCTGACACAGGATGTGCTGCAGGGAGAAAAGGACAATATCAGCCTTCTTCAGAGACTGGCTGATATCAGGGGACTGATACTGGATCTGTTCATGTGACATACACAGGATCCATATCCGGCTAGAGGTGTACAAATGGACTTCAAAGATGTGATCGGCCAGAGGGAAGTCGTCGGCAGCCTTGAGCGGTCGCTTTCCGAAGGCAGGATAGGGCATGCATATATATTCTCCGGACCGGCAGGGATCGGTAAGAAAACGATTGCCCGCATATTTGCCGGTCTTTTGCTGTGCGACGCTCCGAAAGGCGGCTCTGCCTGCGGCAGCTGCAGGCCATGCTTGATGCTGGAAAACGACAGTAATCCGGACTATCACAGCATTAGCTGCGAAGAGCTGAGTATCGGTGTAGATCTGATCAGGGAGATACAGAGCGATATCGTCCTGAAGCCTATGTATTCCAGGCGAAAGGTTTATATAGTAGAAGAAGCGGCTAAAATGACAGAGCAGGCACAAAACTGCTTGCTCAAGACTTTCGAGGAACCGCCGGGATATGCTGTGGTTATTCTTCTGACCACGAATTACGACAAGCTTTTGGAAACGGTGCGCTCACGGGCGCAGCACCTGAAGTTCGGAAAGTATTCCAGGGAACAGGTATGCCAGGCATTAAGAGACAGGTATGGCAGCGATGACGGGACGTTTGGACTGGCAGCCGATTATTCCGACGGCAATATAGGGACGGCATTGGAGCTGGCCGGCACGGGCGATTTTTCAAAGCTCAGGGATCAAATGCTTGAATTGCTGCCAAAGGTCGCTCAGGGTAAAACCAGGAGCATTTTGGATTTCTCGTCTTTCATGGACAATAATAAAGACAATACGGAAATGCTTTTTGAAATAATGCTGCTGTACTACAGAGACCTGTTGGTAATGAATGAGACAGGAAAGGAAAATATGTTGATTAATTCAGACAAAAAGGATATTATATTAAATAATGCCCGCAAATACCGCAGCAACAGGCTCATAAGCAGTATTGACGCAATAGGTGCGGCACGCAGGGCTCTTAAGCAAAATGCGAATTATCAGCTTGTTATAGATAATCTGTTGATTAAGCTACGGGAGGATCATTGAATGGTAAAGGTGGTTGGAGTCAGGTTCAAGAAGGCCGGGAAGGTATATTACTTTGACCCTGATCAGTTGCAGATAGATGAAGGCGCAAATGTGATCGTTGAGACAGCAAGGGGTATCGAGTTCGGAGAAGTAGTCATACCGGTCCGTGAGGTGAATGATGACGAAATAGTCGCGCCGCTGAAAAAGGTGATGAGGATAGCTAATGAGGAGGATGTCAGACATGCTTCCGAAAACAGCAGAAAAGAGAAGGAAGCGTTTGCTACATGCCTTCAGAAAATCAGAGACCACAATCTTGAAATGAAGCTGATAGATGTGGAATATACATTTGACAATAATAAAATACTGTTCTATTTTACAGCAGACGGAAGAGTGGACTTCAGGGAGCTGGTCAAGGATCTGGCCTCCGTTTTTAAGACACGCATAGAGCTAAGGCAGATTGGTGTCAGGGATGAATCCAAAATGATGGGCGGGATCGGTATTTGCGGTCGCGTACTTTGCTGCAGCTCATATCTGGGTGAATTCCAGCCTGTTTCCATAAAGATGGCCAAGGAACAGGGGCTTTCACTCAATCCGACAAAAATTTCCGGGACCTGCGGCAGATTGATGTGCTGCTTGAAGTATGAACAGGAAGCATATGAACAGATCATCAAGAGAGCCCCGAAAACAGGCGCTATCGTAGAAACACCTGATGGACAGGGAGTAGTCATGGAAACCTATCTGATCAAGGAAACCGTGAAGGTCAAGCTGGATAAGGGCAATGATACAGATCTGAGAGCCTATAAATTCAATGAGATAAAGCTGATCAAGGATGTAGCCGTAAGGGACGATAATGATGCCATAATCGAGGAATTAAAGGCTCTTGAGGATTAAAAGGGCATAAGTGCCGCAAATTGTTTCTAAAGGGTATTTAAATTGTAAGATAATAATGTTAAAATAGTAACGGTTTATTTATATTAAGTAAACAAAATGGATTTGAGGAGGTGTACCCTAATGGCATATCGTATAAATGATGATTGTATCAGCTGCGGCGCATGCGAAGCAGAATGCCCGGTTTCATGCATATCAGCAGGTGATGGTAAATATGAAATTGACGAAGGAGCATGCATAGATTGCGGTTCTTGCGCAAACGTCTGCCCGGTTGACGCTCCGAAGCCGGAATAAGTAATTTGAAGTGTGAGGGGTCAGGCGGCAGCTTTAGCTGAAGCATGGCTCCTTATTTTATTCTAAAAAGGATGGGTTGTTTGGACGCAATTTTGAAGGCCAATGAGAAAATCGATGACCTCCAGTACAAGGGGCTCAGACTCATACAAAAAATAGACGGCTTCCGCTTTGGAGTAGATGCAGTTCTGCTGTCTCATTTTGCTCAGGTGCCCAGGGGAGGTTCAGTCATCGATCTCGGAACCGGCACCGGCATTATAGCGGTGCTGCTGGCTGCGAAGAAAAGCCCCGGAAGGGTGGTCGGACTTGAAATCCAGTCCGAAATAGCAGAGATGGCGGCACGCAGCGTTGAGCTCAACGGGCTTGGTGAAAAGGTAAGCATCGTGCAGGGCGATATCAGGAACGCTGTGGGTATGTTCGGAGCCTCCAGCTTTGATGCGGTGGCAACAAATCCACCGTATATGACCAAGGGAGGCGGCCTGCTCAACCCAGCGGATTCCAAGGCTATATCCAGACACGAGCTGCTGTGTACCCTCGCCGATGTAGTATCGACCGCCGGGAAGCTGCTCAGGCCGGGTGGAAAGTTTTCCATGGTGCACAGGCCTCAGAGGCTTGCGGACATTATATGTACCATGCGGGAAAACTCCATTGAACCCAAGCTGCTGAGATTTGTTCATCCATCGCCGGGGAAGAAGCCCAACCTTGTTTTGATCTGCGGCACAAAAAACGGGAATCCGGAGCTGAGAGTGCAGGAACCGTTATATGTATACGACAGCTCCGGCAGCTATTCAAAGGAAATCGACGAAATATACAACAGGGACAGCGCCGGTGATCAGTGCATGGGACCGGGCAATTATGAGCAGTAAATAATTTTTTGTTTGCCGGATCAAGTCCATGGCTGACGAAAGGATGGGTGCGGCAGGAAAGGCAGTAAAGGAATTGAGCGATACAGGTACGCTTTATTTGGTAGCAACACCCATCGGCAATCTGGAGGATATCACGCTGCGTGCGCTCAGAATCCTGAAAGAGGCCGACATAATAGCAGCTGAGGATACGAGGCAGACCTTGAAGCTGCTGAATCATTTCGAAATCAAGAATAAACTTGTGAGTTACTATGAGCATAACAAGGCGGAAAAGGGCGGCTATCTCATAGAGCAGCTGATCGAGGGCAAGAATGTGGCGTTGGTATCGGATGCCGGCTCACCAGGGATCTCCGATCCAGGTGAGGACCTTGTCAGACTGGCTGCAGAAAATGGGATCACTGTAACTATGGTCCCCGGGCCTGCTGCGGTGATCGCCGGTGTGGTGCTGTCAGGGCTGCCCTCGGGCAGATTCGGCTTTGAAGGCTTCCTGCCTGTCAACAAAAGAGTCAGGAATGAAAGGCTCAAGGCCATTAAAGAGGATACGAGGACGCTTGTGTTTTACGAGGCTCCTCACAAGCTGATACATACACTAAAGGATCTCAGGTCCATGCTGGGGAACAGGCGGATATGTCTTGCAAGGGAACTGACAAAGAAATTTGAAGAAATCTGGCGGACCACCCTGGATGAGGCCATCGGAAAATATGAAAACGAAGGGCCGAAGGGCGAATTTGTCCTGGTGCTCCAAGGCGCAGATGAGCTCGCCCTCGAAAGGGAAAAAACCAGCGGCTGGATGGAGATCAGCCTGGAGGAGCATGTAGGATTGTATATGGATAAAGGCCTTGATAAAAAGACAGCCATGAAAAAGGTGTCGGAGGACAGGGGAATAAGCAAGCGGGAGGTTTACAACAGCCTTGTCGAAAACAGGGTGAATGGCGATTAAAAAAAGGCCCGGTATCTAATAACACCGGGCCCGAGTCTGACGAAATTACTTCTTAAGTTCCTTCATGCATGCAGGGCATATGTTTTTACCCTTGTAGATGGTGACATCCTTTGCATCTCCGCAGAAAATGCAAGCGGGCTCATATTTTTTCAAAATGATGGTAGCTCCATCCACATAAATCTCAAGAGCATCCTTCTCCGCAATGTCAAGAGTTCTTCTCAACTCAATCGGAAGTACAACTCTTCCAAGTTCGTCAACTTTTCTAACTATGCCTGTAGATTTCATATCTCTTTCCTCCCAAATTAGCATTATTCGACAATCTTTTATAAAATTATCCTAACATAAATTCCAGTAATCGTCAACAATTAATTTAAAGATATTCAAAAAAATGTTATGGAAAAATAAGAAAATTTTGTAATATAACTAATATGTTATTTTGCGTAACCCGCCATATTTAAGGCTTATAATGGTCAGAGAAGTCAACGGTATAAATTACCTGACAGAATTGCATAAATTGTTATCCATAAAATTACTGGGAATTTGGTGTCGGGATATTTACGAAATTCGACAGATTTGTATTTACAAATATGTGAAGTAATTATTATTGCATTTCATCATATAAATAAGTATCGGTTTAAAAGGAGGCTGCAGTGTGAATTACATATGGTCAGGTTTGCTGGCTGCCGGCTTTATAATCGGAATATTCAACGGCAGAATTGAAGAGGTCACCCAGGCGGCATTTACATCGGCAGGAAGAGCTGTTGAGCTGGCTATCGGACTTCTCGGGATAATGTGCCTCTGGTCAGGATTAATGAAAATCATGGAGAAGGGCGGCTTAATAAGAGTTATCGCAAAGCTGGCAGATCCAGCGCTGAGGCTATTTTTTCCAAGAATTTCGGGGAATGACGGCGCTATGGGAGCGGTCGTGATGAACCTTGCTGCTAATTTCATGGGGCTGGGCAATGCAGCGACCCCGCTGGGAGTCAAAGCCATGGAAGAACTGCAAAAGGTAAATGCCAGGAAGGATACCGCATCAGATGCGATGTGTATGTTCCTTGTACTCAATACTTCTGCGATCCAGCTCATCCCGGCAACCGTAATAGCTATAAGGAGCGATGCAGGCTCTGCCGCACCTGCCGAGATAACAGCCTGTATATGGGTTGCATCATTATGTGCGACAATCGCCGGTATTGTATCAGCAAAGGTGCTTTCGCGCTTATGGCCGGCTGGATCCGGCAGAAGGAGCAGCGGAGGAGACAACGGTATTACTGTAATAGCTGGAAACAGTACCGGCAGCAGCTATAAACACAGATCAGACAGAAAATACAAGACAGGATAGTGGTAAACGATGGGGTACTCCGCTTTTACAGCCATGTCTCTATATGCTCTGCCGATAATAATCCTTGCCATACTCGGCGCCGGGCTCCTGCGCAATGTCAGAGTCTTCGATGCCTTTACAGAAGGCGCTTCCGAGGGTGTCAGAACAGTAATCAAAATACTGCCCTCGCTGGTGGGGATACTCACTGCAGTCGGAGTATTCAGAGCTTCGGGGGCGCTAGATTTTGTTGTCTGGCTGCTGAAGCCTGCAGCCTCCCTGCTGGGAGTCCCAGCAGAAGCCATGCCCCTTGCGTTGCTCAGGCCGGTTTCCGGGAGCGCCTCACTGGCGCTTGTATCCGATATCATTCGTGAGCATGGACCTGACTCATTTGTAGGAAGAGTTGTCAGTACAATGATGGGCTCAACAGAGACCATATTCTATACTCTGGCTGTATATTACGGATCAGCAGGCATCAGAAACATACGATACACGCTTCTGGCAGCCCTAATAGCAGACGGTGTCAGTGTCATTGCCTCAGCCTGGGTATGCACCCTAGTCTTTGGCAGATGACACTGTGGAAGGGGACAGTTCTTTTCAAACTGCCAATGCCATTTATTCCGGCAGTGTTTCCAAGCACTAACTATATTGCAGAACTGTCCCCTTTCGTAAGAACTGTCCCCTAAAGCAGATGGAGGCAGCGGGACAGAAGGGCGGCGCTTCTGTATGTGCGCAGCGAAAACCTTTTTGCTATGTTGGAGGCTGTCAGCCTGAGCATGCTGAAGTTTGTTTCCGGATCTGATATGTAAAGCGCCATCATCGCTTTTATCACATGCAGGTACAGGCTGCTGTCCTTAAGCTTCATGCATGCCTCCTCCGCCTGGCTGGCAAAAAACATGATCCTGTCCTCGCATTCCTTCAGGTTACTATAGAATGATGAGAAGTTAAGCTCATCAGTTCCTACAGCCGATCTGGCGCTGACAGCAGAGTCGAGCAGGGAGATGAGACCGCACAGCCAGGGAAAGCACAATTCATCCAAAAGCCTTATCTCTTCGGAGGTTATGGCCGGTACGGAGGCTGCCGCATACATAGCGGCTATTCCAAGAAACGTGTCCGCAGAGGCGCAAAACTCCCAGCAGGATATGCCCTGATAGTGTTTAAGATGGTTGCCGCTCCATATCCTTAGCGCTTCTGTGCTGATGATCTGAGGGTAATGCCTGTAGGATTGAAGATCTACATATAGCTGCATGTATTTTTTTATCTTCCCGGCTGCCTGTATAAATGACGGCAGAAGAGCAAGCTGGAGTCTGCACTGGTCGGCGTTGCATTTAATCAGTACACTTTCACTTGCTGTTTCGTCAGCCGTATCAGCTGCCTGGGATGAGTTTTTAACCGACTCGGCCATATTGCAGGTGCTGTTTCTTGATGGATCAACGGCACTCGAAAGACAGCTGAAAAGTCGACGGATCTCATGTTCATCCCTGATATCCTTCCGCTTTCTGTGGCTTTGCAGCACCTCGTCAATTGCATGCAAAGACAGTATAAATGTCAGGTATCCTTTCATTTCGGTATGAGGAAACATGGAATACATGAAGCAGCACAGCTTATCGGCAGTAAACTGCCCCGGACACCTTTCGTCACGACTGCCTTCATCTTTGCAGACCGGAACAGGGGCACACATCCGCTGCTTCCGGCATATCAAATCCTCCTGCCTGCGGGCTTCGGGCAGCACTTTTGTATAGTACCTGAAGAAATATGATACGGCATCAGCGAATTGACCCATGATATATCCCCCTTTATAGGGCATCCCTCTTGTTAAATTCTATTCCTGCACCCAGGCAAATTATTCTGACATAAAGCCCTGTCCTAAATATTGCTTGAAAAAAACACAGCTAAACGGTATAGTAAAATATATTGAGGCTTTACTCCGTATAGACTCCGCTGAAAATTTGGCCGGCCTTTATATGGTGATATTGGATATTTCATGGGGCACGGGGTAAGATAAACGCAGATCATGGAGGCAATTGAAAGAATGGAAAAGAAGACTTTTTATATCACCACTCCTATTTACTATCCCAGTGATAAGCTGCATATTGGGCATTCATATACTACAGTGGCGGCAGACGCCATTTCCAGGTACAAAAGGCTCCAGGGCTATGATGTCATGTTCCTTACAGGGACAGACGAACACGGGCAGAAAATACAGCGTAAGGCTGAGGCCAAGGGTGTGACCCCAAAGCAGTACGTGGATGAAATCGTTTCGGGCATAAAAGAGCTTTGGAAGCTGATGAAGATCACCAACGACAGGTTTATAAGGACAACCGACAAGGAGCATGAGTTGGCTGTCCAAAAAATATTCAAGAAGCTTTATGACAACGGAGATATATACAAGAGCGAGTATGAGGGCTGGTACTGCACACCCTGTGAATCCTTCTGGACAAAAACACAGCTCAAGGAAGGGAAATGCCCCGATTGCGGCAGGGAAGTGGAGCTGACAAAGGAAGAGAGCTATTTCTTCAGATTGTCAAAATATCAAGACAGGCTTATCAAGCATATTGAAGAAAATCCGGATTTTATCCAGCCCGTTTCAAGGCAGAACGAGATGCTGAACAACTTCCTGAGGCCGGGGCTTGAAGACCTCTGCGTTTCAAGGACTACCTTCAACTGGGGTATTCCCGTCACATTTGATGACAAGCATGTAGTATATGTATGGATCGATGCGCTTTCAAATTATATTACAGCCTTGGGGTATCTGTCGGGCGAGGACTCGGCATACCGCAGATACTGGCCGGCTGATGTCCATCTTGTAGGCAAGGAGATCGTCAGATTCCATACGATCATATGGCCTGCAATGCTTATGGCACTTGGCGAGCCGCTGCCCAGGCAGATATTCGGGCATGGCTGGCTGCTCCTTGAAGGCGGAAAGATGTCAAAATCCATAGGTAATGTAGTCGATCCGGTAGTTTTGATAAACAAATATGGACTCGATGCGATAAGATATTTTCTGCTTAGAGAAGTTCCATTCGGTTCAGATGGCATTTTTTCCAATGAAGCTCTGATCCAGAGGATCAATTCGGATTTGGCAAACGACCTCGGAAACCTGCTAAGCAGGACCGTAGCAATGATAGACAAGTATTTCGGCGGCGTATTGCCACAGGAGCAGGCTGCGGGAGAGTTCGACAGTGAGCTGAAAGATGTTTACGCACAGCTGCCGCAGAGAGTGGAGGAGCTGATGGACAAGCTCCAGTTCAGTACAGCGCTGTCCGAAATATGGAAAGCTATCTCAAGGACCAATAAATATATTGATGAGACCATGCCCTGGGTATTAGCCAAATCCGAAGAAAACAAGCCCCGTTTGGCGGCTGTCATGTATAACCTGGCTGAGAGCCTGAGGATAGTATCAATACTAATACAGCCCTTCATGCCTGAAACGCCGGAAAAAATGTGGCAGCAGCTTGGCCTGGCGGGAAGCGGAGCACTTGAATGGGAAAGTGCAAAAAAGTGGGGCGGCTATCCTGCCGGAGCTGCCGTCCAAAAGGGAGATGTGATTTTCCCGAGGATCGATATAAAGAAAGAGCTTGAGGAACTGGAGGCCATGTCTCCTGTTCAGAAAAATAATACTTCCGCCAGTGGTCAGCCTGCGAAACAGAAGCAGGTATCCGGTAATAACAAGGCTGCACAGGAAGCGGGGGAAAAGTCCGGGACAGCCGGGAATGCTGCTGACGATCAGGGCAGTGGTAAAACGCAGATCACGATAGATGATTTTGCAAAGCTGGATCTTAGAGTTGTTAAAGTGCTTGAGGCTGAAAAGGTCGAGGGCTCGGACAAGCTCCTCAAGCTCAGGGTGGAGCTTGGCGGGGAGATCAGGCAGGTAGTTTCGGGAATCGCAAAGCACTATACTCCCGAAAGCCTTGTGGGCAAATCAGTCATCCTTGTGGCGAACCTGAAGCCGGTGAAGCTGAGAGGCATCGAATCACAGGGAATGATACTGGCTGCCTCGAATGATGAAACGCTTGTGGTTGCCACACTTGACGGCCCCATCGACAGCGGCTCCAAAGTAAGCTGAATGAGGTAAGGGATACAATGATGGCAGACCGCCGACGCTGTTTATTACAGTTGTATTTCCAGGCACCTTCAGAAGTGCTCCCATTCAAGAAAGTGTGAATAGGACATTCCTGACATACCTTGCTTCATCAGAGTCGTATACTGAAGGCGTGTCCCCTTACCTATTACGGTCCTGTCTCACGGGTATTGCAGTTGCGTCCCACCAACTGCCTGCGCGGCAGAAGGGACTCGAAGCAGGATACACAACCTCCACAAGCAGTGTCGCCAGTCTGTTGGTATAGAGAACATATCTGCTTCGGAGTCACATGCAGAAAGTGTGTCCTATTGTCTGAACTACGGTTTGTTGCAGTAATGACAATAATAATATATAATTAAAATATCACTTACATGGGCTTAGTGCGAGGTAAGATATGCTATTTGACACGCATGCGCATTATTATGACGAGCAGTATCAGAACGACCTTCCAGAGACCATATCAAGGGCGATCCAGAGCGGTGTCGGCTACATATTGACGGCTTCTTCAGACATTGCATCATCAGTGGAGAATATCTCGCTGACCCAGAAATACAGTATTTTCTATGCAGCGGTAGGTGTCCATCCGCATAATGCGGCGGATATTAACAACAGTATCATATCAGCGCTTGCGGACTTCGCCGCATACCCAAAGGTAGTCGCCATCGGAGAGATAGGTCTGGACTACTTTTATGACAATTCACCCCGGGAAGCTCAAAAAATTTGGTTTGCCAAACAAATATCACTGGCCAGAAATGTCAACCTTCCAATAATCGTTCATGACAGGGATGCTCACGAGGATACTGTGAGCATCCTTAAAAGTGAAAATGCAAGGGATACGGGAGGAGTTTTGCATTGCTATTCAGGCAGCGTGGAAATGGCCAGACAGATATTGGACATGGGCTTCATGATTTCCATTGCAGGCCCTGTGACGTTCAAAAATGCCAAAAAGCTGATCGAGGTCGTCAAATATGTGCCTGATGACATGCTTTTGGTAGAAACGGATTCGCCTTATCTGACGCCGGAGCCTTACAGGGGAAAAAGAAATGAATCAGCTAATGTAAAGCTGGTAGCAGAAAAAATAGCTAAGATCAAAGGCAAATCCCTCGATTATATCTGTGAGACCACAACGTCCAACGCGATGAGATTATTCGGCATCAAATAAAATGATTGAATCGGTGGTGTAAAATGAAAAAATTTATCCTTGTAATGGTCTTTGTTCTTTTAATAGCCCTGTTTATAGCATTCAACTATCTTTTATGGGACAGAGAAAGCAAGGCAGCCGAAATCAAAAATCTGCTGTCGGTCAGTACAAGTAATGATGCCAGCATCAGCGCGCAGAAGAGAGAGATCTCTGCACTCGTGGATGAAGTCAGCGGTTTGAAGGATCAGATAGAACAGCTTGAAAAGGACAAGCAGCAGCTGCAAAAGGAAAAAGAAGCTGCATCTGTTGAATTTGAACGGGCAGAGTCCAACCTCAGGGACAGGATCGATTTTATAAATATTCTAAAAGAGCATTCCAATATAGAATCATTGTCAAAACCAATCATTGCATGGGCGGAAGCGTTAACACAGGGGAATTTTGAAGATGCGTACGACATCGAATATGCCGCTGTGCCTGAGAAAGACCGGTCTGTCAAGCTCAATGCCTACATAGATCAGATGACGAGCGCTGTAAGCAGGGTGGAAATAACAGAAGTCAAGCTGGACAAGCTCAGGGGCGCGGGCAACGGTGAAATATACCTTTTTGTAAAATACAACGTGAAGCTGGTCGAAAACGCCGAAACAGCCAACCTGAAGTTTTCTGACGGTGAAAATGAGATGTACGTAAAAATAGATTATTCTAAAGAAAAGAAGTCTTTCATAATTTCATCCATGATTTACATCTGAGGTCTTTGGACTGCAAATACCTATCGGGTGTGAGTTACATAAAAAATCCTCACATAATATTATTGGACTCATATAATGATAATGAAGTGTTCTAGACCCGGAGGAATCATTATATGAAAGAAGATGTGAAGATGAAGGATATTATGAATGCCGCACCTAAAGGAACCATGCCGCAGGTCGGCGCTATGCAGCATATGCAGGCCTCACCCAAGGTGTCTCCACAGCAGATGTCCCCCAAGGTATCGCCGGCCCAGACTTCTCCTGAGGTATCGCCGGCGCAGACTGCGCCCAAGGTATCCCCCGCACAGAATATACCCAAAGTGTCACCGGCCAAGCCAGTATCAGAGGTAATGCCGGTCCAGTCAAAGCCAAACGTATCACCGGCTCAGTCCATGCCAAACATAATGCCAGTCCAGTCAATACCGAATGTCATGCCTGCCGAGATGATGCAAAACGTGTCTCCGATGCAGATGATGCCTGACAATATGCCTGTTCAGGCCGGACCCGGCGGCATGATGCCGTCAATGATGAATCAGATACCGATCATGTGCTGTCCGTATCTAATGAATATGCAGTGTCCGATGACATTTGGAGCTAATGTAATGGGCATGAATATGATGAACAGTGCAATGCTTCCAGGTGTGAGCCCGGCAGCGGGCAATATGATGCCTTATATGGGAAATGCAGCCCCGGTAATGGGCGCCGCTGAGAATAACATGTATGGAATGCCGGTAATGGGCACCGCTGAGAATAACATGTATGGAATGCCGGTAATGGGCACGATGCCGGCATTGATGAACGACAGATACTTCCCGATGGGAGGAATGAATTATTAACCGTCTGCCCGCCATTTCTGCCGGACTTATCTTTAGGCCATGCCTCATGGAGCTGCTGCCGCAGCTCCTCTATTTTGTTTCATTTCATTCTAAAGCAGGGAAATAGGTATAATTGCTCTTTTCGGTGTATATAATCCCAGATATAGGGGATTTATGGCAACATATTTGACAAACTTGCTTCCATAGAATAAAATAGCTGACGGTCCCTTATTAATATTTTAACAGGAGGGTTTTTATTGTTTCCACTTGCTGAAAATATTAAAAGGTTATTTTCATTTAAAATTCGGCTGCTTATGGCGGCAGCTGCGGCAGTAGTTCTGGCAGGCGCCTGTATCGGCGTATATACCTGGCTGGAGAAGGATGTTGTTATAAATGACAATGGCAATGTAATTACCTGCACAACGATGAAAAATACCTTTGAAGAAATTCTGGAGCAAAACGGCATCGCTGTAAGCGAACATGACTACGTCAGCGTACCGTTGGAAACCAGTTTACAAAAGACAAGCACCAATGAGATTTACATTAAAAGAGCGGTTCCCGTATACATAACTGCTGATAACAAAACGACAGAAATAATGACATATAAGGACACTGTTAAAGAGCTCATAAACGACAGTCCTGTGAAGCCGGACAGCAATGACCGGCTGGAGGGAGCAGATCCTGATGACAGCATCATCGACGGGATGGAGCTGAAAATAGTCAGGGTAACAGAGCGGGTAGTAGGAGAAACGGAAAGCATCCCTTACGCAATACAAAGGAAGGCCAACAAAAGAATGGACGAGGGCATTGAAAAGGTTGTCCAGCCGGGTCAGGAGGGTGTACTGGAGAAGCTCTACAAAGTGGTCATAGAGGACGGCAAGGAGATTTCAAAGCAATTTCTCAGTGAGAAGATATTGCTTGATCCAATCAATATGATCATGGAGTTTGGAACGGTCCTGAACCATACGACATCAAGGGGTGACGTAGTCAGATACAAAAAGGTTCTGGACATGAAGGCTACCGCATATACCGCCTCGTTCAAGGACACCGGAAAGGCGCCGGGACATCCCCAGTTCGGGATCTGTGCAACGGGCATGAAGGCCAGAAAAGGTGTAATAGCCGTTGATCCGAAGGTCATCCCGCTGTATACAAAGATGTATGTCGAGATACTCGGCGACACACCGGATTACGGTTTTTGTGTAGCCGGTGATGTAGGAGGGGCGATCAAGGGAAATAAGATCGACTTGTACTATGATTCACAGGATTATGTAGACAAATTCGGTGTCAAGAAGGTTAGGGTGTACATACTTAATGAATGAATATCCGATTCGAAGTAATTATTAGAGAAATAATAGCAATAGGGGACTAATCACAGCCGGGGCTTTGGCCCCGGCATATTTTTCACAACAACGAGAAAGGAATGAACGAATGATTCCGGATGCCAGGAATATCCTTAAAAAACTGGAGCTGCGCCCGGCCAGATCACTGGGACAGAATTTTCTAACAGACGAGGGGATACTGCGAAGAATAGGACGAGCTGCAGATATTGACAGCAATGACGTCATTCTTGAAATAGGTCCCGGGCTCGGCAGCCTTACAGCAGTTCTTGCAGAGAGTGCAGGCTGTGTCGTGGCTGTAGAGATCGACAAGCGTCTGATACCTGTTCTGCACAGCAACCTGATTGGGTACAGGAACGTTAATATAATAAACGATGACATACTGAAGATCGATGTACATAAAGAATTAATGCCACATATGAAAAATGAGGACGGCAGTGAGCGAAGGCTGAAGATAGTGGCCAATCTCCCGTATTATATCACTACGCCTGTCATTATGAAGCTTCTTGAAAGTGGTGTAAAAGCGGAATGCATGGTGTTCATGGTCCAAAAGGAGGTAGCCGACAGAATGGCCGCAGCCCCAGGGGGCAAGGATTACGGAGCCTTATCTGTCGCAGTTCAGTATTACTCAAGACCGTCTGTAGTGATGCAGGTGCATCCTCACAGCTTCGTGCCCCAGCCGGATGTGGATTCAGCCGTTGTAAAGCTGGAGTTGTATAAGACGCCGCCGGTGGAGCTTTTGGACAAGGATCTGTTTTTCAGGGTGGTCAAGGCTGCATTCGGGCAGCGTAGGAAAACCCTTGTCAACGCCTTGAATAATGCAAGCTATCTTGGCCTGGACAAGGAGAAGATCACAGAACTTCTTGAAAAAACCGGCATTGACATGAAGCAGCGCGGTGAAACGCTGTCGATACAGCAGTTCGCTCAGCTGTCAAATCTGATATATGAACAGAGATAAGGACGGTGATTTTAGGACCGTCAACGCTGTTTATTCCGGTCGTGTTTCCAAGCACCTACTTACATGCTCCTATTCAACCAAATAAAAAGTCTATAGTGAGAGGTCCTGTCTAACGGGTATTGCAGTTATCTCCCACCGACTTCCTGCGTGGCAGAAGGGCTACGCAGCAGGAAACACGACCTCCACAAACAGTGTCGCCGGTCCTTGACGATTTTGTGCGACTGACCGTCAACGCTGTTTATTCCGGTCGTGTTTCCAAGCACCTACTTATGTGCTCCCATTCAACCAGCATCCCTGCCTATTTTACTTATGGTTGTTCCTTTGCAATTGATTCAATAAAGCGTTGAAGGATGGCGGCTGTATGGCAGCGCTCGGCATTGCCGTCGGGAGCAAGCTTCTTGCCGTTACCCAGAATCAGTCCCTTGTCGTAAGACCAAGCCAAGGCTTCCTTTGCCCAGGCAGAGATGGCTTCTGCATCGTCAAAGGAGGATAAATCAGCTCCGCCGGTTACGTTATAGCCCTTGTATTTGGCATAGCGGAACATGATTGACGCCATCTGCTCCCGTGTAAGGATATCCAGAGGGCCGAACTTACTATCGCCGTAGCCGCTTACTATTTTATTCTCAGAGGCCCATACCACCGCTTTTGCATAATATGCTTCATCCTTCACATCGCTGAAGACATTGGCCGCCGTCACTTCGGGAGAACCTTCAAGGCGATAGAGGATTGTTACCAGCATGGCGCGAATCGTAGCGTCATGGGGGCTGAACCTCATGGGTACGGTGCTTGTTCCCACCATCAAGCCATTTTCATGAACATATTCAACACTATTGTAGAACCATTCGGTCTCCTTAATATCAGTAAAGGGGTTTACCCAAGCCGTATCCTGTCCCACTACGTACAGGGAAAGGTGATCAAGGTCGAAGCTGACTTTACCGTCCTCAAATGTACAAGAAAGCTTTTCAAGTTCTCCCTTGTCGTTTAGATACCACACTGCCACCGGCTGGGGTCCGTTGTAAGGAACCGATATCGTTAGGGTTCCGTCAAAGGTGCTGATTTTCTTCGTACCGGACAAGATGTTGATATCCAGCACCAGATCGCCGCTCTTAACAGCTTTCTTCTGCTCATCTGTGAGGGAGGTCGAAGCCACTTGCTGTAGCTCCAGCTTCAGGCTGCCGCCTTCGGCTTGCTCAAGTATAGAGGCTGCCGCACCTTCGTTAAGGGTTATACTTCCCGCGGGAAGTCTCACGGTAACGTCCAGACCCGCTTGATTCATGGCTGATACAGCCGTTTTGGGAAGCTCTGCCGATGTAATACCGCTTACTTCTGAAAGATCGATGACGGCTTCGTCGCCCTTGCTGTTGGTAATGATCTCGTCTACCTTAGCATTGGGCAATGCAAGGGATGCCGTTCCACCGGAAGCTGTGTAATTCACCTGTGTTGAACCATTTGCTGCCGGAGCTGTGGGCTGTACTATAGCTCCACCGCCGCCGGAGCCGCCGGAGCCGCCACCGTCGCCACCGTCGCCACCGTCGCCGGAACTGCTATTGCTTTTCCAGTTGGCCGTAACCGTTACATTGTTTGCAGGCATGGTAAAGGTTGTCGAAGCGCTATCTGGATTTGCAAGGGTTATGTCGGTTGCCGTCCAGCCGGCAAAGCTGTAATTGCTGCGACTGCCTGCGGAAATCGTAACCGTCGAGCCATGCGCATAGCTTCCTGCACCGGTGGTTCCTTCATAGCTGCCGTTTACGGTAACAGTGTAGGTTGCACCCATATCCAAAGTATACATTTTATCAGTGCCGTTATACTTTTGGGCTTCGGTCAGTTCTTCGGGATAGGTTATAGTACCTTCAATCAATCCAATAGCACTGTATTCTCCCTTTGTGTTATCCGCGGTTATTTTGCCGGTCAGGTTCTTAAGGTTGATGCCGTTTTTTGTCGCAGAACCGTTGCCTTCTTCTATGGCGTATGGGCTATTGCTACCCCCTGTAAATGTCACATCTCTTGATGTGGATATGTTTAGACCTTCCCAAAAGAGCAGTCCTCTTCCACCGTGATCACTTGCTGCAGCATCCCCGCCGGTAAATGTGGGAGAGGCAATACCTGATATTGTTACTGTATCCACATCAATCCCATTACCGGCGAATGAATAGTTTGTATCGCTCGTGGCAGAGCCTCCTATGAAAATCGGGGTACCGGCAGTTATCTCCAAATTCAATGCCCAAGCTCCGTTCGCTCTATTGCTACTCCCCAGCCCATCGGAGCCAATAAATTGGGGACTTCCGCTAGAGGAGATTCGTATGGTACCTTCTACAACTGCTCCGCTGGTGCCGATATCATTAATAGAACCGCCTATGAATTTGGGGCTGCCGGAGATTATGATGAGATTGAAATCATTATCCGACATACTCCCAACATACACACCATTGGAGCTGCCGCTTTTGCCGCCATGGAAGGTGGGACTGCCGCCGTCCAGCGTGAGAGTGCCATTTTCCACCAATACGGCTGGGTAACTAACACCGTCTTCAAAAGTATCACCGGCGGTGATTGTCGTTGTGTCACTGGCGGTGATGGTCAAGTCGCCAACGCTGTATATACCTGCCTTACCATTACTGCTCGAGTTTTCCGAATCTTTGCCTTTCACCGTTACCGTACCTAAAGTTTTGAGCCTGCTTTCCTCACTTATACCTATGAAAGTGATTGCATGCGAGACATTCGACCCATTAATGGTCACATTCTCTAAAGTAAGGTTTATTTTTTTAGAAAAATACAAACATCCGTTAATAGTATGACCATTGCCGTCAATGGTAAGGTTCGACAGAGCATCGCTCCTGTAAAGATCCCCTGTCACATCTTCGCCCAGGATAATGGTATCTCCGTCATTTATCGCCGCGCCGTTAACGGCAATCAAAGCTTCCCAGGCCGCCTGATCTATTGTGAGCGGTGCTCTAATTAAAGATGCATAATCGCCTAGTGCAGTCTTATACGCATCCCCGCTGCCTTTGGGCACATAGATATCAGTCAGATTCATGCAGCTGTTAAAAATGCCGCTCCCCACCGTCGGAGGTATATTACCAAGGAAGGCTACGCTTTTAATTTCTGACCAGTAAAAAGCAGAATTCCCAATACTATTCACGCTTGATGGAATAGTCACAGATTCTAAATTATTTGAGGAGTAAAAAGCAGATTCCTCAATTTTTGTTACCGTATCGGGTATGCTAAAGGATGTGTCGGTTTTTCCTTGCATATATTTTATCAATATAGTTTTACTCTTGTCATAAAGAACGCTATCTGCCGATGTGTAGTACTCATTATCTGGAGCTACAGTAAAATCAGCTAACTTCTCTGCAACGAAAGTATCAGTACCGATCGACTCCACCAATGGGCCTATCCAAAGGCTTTCAAGACTATCGCAATAGCCAAAAGCCCATCCTCCTATGGTCTTTAGCGAAGCGGGAAGATTGATGCTCATTAATTCGAGGCATTGGGAAAAAGCTTCAACTCCTATGGTCTCCAGTGAGGAGCTCGCTGGAATAGTAACTGTCACTAAACTTGGGCAATTTTTAAAGGCTTCTAAGCCTATGGTAACTACAGAATCCCTGATATTAATGCTCTCCAAGCCAGAGCCTTCAAAAGCTTCTTCGCCTATGGTCACCACATTGGCGGTGTCCATTGTTTGAATTTTGTTATTCCCGTTAAAAGCTCTTTTTCCGATGTTCACCACTGAATCCGGGATGGTGTAGGAATCCCCCGTTTTTCCCATGGGGTAGAGAACTAAAGTCTTTCCATCCTTGCTGTATAAAACGCCGTCTTTCGCAGAAAAATTGGAATTAACCTCATCCACCGTAAATTCTGTCAGGTTTTCACAACCATAAAAAGCATCTTCGCCTATTACTTCCACAGATTCCGTCAGATGTATGTCTGTCATCTTTAAGTATTTAAAGGCACCGTCTCCGATTGTTTTTACGGAACTACCCAGTGTGACATTTGACAGATCGGTAATAGATTCAAAAGCATTTTCACCAACAGTTTCTACGGAATTGCTTATTATGACATCTGTAAGCCCGCTGCACCAGCTAAAGGCCTCTTCTCCAATCTCCGTTACAGTATAATCTATGCCGCCATTGGATACCGTTTCCGCTACTATGAGCGTACCCGTTGGCTCACTACCATAGGGATAGCCCACAAGAGCCACCGTCCCGGTCTTGGCACCTGTGTCCTCAGTCAATACCTTATACTTAAGGTTATCGACAATGAACTCATCATCTACTGCGGCAAATACTGCTCCCGGCAGCATGGTAACTGCCATGCACACCATCAGGAACAGACTGCCTATTTGTTTCAATGTTCGTTTCATTTTCTCATTACCTCCTCATTCTTTGTCTGGATGTACGGACAGCCACACCAAAATATTGGTGAGCGCAATGCGCGGGCCGTCCGGCCAGAACACACTAAATCCGTCCGTTTGGGGACGGGGTAAGCTCTCCAGTGCCCGTAGGCTGTCGTAGGCGATGTTACCTTGGGGCAGACGCTGGGTATCGAACAGGATAAGGTGTCCGTTATTCAGCTCAATATCCAGCGTCTGTCCGTCCAGAATGTCCACCCGGGTTATTTGCAGCATACACAATCACCTCATTTCGTACTTTCGCCGCTGTGACCTTATGCTTCCATCACCCTTTCATCGTAAAGGATTATTTTTTCTCTGTGTGTACGGTAAAGAAATCTTTACCGGTTTTTTTGAAATCTTTTGTCGCTTTTTCTGTAAAATATGGTAAAATAACAAGGACGGAAGGGGGGGCAAACCTATGAAGCAAGTCACACTTTTGCTCATTGAGGATGAGACGGATGTGCTGGAAATCAACAGAGAATATTTTGAGGGCAAGGGGTACCGGATCGTTTGTGCGTCCACGCTTTCCCAGGCACGCTTTCAGTTGGAGGAGCACGCCCCGGATCTGATTTTACTGGATGTGATGATGCCGGACGGCAGCGGGTTTGACTTCTGCACTGAGCTGCGGCAAAAAACAAACGCCCCCATCATCTTCCTTACCTGCAGGTATGAAAATGAGAACGTTATAAAGGGTTTAGTAAAAGGTGGCGACGATTATGTCACCAAGCCTTATGATCTGGATATTTTGGGTGCTCGGGTCACGGCGCTGCTTCGCCGCAGAGGGAATATGGAGGCGGGGATTTTGGAGCTGCCCCCGCTGACGGTGGATTTTCTTTCGGGAGAAGCGGTGCTGGGCGGTGTTCGTACTGCTCTGACCCAGAAAGAGCTGCAGCTTTTAGGCTGCTTTGTTATCTATGCGGGACAGCGGCTCACCTTTGAAGAAATCTACAGCCGAGCATGGGGAGAGCCTAGCCCTGGCGTGTCCGTCACGGTCAAGGCCCATGTGTCCAATCTGCGCAGGAAGATGAAATTCGATGAAAACGGCTGGTTCGAGCTCTCCAGTCCCCGAAAAAACGAGTATATATTCAGTAAGGTGCGGTATTAATCCATGACGGGCAAGGTGAAGAAAACGGAGGTTCCGTGCCCTTCTTCACTTCCAATCCAAATGGTGCCGCCGTGTTGTTCTATAATATACTTACAGATGTATAATCCCAAGCCGGTGCCGGTGTCTTTACCGTCACCGGTTTTTGCTTATCTATTATATTTCTTTTTTTAGGTGTTTTCCAGATGAAGAAATATTAGGCTGATAAATGTGTATGGTGAATTCATTTCGCCCGTAGCGAGGGGGTATGGGGGCTTACCCCCATTGGAAATTGAAAGCAGGGTGAGGTATTAGCCAATGTCCGGCAGGGTGGAGAGAAATAGAAAGGCCGCAGAACCTAAAATCCTGCGGCCAAATTTCAAACATTATTTTTGCTTATAACGAACGAGGCGGGATATATCAGTCTTTGAGTCTCTCTTCAAGAGCATCGAGCTGTGTATACAGTTCCTTGGGCATCTTTTCGCCGTATTTTGCGTAATGCTCCTTGATGGATGCAGCTTCCTTGAGCCACTCGTCCTTATTGATCTGCAGAAGCTCAGCCATATCGGATTCAGATACATCCAGTCCATTGGTGTCGATGGCGTCTTCGGTCGGCATATATCCGATAGGAGTCTTGACAGCCTTGCCTTTGCCGGAGACTCTTTCAATGACCCATTTCAAAACACGGCTGTTTTCGCCGAAACCGGGCCACAGCCACCTTCCGTTAGCATCCTTGCGGAACCAGTTAACGTAGAAAATCTTCGGAAGCTTGTCAGCAGTAGTCTTTGTGCCTATATCAAGCCAGTGCTGCAGATAGTCGCCTACATGATAGCCTATGAACGGCAGCATTGCGAACGGATCGCGGCGAACCTGACCAATATTGTCGGAAATTGCGGCTGCTGTTATTTCAGAGCCCATTATTGAACCCATGAAAACGCCATGATTCCAGTCGAAGCTCTCATGGACCAGTGGTATTGTGCTCGGACGGCGTCCCCCAACGAGTATTGCCGAGATCGGCACTCCTTTTGGATCTTCCCACTCAGGTGCGATAACAGGACACTGACTTGCGGGAGCAGTAAAGCGGGCGTTCGGGTGAGCGGCTTTATCCTTTGAAGCGGGGGTCCAGTCATTGCCCTTCCAGTCTATCAAATGGTCGGGAGCATCAGTGCCTATGCCTTCCCACCATACATCACCGTCATCAGTCAATGCAACATTGGTGAATATTGTGTTTTTTTCGCAGCTATGCATTGCATTCGGGTTCGAATCCATCGATGTTCCGGGCGCAACGCCGAAGAAGCCTGCTTCAGGGTTGATGGCGTAAAGACGTCCGTCTTGGCCGAATTTCATCCATGCTATATCGTCGCCGATTGTGTCGACCTTCCAGCCCGGAATTGTCGGTATCAGCATAGCCAGATTGGTTTTTCCGCATGCGCTTGGGAAAGCGCCTGTTATATAGTACTTTTCACCTTCGGGATTGGTCAGTCGAAGGATGAGCATGTGCTCTGCCATCCAGCCCTCATCACGTGCCTGTGCGGACGCTATACGAAGTGCGAAGCATTTCTTTCCAAGCAATGCATTTCCGCCGTAGCCGGATCCATAGGACCATATGGTTCTCTCTTCCGGGAAATGGCTGATGTATTTCTTTTCGATCGGAGCGCAGGGCCATGAGGAATCCTTTTGGCCCGGTTCCAGCGGAGCGCCTACCGAGTGCAGACAGGGGACAAATTCACCGTCTCCCAGTACGTCCAGCACTTCTTTGCCAATACGGGTCATTATACGCATGTTGACAACAACGTATGCGCTGTCAGTAAGCTCTATACCGATCTTTGATATGGGGGAGCCTATAGGTCCCATTGAGAAGGGTATAACATACATTGTTCTGCCCTTCATGCAGCCCTTGTATAAAGCCTTCATAGTTGCCTTGAGTTCTTCGGGATCGACCCAGTTATTAGTCGGACCGGCATCTTCCTTCCTCTTTGATGCAATAAAGGTCCTGTCCTCAACGCGGGCAACATCTGACGGGTCGCTGCGGAAAAGGTAGGAGCCGGGTCTTTTATCCGGGTTTAACGGTGTAGCCATTCCGCTATCAACCATTTCCTGCAAAAGACGACTATTCTCTTCCTCTGATCCATCACACCAGTAAATTTTGTCAGGCTGACACATATCAGCCATTTCTTTCACCCAATCCAGTAACTTCTGATTCTTTGTCAATTTTTAACTCTCCTTTCGGCCGGGTATATTAATAATTATTATTACCTTCAAATTTTTTTTCTAGTTAGGGATGTCTAATATGTCCCCATGTTATCATATGTAGTTGGTTAATTTTTTCACTAGTTATCTTAACACATAGTTATGAAATATTCAACAAGTGATTATTCAAAAAATAACTTCGTTACCCTTCAGCCCTAGGCCATAAAAGCATTTGGCAGCGGGCATGTGCTCTCATATTTCAAATATGCATGAGAAGCTTCATTCCAAGCCTTATGCGTATTGCGGAATTACGTCGGATTAATAAGGTGCAACATGTGTTTACACCTCAAGAGGGGGCATTGGAGGCTGTCCTTAGGATATTTGTCCGGAACTGCTTATGGATGATATAAATAACATTTTGCAATTTTGAAATATGAATCCTGCAAAATGGTATTAGTGAAAAGTATTTGTTTCAATGATAAATCACCGTAATCTATAGCATAGAACTCATTTTTATGGAGATAGTTTGAATAAACACATAAATAGCTGGGAGATGAAAATATGAAAGAGAAAAAAAGAGATAAAAGCTTTGTAAAAGAACCCATTGGTGACCCTGCCTTTTATAATGACCAGATAAGTGCGGATAAGGTACCTGAAAAAGCAAAATATGATAAAGAGAAGGAAAAAAGGCGCAAATTATAGCGCTGAAGGCGCAGCAGCAAGAAAAGTTTTCTGCAATCGAGAAATTTTCTCCTGAAAGATGTAAAGAAAAGCACGGGCCGAACAAGTAGCTGCGGCCCGTGTGATTTTTCGTTTCCCGAATACATATACATAGATTATATGAGATGATGGTTTGCAATTATGAATCAATCGTATTGTTAATTAAGGAGGGGTCATATGGTTTCTGCCGCTTCAAAGAAATATCACAGGAATTTCATTATATTTTCGAATGAGGACAGCGGATATGAGGAAGGAAAAAAACCGTCCGGTCACCTGCTGCTTGAAGTTCGTGACAGAAGGGAGAGGCTCTCGGCTGTCATTCAAAACCTCAGAAACGGTAACGGCAGGTTTGGTTATGCATTGTATCTTGTTCGGACACACGAAGGTGCGGCGGAATATGTCAGGGCAGGTGAAATCAGTCACTCCGGTGGAAAGGCTATGCTGGAGCTGGTATTTGAAAAGGGACATATCGATGGAACGGTTTACTCCGTTAATGATTTTGATACATTTGCAGTTTTAGTCGAGACGGAGAACAGGGCAGGAGTTAGTGTCACATGCCCGCTGGTGGCTTACCGCAATGGCCGGACGGATTGGCGGAGCGGACTTCGCAAGGCTTTGCAAAAGAAATTCGAAGCTGATCAGATGCAAATGGTGAACCCAAATAATCAGATATATGAGCCTGCTCATGATACTGCAGCAGGGTATGCGCAAATACCTGACAAGCAGCCTAATTACATTTTTCAGTATGAAGGCTATTACCAACCAGAGCAAAAAGCAGAGTACCCGCCGCAATTTGAATATTCAGACCAGTTCGAGCTTGAATATGGTGCATGGCCCATGCCTGGAGCCGAGCCAGCCGCAGAGGTAGAAAATCAGCCAGGACCTGTGGAGGCAGGCAGCGAGGCGGAGAATAATTTACAGCTGGAGCTTGTGGAGACAGGCAATGAGGCGGAGATGAATGTACAGCCGGAGCTTGTGGAGGTGGGCAGCGAGGCGGAGAATAATTTACAGCCGGAGCTTGTGGAGATAGGCAATGAGGCGGAGAATAATGTACAGCCGGAGCTTGTGGAGGCGGGCAGCGAGGCGGAGATGGAAGTACAGCCGGAGACTGCGGAGGCGGGCAGCGAGGTGGAAGTCAACGCTCAGATGGAGCCACTGAAGGCAGGCAATGAAGCGGAGGCGGATGATCAAGACGGGATTGCCGATTATACAGATGTAAATGCAATTCAACCTGAAACAGCCTATAATATTGAACAGACCTACCAGGATGAGTCGGCTGTCAAACCACAGATCGAGCAAGAAAATTCTTGTGCAAAAACCGCCGCGCAATCATCAGACAACGACGCTGAAAAATACAAACAACAGGTACAGCAGCCTCCCGGCACAGAATACAAGTATCCTGGCAGTACGGGTAACATTAACACTGAATGTGTCTATTTAAATGGAAATATCTGCGGGGCAGTCCTTAACAATACAAATACATCCGGACCATGCGGCTCCTGCCGCATAAACAGGCGTGAGGCACCCAGCCCGATGGAAGTACAGGCTGAAGGAAACCTCAATGGACTGGAAGAGGAGCTTGATAAGAGCTTTGACATATGCGACCCCTTCCACAGCAGGAGAAGTGACTACATATGGTGGAGGGTGACAAACCCTGTAAACCTCAACAACATATTTTACCAGAATAATATAAGATCACCGCTTATGTTCAATCCGGCAGTAATGATGGCTCATTATAAATACAAGCACCTGATCATCGGGGTATTCACGCATAAAACAGGTCAGAGATACATCATATGCGGAGTCCCTGGCATGTATATGGTGGATTCCAAACCCTTCGGAGAGATGAGCAAATGGGTGCAGGCTGAAGGAAACAGGCAAAGATACGGTGCATTTGGCTACTGGCTTCTTTATATAAATCCAAAGGATGGCAGGATCATCAACTTCTGATGGTGGTTCCCCCTGTATAGAAAGCCAGCTGCATCAATAGTGATGCAATCGGTCAGCAGCAATTGTAGACAGTCGGGCAGTTATCCTATGATGAGCGCGAAAGTTTTTGTCATGAGAACATTCGCGCTTTTTATTTCAAACCGATAAACTATTTTGCGTATAGATGCGTATATAGTATGTAACTCAACTTACTTCACGAGTTATGTAAAGAATTTGCTATACTACTAAGATGGTATATATGGTAAAATATTTAGGAACGCCGATTGAACGGAGGTGATACTCTCTGCTGTACGTATTTATCGGTTGTCTGGCATTCGGGGTGTTTTATTCAGCTGTATCATTCCTGCTGGGCGGTCATGGAGACCACAGCCACGACGGTGGCATCGACCATGGCGCAGACATAGGGCATGACATCGGCGCAGGCCATAGTTTGGATATAAGCCATGATATCGGTGCAGACCACGGTGTGGATATAGGTCATGGCATAGATGCAGGCCATGGAGCAGCCGGCGCTGATGCGGGCCATGACGGAACACACCATGCATCCCATGGCGACGACGCTGATTCGCCTTCGCCTTTTAACCCATTGGTCATAGCCAGCGCCATAACCACCTTCGGTGCGGTAGGGCTCATATCCATGACAGGCTTCGGACTCGACGGCCTGATGAGTACTATCGTTGCGCTGGGATTTGCAGGTGCGATAGGGGTTGCATTGTTTTTCGGCGTAGTAAAGTTTATGTATGGATCCCAGTCGAATTCGGTATTTTCCCTTGATGATCTTATCGGATTTGAAGCAGAGGTTATTACACCGGTTCCTGAAAAAGGACTTGGAGAGATAGCATATAAAGCAAATGGAATAAGGTCCACTCTCACAGCCAGATCATTGGACGGAGAGGCGATTAAAAGAGGCGCCGAGGTCATAATCAGGGAAATAACAGGAAGTGTCGCATTGGTGCAACAAAAGCTGACTCTTGATGACATTGTTTTTGACAATCTTCCCGAAACCAGCTGGGAGGACCGGGAAAACGGGGGCCCAAATGGTCCGGAGGATACGGATAGTCCTGCAGATGCGGCAGATATTGAAGATCAGGGGCACACAGGGAATCTTGGGAATACTGATAACGGAAAACCACGCAGAAATGCTGGAAATAAAAATTAAAAAGGGGGATTTGTAATGGATGTTCTAATACCCATCGTGATCGCAATTGTTCTTGTCATTGTCATCTTCATACTTATTTCTGTATTTGTAGGAAGATATGTCAAGGTCGGTCCGGATGAGGCGTTGATAGTTTCAGGACGTAAGAAGAAGCTTTCGAACGGCCAGGTGGTAGGTTTCAGGATAGTTAAGGGCGGTGCTACATTTGTATGGCCCATACTTGAAATATCAAAAACCATATCACTCAGAACAATGCCGCTTGATGTAAACTCCAGCGCATACACATCACAGGGTGTTCAGGTCACTGTTGACGGTATTGCGCAGGTAAAGATCGACTCCACCCAGGAAGCTATAGCAACAGCAGCGGAACAGTTCCTTAGTCTGAAGGAGGATGAGATCAGGAGGATCGCTACCCAGACCCTTGAAGGACATCTCCGTTCCATAGTCGGTAATCTTACTGTTGAAGAAATCAACCAGAACAGGGACGCATTCGCCCAGAAGGTTCAGGAGCTTGCAGCAGGTGACCTGGCCAACATGGGCTTGAAAATAATTTCGTTCACGATCAGAGAAATAGCTGATAAAAACGGATACCTGGAAAGCCTCGGTAAGGCACAGATCGCAAGAGTGCAGAGAGATGCCGTCATTGGCCAGGCTGAAGCAAAGAGAGACGCCGACATCAAGAGCGCTGAAGCAATGCAGGCAGGCCAGACAGCCAAATACCTGGCTGAGACCAAGGTCGCAGAAGCAAATAGAGACAAGGAAATGAAGATGGCTGATTATCAGGCATCCATCAATGAGAGAAAGGCTGAATCCGACCTTGCATACGACAAAAAGAAATATGTAATTGAGCAGGAAGTCCAGAAGGAAGCAATGCAGGTCGAAATCATAAAGAAACAGAAGGAAATCGAACTGCAGGAACAGGAAGCTCTCAGAAAAGAGAAGGAACTGGACGCCATGATCAGGAAGCCTGCCGATGCTGAGAAATACAGGACGGAGATAGCATCTGAGGCTGACAAGATCAAAAAGTCAAAGGAAGCGGAGGGCCAGTCATTTGCCATCAAGGCGGAAGGCGCGGCAAAAGCTGAAGCCATCAAACTGGCAGGTCTTGCCGACGCTGATATAATAAGGGCAAGAGGTGAAGCTGAAGCTGATATAATAAGGGCAAAGGGCCAGGCTGAGGCCGAAGCTCTGGCAAAGAAGGCTGAAGCCTACAAGCTGTTTAATGATGCAGCTATAGCACAGATGGTAATTGAAAAGCTGCCTGAGATAGCTTCCGCTATATCGCAGCCGCTGTCAAAGACCGAAAAGATAGTCATGATCGGAGATTCCGGCGCTTCAAAGATCACAAAGGATATCACCAATATCATGGCTCAGCTGCCTGAAACAGTAAAAGGTCTTACTGGAGTAGATATAACAAACATACTGAAAAACTACGCCGGGGGCAATGAAACAAAGGCGCAGGACTCAGGTGAACAATAAATAGTCAAAAAATATTAAAACATATTCTTTTTTGGCGAAATATAGTATAATGTAAGGAGACGTTTCCAGAATCAATTTTTTGGAAACAGTCTCCTTATAAATTGCCTCTAAGATGCGCATAGTTATCATAAGTCGTATTCGGATTACGCCGAAAGGATGCTGATTGCATTGACTGCCAAAAACAAGGTTGAAATTAGGATTGCCGGCAAGGATTACTCTATTGTAGGAACAGAGTCGGTAGAGTATATACATAGAATAGGACTCTATGTAGATAAAAAAATGACAGACATAATGAGAACCAGCAATAAGCTAAGTACTTCAATGGCTGCTGTCCTGACGGCAATAAATGTTAGTGATGATTTTTTCAAGTGCTATGAATCCGAGCAGAATCTGAAAAAAGAACTAAAGAAAGCAGCAGAGCAGCTGGAAAAGCTAAAGGAAGAAAATAAGGCCCTTCAGCAGGAGAACAAAGCATTGAACAGCCAGAATGCCGACTTCAAGCTGGAATTGGCAAAAAAGGAAACAGAGATCAGAGAGGTGCGCATTTCACTGGACAAAGCGGAACGCGCCAAAGAATAGGGTCTGACGAAATGGACCCGATCCGGGACAGGTATGGTATAAACCAAAGAATACTATCAGCCGCTTTGCATGGGGGCTTCCCTGCAGAGCGTTTTTTATGTTTCGCAGCAAAAATATACAGATATATACGAAAGCGAATGATGTCCACCTTTACAGGCGGCGGGCATCCATAACTGAACGAATATATATATTTCCGGCTTGGGTATGGGCGCTAAATGGGTTATTATATAGATAGAGCAGTTTTTTTTGAGGTATAGTATATACTAAACTGAGTAAATGTATATTCAGTCTATGCTTACTGAATACATTGCATGCTGACAGAAACGGGAGTATTTATGAAAAACAGGATCGAGCTGCTGGCTCCGGCGGGGAACCGGGATGCGCTACATGCAGCCGTTGAGAATGGAGCCGACGCTGTATACCTTGGCGGCAAGCTATTCAATGCAAGGCAGCAGGCGGATAATTTTGATATGGAGGCTCTGCGTGAGGAGCTGCGCTATGCTCATGCAAGAGATGTCAGCATTTATCTGACGCTCAATACTCTGTTGAGAGATGATGAAATCGCTCAAGCCCTTGCATATGCGGAGGAAGCCTGCAATGCGGGTATAGACGGCATCATCGTGCAGGATATCGGCCTTGCGGGAGCTCTGCGCGCCAAATTGCCCGAATTGCCGCTTCATGGCAGCACCCAGATGACGGTGTATGATCTGGAGGGCGCTCTGACATTGGAAGACATGGGGTTTCAAAGAGTCGTGCTGGCCAGGGAGCTGACATTGGAACAGGCAGCAGTGATCGCCCGTAATACAAGGCTGGAGGTTGAAATGTTCATCCATGGGGCCTTGTGTGTATGTTATTCCGGTCAATGCCTGATGAGCAGCCTGATCGGCAGCAGAAGCGGCAACCGGGGCAAGTGCGCCCAGCCGTGCAGACTGCCTTACAAACTTCTTGGAAGCAGCAGCCGGATTGACAAGGCCGAAGGGGCATCGCAGGCAAGGTCGGGCTATCTCCTCAGCCCAAAGGACATGTGCGCTCTGGATCAGCTTGGAGAGATTGCTGCTGCGGGAATCAAGTCGCTAAAGATCGAAGGCAGGATGAAGAGCCCTGAATATGTGGCCACTGTTGTGCGGATATATAGAAAATATCTTGATATAGCTTTGGAGCAGCAGGATAAGGGCATAGGCACACAGCTTGAGGTGGACGAAAAGGATCGCCATGACCTGTTTCAGATATTCAACAGAGGAGGCTTCTCCACCGGTTACCTGCTGGGGAAAAGCGGCTCTGACATGATGACCTATGAAAAGCCCAACAACAGCGGTGTTTTCATCGGAACGGCAGCCTCATACGACAGCAGCCGGCAAACCGTCAGCCTCAGGCTGGAGGACAACCTTTCGACCGGTGACGGAGTTGAGATATGGACCGGGGGTTCGGACAGTCCCGGAGGGACGGTCAGTATTATAAGGATAAGCGGAAAAAGTGTCGGGACGGCCGCCAAGGGTGACTTTGCCGAAATAGGCTATTTCAAGGGAAAGATAAATCCGGGCAGAAAGCTGTATAAAACAACAGACACAGAGCTCAACAGAGCTGCCCGGGAATCGTTTGCAGGCAGAAATACCAGACGTATCGCTGTAAAAGGTACTGTGGTTTTCAAAGCCGGCCAGCCGCTGACACTTGTGGCAGACGACAGATCCGGGCACATAGTGCGGGCTGAGGGGACAGTTCTGCCGGAAACCGCTTTCAACAGACCGTTGACGGAGGAACGCCTCAGTGAGCAGATAAGTAAAACCGGATCAACACCGTTCTTCTTTTCTGAACTGACCGTTGATATGGACGATGGCTTGGTTATACCGGTAAGTGAAATAAACGAGGTTAGAAGGAAGGCACTTGACACTCTGTATAATGAAAGAGCTGATAGGTATTCCGGCCGACGTTGTAAAATTGCAAGATCAACATATGATGCAGATCCAGGCGAAAATGCAGATCCAGGGTATAGTGCCGGCTCAGGCAACAGCACCAATTCAGACTTTATACATGCCAGCGGACAGACTGCGGATAAAAAACTGCTTCATAAAGGCAATAGCTCAGGAGACCAAGCATCGGCCGGACCTTTGATATCACTTTATTTCTACAGATATGACAGCGATATGGATCTGACCGGCCTTGGAGCCGATAGGGTGTATCTGCCGGTATCGGCCGATGGCAGACCGGGATGTGCGGAAACGGTTAGAGCAGCCAGGAGTTCAGGTACTAAAGTCTTTTATTGGGTGCCTTCAATATCGTCGGGAAATTATGAAAAGGTTGTTGGCAGGTTTCTGCAAAAGCATATAAAAGAAGCCCCTGGGTTCGATAAAGGTATGTGGATAAACGCTCCTGAGAATGGTATTGATGGTATTCTTGCCGGGAATATCGGCATGCTGCGTAAGCTGAGAGATATTTCCGGCTTGAGACTCGCAGGCGATATGCCGCTTAACCTGTTCAATGCGCATTCGGTCCTTGAAGCTGCCGCATATGGAATAGAGAGCGCTGCAATATCGGTTGAGCTCACAGTGCAGCAGATATTCGAAATGCTGAAAGAATTGAAGAATATAACCGATATATCTCCATGGAAGGATAAAAGCGGGCATCGCCCTGTTGAATTGGAAGCGGCCGTGTATGGCAGGCTGCCGCTAATGACAAGCGAATACTGCCCTGTCGGAAGCATTGAGGGCGGTTTCAGGGCATCCTCAAAATGCAGCGGCTGCTGCAACAAAGGGAGCTATGTGCTGGAGGACAGGCTTGGCATGGGTTTTCCCGTTTTATGCGACAATATAGACTGCAGGAGCACGATACTCAACTCAAATGTGCTGTTTGTACCTGATAGCATGGCCAGCCTGATCAAGGCAGGCATAAGCATATTCAGGCTTTATATATGGGATGAGGATCCAGGCACTATAAAGGAACTGGTCAGGCTGTACAGGGCATCCGCATCTGACGGCGCCGGCGAAACAGCAGCCTTTAGCAGGCTTGTGGACAGGATAAAGGCCTCAGGCTTTACAAAAGGCCATTATTACAGGGGAGTATAACGAGGCGGGACTGTTCTGTTATTTCCGTGTGGCAAGGAGAACTTGGGGACGGTTCTCTTGCTTCCATGTGACAAAAGAGAGAACTGTCCCCGATAGGAGGATCAATATGGCGGATGTTTATATCAACGTAACAGGAGAGGGAAAAATACCGCAGTATGCATCGAAGCATGCAGCGGGATGCGATTTGTTCGCCACGAAGGACATGGCAATCAGGCCGGGTGAAACCAAAATAATGCCCCTTGATTTTACAATGGCAATCGATCCTGATATGGAAGCACAGATAAGGCCAAGAAGCGGGCTGTCGCTAAAAACACAGCTGAGGCTGCCAAACGGACCAGGCACGATTGACAGTGACTACCGTGATACAGTCGGCGTACTGCTGCAAAACACGTATAATATAGCAAACCTTCCATATCAGATAGCTGCAGAACCAAAGGTGCTGGAGGATCTTTACAGAAACTACAGGGAAGTCAGTCTGGAGGCATATCTGACGCAGCATTGCGGGATACCGCTAAAAGAAGCGTCAGGGCTAAATATCGTAACCGAAAAAATATATATTGATGAGCTTGGTAATCCCTATGGCACTATATACATAAAAAAAGGTGAAAGAATAGCTCAAATGGTATTCTGTGAGTATAAGAGGGCCAATTTCATAGAGCATCCGAATCCGCGTGAAATCGGAGAGGACAGAGGCGGGGGGTTCGGACATACAGGCACCAAATGATTGCCGGAGAGGTAACAGCTATGCCGTTTATCTGCGATCCAGAATATATGGAAGCCTTAAAGAGGCTGGGTGAAAAAATACCAGGCGCCGCCTGTGCATATGAGACGGGAGACTCGGAGCTGCTGGCAAAGCTGTATGAAAAAAATATGAAGGCACAGGCCAAAAAGAGTGCCGGAGCTTTTTATACACCTCCTAAAATAGTCCAGTTCATGTGCAGGGAAAGCCTTTCACATTATATCTCCAATTGCACCGGCTTGTCATACGAGAAAGCAACAGCATTCATCAATCAAAGCTCAACTTGCACGATCGATGATTTATTACACGATGGTATGCACAATAGTGCCGCTGGTATTGACAGTGCGCTTGCGAATATTAAGATATTCGATCCTTCGGTAGGCTGCGGAGCCTTCGCACTTGGCATGCTGGACGAAATAGCAAGGCTGCGGGAAATAATAACGCCCTATATCTCCCAAGAAGAGAGGCTGTGTAGCAAGGCCGGGAACAGAACTACTGCGCATCTGTTGCAGGATGCTGTGCGAAACAATATTTTCGCAGCTGATACAGACCCGATAGCTGTTGAGATAACTTCGCTCAGGCTGCGGCAAAGGCTTTCATCTGCCATCAGCCATGAAATGGAGGGCAGTGCGCAAACCGGGAAAACCCCGCTACAGTGTTGTGAGAACGCAATGCCCGGTTTTGGCAGCTTTGAACACAATGTGAAATGTGCCGACAGTCTTCTTGAGTATGATGTCGGCGGCTTTGATATCGTTATAGGAAATCCTCCCTACATATCAGCCGTAGAAGGCGCAAGAGACGGGAAAGGCACCAGACAAGCCCTGAGAGAAAAATTCCTGCTGCTGACCGGAGCTTTTGATATTTATACGGCCTTTTTACTGGACGGGATCCGAAAAACAAAGGAAAACGGCGTATTTTGCTGGATCATACCAAACAAATTCCTGGTATCGCAATATGCTGCGCCTGTGCTTGAGCATCTGAAGCAAAACGGCCTGCGACAAAGCATAAGCGTCTCGGACCTGGAGGTATTCTCCAGGGTAGGTGTCTACCCCATAATAATTATAGGTAATAGATGCAGTTTGTTGAATTTTGCTGAATATAGGGCAGACAATTTGAGTGATCTGTCAAGTCGTACATTTTATCTTAAAACTGAGCTAAGGACATACGATACTTTTGCAGATCACAATATAAAAATGGCGGCGGGAGCAGCCGGCTTCCAAGCCAGGAGCCTGTCACAGCACATATGTGAAAACCAGGATGATGCAGCGGATAAGGACGGAGCGATACCATTTGTGGTAAGCGGCTGTATTGGCAGATATTCAATAAAATATGAAAATGTCAGGTATATGGGAGCCACATATGACAAGGCTTACATATCTAAGGGTAAGGGAATAGCAGAGAGCAAGTGGCGCCTTTGGCTAAGGGACAAAATCTGCATTGCCGGTCTGACAAGGGAGATACGGGCGTATTACAGCCGCCGGCCGCTTGCGCTTGGAGTCGGGACATATGCAATATATGAATTCGGAGACTTTGACCCATTGTTTTTGCTAGGTGTCCTTAACAGCAGCTTCATGTCACACTATGTAAGTGAAAAATTTCATGAAAGGCATCTGTCAGGCAAATACCTTGCTATAAACAAATCCATGCTTGAGCAGCTGCCTATAGTGAAAGCAGACATGGAAACACAGGCGTTGATAAGCCGGAATGCCGCGAGGCTGCTTGAACTGCCGTCCGATAGCCCGGAGGCGGAACAGCTGGCACGTCATATCGATGAAGTAGTAAGAAGGATGTATGGCGAGAGTGAAGTCTAAAACCACCGTTTGTATCTGCTATAGCTGTTATCGGCATATTTCCTGGCATTTGTCGGGATTGAGGTAATTTTTTCAAGCATTTCCTTGTCGGAAACTTTTTTAAAGGCAGTTTGCATGAGCAGCTGAAAACTATCGCCGTCGTTAGGAAAGGTTACATAAACAGGATAAACCCGCTGGCTTATATCGACGCTGAGACCTTTAAATTCCAGTTCCGACAGCTTCGTGATCTTTTCGCAGACCAGCCTGGCCCCTATTTCTTCGGTGCATGGAAGGACAATGATGATGTCCCGGTTTCCATTCATCACTATCGTATCGGTCAAACGCAGCGATTCCCTTGATTTAGCTGCAGCGATGGAAAAAACCGATTCTCTCAGCCCGTCTGTTATCGGTTCTCCGATTTCCAGCTTCTGATCCATCTGCAAGGTCGTTATCAGTATCAATGATAAAGGTGAATTTGTGCGCTTGGCAAATCCGATCTCACGCTCTATATAAGAGTCGAAAGACATATTTATATCACCGATGCTTGCCGTATCGTAAAAAAAAGCTGCTTTGGTACGGACAATGCCATTTATCGATGCTTCGAGCCTCTTTACATTATAAGGCGTTACTATGTAATCCCTTGCAGAATATTTCAGAACTTCCTCTCTGAGCTCCAAGCTGTCTGTCTGTGAAATTATGATAACGGGGACGTTCCTGCTTACTGAATCGTATATTTTTGTCAGAACAACAAGACCGTCAACTTCAGTTGGAAATGAAAGATCCATTATTATCAGCTTAAGATCCAGTATATCAAGATCAAGCAGCTTGAACTGGCTGATATTGCCGACATCGATCACTTCAAAGCTGCCTGCAGCACTCAGTATATGACGTATTTTCTGACGCTCGTACGCCGAATATTCCAGCAATAAAACCTTGCCATCCATGGCATTTACACCTCATCCCGAAAAAAGCTCAATTTGTAGATATATACTCTATTTTATCGACAGGTCGCGTTCATTAGTTTATAATTAAACGAAAAATGATACATTATATACAGCTACAGGAGCAAACAATGAGGGGATTGGTTCTGTCAAAATCAAAGCTCTGGATCAGTGATTTGCTTGAGACCAGAAAGGATATTATCGCTGCAGTATCGGTGCTGTTTTTCATTCTGGCAGCTATACTGAAGATATCAATATTCAACCATGTGCTTGTCCCAAATGCTGATAAATGGATGTTCAGGTACAAGCTCCTTATGACAGGCTTAATAGTGCTGATAACATACCCTATGCTGTTCCGTTTCAGGAAGCGGACTCTATTTGTCGTATTTTATATTGTCCAAGCCTTGTATATAGTAATAAACATGTCATATTATATGTATTTTCATAATTATTTGCATGTTGAGCAATTTATATCGAATTTTTACGAGGGCGCTGCCGCTGTGCTAAATGCATCATCTCCAAGCAACCCGGTACTTTTAACAGCCGTAATGGATTTACCATTTTTTATTCTCATTTTAACGCTTTATCCAAGAGTACACAGACTCAGGATCAGGCTCAAGGTCCCTGTGGCGGCTGTTGTTGTACTTTCGCTGCTGATAACGGCTGCAGCACAGTATGAACATTATAAGGACAATATATTTATAACCCAGATAGCAAACGGCCTGCGCCTTGGTGAATCATACATAGTCCAGCGTTACGGAACATTTATGAACAGCATTGTCAGTGTCGCCAAGATGGGCAATGAGCAGCAGCTGATTGAGAGCTTCCGATATGGGCCTGAGCGTACCGGCGAAAAGGTGGCTCAGAGCAATCCAAACATTTTTATCGTGCAGGTGGAGTCACTTGAATCGGAGATCGTCAACAAAAAGCATGAGGGCAGCTATATCATGCCTTTCTTAAATTCACTGACCAGTGACAGCGTATATTATCCATACATGGTCAGTTATCATTTTTACGGGGGCACCTCGGACTGCGAATTTTCGGTTATCAATACGGTGGAGCCACTTACCTATTATACCTCCATCAAGCTGATATCATATGATTATCCCAATTCCTTCGTAAAGCGGCTTACTGACGGACCTTACAACGCTTATGCGTTTCATGGCAATATCGGCAGATACTATAACAGGGACATCGCTTTAGAAAGATTCGGCTTTGATGAGTTTTACGATATTGCCCGCATGGATATGGAGGATGTGGGCTGGGGCGCGCCGGACAGCCAGGTTTTTGACTTCTCGCTCAATACCGTCAGCAGCTCCGGAGCACCGGTGCTGTCATATGTCATAACGATGTCAAGCCATGGACCGTTCAACAATGTATCAAATTATTATAATGATCCGGTCTTTGATAATGTGAAAGACAAGAAGCTCAGAGACTATTACAACTCAATGGCATATGTTGACCGGACCTTAAAGGAATATGCAGCTCAAATACGCAGTAAATACGACAATGCATATATAATCATATTCGGAGACCATACGCCCCAGGTCGGAAACGAAGAATACAAGGAAGCTTTCATGATGATAGATGACTATAGATATGAATTCGTACCTCTGTTCATAATTACTCCCGACGATATGAGGTATGAGGAGGACAGGGAGGTTGTGTCGTTCATTGATATAGCCCCTACTGTCCTGAATATTTCCGGAGTCAGCTACAGCATCAGGACCAATGGCAAGGACCTGCTAGCTCCTTATGAAAAGGCTGGAGGGATACCATTCAGAGGCCTTGAATGGGATAGGGAGGAGCTGTTCGGACGAATCACGAAGGCGCTGGGAAATAAATGATTGACGCTGAGGGTCCGGAATTCCGCCGGTTTTCCTAAAAAAGGATGGAGGCAGAAATACAACGATATCCTTAAATTTTATGACAAGTTGTATATATAAATCATTTAGAGAAAACTAATTAGGCACCGAATAAAGTTGAATAAAATGTTCATTTAGGGTATCATAATAATATAATAACGGTATTGTCTTTGTTTTCCAACAGAGTCAACCGGATGAAAGGAAGGGACCTTTATATGTTAGTCAGAAACTGCGCAGGGGGCATAGTCTTCTGCGGGAGCAAGGTGTTTCTCCTAAAGAACGAAAAAGACGAGTGGGTTTTTCCCAAGGGCGTCATCCGAAGCGGCGAACTCCCAAATGAAGTAGCTCTGAAAAGGGTGAAGGACGAAGGAGACATAGCTGCCGAAATCGTATCAACAGCAGGGCACACCAACTATGAGTTCTTTTCTGTAACACGTCAGAAACCGGTATGCAACAAAATAATATGGTACATCATGAAGTCAAACAATCTCTATTTTAAAATCATTGATAATGAAAAATTCCTGGATGCGGGGTATTTTGAAGTCGAAGAGGCCATGAAAATGGTTACTTATAGTCAGGACAAAGCTCTTTTGAACTTGTCCTACAGAAGGTACAAGGAAATAACCTCAGTAGCCGTTTAAGATATCAGATCAGTATGCAAGCAGCAGTGATAGGAATAACATTAGCGATAACACTCAGTAAATAATATTGCGGAATAATATTTAAATAGTAAAATAGATGGTAGCAGACACCTGCTGCCATTTGTTTTTTGAGGGAGCCGGCAGGAAGTCCGCCGCCTCTGAGCACATTGCTCACTATAGCCGGATATCGGGGACGGGGGATGGATCGCTGAAGATATTATATGAGAAAAGATTTTTATACAATATCGGGAGAGGCTGTTGCAGAAACAGAGGAGAAAAAATCCCGTTTTATAGCGACAGTCAGGCCGGTTGCCACGGAAGATGAGGCACAGGCTTTCATAAGCAGTCTAAAGGCGAAGTACTGGAATGCGACGCATAATGTTTACGCATACTATATATGTGCAGACAATGTGCAGCAGAAGTTCAGCGACGATGGCGAACCGTCTGGAACTGCAGGCCTGCCGGTGCTCGAAGCTATCAAGAGGTTTGACGTACAGGACTGCGCAGTTGTGGTCACCAGGTATTTTGGCGGCACGCTGCTGGGTGCATCGGGACTTGTCCGCGCATATGGCAAATGTGCCGCGCTGGGGTTGGAAGCTGCCGGTATCATAAGGAAGCAGTTATGTGCTCAAGCAGATATACTGCTTGATTATACCCTGCTTGGAAAGCTGCAGTCTGCCATAGCGGCACAGGGATATATGGTCAAGGACACTGTCTATACAGAGGATGTCAATATGCAAATATATGTGCCGGTTGATAATATTGATGCGTTTACTGCTGTTATCACTGAAGCGTCAAATGGCAGGGCGTTGATTTCAATTGGAGATAGGGTTTACGTAACTAGAGATGCCGGAAAAAGATAGCGGCATATAGTAAGTGAAGCAAATAATAATGCAATTAATAATGCGATGAATAATGCGATGGGGTGAGTGATAAATATGCCTGATGAAATGATGCTTGAAGAAAAGATGCTCGAAAAAAAGACATGGGCTGTGATAGGAGCAAACGACGACCCTGAGAAATTTGGGAACAGGATATATAAAAAGCTGTTGTCGAGAGGCTATACGGTCTACCCTGTTAACCCCAAATATGAGAGCCTGGAAGGCAATCCGTGCTACAGAGATCTTTCATCACTTCCTCAGAAGCCGGAAGTAATCGATATGGTGGTGTCGCCCAAGAGAGGCAGGCCGATCCTGGAGGAGGCCGCCAGACTTGGTATTGAATATATCTGGTTCCAGCCCGGCACATATGATGACGAACTGCTTGAATTCACAAAAGCTAAAGGCTTGAAATATGTACTGGCATGCGTGCTTGTGGCGCTCAGGTAGTGATTGAATAAGTGCCCGAAAATTCGACCTTTGCAGCCTCATCAGCCCCATGGCCGAGATCGGTGCAGCTATTGCTTTCATAGCAGTTCTCGGCAATTGCCAGGGGCAGATCTATTATGAATTCGCTGCCTTTATCTATTTCACTTATCAATTTTATGTTCCCATGATGAAGCTCAACGAAGGTTTTAACCAGCGATAAACCAATTCCGCTGCCCTCGTTTTCAGTCTTTGGGCATTGCCCGGATTGTTTGTACCGGACAAATATTTCACGCTGCATGTCGGCGGGTATACCGGCCCCTGTGTCCTTTACAGAAATATATGCTCTGCCGTCCGACTCAGAGGTTGATACAGTTATAGTGCAGCCGGGATTTGAAAATTTGATTGCATTTGACAGCAAATTTAACATGATTCGTTCTGTTTTTTCAATATCCAATGCGATGTTTATCGGTTTGGGTGACTTGATACAGCATAGCTCCAGTTGCTTTTTTTCGGCAAAAGGCCGGACAGACTGTACTATTTCTTCAATAAGAGTATGTAGTTCGCAATTGACAAGCTTCAATGCAAGATAGCCTGACTCGGACCTTGCCAGATCCAGCAGGTTGTTTGTCAGCCTCAGCAGTCTGTAGCAGTTATATTTTATTGTATTCAGATTTCTAGCTGTCCGTTCGCTATGGGCCTGTTCGCCGCCGTTCATCTCCAGCAACTGAATAGCACCAAGAATGACGCTTAACGGTGTTCTAAGCTCATGGGCCATGCTTGAAAAGAATTCTCCCCTTCTATTGGCTGTTTCTATGGCCTCATTGAGTTGGCAGGTCAGCCTGTTTTCATTGAGCAGTGATTTTCTCAACAATATGAACATGACAGTCAATGCGGTAAACATCATGGCCATAGCCAGTAAAATAAAAGTGTTCGTATCGATATTCACTCAAGCTCACCCTTTATCTTTTAAAAAGTATATGGTATCATATATGTGCGGAAAACAAATTTCCTTTAAAAATAAAATATACCATAAATTTACTATTTCAGTTATATTTTACATCGTGGTGTTCGGAGTGTAAATATATTTTTTAAAATGTGGAAATAAAGTTTATATAGTGGAGGTATTTTTATGTCAGGCCATTCAAAATGGGCAAATATTAAAATTAAAAAGGGTAAGACAGACGCGCAGAGGGGAAAGGTATTTACAAAGCTCGGCAGGGAAATCGCGATCGCGGTAAAATCAGGAGGAGCAAATCCTGACGCGAACTCAAGGCTCAAGGACGTAATAGCTAAATGCAAGGCTGCAAACATGCCTAACGATAATATTGCAAGGAGCATAAAGAAGGCAGCAGGTGAAGGCGATGGAGCCAGCTACGAAGAGATAACCTATGAGGGCTACGGTCCGGGCGGAGTAGCTGTCATAGTTGAAGCTGCCACTGACAATAGAAACAGGACTGCAGGTGATATAAGGCACTATTTTGATAAGTTCGGAGGCAATCTCGGACAGTCAGGCAGCGTTTCGTTTATGTTCAATAAAAAAGGCGTCATACTGATAGAAAAGGCCGATAAGATATCGGAGGACGACCTTATGATGGAGGCTCTTGAAGCGGGAGCAGAGGACTTGAAGTCGGAAGATGAATACTATGAGATCACTACCGACCCCAACAGCTTCTCGGCAGTCAGAGAAGCTCTGGAAGCAAAGGGCTACGAGTTCGTGGAAGCGGAAGTATCAATGATACCCACTGTTATGGCAAAGCTCACTGACGCCAAGCAGATCGAAATGATGGACAAACTCATCGACAACCTCGAAGACATGGACGACGTCCAGAACGTCTACCACAACTGGGAGCAGGATGAGGAAGAGGACGAGGAATGATTGGAATGAACTAGGAGCTCTGCCTTATGGCAGGGCTTTTTTATTACATCAAATCTGCTGCGTGGTCCAAAATAATGGGTGCAGTAATGAATTATGAAATGAAGAAGGGGAGTAGTTTATTGCCTTACCTACCGATTCAATTGTTATAGGATGGATTTGTCTTGACATTAACCAGTATGGCTGAATTGATATATGCTGTCTGCTCTGGTATGGCTTCGAATATTATCTCGGTGATATTGTTGATCGACACTACGGCTTCCGCCCTGGTCAGGTTATTTTCCGGGCCGAACTTGCCATCCGGATAGCCCTGCATGTAGCCTGCTTTATTAACGGCTCCGATCAATCCCTTGAAGTTCTCCGGGATCTTTGCCGCATCGGTGAATTTCTCGGATTCCTTCTCGTCCTTTGCCAGCCCCTTCAGTTTGTAGATGATAGCGGCGATTTCCTGCCTCTTGATGTTTTCCCTGAGTACGAAGGAACCATCCTTCAGTTCACTCAGGTATCCGGCTTTCTCGGCCTTTGCAACATCCTTGCTGAACCAGTCGGTATCCTTTACATCTTTAAAAGTGACCGGTGCGGTTTCGGAGAACTTGAATACCCTGTTCACCAAAGCTATGAAT
This sequence comes from Bacillota bacterium, assembly GCA_023412665.1. Lineage (GTDB taxonomy): Bacteria > Bacillota > Clostridia > Acetivibrionales > DTU013 > DTU013. The sequence goes on from JAEZCA010000042.1 coordinate 72,871, forward strand.
TCAGCTCGTGTGATGTTATTGTTCGGCTTGAATGAGCCGTCGGGGTATCCGTTAATTAATCCCTTATCAACCCATGCAGTGATCTCCTTTTCAGCCCAGTTGCCGCCAACATCGGACAGCTTTACCGCAGCAAAGGCCTGCAATGGGATCATTGCGGTCAGTATCATGACGGTGACGATCATCAGAGCCATGACACCTTTAGATTTTTTCATACGGTTGTTCATTTTGATCTTTAACCTCCTTTATTGATTTGTGCTTGTTGAAGCATAAAAATTGCGATTAACCCTCCTTACGCAGATTATTGTGATTTCCGTCCTGATAATGTAGTTGACTCGGATCGTTTTATCCGGCCGACTTTCTGATTGCAGCTACATCCCCTGCAAACGTCCTGTTTGAGCAGTCCGTTGAAAGTACTTTGCATGTACAGTGCAACGGGGGACAAGACAGCTCGGTTTGCGGCAACTCGGCAGTGGAGCTACAATGCCGTGCAGAAAACAATCGTGTGAGTGTTCCTGCTCTGAAGGATTATCCCATGAGGTCACCTCCCTTATATCTACAGAGGGATGTAGTAACTGCACTTGTAATGAAGAAATTTATCATGGCATTAACAAATAATAACATATATGGAAAATTATAAGCATTTCCCGCACCAAATTCAATAACAATATTCTTACAAAAAAATAGGAAAATTAACAAACTAAAACCATAGCAAAATTGAACAAGCTTCATTTGCCTGCAAAAATTGGAAATTACTTTGTCAGCGTCACTTATTTACATATGTCCATCAGTACGGAAATATGACAGAGCGAGAAAAAAGGGGTTAGCTAGAGGCCTTTTGTCAGATGTTCCATTCTAACCTTTCGTCTAACTTTGATAAAACGGTCGAGATCAGCAAGATCCTTCAAATCATACTTGATGCAGCATTTTCTGCATACCGACCGGCAGCCGCTGTAGCCTGGATTGATGTCTACCGCCTTGTGTATCCTTATAAACGGTCTGAATTTCTTCCTCCCGCAGCAGGAACAGCGGGGAAACAGCTCCGGTATATAGAGCAGTGCCAGTACTGCCAAAAAGGCCGCAAATAAACATATAAGCCTGTGCATGATAATATCACCGGTTTATAGGTATTTTTAAGTTACAAGCTTTATGCAGGAATAAAAAAATAAATGACAAAAGCACAAGGGCTGCCGGATAATCGACAGCCCTTGTGCTTTTTAAGCAATGATTATTGAGTTTGGTATGCCGCCCTCATTTACTTCTTTTCGAGTTGATAAGTGTTGCCGGTATAAGCTTCAAATACTTTCTTTACGATGTTGCCGCCTATCTTTCCGGCGTCTCTCGAAGCGAGGTCGCCATTATAGCCCTGCTTCAGGTTAACCCCTACCTGGCTGGCTATTTCATACTTCATGTTTTCAAAAGATGTCTTGCTCCTGTTGTTTGCCATTTATAGTTCCCTCCTCGTTTTTTCGCCGCCGATTTTTACTTTGCAGCGTATCCTTATGATTTGTAGAACTCTGAAGATTTATTACGGTAAATTATGTTACATGGTTTACTCCCTTTCAGCCGCCGGGCTTTCCCTGAAAAGCAGTGTTATCGAGTATAAGCCTGCTATGCCTACAAGAGCAAAAACTATTCTGCTGAATATAGTCATCGAGCCGTTGAATAAGTTTCCGCCGAATATCGCAGTAACCAAATCGAATCCTGCAATGCCGACAAGAAGCCAATTCAGAGCACCGATGATAACAAGCACAAGAGCAAGCCTGTCCAATGGTGTCCTGTTCATTAACACATCTCCTTTGCTTTTTATTTCTATATTATTCCCGCGAGTCTGATTATCATTCATATTGCTTTTTACAGATTAAGGCAGGCTTGGCCCTGTCAGATCGTTCTTTATAAAAAACACAATCAGCATCCATTGATGCCGACTCGGAAATGGCTTCCTCCAGCATGCATTTGCCGTCCTGCTGGTGGATACAGTTTGAGGAGCAATTGATCATTGTCATGAGAGATCCTCCATGATTTTCCGTATTATTCCTGAAATACATTACTGCCTGAAAAAGAAGCTTCTGATTTATTATTTTAAAAAGTCAATAAAAAAATACATTGTCAACAAAAAGACCGGGGCTCGAAAGCCGCCGGCCTTTTATTTAAATAACCGGCGCCAGCCGCGGCAGACGCCAGTTAGTACTGATGCCGCCTTGTATATTATGTATAAAACCGCTCATTTGTGTCATTAATAATAAACTTCATTACGCCGTTGACATATGTATTTCTCCTGGTGTAGATTTGTGTTGGAGGACGGATGTATGAAATATGTAGCCGACCCGAATTTGCCCGCCGGCAGCGTATGCCTTGCCGCTGTCGACGCAAGAATCGGCGCCGAAGCCGAAAACGAACTGAAATCGCTGGGCTTGGAGATCATTAAGATACGCCCGCATCCGCATTTGTACGATGCTGTCTGCAGCCATCCGGACATGCAGTTTCACCATGCCGGCGGCAATCTGATCATTTACGCTCCGGGGGCCGATCCCGATGCTGTTTCACAGCTTGCGGCCCGCGGCTTTCTGATGGTCATGGGCGAAAGCCGGCTCAAGCCGGAATATCCCGGTGATATAGCGTATAATGCGGCCCGTGTGGGGAAATGGTATTTCCACAATCTTAAGCACACCGACATCAGAATAAGGGAAAACATGGACAGGATGGGCATCCAGGCCGTACATGTGGCCCAGGGCTATGCAAAATGTTCTGTTCTGCCTGTCGACGGGCATTCCATAGTCACATCCGACGCAGGCATCGCGGGTGCAGCCCGGAAAATAGGGCTTGATGTGCTGCTGCTCGAGTGTGGAGCCTCCATCAGACTGCCCGGACTTGACTACGGCTTCATAGGAGGGTCCTGCGGAATGCTGTCGGATTCGGTTTGCGCAATAAATGGAAGCCTTTCAAGGCTCAAGGGCTTTAAAACCCTGTTGACATTTCTTTCAGAAAGAAACATCACTGCCGTCGAGATTTCAAGGGGCCGTGTCACAGACATAGGTTCAATTCTGCCGCTGATGATCGCAGATCATAGTAACTAACCATTCCAATCTACATATAATATATATTGAATCGAATCAAAGTGGCAAATACAGGAAAATATGTAAAATACATGGAATAATTTGCATATGACCTGTGCTGCATACAACATTTTGCTTGGACATATACTAGCACTTGAAGGGATGTGAAGTTGATGCAGTTTCTTTGCATTGGAGTGAACGGCAGCGCTGATGTGGTAATGCAGCATATCAATAACGAACTCCAGCAACTGAAAAACAAAAAGATCAGTTATTCCATCAATGAAATAAATTCTGAAGGCTCGGCTTCCATTATCTGTACAGTCAACGACGGCAGGTTTTATCGAGAAAAATCCCTGGAATCCTACAAAGTCCTTAAAACCTATATTTCAAATGCTCTGGCAGATTATATCATCAGACAGTATGAAGAGAGACTGATTTCGAGGATCATTAACAGCAATTTCTGCTATTTCAATACGGCAGAGAAAAAGGAGATACTGCAAAGAGCGCTGAATGTAATAAAGAATGAAGATAAGACCTTTATGAACAGCCTTTTCCAGATCAGAAGAAGGAATGTGATAATCAGACGCCTGCTCGACTACTTCGACAATTCGAACAGCATAATGCTGGACGGATTTGTCAACTTCAGACTGAAGGACTATATCAAGGATCTGGAGGATGTTGTTGATAAAGCGGTGGATGATTTTCTGATGGATAGGGAATATAAGGAATTTATTAGATTGTTGAGGTATTTTGTAGATATACAGGAGCCAAAAATCGACACAGTTCATGTCATCGTTGGATATGATAACAGATATATACTGTTGGATGGTTCAAAAAAAGAGATCACGAATGAGTGTATACAGGAGTATGTGAATGAGATAACAGAGGGCGAGATCAACTATGATGATCTTCTTGTAAGCTCACTCATCACATTTGCGCCCCGAAAGGTGGTAATCCATTGTAACGGACAATTCAGAAACAAGGAATTGATGGAGACCATCAAAAGTGTTTTCTACGGAAGAGTCATCGTATGCCAGGGCTGTGATATCTGCTCCATTAAAATGGCAAAAAGCGAGACGAAGAAATAACATGCCGGGCACGTGATTTTGTTTTATTGATATGGAAAAGGGAGCTTTTATCAGAGCTCCTTTTTTATGACATGATTACCTAAACATTTTGTAATTTTTACAAAAAAATTTTGATTTACTTATTGACATATTATTATTAGATGATAAAATATACGTGTAATACAATATAGTGTATAAAATGCTTAGACACAGTACATAATATAGTTAAAAATTTAGTTTAAATATTGTACAAAAGATAAAGCTAATAACAACAAAAGATAAGTTTTGAAACGACACAAATGAAGAGATCCGGGGAAAGAAAAGAGAGTCTGAGACTCTCTTTTTCCCATTTATAAGGCTTTTGTTTGCCACGGGAGGCATCATCTGTTAATATATATACAAATGAAAACTTCGGGAGGTCTACCGGTTGAGAATTGTAAGTTTCGTCGGCGCCAGCGGCACGGGCAAGAGCCATCGCGCATCGTGGGTCGCAAGAGAGAGAGGAATAGATTTCATTATAGATGACGGCTTGTTAATAATGGTCAACCAGGTTTTAGCCGGGACCTCAGCCAAGCGGGAGAAGACCAGGATAGGTTCCATCAAACGTGCTCTTTTCAGCGATGACAGCCACGCCAGGGAGGTAATGGACGCCATTAAGAGGAACAAGCCGGGAGCGATACTGATCCTGGGTACCTCGGACGGTATGGTCGACAGGATAGCACAGCGCCTCGAGCTTCCTGCAATCAGTGAAAGGGTCTATATTGAGGACGTCGCTGATGAATTTGAAATAAAACAGGCCATTGCCACAAGAAGGGAGCAGGGAAAGCATGTCATCCCCGTCCCGACATTTGAGATCAAGAAGGATTTTTCGGGATACTTTCTGGATCCACTGAGGATATTCCGCCGCAAGGGCAAGGTCAATTTTCAACTGGAAGAGGAAAAATCGGTAGTCAGGCCTACGTTCAGCTACCTTGGTAATTATACCATCTCTGATTACACGATCTACCAGATAGTCGAGCATGTTGTGACAGGTATCAGCGGGGTCAGCAAAATATCACGTTTTAGGGCTGAAAACCGTCCGGACGGCACATATATGGAGATAGACCTTGTGCTGATATACGGCTCTCCGATACGCACACTTGTCCAGGATCTGCAGAAGAAGGTGTCCGATGAAGTTGAAAAGCTGACGGCCCTTAATATAAGGCAGATGAATGTGACTGTGAAAAGCCTTATCGTAGAGAAATAACCAATTGAACAATGTCACAGTCCCCTTCATCTTAAGTGGGGGTTACCGATTTGCTGCCATTCAAAGTGTTTTCCAGCTTCTAAATTGGGTATATTATGAATGCAGGTTTGCCTGCAGACAGCTTCGGCTGTGGTGAACGCCGGCAATAATATGTTTATGGGAGGCTTAAAATGAACAATTTCATATTTCAGAATACGACAAGGATAATATTTGGCAAGGGCACGGAGAATTCAGTGGGGAAGGAGACCGCCAAATATTCAAAGAAGGTATTGCTGCATTACGGAAGCGGCAGCATCAAAAAGACAGGGCTGTACGACAAGGTTGTGAAGTCTCTCCGGGATGCAGGCATAGAATATGTCGAACTTGGCGGTGTAAAACCGAATCCCAGGCTCAGCCTGATATATGAAGGTATAGAGCTTTGCCGGAAAAACGGGATCGATTTCATACTTGCTGTCGGAGGCGGAAGCGTAATAGATTCCGCAAAGGGCATCGCAGTCGGTGTGTGCTATGACGGCGATGTGTGGGATCTGTATCTGAGAAAGGACTCTGCGGTAATGGCGCTGCCTATCGGTGTGGTATTGACGATACCTGCAGCCGGAAGTGAAAGCAGCGGTGCTTCGGTCGTGACAAAGGAAGAGGGACAGCTCAAGAGGGATATTGGGTATGACTTTCTGCGTCCGCAGTTTTCAATATTGGATCCGGAGGTCTGCTTCACGCTGCCTGCTTATCAGGTGGCTTGCGGAGCAACGGACATAATGGCCCATATCATGGAAAGGTATTTTACCAACACACCAAATGTTGAACTGACGGACAGACTCAGTGAAGCAACATTGACCACGATTATAAACAACGTTCCTTTGGCGCTTGCAAATCCTAATGATTATAACGCCTTTGCAGAAATAATGTGGGCCGGCACCATTGCCCACAATGACCTCCTGGGCACCGGCAGGCAAGAGGATTGGGCATCCCACATGATAGAGCATGAGCTCAGCGGGATATACGATATCGCTCATGGAGCAGGGCTTGCCATTGTTTTTCCGGCATGGATGAAATATGTATATAAGGCTAATGTGAATCGCTTTGTGCAGTTTGCCGTAAGAGTCTGGAAGGTGGAACAGGACTTTTACAATCCTGAGAAGACCGTACTGGAGGGGATTGCAAGGCTGGAGGCCTTCTTCAGGAGCATCGGTCTTCCGACTCGCCTGGCCGATGCGGGCATTACGGAGGACAGATTCGAGGAAATGGCTGAAAAATGTGTCGGGTCCGGTACAATCGGTGGTTTTAAAAAGCTTTCAAAAGATGATATCGTCAATATATACAGGCTGGCGAGGTAACCTTTCCTGCAGCCTCATATATAATGATACCAGGGATTAAGTTCCCTGGTATTTTTTTACGCCCTCCGGCTGTTGAGGTCATCTGAAAGGGGATAATACGATGGATATAAACAACTTTTATCAAAGCAATGCAAGCGGCAGAAACACCGCCGGTCCCAGGCTTCCACCATGCTCGTATCTGCCGGCCGGGCTGCCGTGTATGAAGCAGCGTATTCAAGTGACAAGGCAGCCCTATTCCTATCTGCGGCTGCTCCATGCAGTTCCCGGCGCGCCGCCTGTGGATGTGTATGCCAATAACAGCCTGATTGCTTCGGGATTGCCCTATAGAGGGTTTACCGAATATCTTCAGATCATTCCGGCAACATACCATATACAAGTGTTCAGAGCCGGGACTACAGGGCCGGCCCTGCTGGATACAGTCATTGAAGTCCCGGGACAATCCATAAACACTGCAGCTGTTATCGGCACGCCTGCAAGCCTGTCCATAAAAACATTTTTCGAGACGGTAATACAAATACCCCAGGGACAGCTTTACCTGCGTTTTGCTAATCTTGTGCCTGACGGGCCCGATATGGACCTGGTGTTTTCCAACGGAACAGAGCTTTTTGGTGATGTATCTTTCGGAATGGCAACAAATTACACACAGATCCCTGCCGGAACCTACGTTTTCCATATACAGCAGAGCGGCACCAATAGGCGTCTGCTGTATGTGCCAAACATACAGCTGATGCCGGGAAGATTCTACACCATATATACAGTGGGACGCATGGATGGTACAGTGCCGCTTCAGGTGCTTATACCGCTTGACGGAAATTCGTATATCAAGCTCTGAGGATTGGCGGTGCCAAACAGCAAAAAAAAAGTTCTGGGCTGCATTACAAAAGCAGACTGGAACTTTTATCAAACATCACTTTAGGTTTGAGTAGCTCTTCAACTTTTGTATACTTCGGGGAAGTGCATCCTTCGAATTGCCCCAGGGAGCATCGTTGTTTCTGTAATCGAACTTCTTGGTAAACCATTCAAGCTCCTTTTCGATCCTGTCCAGATTGTCTATCTGCTGCTCAAGCAGTATGCCGAGAAATTTACGGCACTCATTGGCGCCAAGGTATTTTTCGGCTGCCATAATGAGCATTTTCAGGTGGACCAGACAGAAGCCCTTCTTTTCCGAGAATTTCTTTCGGAACTCCTCCTCTTTGGACCAAAGAAACATTACTACATCAAGATACCTGTCCATTGTATGCTCAAGCCTGCCGCAAATCGTACAGCTTTTTTCCAGTCCGTCAAGCAGTTCGATAAGCCTTGCTGAAGGACCGGAGACGGCTTGCCCCTTTACGCCGAGCTTGCCGGCAAGAGACCCCAGCAATGAGCCGGAGGGCTTGGAATCATTGGCTGCGTCGATCAATGCCTTGCCGGCCTCCCGTATTTTACCCAGCTGCTCCTTGATGTGAGTATCTGTCACGAGCCCGAGGCCCAGCCTGTTTTCCTGCCTGTTGTAAAGCTGCTCGTAATGCCTTCTGCAAAAGCCATTCTTGTTTGTTTCGATCCTGCAGTCCGGCTCCATCAGAGAAGGGCCCAGATAGTAGTCGATATACTCGTTTTCCAGCCTGCTTTGAAGAAGGCAGAGAGGACATTCGCAATCCTGATCGAAGGCTTCGTTTACAGGTATCGTATATATTTTTTCCTTCATGCGCCTATCTCCTTGTGATATATATTATTTTGCCGCAATAAACCCGGTTTACATCCGCTATTTATATTAAGCTATATTTGCTTCCGTTTTAAAATGATTATATCATTTATATATGGGAATATACAGTATTGGAGAATTGGAGGATTATATGCTGTATAAGGGATATGAATTGATTCAGAAGGGGACAGGTGTCAGGGTCGAGGGTGTCAGGGATTTTGATCCTGTTCATATATTTGAGTGCGGACAATGCTTCAGGTGGTACAGGGAGCCTGACGGCACTTATACGGGAGTTGTCCGGGGAAAGGCCGCAAATGTATCATACAAGCCGGGCGTATTGACGCTTGATAATGTCACGCAGGACGATTTCAAGCAGATATGGTTTGACTATTTCGATCTGGGCAGGGATTACAGCCAGGTCAAGGAAGCAGCTGCCATCGACCCCATCATGGAAAAGGCCGTGGAATTCGGCAGCGGGATCAGGCTGCTGCGGCAGGAACCCTGGGAGGCGCTGCTGTCCTTCATTCTGTCCTCGAACAACAGGATACCCAGGATAATGAGTATAATTTCACAGTTGTCAAAGCTTATCGGAGAAGAAATCAAATACGGGGGCAAAACATTTTACAGCTTCCCGGACGCCCGCAGTCTTTCAGAATGCAGTCTTGAACAGATCGGGGAATGCAGAGCGGGATACCGCTGCGAATATATTCATGCAACAGCGGCAGAGGTAGCAAAAAACGGCTATGATTACGAGAGGCTGTTCGGGATGGATACCGATGAAGCGCGAAAGGAGCTGCTGCGTTTCAAGGGGGTGGGGAACAAGGTGGCGGACTGCGCACTGCTGTACGGCGGAATAAAGTACGATGTGTTTCCTGTAGATGTATGGGTAAAAAGAGTGATGGAGGAGCTCTATTTCAAACGTGAGGCAGGGTTTCCGGAGATACAGCTGTTTGCTTCGGAGAGGTTCGGCCGGTACGCAGGCTTTGCACAGCAGTACCTGTTTTATTATGCAAGGGAGCATAAAATCGGGATCTAGGCACATTATGTGTACACTCAAAATATTATAAATAAGCAGGATGATTTTCTGCATTGAGGAGAGTGACACATGTGTTTGGTATTGCAATAATGGACTCAGGCAATTACGCCCTCAAGCTCTGTACTATTCTTGAGAGGAAGGGATACGTTTTCGAGGTCGTGCCGACCCCGTGCCATATAGCCAAGACCGGCTGCGGTTATTGTCTCAAGTTCCCGCTGGAGTTCAAGGATCTGGTGCTGCAGGAGGCATTGCTCAACAGGATAGTCGTCAGGGAAATATACAGGATAGAACCGCAGCTGACCAAGAACAACTATGTGAAAATATATTGATCCAGGAGTGATATTGTTAGCAGATAAGATATATGGATCAATGCATATGCTTCCAAAAAGTACCTATTGATGCGTCAAATCATTTGAATAATCAAGAAAAACAGAGACAGAGCGAACTAATTAGCGCATTGCAGGATTAATTGCGATTACTGTTCTTTGTTTAGACGAGGCGGCAGTGATATAATTTAATCACAGAAAGCGAGCGGCACAAATAGCCTGATCGCAGTGATTACAGGACTTGAGCCTGTGAAAAGCAAATAGGACCTGACCTGAATTGTTCGGATAAACCTATTATTTTGAACCTACATTCATAATACGGGAGTCCGGTAAGTTTGAAGGTGTATACCAGGCCACAAGCTAATTCCGACATGCGAACGCGTGCAACGGCGGTGGAAGGTTGAAGTCTTCGGCAGGACACCCACCTAGCTCAGGGCTAGGTGTCAAAATATAGGGGAACGGCTTTTCGGGTTTAAAAAGTAAGAGAACTTGTCTTTACAGGCAGTTCTCTTTTTTCTGTTTGAACGCTATTCATTGTGATTGTTATTCTTCCATGGATTCTGCTGCTTTTCGGACCGATTCGCACTTCCTTGGCGGCTGCTGTTTTTCGGACCGATTCGCACTTCCTTTCCGGCTGCTGTTTTAAGACCGATGCTCCCCTTTCTGCTGCTGCTGCTATTCACACCGATGCTCCCCTTGCCAGCTGCTGCTGCTATTCACACCGATGCTCCCCTTGCCAGCTGCTACTGCTATTTTACGGGTACCTTCTGGTTATTGGAACATTCCCTTATAACACTTCGGTTCAAAGAAAATTTTTCGTTTGTAGAAAAATTTTCTTACCTCAGCAGTGTTTCAACGAGGCGGGAGATATGCTCACATCGTTTTCTTTCGATTAATTGAAAGAAAATATCTGAAAGGCAAATCCGTACCCGCCACCAAGTGTTTTTCAGCCTGAAGGGCTGAAAATACGTATAGAGGTGGGGGATATCTTTCGCCTCGTTATAGGTATAATCCATTATCGGGCTGTGCAAAAATCGAATCATCTGGGCACTAATAGACATGGAAAATAGACATAATGCATTACTAGCTTTAATTATGAAGGATATTTATGGGGATAATTCTATAATTTCAGAAAAAGTCTGCCCAGAAGACTCGATTTTTGCACAGTGCGCTCAGCGGGCACAGAAGGTACAGTGCGCTCAGCGGGCACAGAAGTATAGTGTTCATAGATGATTATTTACCAAAAGACATTATTGTGATATTGTATGGTAGTATAAGGAAGATGTGTAAAATATATTTGTGTGGAGGTCCGGTACATGCCAATGAAAATCAGGGCTATTTCCTTCAATTCATTGAAGATATCCATCAGGGTCATCGGGTATATACTATTCGGTATCATAACTGTGACTACCATTATCAACATAATTGGAATAGTGATGAATGGTGACAGTGTCACAAGGAAAATCCTCGAGATCATATTCCAGTTGATTTTTTATCCGTGTTTATGTTTTCTAACTAGGGAGATCTTTATCTTGAGGTATAAGTATAGGCAGCCGGAAATCATAAGGATAGCGGGTACAATGATGCCCTTATTCATGTTCATTATTGGATTTGTTATGTGCTTCAATACCGGTCTAGCTGTTTTCACGCTCACATCCGGTTACGGTTATCCTGAAGGATTCAACGGCTTTTATTTATTTGCCTTTCTCCCCTTCTTTAGCTTGTATTTTAATAGATACGTATTTGCGGATCGGGACAATCTGTACGTTGGAACAAGATTAATATCTGCAGGGGATATAGAAAAAATTGAAATCCACAAAAAAGATTATACCTATAGGGTCAATATTGACGGTAAAGACGGCAGCAAGCTGACATTCGGCCTTTTGTACAATGTTGAAAAGGATAGGCTGGCTAGATTCATCAGCCAGCACAGTATAAACAGCACCGAAACATGATGCTTTCCGGTTGAGCGGATATTCAATTGATTATCCGCCCTCACTCCATTCCCTGGGCTCCTGCCACTCTTCCCAGGCCTTCAGCGCATCGGGATCGAGGGATGATCCGGGCTTCCCTGACGGAGTAATATCTTTCTGGAGCGTTCCTGAAGCAGTATCCTTTTGAGGCAGCTCGGAAGTACTATCCCTCTGTAACGCTTCCGCAGCACTGTCTTTGGACAGCCTTTCGGCTGCTTCGGAATTTTTGCTGCTTTTTTCCGCTGATGGTTCGCCGGATTTTTTGTTTTGCCCGGGCATCCGATCAATAATCTCATATTCGCCAGAAGATGTTTCTATGAGCTTGGCTGGACTTTTATCAGGATGGCTATAGTTCTCCGGTTTGGCGAAGGCTTCCCGAGTCTTAAGTGTACCACTATATGGAACATTAAGGTTCTCAGTATTTATACCAGGCAGTACCGACTCAGCTTTCCGGTAGGGGTTGTTCAGCTGACTGAGCTTGCTTTCGAGCATATTTAGACGTACGGAATACTTGCCTATTTCCTTTGTCAGATCTATATAAGCATTTGTTAGCTTTGTCATCTCTTTTTTTGCTTCGCTCCAGCCGGTGCGCACCTCACTGATGCTCTCCTGCATCTGCTTGAAAGCTCCAAGCACAAGTTTTTTGATCTCATCTTCCGAGGGCAGCGCGGCATCTTTGCCGGATGGCGGAAACTGAGGGAAGGGCGAGCCGCCGACAACGCTATCGGCATTTGTGAAGGCCAGATTGAAGCCGTTGGAGACTATTCCGGGGTAAATTCCGGGTGAAAGCGATGATAAGTCCCCCAGTGAAGGACTGTCCCCCTTTAGAGAACCGTCCCCGGGGAAGCAGATAAACCGTCCCCCTGCTTCCCCCCCTGCTTCCCTCTCAATCTGGTCCTTGTAGCAGACGCACCGGAATTGGCGGCCGAGCTGGCTGCCGTATCTTGCCGGCTTGCTCCAGCCTTCACCTGAAAGAGGCGCCGCGCTGTAATAGATCACGTCATCTCTGATCCAGTATACTGTCACCCTATCATCGATTTGAAGTATCGATGCGTTTTCAAAGGAGTGGATAGAAGAGTGGAGCACGGTTTCAGACGACCAGAGATTCCTGTCCGGAGCTTTTTGCTGGTAAACCATTTCAAACAGCTTGGGTGCCCGCCTCTGGTAGCACAGGTGTATCGTTCCGCAGGAATCGATGATCGCATGGGGATATTCACAATTGCCGTTATATTTGGTGACAGGTGAGAAATCGCTCCAGTGCTTTTGGACCGTGTTGAACTTTTTATATCCCAGCTGAAGGTACTTGCCGTCATATGACTGGTAGAAGGCATATATATTGCTGAAGCTGTCATAGAGCAGCGCGCACGGTATATTGCTGCCTGAAACATAATCCACGATCTTTGGAGTGCCGGCTTTGTTTTTGCTTATAAGCTGATATGCCAGCAAAAAGGAGTTGTCATGCTGCAGTACATAGAAAAGGTAAATACTCTCCTTTAGCGGCGCTATGTACAGGTGTTTGTTGTACACGGAGGGTGTCTTGCTGTTCAGCACAGGTATGGTTCTGGCAGACTGACCCTCCAGCATAGAGTAATTTATGTTTCCGTTGCTGTCCTGAAAAAGTATATGGTATTTATTTTCCTGATCCAGCTCTGCATAAAAGTACGGGTTCACATTTCTGTTCAATACGGCAGCTTCGCTCCATATGCCTTTTCTTGTAAGGGTGCAGCTGCAAAGGTTCTGCCTGCTGTCACAAAAAATATCCCTGATCTCTCCGTTTGACTGTCTGAATATATAATGCCTGTTATAAAAATTAAACATGTCTGATCACTCACATTTCCAGTATCCATCCTTATTATATATATGAGGGTGCATCGGGCATTTATCATACATAACGGAAATACTCATTGCCATCCGGACGGAATATGAATTGATAACAAATATATCACAAAAATTTACGAGCAACATATTATGAAAATGAGAGGGAAATCGAAAAATATAGCTTAATGCGAAGGGGGATTTAAATATGGGCTATAATCACGATAAAGTGCTCCCGGGTCTCATAGATGAAAGGGATCTTTGCAAGATCAGGGAAGCAGTTTGTATACAGGTAGAGAAAATTTATGACTCCTGCAAGGAAAAGGATTGTATTGAAGATGCCAGAGTGTTTTTCAGGAACCCCGACAGAGTTAACTGGCTTATATGCCACGCTATCAATGTCAAGGCAAGGCGCGCCGAAGTGATCAAGGTTTTTTCGGACGTTGAGGAGGTGCCCTTCAAGAGGGGCTTCTTTACTGTCGACATCAAGTTTTTCATCAGGGTAACTCTTGATTTCTTTGTACCCAGACAGACCGGCGGCGTCAGGATCATTACGGTAAACGGTATTGTGCTCTTTGACAAGAAGGTGATCCTGTTCGGCTCGGAAGGCAATGTAAAGATATTCAAGTCCCACTTTGTGGATCAGGGTATCGATCATCAGGGAACTTCAGCATTGCAGCAGGATAACCTGCCTATATCAAAGGTAGAGGTCGCTGAGCCTATCACTTTGAACGCAAAGATCATTGAAGTGCTTGAGAGCACCTGCGACGATGGATGCGACAGGAATGTGCCCGGTGCTATAGGTGACCTGCTTGATGATGTTGATTATGATGAAACTGATTTACTCGGAGGTTCCGAAGACAGACAGCTTACAATTGGCAGACGTGTAGTAGTGACGATAGGGCTCTTCTCGATCATTAAGCTTGCAAGGTTTGTCCAGCTTCTCATACCTGCATTTGACTTCTGTGTACCAAACAAGCAGTGCGTAGCGGCAACCGATGAGGATGCTTGCGGACTGTTCGACACCATCGACTTCCCCATAGATGAGTTCTTCCCGCCTCAAAAAGCGGATTTCCCCGGGGCGGAGGAAAATGAAAGATCTATGACAAAAGACGAATAATACGGTATTACATAAAGGGGTGGCACTGCCATCCCTTTTGTGCTGTCGTTTGCGGTACATAATTGAGGGGGCTGCCCGGCAGCCCCCTGCAATTTAATGGATACATGCGGCCGGTATAAGCGCATGCTCTTTTTGAGCAGTCAGAACCCGTTTGTGCCGGTCAGCTAATAACTTGCCGTCACATGGTCCTGCCCGGTATCAGAAGGTTGATTATTCCATACACGACTGCGCCCAGTATTGCGCCGAGTATGGTCACATCATAGCCTGCCACGAAAAACTTGACGACATAGATAATCACAGCGGCAACAATAAACCCTGTCAGCCCTCTGCCAAAGGGTGTAGCATCCACACCCAGGATCCTTTGCACAAGATAATCCAGTATGGCGATTACAGCAGCAGCTATAATCAAAGGCCATATGCCTGATATGGTGAATCCCGGGGTTAGAAATGCAGTGACGGCCAGTACTATTGCTCCCACCAGCCATCTGATAATAAAACTTCCAAAACTAAAATGCTGCGTTCTTTCAACATTTTCAGCCATATTACATCACTTCCTTTCAAAGGATATATGAAAATGCAAATTGTCGTCGATTATATTATTCTTTCACAAGGATATGTTTATACAAGCTTGTATTCCAAATTTGTTTACTTTTAAGAAAATATTTGATAAAATTAAGGTTGCATGTGGCAAAATAAAATTGCACAGCATATATATGATAAAAATGATGACCCGGTAGAGTAATCTGAAAAACAGCCGCAGAGAGATACCGCCACCGGCTGAAAGCGGTATCGGCGATCGGTTTTGGATGAAGTGCCCCGGCGAGTCGGAGCCCGAACATATTCAGTAGGGTATCACGGCAACTGCACCGTTATGCAGACAAGACCGGCAGCGAGTGTGACGCATGAAATCCTGCTCGTAAAACGAGGCAGCATCGCCTGACGCAGCATCAGCATGAGTGAGGCAGCTTCAAGCGCCGGGATTAGAGTGGGACCGCGGATAACTTCGCCTCTATTGCAGGGGGCGGAGTTTTTATTTTTATTGATGGACGCAGGCTATGGGTATAATATAACAAGGCGAAAGATATCCCCCACCTCTTTACGTATTTTCAGCCCTCGGGCTGAAAAACGCTTGGCGACGAGTGCCGATTTGCCTTTCAGATATTTTCTTTCGATTAATCGAAAGAAAACGATGCGGGTATATCTCCCGCCTGGGATGCATAGGCGAGCAGCAAACCCTGCTTGCGACCAGCCTCGTTGAAACGCGCAGAGGTAGGAAAAATTCTCTACAATCGAAAATTTTTATTTGATTTATACGTTATAACGATAAGTTGAGGGAATGTATTATGTTTAAAGGATTGTTGAGTGATGCAAGGGCGATAGCAAGCAGGGATCCAGCGGCAAAGAGCACGCTGGAGGTATTTTTGCTGTATCCGGGCTTTCATGCATTGATATATCACAGGATATCCCACTGGCTGTATAAGCGGAAGGCATTTTTCCTGGCCAGATGGGTATCGCAGGCCGGCAGGCTCGCCACCGGCGTAGAGATACATCCGGGGGCAAAGCTGGGCAGAGGGCTGTTCATAGATCACGGCATGGGGATCGTGATAGGTGAGACGGCTGAGATAGGGGACAACTGTACTATCTACCACGGTGTTACCCTGGGCGGCACAGGCAAGGACAAGGGAAAAAGGCACCCGACCATCGGGAACAATGTATTGATCGGCACCGGAGCAAAGCTTCTGGGCCCTATAAAGGTCGGAGATAATGCAATGATCGGAGCGGGCGCCATAGTGCTGGACGATGTTACTCCGGACACGACCATGGCAGGGTTCAAGGCCAGGGCGGTGAAACAGGCGGGAAGGAAGCTGGCGCCGTCGATAGAGCTGGATCAGGTGCATATTCCCGACCCGGTGGCGCAGGAGCTGTGCAAGCTGCTCATACGTATGGAACACCTGGAAGCTGAAGTGCGGGGCCAAACGCCCGCGCCTGTAGACAATGTAAAATGCATTGAGAAAATTAAGAATACGAATAATAATGCCTAACCAGACAGGAAGGGGATAGACCAATGAAGCTTTACAATACACTTGCAAGGCAGAAGGAAGAATTCAGGCCGATCAATGACAATGTAGTGAGCATATACTCCTGCGGCCCTACAGTTTATCAGTATGCTCATATAGGAAACATGCGATCGTATATATTCATGGATATGTTAAGGCGTGTGCTGAAATACAACGGCTACCACCTGAAGCATGTCATGAACATAACAGATGTGGGACATCTTGTGTCGGATGCCGACGAGGGCGAGGACAAGATGATGAAGACTGCGAAACAGACGCAGAAAACACCATGGGAGATTGCCGAGTATTACACAGGCATATTCATGAAGGATCTGGGTGAGCTGAATATAGAGAAACCCGAATTCATCCCCAAGGCGACAGAGCACATCTCCGAGATGCTGGAATTTGTCGAAGGGCTCGTTGAGAAGGGCTATGGCTATGAAACCAGCGATGGCATCTATTTTGACATAATGAAATTCGACGGCTACGGAAAGCTGTCGGGCCTTGACCTGGAAGGACAGATAGCAGGCGCCAGAGTCGATGTCAATGAAGAGAAAAGGCATCCTGCCGACTTTGCGCTGTGGAAAAAGGCTCCGAAGGAACACATAATGCAGTGGCCAAGCCGCTGGGGCATGGGTTACCCGGGCTGGCACATAGAGTGCTCCGCGATGGGACGGAAATACCTTGGAGATGAATTCGATATACATACCGGAGGAGTCGACCACATACCGGTGCATCATGAAAATGAAATAGCCCAGAGCGAAGCGCTGCTTGGGAAGCAGGCAGTGCATTACTGGCTGCATGGAGAATTTTTGCTGGTGGACAACGGGAAGATGTCAAAGAGCCTGGGTACTACCTACACTGTCGCAGATCTAAAGGAGAAGGGATATAGCCCGCTGGCATACCGATATATGTGTCTGAACGCCAATTACAGAAGCAAGCTCAATTTCACGTGGGATGGGCTGAAGGCTGCGCAGACTGCACTCGACAGACTGTTGGACGGAGTTCTTGCTCATAAGAATGCCGATCCGCAGGTGAGAATAGATGAAGAAACGATTACGGGATTCGAACAGGAATTTTCTGACGCCATAAATGACGACCTGAACATATCCAAGGCTCTGGGAGCGGCATGGACAATAGCAAGGCATGGTACGAAATCTCAGGATTTCTACAGGCTGCTGCTTAAAATGGATCATGTTTTCGGACTGGACTTTTACAAGGTATCTGAAAAGGCTGAAGCAGAAGCTCCTGCGCTCGACCCTGAGATCCAGGAGCTCGTAGACCAAAGACAGCAGGCCAGGAAGGAAAAGAACTGGAAGCTGGCGGATGAGCTAAGGGATAAACTGAACAGCATGGGCATTTTGCTGGAGGATACGCCACAGGGAGTTAAATGGTCCTGGAAGAAGTGAGCAGATGATGCAACATTTCATGCACATCCTAATATAATAATTATGTAAATTATATTTGCTTTGTTAGGATGTGATCATATATGAAGACCCAGAAGATCAGGTGGGAGGAGAACATGGCCGCAAGGTGCATGAGCAGAGTCAAGACCGGTTATGTGCCTGTTTATGTCCATGAGAAAAAGAACCCCACGATATCATTCCAGACAGGTGAATGGGATGATTTTAAGGTAAAGCTCACCAAGGAAATAGAAAAACTGGATGAATAAAAGCAAAGCAGGCAGTTAGCCTGCGCATAGTAAACAGCCGGGATATATTAGCGGCTGTTTGCTTTTTTGTCCTAATGGAAGATGACGCTGTATGAAAATTGCTTTCGTATCGACGGAGAAGCTGCCTGTGCCGGCATTGTCCGGCGGCGCTGTTCAGATATATATAGAAGGAGTGCTGCCATACCTTTCGAAGTATTATGAAATAACAGTTTTTAGCGGAACCGGCAGCGGATTCGCTCCGGGGGAAAAAAGTGGCACCGTCAGGCATTTCAGGCTACCCGCGGAAGAAAAGAGTGGCAGCGTCAGGTTTATAAGAATACCCGCAGCAAAACCCGGTCAATATATCGACGCAGTAAGATCAAGACTCGACAGCAGTTTTGACCTGGTTCACATATTCAACAGGCCATTATGGCTGCTTTCGCTTTATGAAAGCCATCCAAAGCTGGCATACAGCCTGAGCCTGCATAACGATATGTTCCACCCGGACAAGATGACTGGCAGCGAGGCATTTGAATGCGCGTCAAAAGCGAGGTTTGTCACTGCTGTCAGCAAATATATCGCGGACAGGACTATAGCTTATTGCCCTGCTGTAAGGGACAAGATGCATGTCATCTACTCCGGCGTCGATGCCGGCAGATATTTGCCGGCTTCAGGAACAAACAAAGATGCACCGGTTCCTGCCTTCACTAATCGATCACCGGATCAAGCCGTCGCCGGTCAATCACCGGTTTCTGCCAACACTAGTCAATCACCGGATCCAGCTGAAGTGCCTTATGCACCTGTCCCCGTAGCCGGTATGGCGGGGGATGTAAAGAAGCGGAAAACAATCCTGTTTGTCGGCAGACTGACTCCGGAAAAGGGAGTACATGTTTTGCTGCGTGCTATGAAGAGGATAATGGAGGAAAGAGAAGGCATTACCCTTGTGATTGCAGGCAGTAAGCGGTTTGGCTCGAACGAGAGCGACGGGTATGTCAGATCACTGCAAGCCCTTTCCGGGGAATTAGGGGGAAGGGTAATATTCACCGGCTTTCTTCAGCCTGATGAGCTCATCGAATATTACAGAAATGCTGATATTTTCGTCTGCCCCTCCCAGTGGAACGAGCCGCTGGCAAGGGTGCTGTATGAGGCAATGGCATCCGGGCTGCCCATTGTGGCCTCGGATAAAGGAGGGAATGCAGAGGTGGTTTCTGCTTACGAAAACGGCATCCTGGTGAAGGAATATAAAAGCCATGACGCTGTTGCGGAGGCCATCAGCATACTGCTTGATGATCCGTTGAAGGCTGGGGAGATGGGAAGGGCAGGCCGTGAGCTGGTGATTGCAAAGCATGGCTGGGACAGAGTGGCCGACAATATCAGGAGAATAATAGACGTACATGCCAAGAAAATCTGACTGGTCGAAATTTCAAGTAGGGTGCAGATACACATACTTTTTATTGAATATTTGCGATAACCAGGCTACATAATGACTGGATATCGACCTTATGGCTACCCCAAAAGTCAATACTGTGCGCCAAAGTTGGATTTTTGACCAGACTGCCTGATTCAAAATAATCAATTCAAATACGAGCAGTTGCTCCCAATACGCTTTGCTGTATCTTCCATGCTTTCCAATAGGTTTTGCAGCAGTTTGACCCGTTTACAGATGCATTTATATTGCTCGTATGTATATTCGGAATATGGTCTTACCGTCGAATTGGGAGCCGTTAATAACGCTGCCCTGTGTTCAGCCGTCCCTGTTGTCCTCAGGAATTCGTCAGCAGCCTTCCTTGTCAGCGTTATCTCCTTTATCAGCCTATTAACAGCAGCCTCCCTCGATTTTTGTTTTTTGCTGTTCACCTGTCTGCCTGCCATACCAGTTCACACCTCCTCAGCTATAGTCGTTTCGCCTGCCGGCACCTGAACTTTATCAGCTATGGTCGTTTCGTCTGCCGGCGCCTGAACTTTATCAGCAATAGTCGCTGTCGTCCACCAGCTCCTGGACTTCCTCCAATTTGAACTCCAGCAGCATCTGCAGCTTGATTATGTTTTTCAGGCAGCGGCACACTGAATCGTTTATGCAAAGGATATCTGAAACTGACGGTTCGGGGCAGTCGACGGCTTTCTGCACCTTCTTTGCCTCCACCTTGAGTATCGAGGCTATGCCTTTTTCCTCCATTGCTATTGACTCTATCACATCGGTAACAGCCTGTCTTCTGCTGACCTGATTATCTGGTTTACTGGTACAAGATTCGCTCATAATAACCTCCGGAACCTGATTGATCATAATAACAGTTTATGTTTGAATGACATAATTAGTTACCAAACAATTTTATCCTCAGAAACTAAAAGCTTTATAGAGCCGTCAGCCTGCGGAGCGGTGGTCCATAAGATCGGAGCATTCTTATGATCAGCCGGCTTGCAGGAAATGGCCAGATATAAGACCGGAGCATTCTTATGATCAGTCGGCTCTAGGAAGCTGCCGGACATCAGACCGGGCAGGCTGTCAGGCCCGACCAGTCTTCAGAAACCAATCGGCAAACCGGGATATACCTTCATCCAATGGCACCTTGGGTTTAAACCCAAGCATTGCTTCTGACTTTTTGATATCGGCAAAGGTTGCAGGTACATCGCCCGGTTGGTCGGGAATAAAGGACAGGCTTGCTTTCCTGCCCAGTTTGTTTTCAATGACGCTGACCAGCTCAAGGATCCCCACTGCGCTGGAATTGCCGAGATTGAAGACTTCAAAGGTGCACGGAAGGGTGATCGCAGACAGTATGCCATCGATTATATCGTCAATATAGGTGTAGTCCCGTGAACTGTTCCCATCCCCATAAATACTGATTTTCCGCCCTTCAATGATCGCCCTTGTAAACATGTGAACGGCCATATCGGGCCGCTGCCTCGGCCCATATACGGTAAAAAACCTCAGGCAGACACTAGATATGCCATAAAGCCGGCTATATATCCTGCAAAACATCTCGCCGGAATATTTTGCTGCGGCATACGGAGAGACCTGGTCTGCCAGCGTAGCATCTTCTCTGAAAGGAGTCGGTGCCGTACCGTAAACTGATGAAGAAGAGGCGAAAATAAATTTTCGTGTTCCATGCCGTTTGCAGGCCTCCAGCATCGCTACAGTGCCTTTGATGTCGGTGTCGACATAATCAAGGGGAACGGCAATCGAATTGCGCACGCCTGCAAGAGCCCCCAGATGGACTACAGCATCAGGCTTTGAATCCAGCATTATGGAATCTACAAGTCCGCTGTCCAGAATATCGCCCTCAATCAGCTTGAAATTTGAGCAGCGTAGACAGAATTCCAGATTGCGCCTTTTTATCAGGGGATCATAGGATTTATTGAAATTATCAAGACATACCACTGCAGATCCGCTGCGCAGAAGGCGTTCGCAAAGATGAGAGCCTATGAATCCGGCTCCTCCCGTGACAAGTACCGTGCCATTGTTCATTTTCTGCCGACCCCCTCATAGTAAAATCCCATGCTCCTTACTTGGTCTGGGTCATACATATTCCGAAGATCCATGAATACCGGCCTTCGCATCAGCGATTTGAGTTTCTTGAAATTGAGCTCCGAGAAATCCTTCCACTCAGTAAGCAGTACAATACAGTCGCTTTTTAAACATGCGGAATAAACATCGCTGCAGTATCTGAGCTGCAGCTCGGGATGCTCTGTCTTCATGTTTTCCATGGCCTGAGGATCAAAAACCGCGACATCCGCGTTTTTTTCGAGCAGCCGTGTTATTACGCCAACTGCAGGCGACTCCCTTATGTCATCAGTGCCCGGCTTGAAAGAAAGACCAAGGGCAGTGATCCTGCGGCCATCCACTCCGCCCAGAGCTCTCTCGATTTTTTCGATCATCCGTTCCATCTGACGCTCATTTACCTCCAATACGCTGCCTAGAATCTGAGACCGGCAGCCGAGACTTCTGCCGAGAGCATCGAGAGCCTTGACATCCTTAGGGAAGCAGCTGCCTCCGAAGCCCGGCCCCGGATTCAGGAAATGCGTCCCGATCCTAGTGTCCAAACTCATCCCCTTTGTGACCATGGATATGTTTATCCCGCATTCTTCGCATATATTCGCTATTTCGTTGACAAAGCTTATCTTGGTTGCCAGGAATGCGTTGGATGCGTATTTGATCATCTCTGCCGTCTCAATGTCCGTTACCAGCACAGGTGTATCACTGTCTATCTGCTCGCTATAAATGTCCCTGACAATGTCGGCTGCGCATTCATTCTCCGCACCGATCACGATCCTGTCCGGATATATGAAATCATCTACCGCGGAGCCTTCTTTCAGAAACTCCGGATTTGATACCACATCGAAGTCTATCTGAGTGTTCCGCTTCTCAAGCATAGCACTAACCACTTTTTTTACATTTTGCCCTGTACCAACCGGAACAGTGCTTTTATTGATTATCACCTTGTATCGGTCCATGTGCTTTCCGATCTCTCGTGCGACCTCGAATACACGGCCTGTATCGCATGTATTATCTGAAAGTGTAGGCGTATTGACTGTGATAAAAATAACGTCGGAGTGCTCTACGGCCTTGGATATATCAGTAGTAAAGCTCAAACGTTTCTTTTTGATGCAATTCTCCGCAAGACTTTGAAGCATTGGCTCATATATGGGAAGTATGCCGTTCTGCAGCTTTTCAATTTTTACCTTGTCCTGGTCGCAGCACAGGACATTCCTTCCGACAGATGCCAGGCACACACCTGACACAAGACCGACATAACCCGTGCCTACGATAGAGATGTTTGTAGTATGCGGGCTGTCGGGACCGAGGTTCCTGCTGCGTTTGAGAGTGAGCTGCGGTACTGTCGAGGCATGGATCCCGGAACTACAAATCTCATGTCGAGGAATGTTTTGAATCGCATCGCCCGATGTTGTCTGAGCTTTTTGCACTTTGCCCTTTTCAGTTGAATCGCTCGTTACTGTTTGTACCTTCTGTGCAGCTTCCGTTTTATTTTCTGCAGGTGAGCTTGCCGCCTTTTGCTCGACCCTTTCAAATATTTCTTGAGACACCCTCTCCCAGTTGAATTTCTCTTCTGCCAGTTTTCGCCCTGCCTTTCCCATGGAAAGAGCGAGATCGGGTTGCTCCAGCAGCAGGTTGATCCTATCTGCCATAGCATCAGGATCGTTATATTTGTCGATCACCAGGCCGCACCTGTCGGAGCCTTTGATATCCCCACTGCCGACGGCAGCCGTACTCGGACTCGCATCTGCAGCTGTGTTACCACCTGTGTCAGTATTTTCGCTGGCAACATGCATATCGGAGCTGCTCCGGCCAATGACCTCGGCATTGCCGCCCCTGTTTGTGGTTATGATGGGCAGGCCTGCGGCCATAGCTTCGTAGTGGACTCTTGCAAGAGGCTCGTTCCACTGGGAAGCACAGACAAATATATCACCCATGCAGTAATAATCGGGAATATCGCAAGGCGGAATAAAGCCTGTGAAAACCACCGGACCCGGAAGATTCCTTATCCGCTCGTGGAGTGAGTTGGTGTAGTCGTCGGAATCATTCTTGCCGTACCACTTGCTCCCCGCAATTACCAGGGCTGTGTCCGGATGAGCTGCCATAACCTTCTCCATAGCTTTTAAAAGTATGTGGACTCCTTTTTTTATGCTCAACCTGCCGACATACAGGATTACCCTGCGATCCTGCAGGCCAAATTTCAACTTCATTTCATGCTTTTTACGCGCTCCCTCGGCTGTCCACACCGATGTGTACCTGTAAATATCTGCACCGGAATAGACAACATGCATTTTCTCTGCGGCAGAAGGGAAACGGGATGTCACCGTACCTGCTATATAGCTGCTGACGGTATTAATGAATTCTGATCTTTCTATGCACCTCAGCCCGGCTTCTTCTGAGATTTTTTCGGAATGGAGCATTTCATTGTGAAGGCTCAGACTGAATTTTTCATTTGGAAAACTGTCTGCAAGCTGCAGCAGAAACCTGGGGCGGTTGAATACATGGATCAGATCAAAGGGCAGCTTGCCGCCGCTGCAGGATGCCTGCAGTATGGCCTTAAGACTGTTGATATATATTGTGTCAGTTCTGCCCGGCACTCTGATGTATCTTACATTGTCCCGTACCTCCTCGTTGGGAAGACCCTTGTATTGGATGCTGAAAACCGTTATTTCATGCTTTGACGACAGGTATGGAACGACGCCGTCTATATATAACTGAATCGCGCCGCCGGCTACCGGCGGTACGGGAAGCTTTTCGGTGCAGATGAGGGCAATCTTCAATTCAATCACTCCTTCTGAAGCAAAGCCTTAATATTTCTTCCTTGGATGACTCAAGTCCGGCTATTTTTTCTATTTCGGAGGCCTTCAGTGATTTGCCGTTCTGGAACTGGTTCTTGACCAGCCCGTAAAACCAGTGGGGGAAGGTGAGATCCGCATACAGCGCCCGAAGCTCATCGGTGTTCAGCGGGTTGACCTCCATATACCAGCCGAGGATGTCTTCTGTTGATTTTACTGACCATTGACCATTGTTCTCTGCATTTTTACCAATAATTTTTCTAAGATCCCTAGCGGGCAGATCGAGGGTGACACCATCCAGATCAAGGACATATATCCCGTCTGCTGCCGCCAGCGCATTGCCCTTGCCATAATCCTGATGGCAGAGTACTACTGATGCCGAACCGGGTGTCGCTATTTTTTCGTAAGCGGAGCTATTCAGTATGCTCAAGGCTTTCTCCACTAACGGTATCATTTTTCCGGCATTTGAAATATATGCCGAATGTGATGCTGTATCAGTGCTGTGGGCAGCTGTTTCGGCCCACGCTGCAAGCTTTGTTTTCATGGACAGATATTGCTCAGGCCACTTGCCGAGTTTTGTGGAAACCCTGGCTGCCTCTGGTGAGATGTAACCCTTTGATGCAATGTGGAAACGCGCAAGTCCCTGCACAGCCAGCTTCAGATCGGCCGGATTGGAGAAGTTCAGATCATTGCCGTCGATCCACTCATATACAACAAACAATTGATCATTGAATTGTGTAACCGGTTCTCCTTCCAAATTTACAATAACCCCGGGAACAAGGCCTCCGGAGTTTTTGATATAAATCTGAGCATTAACTGAAAAAAGCGCCTTGTCAAGGGTCTGTTTCAAGCGTTTGAGACAGTAGCTCCTGCCGCCGCTCCTGAACCTCCAGACGGTCTTTATTGTTCCGCTCTGTATGATTGCCAGATTTTCCGGACTCATCCCATATCGCTTCAATACACTGCGCCCCAGAGCATCGCCGGCATACGGAGCATCGCCGGTTTTTGGAACATCCTTTATTATGTCGTTGAAATTGTTCAATAATCTCAATCCTTTCAGGTCTTTTAACTATCAGGTCCGGCCAGGACTGTTCGGCATGATAACCCGGATCCGGCCAGGTCAGACCGGCACGATCGATCTGAAATGCTCCAGCACCGGCTCGGCAGTTTTCTCAAAGGCTGCCATCTCGCGGATCCTCTTCAGGTACTTTTCATCAGACCATTCCTTGTCGCGGCGGTAGTAATACTTGTTAACTGCGCCGACAAAAAGATGCGGATACATCAGATCAAGTCTCACAACCTCCCATTGGGCGGGAGTCAGCGGATTTTTCGCCTGATAGTGACTCAATATGCTTCCGGCCAGCTCAATGTTCCATCTGCCCGCTTTTTTCATGACCTTGTTCAGCAGCTTTCTGATATCTCTGGCCGCAATATCCACCGTTATTGAGTCCGTGTCGAGAACGTACAGCTGACCTGAGCCTGTGACCAGCAGATTGCCTGCCGCAAAATCCTGATGGCACAGTGAGCCGTTTGCCTCGGCGTCACGTGTCCAGTTCAGGTAATCGTTTCCCTTAATACCCTCTATTGCGTTTCTTCCACGCTCATAGAAGACCGGGAATTCCTTCAGGATCAGCGAGCTGATCGCATCATGGCTGTTTTTAGCCAGTTCGCTGTCATAATAGGACCTGATGTCCTCAAGCTGTTCGGAATAATCCTCAGGCCAAAGGCCAAGATGGTACTTCGGCTTTGTGCCGTCAGCCGGGTGGAAACCACGGGACGCCCTGTGAAACCTTGCAAGACCCCCTGCGATCAGTGACATTTCTTCAGCAGAGGAATAGGATGGGTTCCGTCCATCTATGGCATCGGTCAGAACGAAGCATACATCATCCAGCATCACATACTCGCTGCCGTCGGCTGTTCTGTTCACCCTTGGCAGCAGCACACCGTTGTTTGACAGGTGCCTGACCGCATCGAGTATAAACCTCAGTGTTTGTTCCGAGTTTGACACCTTTTTCAGAATTTTCATCCCTGATGACGTTCTGACCCACCATACGCCCTTTTTGTCCTTGTAGGATTCATTCCTGATATCCATAACGTCCAGGCGGTATTGCTTCAGAACCTGTTCCAAAGGTTCGTATGCTTCCTGCGGCACAAGTGCCACCTCCTTCATTTACATACAGAATGGCATCAGGGGGATTTGCTCCCCCTGATCAGGCTTTTTTCGTTATTCCTCTTCGATCTCCAGATCCAGGTTTGGATTATCCCACGCTACCTTGATTGTTACAGACCCACCCTCTTCGCTTTCATCGTACTTGACTTTATAATCCAGTACGACGTCTGCCGGTATGGTTACTGCCTTTCCTTCAACAGCAAGTCTTCCTGCGAACAGATCAGGGATGATCTTCTTGATGTAATCGCCGAATTCAGCCTTTGAGCCAATATTAGCTTCCTGATATTTCATGCACAACACTCCTAAAAATATATTCCTTTTACATAATATTGGCCCTGATTAACTAATGTTACATAAATGTGAGAAAAGAAAACCTTTTACATTGAAAACATAAGAAAGTTTCAGTATAATAGTGAAGGCGCACCGGGACACTACCAGTATCACGGGACATCTAAAGTAATCAGACGGAATGGCAGCATCAACTCACCGGCGTCGATCCGGAGGATGGAAATGGCATGTAATACTCGAATTGTTCGGACAAGATCAGCAGACCCCTGGTGGAACCTGGCAGTTGAGGAATATCTGCTGGAACAGGCATTGCAGGGAGAAACAATATTATATCTTTGGCAAAATGACAACGCTGTACTGATCGGCAGAAACCAGAATCCCTGGAGGGAGTGCAGGACCGACCTGCTGGAGAGCGACGGAGGCAAGCTTGCCAGGAGGCTCCCGGGCGGAGGCGCCGTTTATCAGGACCTTGGCAATCTGAATTTTTCTTTTATAACCGGCAGCGGCGCATATGATCCGGACAAGCAGCTTGAAGCAGTCCAGGAGGCCGTCAAGAGCCTGGGCATCGCTACGGAAAAAAGCGGGGGAAGCGGACTGTCCGCCAATGGCCGCAAGTTCACAGAAAGTGCCTTCTGCTTCAGGAAAGGCAACTCCTGCCATCATGGGACAATGTATATCTCCACTGATATTGACAAGCTTTCAAGATATCTGCAGACAGCCTCGGGTAATATGACCTCCAAGAGTGTAGACCCGGTTGGTCCACGAATTGTCAACCTTTCTGAACTGAAGCCCGGTCTCGATATAGAGACAATGGCTGACATATTGATTGAAGCTTTTAGGAAAGTGTATTCCAGTACCGCGCAGGTGGAGAATTGCCTGAGGAAGTGCAGCGAAAGCCGAGCGGCGCTTGAAGAGCTATACTGTAAATATTCGTCCTGGACATGGCGATATGGCAAAGCTGCTGAATTGGGTACAAGCATTGAAACCAAATTTCCATGGGGTAGTCTGGAAATGGCATTTCGGCTGGAAAACGGTATTGTCAGCGATGCTGCCGTTTACTCGGACGCAATGGACGCAGACTATATCCAAGGACTATCAGCTTTGCTGAAGGGCTGCAAGTTCAGCTCCGAATGCCTGGCCGACAGGATCGGTGCGGCCTCGGTCGCGGACAGTGTAAGCGCGGTTGCAGCTCCGGAAAGGGTCAGCACAGTTACAGCCCCCGACAGGGTCAGCACGGTTGCAGCCCCGGACGGGGTCAGCACGGTTACAGCCCCCGACGGGATTTGTGCAGCCGTGATCCCTGACAGCACACAGACTGGTGTTATGACAGCCGATATTGTTAAATGGCTCGGGGATATGGATTTTTGACGAGTAAATTTCACTGAAACATCACATATTATCACAGGTAGACGATAACTCCCTGTGATTTCTTATGGTTTACAGATGGCGTAATTGAAGTAAATTATCGCCGGATTAAAAGTTTTTCTTTTGAACAGATGCATTATAATATATAATACACTCAAGAGGTCACATTTTTTTAGAATGGTAGCAATAACACATGAACGAGGAAATATTTAAGAATCTTGGACAGGAATTCCCTGTCAGGGCCGGTGATCTGAACACATACTCGCCTTTGGTACTGGCATATGTGGGCGATGCAGTATATGAGCTTTATGTGCGCACACTACTGCTGAGCAAAGGCAACGCGCCGGTGCACAAGCTTCACAGGCAGTCCATATCGTATGTGAAGGCGAAAGCCCAATCCGACATCATACATAAGCTGATGGAGATACTCAAGCCCGAAGAAATGGATATTGTAAAAAGGGGAAGAAACGCCAAATCAGGCACGATCCCCAAAAACGCCGATGTCACAGAATACAAGTATGCCACGGGGTTTGAAACACTTCTGGGCTATCTCTATATAAAACAGGATTACGTCCGCCTTCTTGAGCTGCTGAAGATATCGGTCGAACAAAACCGGGCAGCCGATGGTAACGATCATTGAACGTGGGATTATTAAAGACAGGCAGAGAAAAATAAAGGAAAACAGAAAGGTTAAAGGTGCGAGCAGCTATGGCGGAGTACAAGCGGCCAGGAAATACAGGCAGGAAGACAGAATGGAAACCGGGCAGGAAGCCGGAACAGAAGAAGGAATGGGGTTCAGACCGTAAATCCGGCTGGGGCAGCGACAGGAGCGCCGACGGTCGCACAGACCGCAAGCCCTATGGTGACAGGGATCACAAGCCTTATGGTGATAAGGATCGCAAGCCGTTCGGGGGAGCAGATCGCAAACCGTACGGAGATAAGGACCGCAAACCATACGGAGACAAAGATCGTAAGCCTTATGGCAGTGCTGACCGCAAGCCGTACGGTGACAATGACCGTAAGCCATACGGAGACAGGGACCGCAAACCATACGGTGACAGGGATCGTAAGCCTTATGGCGGAGAAGATCGCAAGCCTTACGGAGATAAGGACCGCAAACCCTATGGCGGAGCAGATCGCAAGCCGTACGGTGAAAATGACCGCAAGCCTTACGGAGACAGGGACCGTAAGCTCTATAGCAGTGCTGATCGTAAGCCTTATGGTGACAAAGATCGTAAACCATATGGCAGCACAGACCGCAAGCCTTATCGGAGCTTTGACAGAAAACCTGAGAGTGATACCGGTTGGGATCAGGTAAGGGAGCCGGCCGGCTTTAAGGATCGTAAACCATACGGCAGCACAGACCGAAAGCCGCCAAAGACCTTTACGAAGAGCATAGAAAAGAAGTCCGACCTTTTAGCTGGGCAAAAACCCGACAACCAGCTTGCAGACAGCCTTGACAAGCTTGAGGGAAGAAATTCAGTCATGGAAGCGATCAAATCGGGACGAAGCATAAACAGGATACTTGTTTCAAAAGGCGAGAAGGAAGGCTCCATTAATCAGATAATAGCGCTGGCAAGGCAAAACCATATAATCATTCAGGAGGTCGAGCGCTCAAAGCTTGATGAAATGTCCGAGACTCATGCCCATCAGGGCATTATCGCGTTGACCTCTCCAAAGGATTATGTTGAGATCGATGATATACTCAAGGCAGCAGCCGACAGCGGCAGGCCGCCATTTATAATAATCCTTGATGAGATCACCGACGCATACAATCTTGGCTCCATACTCAGGACTTCAAATGCCGCCGGCGTGCACGGAGTTATCATACCAAAGCGTAGAGCCGTCGGGCTGACATCGGTGGTATCAAAAGCATCGGCAGGCGCAATCGAATATGTGCCCGTTGCTCGTGTCACCAATATCGTACAGACTATAGAGTATCTGAAAACAAAGAACATATGGGTGGCCGGAACTGATTCCACCGGAGAGAAGCCGTATTATGACCACGATCTCACAGGAGGAATTGCCCTTGTGATAGGGAGTGAGGGCGAAGGTATGGGCAAGCTGGTCAGAGAAGCCTGTGATTTTACCGTCAACATACCGATGCTCGGCGACATATCATCGCTGAATGCCGCAGTAGCGGGCGCAATCGTGATATATGATATAGTCAGGCAGAGAAACATGAAACAGCACTGATGAAATTTCTTCTTCCGGAGCCAACCTTACAGTGACACTAAACAGACACTCGGAAGAAGGAGTTTTTTTATAAATGCAAAATTGTTTATTCAAAAGAAAACAAAACTGCCGATAATTATATAGAGGAATTTTTTATTTCAGACATTATTTCCCAATAATGTAAGGCGGCTACGGACTGCCATATGATCCTGCGGTTGCCGCGAAAACTTGAAAAACCGCACCGGAGCAAGTTTCAGCTTGACATAAAAGAAGACATTAACATATAATGGGGTAGGGTGAACTCCCAGTAAAATTGCCTGTTTGTAACATGATTTGCATTACATATTAGGAGGCATATTTTTGAAGCAGAATGCTCAAGCCGAGGCACAATTAGCTTATAATCCCGCAGTGGACGAGGAGATCATCAGAGACGCAAAAGCAGGAGATGACAAAGCCCTCGAGTTTCTTATCAACAAGTACAAGAGCTTTGTCCGAGCAAAAGCAAGGACATATTTCCTCATAGGCGCAGACAGGGAGGACATCATCCAGGAAGGCATGATCGGCCTTTACAAAGCCATCAGGGATTTCAGAGGGGACAAGCTGTCATCCTTCAGAGCATTCGCAGAGCTTTGCATCACTCGCCAAATCATTACGGCCATAAAGACAGCTACCAGGCAAAAGCACATTCCGCTCAATTCGTACATATCCCTCAACAAGCCAATATTTGACGAAGACTCCGACCGCACATTGATGGATGTCATCAGCGAAGAGAGCATAAGCGACCCTGAGGAAATGATGATCAACAGGGAGGAATTTGCCGGCATAGAGGTGAAAATGGGAGAAATACTCAGCAGCCTTGAATGGGAGGTACTGTCCCAGTACCTGCAGGGCAGGTCCTATCAGGAGATAGCAGTCGAGCTGAACAGACATGTAAAATCAATAGACAACGCACTCCAGCGCGTAAAGCGCAAGCTGGAGAAGTACCTCGAAGAGGGCAAGATATAACGGGGCGATAAAAGCGGCTGAACAGCGACAACCGGGCAACGGGCGATATAGGTTAGCCGCAGGAAACGTTGATAGATCACAGAAAACGTGGCAAAAAATACAGCATATACATACTAGACAGGGCAAATCTGATGTGTTATAATACAATTCGCCCGTCGAAAATAAGATCATGCGGGTGTAATTCAATGGTAGAATATCAGCTTCCCAAGCTGACTGCGTGGGTTCGATTCCCATCACCCGCTCCATTGATTCGCAGGCAGGAGACCACACGCTGCAAGCGCACTACGCCGACAGCGCAAGCTGCACCACCGGTGCCGCAACAGAATACGCCCTCATAGCTCAGTAGGCAGAGCGCATCCATGGTAAGGATGAGGTCATCAGTTCGACTCTGATTGAGGGCTCCAACAAAACACTTGAAAATGCTTGATTTGCGGAAACGTGAATCAGGCATTTTTAATGTACGCACGCCGGGCACACAATTAATACGAGGGTATGCTCATGGACATACCCTCGTATTCGTAACCATTTGCAATAAAAGATGTTGCATCTCTCAAATCATAAGCCTATATTCTTTATTCAGTCCAATATTAATTGTGCAATAAATGCAAGGTCTATAATATTTATAATCCCATCATTATTGACATCTGATGACTTGGCAAGATTCCAATTCGGGTCTCCTTCACTTACTAGATAGTAGTATGCACAAATAGCAAGGTCGCCAATGTTTATCACACCGTCATCGTTGGTATCTCCAGATTTCCATGCTTCTTCCACAAGTATATCAATACCTGTACTTGAAGCCGAATATACCAGACCGTCAGGCATAATACCGAAGTCTGATTTTGTGATGGTAAATGAACCCGACTTGCCGGCAGCAGTATCCTTCGCTTTAAAATCAAGATCAAAAAGCGGAACCTTGCCTTCGTTCATCGCTATACCTTCAGTGGCAAGAAGTACCCTGACTTTTCCGGGCTGTTCTTTTTCAGTACCTACAATCTGGACCAGATCCCCTGTCTCATCGCAAGACTTTAATTCAAAAAGGCTATTGTCGTAATTCAGGATAATATCTCCCGCATATACGCTTTTGACACTATTATCAAGTATAACATTTAATGTGAATTCCCCTCCGGGTTTTACTTGTTGAGCTCCTTCAATAACGACAGTTGAGTCATCAGGGACCTGGTCGTCAAAAGGATTCAGCAATGCAATCTCGGTAACGGCGGGGTTCTGATAGCTCGTGCCTGAGATTGTTATATTGGCGTCGTGGGTAAGAACCGGGGTGCTCGTGTTTCCGCCGGTCAGACGGTTATAGGTAAACACCAGCTTGTCGTTGAAGATGTTGACCGATAGGCAGACGCCCGGACCGACGGTCGTTTCTTTATTAGGCTTTTGGGTGGGGTAAAAATCGTTCATGCAGCCAACGTTGGCATAGGTGAACCTGATGGTCTTAGATGCCCCATCAGCATAGAGGAGGTCGTCACCGGGATGCTTGATGGTATGGCGGTTAGCATCGGTATAGTGATTGTGCCCCCACAGGAACACTATATCAAGGTCGTCGCCGTAACTATTCAGGGTATCGATCAGTCTGCCAGCGTTGGTTATGTCGCGCCATTTCCAGTTGTAGGCACGGTGCAACGGCCAATGGGTCTGGATGAATATAACCTTCCCGGAGCCGACCTTGCCGGCCAGATAGGCGTCAAGTGCCTGAATGTCGGATTCGTAGAATATCTCCTTGTCAACACCGCTCGTGTTATTGCCTTGCGCACCGATATGGAAAATCTCGTAATCGTCGCTTACGCAGCTGACACCGACGCGGTCGAAGCCGAATATACGTTTGAATTCCGCATCGCTGATGCCGCCGTTTGTTTCCTTATCGTGGTTGCCCGTCGTAAAGACGTATTCAGCATCAGGATATGTCGTGGAGAGGACACCGGTCAGCGTCGAGTGGACATCCTCCCAGTTGACGAGGTAAGCTTTATCGTCCTCGATATAGTCGCCGCCGAAGGAGATGACCTCAGGATGGATGTCTTCCGCCTTCAGGAGTGGCAGGATGGCGCGTACGTTTGTGAAATTAGCTACGCTGCCGGTCATGTCGGAGTGTGTGTCGGACATAAAGAGCAGCTCGTGACGCAGCACAGAGTTGTCCGGATCCTCTGGATCCTCTGGACCGGGATCGCTTATGGTCGTGACCTTATACAGCTGGACGGGATAGTTCGCGAGGGATGATTCCATATTGCTCTGGGAAGTACCGGGGGCGTCGAAGCCTGCGGCCGCACCGCGCATGAAAAACACATAGTCACTGGAGTTGGAGCTGAACAAGAACATGCTCTTGTTGGTGCCATCAGCGCTTATGTCCTCAAAGGCCCAGTAGCAATAATGGGGCTTTGACGCAACATTCTCAGCGTTATATGTGGAGGTATTCAAAGGAGCAACACCCGAGCCGCCGCTCGAGCCGCGGGAAATGTACTTGCTTTCACCGTTCGTAATAAAGAAACCTGTAGTGTATGGGCCGGCCAGGGCCGAGGTCCCTTGAGCGAAGTCCCAGATCATATCATCGGTAACTTCGGAGGTTATCTTGACGTCGGCCACAGTGACAGCGGAAGAAGCCAGCGAAATACCGCCGTTGGCGGTGGAGACATTGGCGACTTCATTCTTCAATGCGTAACCATTGGAAACGATTATGTACTTCTGGCCCGCTTCAACTGTGGTGGACAGGTCGTAGGTGACCTGTACCGATTCGGATGCGAGTACTGTGGGAACGACTGTGAACATCTGGATGATCATCGCAATACAACAGAGAATAGCCCAACTTCTTGACGCTTTCTTCATTTGGCTCATCCTTTCTTAGTATAATATTGTTGCCTTTAATGGCCATGTCGACCATAACAGCAACATGAGCGGATTAATCATGAAGTTTAGTATAGCATATTATGGTAACATTTACTATAATTAACAAAGCTATTTCCCTAGGTGTTTATAATAGACAGATGGTGCATTGGGAATTCCGGCAAGTAAGGTGCACTCGTAATCAGTCATTTCAGACGGAGCTTTGCCGAAGTAACCCTGACTGGCATCATAGGTGACGATACCGTGACTGAAAAAAAACAAAAAAGTGCTCAAAGACAGCAGCAGGTTCCGGCTAGTGTAAGGGAAGTCTGGGATGATTTTATACCTAAAATTCAAGACACAGAACCGTCCCATGTCTACCAGACGTTTATGAGCAGAATGTGCAAAAAATCAACTCTTTCATTATAAATTCACCCCAGAAGCCCTGATTGGCCTGACAATATTTTACATAATCCGGCGCATCGTTGCATTATGTAGCTCATTAATTGGGAAAATGATCAGTGCAGACTGAAACAGTTGAACTTTTGCACACCCGCCTCATTATTGCCCTGGGAAATAAAGATACTCGTCTTCTCCTATTATAATTTTCAGTCCGTATATGACAGTATCCGTTTTTCTGCATTCAAACTGCTCGAAGCCCGACAAACACGATGCAGCATATTTTTCTTTTTCGCTTGAGCCGCAGAGCACTGCCACCAGAGCAGAAGTCTCTGCCGTGCTCCGCCGCTTCGTGGAACTGATGACTGGCGGCTCCAATTAAGGCACACCTGTTGCCGCAGAACTATGTAATCAAACAAAGGCCTGCTCTCTATCCTGAGGGCAGGCTTCTTTTATGTGAATAAAAATCCGTTTCCAGAAATAAAAATTGTGTCTATCAAAAATGCCGGTAATTATGGTAAACTTATTTTGTGTATGGAGCATTCTGGTAAAGGACGGCACGAAAGCACAGGGGTGGATATTTGATGTTCTTTAGAAAAATGCTGATCAGGCAACAGATGATATTTATTGCGGTCTTAACAGTGCTTCTTGTCGGACTTATTATTTTGGTTGCCTATTACCAGACATCAAATATTCTTAGAAGGAATAATACAGAATACTCCTCAAATATGGTTTTGCAGGTAAGTGAAAACATTAGCTCAAATTGTGCACAGATCGACAAAATAGCAACCAGCATCGCTTATGATATTGCGGTACAAAATTATCTGTTAGCAGAGGATTATTCTGAAAAACTCATGTTGGTAGAACTTCTTGATAACCTGTTCAAAAATATCTCCTACCTCAGGGAGGGGATACTGGATATCGTGGTTATAGGTGAAAACGGCAATTCCTATTCTATGAGTGGAAGCACGGACTTTATCAGAAATTATGTATCCTTTATCAAAGAACATGAAAAGCCAAGTTATACAGGTATAGAGATATTGAACAGCGGTGTATATCAGGATAAAATGTGCCTGGTAGTTGGTATGCCGGTATATTCCACCAACCCCGATCACTTTTCACAGAACAGTATAGGAGTTATTGCGATTATACTAAACTATAATATCTTTGATGCCAGTATCGAAAAAATAAATATGACACCTGTCAGAGTTTACCTATTGGATAGAAATTTGAATATATTAGCTAATAATGATTCCAAGACCAATGGGACCAGGTTTGATCTGCTGGATTATGATGCAATAGCAGGGAATACACAAACCATGATTCCAATAGACGGGAAAAAAAGCATAGTTCATATAATGCCTCTAGGGGGCATAGATGGCAGCATTGTCACTATAACAACAGAAGCAAGCCTGTTCCAGGAATTATACAGCCTGCGCCAAAAAATACTGATGATATCCATCATAGCTCTTGTACTGATATCTATTCCATTCACTATTACGGTAAATAATATCCTGCATCCCATTAAAAAATTGATGGACTTTATGGAGAGTATAAAATCCGGTAACCTCAAGACTCTCAAAAAGAGGATAAAGATTGACGGCTATTCAGAAATGACATTAATGGCAAATGAATTCAATCAAATGCTTGATGAGATAAACGGATTGACTCACAGACTTCTGGAGACCAGTACGAGGCTATACAACGCAGAACTGGAAAAGAAGCAATCAGAGCTGAGCTTTTTGCAAAGCCAGATCAACCCCCATTTTCTATACAATACGATGGAATCCATCAAAGCGATGGCGGCTATTAAAGGGAACAATGATATTTGTGACATGACAAAAGCTCTGAGTAAGATCCTTAGATATGGAGTCAAAGGGGCGGACGAGGTCAAACTGTCTGATGAGCTAAATATCGTCAAGGCTTATATCCAGATCCAAAAAGTAAGGTTTAGAGACAGATTCGAGGTATATGAATATATATCGCCGGCAACACTGGATAGTCTGGTCCCCAAAATGATTCTCCAGCCGATTGTGGAAAATGCTATTTTTCATGGCCTGGAGCCAAGCATGGAAAAGGGAAGTCTGATAATGAGCAGTGAAATAGACGAAAATGATCATATTGTGATTTCCATAAAAGATAACGGTGTCGGGATGGAAGCTGATATATTGGAAGAGACCAAGTGCAAACTAAACGGTACCGATATAGACAATCCTCTAAAGATCAGCTCAAGTATTGGTATATTTAACGTTAACAACCGTATAAAGCTAATGTTTGGAAATGAATATGGAATAAGCATCAACAGCGAACAGGGAAAAGGAACTGAAGTCATACTAAGGATTCCAGTAAGGAGAGATAGCCATGTATAAGGCAATTATCGTTGATGATGAAAGCTTGATTATTGAAAGTCTTAAGCTGAGTATAGATTGGGAGAAGGAAGGCTTTAAAATCATAGGGAGTGCTTTGGATGGACTACATGCGTTGGAGCTCATCCGCGAGTATGAGCCTGACATTGTTTTTACGGATATCAGGATGCCCGGTATTTCAGGGATCGAGTTGATCAAGAAGGCATCAGAAGTAAACCCAAACATTTTATTCGTTATTATCAGCGGTTATGCAGAGTTTGCCTATGCTCAGAAGGCTTTGAAATATAATGCCATTGGATACTGCCTCAAGCCATTTGACGAAGAAGAGATAATAAGTATACTTTCAAATGCCAGAAAAATTTTGAATAAGGTAAAGCTTAAAGTAAGCAGCCGCTTGCCGGATATTATGGATTTACTGTCTGCAGATGAACAACACAAAGCTGTCAGGGTATTAAATGAAGCGGGCCTTTCATTTGAGAATAACAGAGGCATCACCATCGTTGCAGCCATAGGTCAGGGTAAGCTTTCTATGCCCGAAAGCTCCAGCTGTATTCAGATGAACTATGACTTCAATAAGAGGATATACCTTCTTCAGTCCCAAAATGTTGATGAACTGCAGCAGTATCTTGTTGGGCAATTGAGGGAGGATATTATCAGTATAGGTGTTTTCTCAGGAGTAAACCAAATCGATGCTTTGAAAAACTCCATAATCGAATCTATAATTGCCGCTTACCAGTATTTTGTTTTAGGCACTAAAGGTGTTTATATTGCAAAGCAATGTGACACAAGAGTGCTTT
Source organism: Bacillota bacterium (assembly GCA_023412665.1). GTDB lineage: Bacteria > Bacillota > Clostridia > Acetivibrionales > DTU013 > DTU013. The sequence goes on from JAEZCA010000042.1 coordinate 110,909, forward strand.
CCAATTGTCTGAAAGCACTGGAGGAGGCTATCCGGCAAAAAGATGCCAGTATTGTAGATGATAGCTTTATTAATATGGGGAGCTTATTTGAAAGCGGTTCTTTGAATATCAGGAGTGCCTTTAAAGTATACCATCTGATAACGGCTTTATTATTAAGATTCCAGGAGGAGGATAATGATACTACTATAGATGATTATGAGCAGCTTATTGCTACCTATGAAAACGTAAACAATATGCTTGAGGAACTGAAGCGATTAGCTATCAAGCATTGTTCATTATCGGACAATGATAAATTGGAAGAAGTCGACAATGCCATAGTTAAGCAGGTACTGGAATATATAGACAATAATTATTACAAGTCATTTACTGTCCAGCAGCTGGCGGAAAAGTTTTTCATAAGTCCCAACTACATAAGTTTTCTCTTTAAGAAGTTCGTCGGTGAAAATTGCAGAAATTATGTCTCGAAGCTGCGGGTCGCACAAGCCTGTAATCTGCTGGAAAACTCCAATTATTCTGTGCAGGAGATCGGTGAAAAAGTAGGATATAATGACTACTTTTATTTCATCCGTGTTTTCAAGAGCATGAAAGGTATATCACCTTCAAAATATAGAGAAGCGTGGAAAGAAAAGATATATTGAGCGTGACTTCTATGTAATATTCTACAGATATGATTGTGTTTTTCTACACTGTTTTATTTTCATTATCACATTATGTAACCAATCTAATATTTTTTTTAGATTTATTATGTAAAGTTAAATTAAACGTTCATGTATTCCACGAGTGTAGCGTTCTATAATATAAGTACGCTATTTCATTTTTGCATTATTAGTTCTACAAATATTATTAATGGAGCAGACGTATGAACATTTCTATCGGCACTAAATCAAATGCTTCCAAATCACCTCTTTTGAAAAGGGTAATCAACCATAGATATTACTATTTAATGTTGCTGCCGGCTATTGCCTGGTACGTAATATTTTGCTATTTGCCTATGGGGGGCGTGACTCTTGCATTCAAGACCTATGATTTCAGTAAGGGCATACTGGGGAGCCCATGGGTCGGATTGGATAACTTTAAACTGCTTCTGACGGATAAGGGCTTTCTGGCTTCTTTAAAAAACACGCTTATACTGAGTATATGCAAGATGCTCATCCATTTTCCGGCGCCGATTATTCTTGCAATAATGCTCAATGAGTTATCAAAAAACAAACTGAAAAAGGTATATCAGACATTTTTTACTTTCCCGCATTTTATTTCATGGATCGTACTATCTGGAATCGTTGCAAACATATTTTCACAAAATGGTATTTACAATCAGATATCCAGTTTGGTTGGTGTTTCACATAGTGTATCTCCTTTGGTCAATACAGAATACTTCAGACCTATCGTATATATTAGCTATGTGTGGAAGGAGATGGGCTGGGACTCGATTATATATTTGGCTGCCCTGGCCGGCATAAATCCTGAGCTGTATGAATCTGCCAGCATGGACGGGGCAAACAGGTTCCAGAGGATCCTGCATATAACATGGCCTTGTATCAGGAGCACCACCGCAATACTGCTTATTTTAAACATTGGACAAATAATGAGCGGCGTCAGCTTTGACCAGATTTTTAATCTTTACAGCTCACCTGTTTATTCAGTTGCTGATACCATGGATACCTATATATATCGTGAAACATTCACAGCCGGTATGGACTTTGGATACTCTACAGCCATCGGCCTTATAAAATCCGTAGTTAACATGCTGCTGGTAGTTATTTCAAATAAAATTGTAACAGCCCTGGGCGAAGAGGGACTATTCTGACGCATAAAGGTTTGAGCATAGGACAAAGCATAGGAGGACTAATCGTGGCTAACAAGGTACGCAGCAAGAAGAGATGGAGCACTTTTGATATCGTAAATACTACAATCCTGGGACTGTTATGCATTATAATGATATATCCCTTCTATAACGTGTTTATTACTTCCTTCGCCAAGTACGAAGATCTGATAGCAGTTCCGGTCTATTTGTTACCTGTATCTTTTCAGCTGGAATCATACAAGATGGTTTTCAGTGAGGCGAGCTTTTATAAGGGATTGTTGGTGACATTATTTATTACGATTGTAGGTACGGCTATTTGCATGTTCTTTTCAGTACTTTGCGCATATGCCTTATCTAAAAAGACCTTGCCGGGCAGAAATGTAATATTGGCATTAATACTTTTTACAATGTTTTTCAATGGCGGCCTGATACCGTTCTATCTGGTAGTGAGCAAAATGGGGCTGGTCAACTCGGTCTGGAGTATGATTTTGCCGTCAGCGATAAGTACATGGTATATGATAATAATGAAAAATTATTTCAACACCATCCCTGCCAGTCTGGAAGAATCGGCCAGACTCGATGGCGCTAATGATTTCCAGATTTTAGCCAGGATCGTACTGCCTGTATCAAAGCCTATCATTGCAACCTTCTCATTGTTCTATGCGGTCGGAATGTGGAACGAATGGTGGAATGCATTACTTTTTATTAGTGAGGAGAATAAACGTCCCCTGCAGACTGTATTAAGACAAATACTGATAAATGTAATTGTCTCTGACAAAATGAGGATGCAGCTTGATAGGAGCCAGACGAGGGTTTATGAGGAAAGTGTCCAGATGGCGGCCATCGTGATCACCTTAATACCGATCATGTGTCTGTACCCGTTCCTTCAGAAATATTTCGTAAAGGGTATTATGATCGGCTCTATAAAAGAATGATGAAAGAATATAGCAGCAGTGCTGTTATAAATAAAAAGAAAAAAAGCGATAGGGGGATTATGATGCAAGGAAAACAGAAAAACCTTACAAGAGTCGTGGCACTTCTAATATCGTTACTTTTAGTTAGTAGCGGCCTGGTCGGATGTGGTAATAACGGTGGTACCAGTTCCGCAAAGGATCCTCAACCAGGTACTTCGCAGTCCGGTACTACAGAGCAAACTCCATCAACTGCCGCGGAAGATCCTTTTAAGGAGCATGTTGAAATAACCGTATCGATATGGGACAGCTCAGATGATGCGGTAAATAAGGAAACAGAGCCAATATATGCGGCAATATCGGAAAAACTCAATTTGACTATTAAAATGCAGCCGATAACCTATGATGACTATCAGACAAAAATACAAATGTGGGCAGCTTCAAATCAATTGCCTGACGTATTTGCCATGGACGCATTCGGAAGCAAAAACTACAGCAATTGGACAAAGCAGAACATAGTGAAAGCTATTCCGGATGATTTGAGCCAGTATCCAAATCTTCAAGCCTACTTGAATAGTGAATCCTTCCAGGCAATGAAATCAAGTGACGGAAAGCTTTATTGCATACCTCGCGCAAATTATACCAACTTAAAATACGGTATGATGGATAACGTTCTGATCTATCGCTGGGACTGGGCACAGCAGTTAGGAATAACGAAGGAACCTGAGTCCTATGATGATTTTGTGAATATGCTCAAGGCATTTGTTGAAAAGGACCCGGAAGGTAAGAGTACAGTGGGCCTGACTTTTAAGGATCCTTCCGTTATGACAGGACGTTTGCTGATGGCTTACAATCCTGTTGCTACCTATGGGGATAATGCAGATTACAAATGGATAAAGGAAGACGGAAAATTTATTCCTGCTTATTTCTCAAAGAATACACCCGAAGGTATCAAAGCTATAAAGAATATGTTCGAGATGGGAGTCATAGACAAAGATTTAGCTATCCTTAAATACAAGGAAGGGGATGCTAAGTTCTATTCAGGCAGAGCCGGTGCAACAGTGACCAACTCCATAAAAGAACTTGAATTTAACAAGACATATCCTGATAAAAACATCAAGGACTGCGTAAAGGTCCTGAAAATTTGGCCTTCTGCAGATGGCAACAGGTATCAGTACGTAGATGGCGCATCTTCTTCTGAAAGCTACATCAGCGCAAAAGTTGACGACAAGAAAATGGATAGAATCTTAAGACTGTATGATTATCTCATATCAGATGAAGGCAAGGCATATTACCAATATGGTATCGAAGGTGTAGATTACGTTAGAGAAGGCGACAAGATCATCTACATGGAAGATGGAAAGGTAGTTGACGCGCCAAGCACTGACCTGGAAAAAAGGTATGCTTCTAAAAAGAGCCTGGGTAATCTTGTTCAGTGGGGCAGCGACTTCTACTGGGATCCTACCAATCCTGAAGCATTAGCTTCACCGAACTCGTTTGCCATGTCTATCGAGTATATCAACTGGGGCATGGAAAATATGAAAATTGCTGATTACAAGCTTCCGTTAACTTTCCTGTCTACTCCGGCAAAGGATAAATTCACGCTGTCAATAAACGACGACATTATAAAGATCATGTATGACAATAGGCCGGTTGAAGAACAGTGGGCTGAAATAGTCAAGGGATATGAGGACAAGGGGCTCAATGATGTCATAAAGGAAGTAAATGAAGAGGCTGCAAAATTAGGCATTAATTAAAAACTACATTAAGAGAACGGGGACTATTTTACAAATAGTTCCCCGTCTCCTCTTAAGGAAGAAGGTACTATGTCGGGGCAAAAAAATAGATTTCCAAAGTTATTTATTACTGATCTAGATGGTACGGCCCTTGGAGGGTTTCGTCCTTACTCCAGAGTCCCGGATGTCTTTTCTGAGTTCCTGGACAAGCTGGAGAAGCATGGGTGCAAATGGGCCACAAACACGGCATGGGAGGCAAAACCCCAGATCGATTTGATTTTGGGTAGCTCGATGAAAAGTATGCCTGCTTTTGTATCCGGTGCAGTCAGTCTTGAGCTTTGTATTTTGAAAGGCGATAAGCTTGAAAATGTACAGCCATACTCCGACATTATGCAAGAAAAGCTGGAGAGAGTCCATGGATCCTGCATGAATTCATTCATAAAAGATATATGCTCAAAATTTGATTCTATATTTTTGCAATATAACGAATCCTGGTTTGCTTTTACTCCCAAGGAGGAACGGGCGGAGGAGCTGTTTGCATATGTCGAGGAAAAATATCCGGACAGGTCAGAGCTCATGATCCAGCTGATTCCTGAGGAAAAAAGAATAATAGCGCTCCCTGCTTTTCTTACAAAGGATGTAGTTGTTAGGGAGATTTCAAAATTGACGGGCATAACGGCAGAAGACATAGTCACAGCCGGAGATTCGGAAATGGATCTGCCCATGATGAAGCCTGATGTGGCAAAATACTGTATTTGTCCCAATAATGCATGCCAGCAGGTCAAAGATTGGGTCACAGAAAACGGTGGCGTGGTCGGGAGCTGTGATTATGGCCCCGGAACAATTGAAGCATTTGAAAGATTGGCGGAAATAAACGGCTGGGAATGGGATTAGCCTTAATATAAAAGTCGAAAGGGATCTGCAATGCCTGTAGAGGAAGTAATACTTAGATTGCTTACAGCCACAGTACTGGGTGGGCTTATAGGGATGGAAAGAGAAAACCGCAATCGTGCTGCAGGCTTCAGGACACATATACTTGTTTCTATAGGGTCCGCTCTCGTTATGGTGACATCAGAGTATATTTTTCATATGTATAAAGGAACTACGAGTCTTGATCCGGCAAGGCTGGGAGCCCAGGTCATAAGCGGTATCGGGTTTTTAGGGGCTGGAACGATCATTAAGGAAGGACCTAATGTCAAAGGGCTGACTACGGCTGCGACACTTTGGGCCGTATCATGTGTCGGGATCGCCGCAGGTGCAGGGTTTTACGAAGCTGCCGTTCTGGCAACGGTGATGATCTATTTTACACTGGGTTTGCTGGGAAAGCTTGAAGGTGTGTTAAGTAAGGATAATACAGTTGTTTTGAGTTTGAATTTTGACCAGCAGCAAGGACAATTTGTAAAAGTAAATTCACTGATCAAGAACGCAAAAGCAAAAGTAAGAAAAATGGAAATCATTACTCAAGCTGAAGATACTGCATTTTTGCAAATTGTTTTGCAAATGTCAAATGACAAAGCTAAAGAAAAATTTCTAAAAGATATTCTCGGCCTAAAAGATGAAAACATCAGTGTCAAATGATTTTAGCGAGTGATCGAAGAAACGGTAAAGGAAGAAGGTACTATGTCAAGGCAAAAATGCAAATTTCCAAAGTTGTTTGTAACTGATCTTGATGGTACGGCTCTTGGAGGATTCAACCCTTACTCCAGGTTTCCGGACGTTTACTCTGAATTTCTGGACAAGCTGGAGAGGCATGGGTGCAAATGGGCCACGAATACAGCGTGGGATGCAAAACCCCAGATTGATTTGATTTTAGGAAGCTCGATTAAAAGTATGCCTGCTTTTATATCAGGTGTTGTCAGTCTTGAGCTTTGCATTTTGAAAGGCGATAAGCTTGAAAATGTACAGCCATACACCGACATTATGCGGGAAATGCTGGAGAAAGTCCGTGAATCCTGTTTGAATCCATTTATTAAAGATATATGTTCCAAATTTGATCCTAAATTTTTGCAATATAACGGAGCATGGTTTGAATTTGCTCCTTCGGAGGAGCTGGCGGATGAGCTGTTTGCATATGTTGAGGAAAATTATGCAGACAGGACACAGCTGATGATCCAGTTAATACGTGAGGAAAAAATGCTGATAGCGCTTCCCGCTTTTATTACAAAGGATGTGGTTGTGAGGGAGATTTCAAAACTGATGGGCATAGCTCCTGAAGATATAGTCGTAGCCGGAGACCAGGAAATGGATCTGCCTATGATGAAGCCTGATGTGGCCAAGTACTTCATATGCCCTGATAATGCATGTCAGCCGGTCAAGAAGTGGGTCACTGAAAACGGAGGTGTGGTCGGAAGCCGGGATTATGGCCCCGGGACCATTGAGGCATTCGGAAGATTGGCAAAAATAAATGGCTGGGATTGGGATGCGTTATAACGAGGCGAATAATGTCCCCCACTTCTACAGGTGGCGGGTACCGATTTGCCTTTCAGATATTTTCTTTCGATTAATCGAAAGAAAAGGATGTGAGCATATCTCCCGCCTCGTTGAAACGCGCAGAGGTAAGAAAAATTTTCTACAATCGAAAATTTTTCTTTGAACGATGCGTTATAAATGCCGGAAAAAATGTGCAGTAATGCTTGAAATACAGACAACGACAGTAGTGAAATGACAATACGAGAGAAGGGTCAGGACGTATGCATCTGCTGAAGGAAATAATCAAACGCAACAAGGCCGGAGCAGCGGTGGGCGTATGCTCAATATGCAGTTCACATGAATGGGTCATAGAATCAGCAATGGAAGAGGCTTTGAGGTACGGATCGCCTCTGCTTGTGGAAGCCACGGCAAACCAGGTCAATCAGTATGGCGGATACACAGGAATGACACCATCGGTCTTTAGAGATTATGTTTACGGCATCGCCGCCAGAAAAGGCTTCCCAAAAGAAGAAGTAATATTGGGAGGTGATCACCTCGGTCCGCTCACATGGCAGCATGAAAATGAAACAGAGGCCATGGAGAAAGCAACGCAGCTCGTTACAGCCTATGTTGAAGCGGGTTTTACAAAAATACACCTGGATACAAGCATGAAGCTTAAGGATGATGGTGACAGAAGCCTGGATCCCGAAATAATCGCACAAAGGGGCGCAGTCCTTTGCCAGGCAGCAGAGGAAGCGTACCGGAGGACCGGAAAAGACTCACAAAGGCCTGTGTATGTGATAGGCAGTGAAGTGCCGATACCAGGCGGTGCACAGGAGGATGAAGGTCTGAAGGTCACTAGTTCGTCCGATTTTGAAGCAACGGTCGATATGTTTAGGAAGGATTTCATGAGCAAAGGCCTGAAAGAGGCATGGGAAAATGTAATAGCGGTAGTTGTACAGCCTGGTGTCGAATTCGGTTCAAATACGGTGCATGACTATAACGCAGATGATGCCGCAGAGCTGAAGCGTATCCTGAAAAAGTACCCTGATCTGGTTTTTGAGGGACATTCGACAGATTATCAAAAGGAATCGGCACTAAAACAGATGGTAAAGGACGGCATAGCCATATTGAAAGTAGGGCCGGCATTGACATTTGCGCTAAGAGAAGGACTCCTGGCCCTCGAGCTTGTGGAGAAGGACCTGCTGTATGGAAAAGACAGCCTTTCAGGATTATCAGGTGAACTTGAAAATGTTATGCTCTCAAACCCTGGCAACTGGAAGAACCATTACAAAGGCAGCGAGCTTCAGAAACGATTGGACAGGAAGTACAGCTACTCCGACAGGTGCAGATATTATCTGGGTGATCCGCAGATGGTGAGGTCTATCGATGTGCTGATAAGCAATCTGCACAGGACAGAAATACCGATGCCGCTCATCAGTCAATATTTCCCCTCGCTGTACTGGAAGATCCGTGATGGCCTCATGAGCAGTGATCCTGTAGAGCTGGTCAAGGGAAACATAAAGCATACGCTTGAAAGTTATTACGCCGCTGTTTCGAACTAAGCGAGTGAAAAGGAGAGATTTGTATGGACAAGACTTATTTTGAGATTAAAAGACAGTACAATACCCTTGATAAAACTATCAAGTATTTTGAGTCTCATAAGGAAAGCCTCAGAAAGTTTTATATTGACAAAAAACCAAAGTCAATAATATTTGTTGGCTCAGGGTCGAGCTACTTTGTGTCACAGTCGGCAGAAATAATTGCCCGCACGGAATTTGACATGAACTCATTCAGTATTACCGGCGGTGATGTAATGGTCAATTTCAATGCAAACAAAGCTTCGTTTAGCGGAGCTTTGATCGTTGCCATCTCTCGTTCCGGAAGCACAACGGAAATACTGAAAGCAGTCACTGCCATGAAGAATGAGCTTGATGTACCCGTAGTCGGTATAGCCTGTGTTGAAGGCTCGGAGCTTGCAAAGATCGCAGATATATGTCTGGAGCTGCCATGGGCATTTGATGAAAGTGTTTGCCAAACCGGTACTGTTACTAATCTGTATGCGGCGACAGCATTATTGCTTGCCGGCTTTGCCGACTGCGCCAGGACATATGATGATATCAAAAGGATGACATCGATAGGAGATAAATTCATTGAAGATAATGAGGCTTCGCTCAAAGTTATTTCCGAGAAGCAATGGAGCAGCGCAGTAGTCCTTGCGGATGGAGATATTTCCGGCCTGGCTAATGAGGCTGCACTTGCATTCATGGAAATATGCTGTACACATTCAAATTACTATCATGTGCTTGATGTAAGGCATGGCCCCATGGTCCTGATCGATAAAAATACCCTCGTCGTTGCCGGCCTCAAGCCGGAAAACAAACAATACCAGCTTGACCTGGTTGCGGATCTGGCTAAAAAGGGTGCAACGATCGTCGTGTTAACCGATGATTCGTACGATACCATAGAGAATGTAGCTTTGCATATCAAGCACCCTGATGTCGGCAATATTGCAGAGGGGCTTCCCCTTATTGCCGCTGTCCAGCTGATCGCGTACCAAAAAGCGTTGCTAAAGGGTGTAGACCCGGGCAATCCTGTGGGACTTGACGCGTGGATAAAGCTCAAATAGAACAAGGAGCAGACAGTGACGAAAAACAGAGTATTCCCTGCTTTCCGTCACTGTCTGAGTATTACAACAAAAATAAATGGGGGAAATAAAATGCCCGAACTCAATAAAGCACCTTTTACAGTAATGAACAAAGCAATAGCGATCGAGTTTGATTCGCACCTCAGAAGCCGTGTGCTGCATCTCCACGCAGGAGAAGCCAATGCACTGGGGAGCTTTGAAAACTCACACTATCTTGTGACCGGCAATGGAATTGTTGATGACTTTAGTATGTTTTCAGCGGAAAGCGAAGAAATAAACGATAAATATGGACATGGAGTACAGTACACGATTTCCGGAACTGCCGGCAATATTGAAAAGCTGCTCACGTTATGCGCGTATGATATGTTTCCGTCAACCATTTTCATAAAGACTCAATTCTTGAATACAGGAAAGAGCGATGTTGAAATAACCGGATGGGTAAGCAGCCGATATACCATAAATTCCACTGAAAAGGACGAGGAAAAGCTTTTCTGGTCCTTCCAGGGCGCTTCTTATGAGTCGAGGCCCGATTGGATATTGCCGCTGGGCAATGGCTTTACAAGAGGCAATTTTATGGGCATGAACGATGCCGACTATGGCGGAGGCATACCGGTCACCGATGTTTGGAGACGAGACATAGGCCTGGCGGTAGGTCATTGTGAGAACATTCCGAAGCTGGTGAGCCTGCCGGTAGAGGTTTCCGGCGGAAAGGCTGCCTTCTCAGTCGCGTCGGATATGAATAAACGGCTTGCGCCGGGTGAAGGACTGGATATCGACGAAACATTTGTCATGGTGCATGATGGTGATTTTTTCAATATGATGTCTGAATACAGGCGTATTATGGAAACCCGGGGGCTTGTATTTGCGCCTATAAACAATGAAGCATATGAGGTCGCCTGGTGTTCATGGGGGTATGAGCGCGATTTCAAGGTCTCTCAAATATATGAAGCCCTTCCCATGGTAAAGGAGCTGGGCATTAAGTGGGTCTGCCTTGATGACGGATGGCAATATGAGGAAGGGGATTTTGAGCTTTCAAAGGAAAGGTTCCCCGATGGAGATGAAGGAATCAAGGAATTTGTTAGAAAGCTCCATGCGCAGGGATTAAAAGTACAGCTGTGGTGGATACCGATGGCATGCGACCCCAAATCCCTGTATTATCAGGCTCACCCTGACAGTGTCATACTCGATGCAGACGGAAACAAGCAGGATATAACATGGTGGGATAATTATTACCTGTGCCCGGCCTGTGATGATGTAAAAGAAGTAACAAGGAAGATGGTAAGAAAAATACTGCAGGACTGGGATTTTGACGGTATCAAGATAGACGGCCAACACCTTAACGCCGCACCGTTATGCTACAACAAGGCCCATTACCACGAACGCCCCGAGGAATCATACGAAGCAGTGCCGGATTTCTTCAGGCTGATCTACGAGGAAGCAAAGCAAATAAAGAAGGATGCTCTTATAATGTTCTGCCCATGTGGTACATGCTGTTCTGTTTATACAATGCCGTTTTTCGATATGCCGGTAGCATCAGATCCTCTGAGCTCCTGGCAGGTAAGGTCGAGGGGGAAGGTATTTAAGGCTCTTATGGGAGGCAGGATCCCATATAACGGCGACCATGTCGAGATGAGTGATGGAGAGTGTGATTTTGCATCCACAGTGGGTACAGGCGGCGTTATAAACACCAAATTTACCTGGCCCGTAGGATCAAGTCCGGTTTCAATCGTAAAGACCGGCGCCAACTATGATCTCGGCCCGGAAAAGGAAGCATTGTGGCGCAAATGGATCGGAATATATAACGATAAAAAACTTTCGTCGGGCGAATATATCGGCGATCTGTACAGCCTGGGATTTGATGTTCCGGAGTGCCATGTCATAAGGCAATCCGGCAGAATGTACTATTCATTCTATGCCGACAGCTTTTCCGGCGAAGTGGAATTGAGAGGGCTGGATGACAGGCATCATATCGTTTATGACTATGTCAATGAAAAGGTCATCGCAAAACTTGAGCCGGGAGAAAACAGGATAAGCATCGATTTCCGCAAATATGCCTTGCTCGAAGTGAGCGAAGCGTGATTTTTACAGCTATGGTAACACAATAAAAATAAACATGAGGTGATAGTATGAGCGCGATTACTGCAATTCTTATCGGTGCCGGTTTAAGAGGCGAGATCTATGCCGGTTATGCACTGCGATACCAGGATGAATTGAAAATCATTGGCGTTGCTGAGCCGGACCCTGAAAGAAGAGAAAGGTTCAAGGCACAGCATAATATCAATGATGAAAATTGCTTCGAGAGCTGGGAAGAGCTGCTCAGCAGACCAAAGATGGCGGATGCAGCCATTATCTGCACCCAGGACAGGATGCACTTCGAACCGACGATGAAGGCAATGGAGCTCGGCTATGAAATACTGCTTGAGAAGCCGATGTCTTCAGACCCGAAGGAATGCATCAGGCTTGGCAGTTATGCAAACGAGCATAACAGGATATTGAACATTTGCTATGTTTTGCGCTATACTCCATTCTTCATGACCTTGAAAAAATTGCTGAGAAGCGGAAAAATAGGCAGGCTGATCTCGGTGCAGCATAATGAAAATGTAGGATACTGGCATATGGCCCACAGCTTTGTACGCGGAAATTGGAGCAACTCGGATAGATCGAGCTCGATGATACTGCAAAAGTGCTGCCATGATATGGACATACTGCGCTGGCTTATTGGGGCTGACTGTACAAATATTTCATCCTTTGGTGAGCTGACGCATTTCAATGCGGAGAATGCACCTGAAGGGGCTCCATTAAGATGCCTTGATGGGTGTAAACATAAAAACGAATGTGCTTATTATGCACCTAAACTGTATCTTACCGAAGAAACTGATTGGCCTACTTCAGCAATCAGCAACGACAGCAGCTATGAGGCCCGTTATAAGGCGCTGAAGGAAGGACCATATGGCAGATGCGTCTACCATTGCGACAACAACGTAGTAGATCACCAGGTAGTCACTATGGAATTTGCAAATAGTGTTACTGTAGCTTTCACTATGTGCGCATTCACAAACGAGATAAGCAGGACCATCAAACTGATGGGTACTGAAGGTGAGATCAGAGCAGCCATGGAAAAGGGCGAGATAGAGATCAAAAATTTCTCCACCGGCAACGTAGAGGTGATACGTCTCCCAGAGGAAAAAACGGGGCACGGCGGCGGTGATGATGGTATCATGATGGATTTCGTCAGCCTTGTCCGGTCCGGTAAATCGGATGCCGGTTATGGCATCGACGAATCGGTCCACAGCCATCTCATGGCTTTTGCAGCGGAGAAAGCAAGACTTGAGAAGAAGATAATCAACATGGAAAAATATGCGGATGAGTTCGGGCAGTAATGTCGCTGACCATTCTCGCAAAGATATTTTCATACGATGAGGAGCATTTTGCATGTATTTTCTCGGTATTGACGGCGGCGGTACAAAAACTGCTTTTGAGATCATAGATGAAAACGGTAACATATTATCTTCAATAAAAACATCCACCTGCGATTATTTGCAGATTGGGAAGGAAAACTTCGGAAAAATGATCGGAGAGGGTGCTTTAGGTGCCTGTGAAAAAGCAAACATTAGTATGTCCGATGTTGACTTTACCTGCATCGGTGTGCCAAGCTTCGGCGAGATCGCTTCAGATGTGCCGGAGCTCATAGCTAAAGCGAAGGAAGCTTTGCGGAGTGACAGGGTCGAATGTGTCAATGATGTAGAGGTAGCCTGGGCAGGCTCCCTTGCCTGCAAACCCGGGATCAATATCCTCGCAGGCACAGGCTCGATGGCGTACGGAGCCGACCAGAAAAACAACTCCGTCAGAGTCGGAGGATGGGGATGCTTTTGCGGTGATGAGGGTTCGGCATACTGGCTTGGCAAGAAGCTGATAGAGCTGTTTTCAAAACAGGCGGATGGCAGGATACCAAAAGGAAGGACATATGATATCGTATGTAAAAAATTCGGCTTGACATCAGATTTTGACTTCATATCCGTCGTACTTAACGATCTGGAATGTAAAAGGGATGAGATCGCAAAGCTCCAGCTGTTGCTTAACGAAGCTGCCGATCAGGGGGATGTCTATGCGGTGGAGATGTACAAACAGGCCGCATGTGAACTTGGTCTTATTGTTGCTGCAGTTATTGGTAAGTTGGATTTCAATGCCGATGAAACGATAAAGGTTTCGTATTCCGGAGGTATTTTTAAAGCCGGAGATCTGATATTTGCTCCGTTGAAAGAATACCTCAGGGATCATGACATCACATACAGCGAACCGCTGTTAAGCCCTGTATCAGGCGCTGCATTAAAAGCAATGTATGCCTGTGGTTGCAGCCAAAGCGATATTATTGTCGAAAACCTACGCAGACAGGAAAAATTGATAGGTTAACATAACGAGGCGGTGAGTATATCTCCCGCCTCGTTGATACGCGCGGAGGTAAGAAAAATTTACTACTAAGCGTAATTTGCGTAGCAAATTATCGCCTAATCGAAAAATTTTCTTTGAACGATGCGTTATAAGCCCTTAACATCAAAATCCCTCAAACACATATGTTTGAGGGATCTTTACTGATGCTGATTCATCCGGTGTGTCCGGCATGGGCTTAAAGATCACATGGATATTCGTTTTAGTTCAGATCAATAAACTTTGCCGTTATGCCTTCCAGGCTGTTGAGATCTTTAACCAGAGCCTCAACATCTTCCTTGCTGCCATAAGGCTGCAATACGATGATT